>CAZGYC010000031.1:0-45209 GCA_964530015.1 uncultured Limnohabitans sp. | reverse complement strand
AAGTTAACCCCGTCATCTCCTTTTTGTATGTTTCCGAAATATTTAAGACTCGCAAAGACGTGTCCAAACATCCAGGCAACCGACACTGGACACCCCGCACCGGACATCCTGCCTTCCTGCACTTTCATCCCCGTTTGTAAATTCCAATTCATGTATGGTTTTTGTCCCATCCGCTAATTTTGGATATTTGGCCTATGCAAATCAAACTGATCGCCATCGGCAAGACGGACCACCAGGCCATCATATCCCTGGTTGAAGAATACGCCAAGCGGCTGAATTTCTACATCAAGTTTGAGCTGGAGGTCATTCCGGATCTGAAAAACACCAAGTCCCTGTCCGAAGTGCTTCAGAAAGAAAAAGAGGGAGAGCTGATCCTGAAAAACACCATTGCGTCCGATGACTTGGTCTTGCTGGACGAGCGGGGCAAGAGCTTCAGCTCGGTGGAATTCTCCGAATACCTCCAGAAAAAGATGAACACCGGCTTGAAGCAGTTGGTTTTCGTCATCGGCGGCCCCTATGGATTTTCGGAAAGTGTCTACAGCCGGGCAAACGGAAAGCTTTCTGTCTCCAAGATGACTTTTTCGCATCAGATGATCCGCCCGTTTTTTGTCGAGCAACTCTACCGGGCGATGACCATTCTCCGCAACGAGCCCTATCACCACGAGTAGGCAGTGATCAGTAGGCAGTCGCAGTTTGTTTCACCACTTACTGTTTACTGAGCCGAATACTGCCAACCCGCCCAATGTTAAGTTTTTCATCCGCTTTTTGCCAATGTTACCAAATTGTTAACTTTGAAACATTCGGTTAACATTAGCTTCATCCCGGATGAAAAAGGCAATCTTCACGCTCATCATTCTGACAGGACTGGTCCAGGTGGCCAAGGCCCAGCATGATGCATTTGCGCTTGAAAAGCTGAGGTTCGATTCTGAAACGGAAAAAAATATCTGGAAAACCGGAAACGAAGACCCTTTTCAGCTTTTTCGGGCGGTGCATGCAGCGCACGGCATTTCCGAAAATGCCTGGACCGATTTGGTCGAAGAGCTCGATGCCAAGGCTTCCAAAACAAAAGAAGCGCTCAATTTGCTCCGGCAGATCTTCCAAAAAACCCATCAAAAACTCTTCAAAAAGTACGAGCAGCATTCGTCATTCAATGCGATGCTTTCCGAAGGGCGGTACGACTGCGTCAGTGGATCGGCGGCTTTGGGCTTGCTGCTGGAGCGATACGGATACACCTTTGACCTGGTTGAGACCGATTACCACGTCTTTGTCGTCGTCGATTTGGAAGGAAAAAAAGTGGTGCTGGAGAGCACGCTTCCCGTGGGCGGCATGATCACCGCCCCCTCGGAAGTCGAAAAGTACCTGGATGCCTACAAGCCGACGGCACTTGCCTCCAAAGCCCTGAATCAGCCGCTGGCAGGCCCTGACATTGACTACAGCGACAACACGATATTCAGAAAAGTAAATCTGAAACAACTTGCCGGGCTGCAGTATTACAACGATGCCATCGTGCATTTCAACGCGCAGGCCTTTGGCCAAGCGGTGGGGCAGTTATCCAAAGCGTATTTGCTGTACCCTTCGGATCGGATTCTTGGCCTTCGTGAGCTCAGCATTGGACTGGCTTACAAAACCTACGGCTACGAACCGAAAAAATGAAATCGGGTTCCCGGTCACCCAGGAACCCGGCTCCATTTTCGGATTCATCACCCTTTTCCTCCGAAAATTCGCCATTCAAAAAATAAGGCTATCACCCAACAGTTTCCTTCCCAGGATCCGGCTTACTGGAGATTGACTTTAAACACCCCGTCGGTCACCGTGACAGAACCGGACGTGTTGTTGACCTTTCCCACAAACTCAAAAGTCCCCTCGATGCGCTTGTCGTCATCGGCGGCAACGACGATCTTACCGGAAGTCCCCTGATAGGAAGTGGAATACTGCTCTCCCAATGAAATGCCCCCGATGTAGGTGGCCGTATGGGCGATGTTGGTAAATCCAAGATCATAGGTGCCTGTACCATTGTAGGCTGTGATTCTCAGCACAAACCCTTTTCCGGAGTTGTCCGTCCCCTGAAGCACCAGCACACTGGTTCCTCCCGCCGAAATCTTCGTTCCCGAAACGGTGTCAAAATCCTTGGATGCGGTTATTGTGCCCACTCCCGCGACATTGGCCGAAAACTCCTCCCCGCCACCTGATACGTCTTGGCCATCGTCATTGGAACACGCCACCCCGGCAATTAAAAAGACGATCCAGGCGGCTTTTCTCAAAATTTGAATTGCGTTTTTCATAAGGTAAAGTTTGGATGTTTGAATTCTTGATGATCCAAAATTACCCTTCCCCTACTGCACCCACCATACGTCAAATGCCCTATTCGGGGTGAGTAGGGCATTTGCAAACCGACGGGAAAACAAGTCAATGATGGTGGTGTCCGTCCGGCCCGTGTACGTGGCCATGCTCGATCTCGACGGGCTGGGCTTCCCTGATCGAGATTACTTTCCCTTCAAAAAACAAATCGTATCCAGCCAGCGGGGGATTGAAATCCATGTGCACACCCAGGTAGTCCACTTTGGTGATTTCGCCCCGCATTTGGTTTCCCTGGTCGTCTTGCATGGGAATCACGTTTCCGACCTTGAGCAAGTCTTTGTTCTTTTTGCCTTCTTCCCTGAAGTTGGCCTTGGGAATGATCGCCTTTTTGGAGTCATCGTAGTCGCCGTAGGCATGTTCAAAATCGATGGAAACCGAAAAACTTTCCCCGGCCGCCTTTCCGGCAATGGCCTCTTCAAACTTTGGAAGTACATTCTGATGTCCGAAAAGGAAATAAAACGGCGTGGTCTCTTCCACGCTTTCGTATAGCTCTTGGCCACTTTCCCCGTCATCTACCCGAAGTGTGTAGGCCACGGCGACGACTTTGTCTTTTTCTGCTTTCATGAGTTGATTGTTGTTCGAATCAGCGGAACATGTAGGTTAGGCCCACCTGCCCCACGAAGTTTTTCCGATCATAGCCCGGTACCACATACTGATCTGGGTCATTTTCGAGGTACCATTTGTAATTCAGGGTGCTTACGTATTGGAATTTCCCCGAGAGCAAAAAGTCCCCGAATTTCCATTCCGGTGCAAGGGTGAACACCAGATCCACATACTTGTTTCGCATGTCTTTGGAAGCCTCGTAGCGGTAATAATAGTAGTCGTTGTTGTACTCGATTCGCTCAAACTGAAGGCCGATCTTCTTGAGCCCCTCCACCCAGGCAAGCCCCACGAAAATCTGGTTGGAAGCAGGCCCGTTGCCGATGCCCAGCACTTCCCCCTTGTGGGTGTAGCCATGCACCACATGGTCGTGGATATACCAGGTGCGCAACTGGCGGATTTCCTCCCGGATGGTCTGCCCCGAAAACGTCATTTCCGAACTGAGCTCCAGGTATCTTCCCGGCTTTTTCAAATCAATGAGATGGGCAAAACCAAGCGTAAACGCCCTTCCCGCCTCTGGAGTGGTAATAAATTCCTCAAACTTACGACTGTTTCCTCGGGTACCGTATTCCCCATAAAACTCAAATCGACCTTCCGGACTCAGCCATCTGAAAAACCCGGAACTAAACTGCTGGCGCCTATCCCGGATCGGGTCTACGACGTTTGATGGTCCTTTTCTCCCATTGAAGACGGGGAGCAGATCCCCAAAACTGGAGACATCCGTGCGGTACAGGTGGTTGACCGATCCATAGCCCAAAAACAATCCGGGCACCCACTTGGGCTGGTAAGTGAGGATCAGGCCAGCCAAATACCGATTCCCGTTTTCCGGTTTGGGGATGTACACGGGGTTTTGTTGGAAGGTATAGTCAGGCCAGGGCGGCAGAAACTTCGTGGACTTCAAAAAACCCGAAATCACCTGGCCTTCGAAAGATCCGATGGGCGTTTTTGCCGGCTTTCGGGTATTCAGGGTGAAATGGAGAAAACCCGGTGCG
Source organism: uncultured Limnohabitans sp. (assembly GCA_964530015.1). Classification (GTDB taxonomy): domain Bacteria; phylum Bacteroidota; class Bacteroidia; order Cytophagales; family Cyclobacteriaceae; genus Algoriphagus. Next base: position 41,259 of record CAZGYC010000031.1, on the reverse strand, counting down.
TTGTTTCCCAAAAGGAGCGAGTTTCTCCGACCGGGACCCCACCAGAGATTTTCGGTGGAAATCCCCAGGGAGTATTCTTTCAGATTAAACCTGAGACTTGACTGGCCGGGATAAACCCTGTTGTAAGCCCCGTCCCCAAACCGTTCGGGCAGGTCGATCCTGTTCATGTACTCGTAGTAAAACAGGATCGAAGACTGGTGCTCTATGGGAAATCCGAGGTAGTCCTTGTTTTGCGCCAAAAGGACTTCGGGCTGAAATTGCAGGCTGAAATTCCCATATTCCGCATAAAGCCCCGGACTGAATACCTGCTGGAAGCCCCGGTTGGGGATAAAAGCCCCTTCGTTGGCAGCGGAAGCATAAGTAGCGTTGAACTGGATTTTATAGACTCCGGGCATCACCAGAAACTTGCCTTTGGTCCCAATTCTCCCATGATAGGAAGAATTGTCCAGATCAACCACTGAGCTGTCCAGGTCAAATCCGTTTTCGATGCCGAAAGCCACCGCAGGATAGATCGGACGGACCATCCAGGACGAGGCCGAATCTACCTGGCCCAAGAGCTGGAGCCTTCTCAGGTATTCATCCAAGACCGGAGTACCCACCGGTATCGTCTGCGAGAAAGTGGCGGATTGGAGTCCCAACACCAAACAGCAAACAAGAGCCGCTCCAAGAGCCTGTATTGTCTTTCGCATTTCCTAGTTGGTTTGAATGGCTACCACTTCAATCTTGGCAATCGACCAGGACTCGTCACAGAGCGGATCCGGCGAATTGGTCGCCGTGAGCTCTCCTCCCATGTAAACCCTCACACTTGGGTTGCGGTGGGCTATCAGCTTGGAAATGCTGTATCGGGTCGTATAGTTGGGCAGTGCCGCAAAGAGACACCGTCCGGGCATGTTCGTCTGGATCGCCCCTGACTTGGGCACGTTTTGCCGGAAATAGTCATTGGGATAGGACTGGTGCAGGCAGTAGGTTGAGACGCAGGGGGTATTGGAAAAGGTCGTTCGGAATATTTCCGTGCCGTCGTAGCCCATATACCAATAGTCCGGGCCTCCGATGCCGTCAGCCGGATTGCCGTCCCAAGTGTCGTGGACCAGGATATCGATCGTCACCTTGAGGTAATTGTGCGTCGGTATATCCCGGAGAGTCACCGCGACCTCTTCGTTGTGATAGTATCCGACTACGGTGTCATTCTGAAAAACAAAAAGCCGTGCATTCTCAAATCCGGCGAGGTCCAAATCCGAAAAGTCATTGGAATACACCACTTGCTCAGTTTCCACCGAAGGCAGGCAGGAAGTAATGAAAAACCCCATTCCGAAAAGTATCCAACCCTGCAGGCAATTCCGCCAACCAATCTTTTTCATCCACTTAGATTTACTCAAAAAACACGTGGGCAAAGAAACAAAAATCTAACCAAACGCTGCACATGAATCTGACGAAAGCGGCTGCCTCTCCGCTTGGATTGGCTATTTTTGCCAAAACTATCCGAATTATCCATGCCTACTTTTACCATAGTCGCCGGAGCCAGGCCCAATTTCATGAAAATAGCGCCCATCCTCCACGCTTTTCAAAACCGCCAAAAAGCCGGACGGGATGTCAACTACCGACTGGTCCACACCGGGCAGCATTATGACAAAAAGATGTCCGGGGATTTTTTTGACCAACTCAACATTCCCGAGCCAGACGCCAATCTGGGCGGAGGAGGGGGCACACAGGCCGAGCAGACCGCCGCCATCATGATTGCGTTTGAAAAGGAACTGCTGGAAAACCGCCCCGATCTGGTCATTGTGGTCGGGGACGTCACCAGCACTTTGGCTTGCTCCATCACCGCCAAAAAGCTGCAAATCGACGTGGCGCACGTGGAGGGGGGAATCCGGTCGGGCGATCTGTCCATGCCGGAGGAAATCAACCGCATGGTCACCGACAGCATCACGGACCATTTCTTCACCACCTCCGAAATCGCCAATGCCAATCTCCGAAAAGCCGGAGTCGCTGAAGAAAAAATCCACTTCGTGGGCAACACGATGATCGACACGCTGATGGCACAACTCCCCAATTTCCGAAAGCCGGAAGGGAAAATCTTCGAAAATCTGAGCCCGGGAGATTACTTTGTGATGACCATGCACCGCCCGGCCAATGTCGATCAGGAACATTCCCTCAAAGCCATGATCGATGCGATCCTGGAAGGAACCGGCGGGCTGCCGATCTTTTTCCCCGTGCATCCCCGCACCGCCAAAAACCTCCAAAATCTCGGAATCGAAGCGCCCAACCTGCTTATGTGCGAACCCTTGGGCTACCTGGAGTTCAACTATCTGGTCAAAAATGCCAAGGGCGTGATCACCGATTCGGGAGGCGTGACAGAAGAAACCTCCGTGATGAACGTGCCCTGTGTGACGCTGAGAGACAATACCGAACGGGCCGAAACCATCCATCTCGGTACCAATGAACTCGTGGGCACGGATCCCCAAAAGCTGAAGCCCTACCTGGACAAAATCATGAAGGGGGAATGGAAGCAATACCGGGGCATTCCCCTTTGGGATGGCAAGACTGCCGAAAGAATCGTGACTATCCTGACCGAGTCCTACTCCTGAGCGATGGGCGAAAAAAGAATCCGGGAATTGGTCGAAAAGCTGGGATTGAAGGCCCATCCCGAGGGCGGTTTTTACGCAGAGACCTATCGCTCCCCGATCAGCCTGACCGCAGCAACCGGAGAAAGAAGCCTGGCCACCTCCATCTTCTTTCTCCTCCGCTCAGAGGATGTCTCCCGTTTCCACCGGATCCAAAGCGATGAGCTGTGGTTTTGGCATGAGGGAAGCCCCCTGTCGGTCCATTTGCTGGGACAACAGGGTCATGAAATCCTGAAACTGGGACCTGTGGACCATTCCGGTACTTCGCCGCAACATCTGGTAAAAGCCAATACCGTCTTTGGAAGTACCGTGGACGAACCCGACAGCTATGCGCTGGTCTCCTGCGTGGTCGCACCAGGGTTTGATTTCAGGGATTTTGAGCTTTTCACGGCGGAGGATCTGCTCGCGCTTTTTCCGGATTCCATGGAAATCATCCGCCGCCTGACCTAGCGCCTGTTCTCCCCCATGAGGGATCCAAGCCGGTCGGGGGATTGGCTAATCCTCCCAACCCCAAGGTGCCTCGGGTGCCTGGACGGGTTGGGTCAAATCGAATTTTACGGTAAAAAGCGTCTCGGAACCCAGCCTTCGGAGGTTGTAGGTGAAGGAATTTTCATCAACCGTAATCCACCAGACATTGCCTACCGCAGCGGGCAGCAAGTCAGCCGTAAACTGGTCGGCGGGGAAAAACTGGACAGAAGCCGAACCGGTATTACTTGCCTTTCCGCCGTATTGGGTGACCTTGTCCTCCGTGCCATCCTCGTGGCGGTGGTCATGCTTCAGTTGGACCAAACCCGACCCATCTTTCGTCAAAACCCAGGTGCGTGATCGGTCTTCCCCGACAAAAAAGGGAATCCGGATCCTCCCGTCTTCACAGGACCGGACATGCATGACGAGCTTTCCGGCAAATCTCGGATCCGAGGCAGGAGAGACCAACTGGCCCTCATAGGCTTGGCCGCAATGCGCAGCCAGTTGGTTCCAAAACTGTTCGGAAGCGGCTTTTTCCTGTGCCTGCAGTTGAAAACACAAGAAGAAAAGAACAAGTGAATAGCAGTACTTCATGGGATTAAAGTTTTCCCAAAATAAGGTTTTTCGCTTGGAATACCGGAATTCATCCCAAAACTCTGCCGAAAGGACGGATGGCCGAGCTTGAGAGACAGGAGACCGAAGACGGGATGAAGTCGGATGCCGTCCCGATAGCGGGGCGTATTTGGTATTTCGGAATGCCTCTCGAAAAAAACATTCCTGAATTGGGACCTCAAAAACAGGCATGAACGTGTTTAATCAGATATAAAAAATCGGCGGGACTGCTCAGGGACTTTCGAAAAAGAAGCCGTCCCAAAATTGAGACGGCTTCTTGGCTGGTTGTGGCAAGTGTGCTTAGAAAGAAAACGAAAGGTTGAATTTGAGCTTGGTTCCGGGTGACAGGCTGGAGAAAAGCTGATCCTGGGCCCCATAGGCACTGAAGACTACGTCCCGTCTTTGGTTCAGGATATTTTCGATCCCCAATCCGGCCTGGACTCTTTCATCCGCGCCAAAAGACTTGTTCAGATTGAAGTTCAGAGAGTGAAAGGGTACCGTGAATGTATCGGTTCGGTTGCCAAATCCCACATAGTTGAGGGTGGATCCCTGAACGTTGTAAAACAACCCTGCTTCAAACCCGGTAGGATAGCTGTGGTAGGAAACCCCGGTATTGACAATAAACGGAGCCTGGCCTGCCATCTGACGGGTGTCTTTTACCACTTCCCCTTCTTTTGCGGAATTGGTTCTGGACCTGAGTTCGGACTCGGACATGTTGATGCGGGAATCGACCAGGGTGACGTTGGTATTCCAGGCGAAGTCTTCCAGGGATGGCGTCAAAAACTTCAGGGATTTTCTGAATTCAAACTCCAATCCGGCCACCGCTCCGTTTCCCACGTTTCGGGGCTGGAATGAGCCGGGATCCGAAAGAAACTGGACCATTTCGATCGGTCTGTCAAATGTCTTGTAGAAGGCACTCACCGAAAACATCTCGCCTCTTTGCTGGAACATCTCCCATCTCAGGTCGAAGTTGTTGATGCGGGAAGAGGTCAGGTTTCCATCCCACAGGACCTCGGTGCCTCCGTTGGTTGTTTCGGGATACAGGCCGCCGATGAAGGTTCTGCCCGTGATCGGATCCAGGATTTCCGCATAGGAAAGTTCTTTGAAAGAAGGCCTTGCGGTCGTTCTGGTCGCGGAAAATCTCAGGTTTTGGTTTTCCTTCAGGTTGTAGATCAAATTTACCGTTGGGAAAAAGTCGAGATCATCGATCATTTCGACCTGGTCAAACACAATGGATGCGTTTTGGTTGGTGCCGGTGTAAAACTGATTGAACTGCTCAGCCCGCAACCCAACCACTGCTTTCAGTTTTTGTGCCGGATTCAGCTCGACAGAGGCATATCCGCCGACCGTGGTCGCAGAGGCTTCATATTCGTTGGGATTGTTGGGGATAAAGTCAGGATTGTAGCGAACGCCGTTTCTGTTGTCTGCCGAAAACAGGTTCTCCTCATTCAGGATCTCGTTTGGATCACCGCTAAACTGGGTGCTCCCGGTCGGAAACTGGAAGCTTTGGATGTTGAAAAGTCTGTTCTTGAAGGAATAGCTGCCTCCAAATTTGAGTTTGGCATCCCGGTCCCAGACCGAAAGACTCTTGGTGATGTCGCCCTTTCCCATCAGGTTTTCTTCCCGGAGCGTTCTCCAAATCCGGGCGGGAAGGCCCACTTCGGTGGAAATGTTGTTGGTAGGCAGTCTAAATCGGGTAAAACGGATATCCGGATCTTCGATAGAGGAGAGGGTTGGGGCAATCTTCCACTTTACCTCCCAATCCCTTCCGTTGAAATAGTGGGTTCCCGAAAGCAGGACACTGGTCAGTGCCCGCTGGCTATACTCCAGGTTGTATTGTGTTGCGTCGAAATTTGAACCCAAGTTGGTGTTTTGGAAATCAAAAATACCCGCTTTGGATTCGCCGTTTTGGAGGTGCAGGACGTTGATTTTGTATTTCGACGCATGGGTTTTAAGGGCAATTCCCGCCATTCCGCCCAGCAAAACACTGTTTACGCCAAAGTCCCCCCGTTGCTTTTCCAAGGGCTCAAGTTCTGTCTCTGTTTGGCCGATGGGTTTGGCATACAGGTTAAATTCGGCGTTTTGGTAGTATTCCGTTTCGTTTTTGTAGGTCACGGCGGCATTGTAGCCCCAGGTTGCTTTGGGTCTGACAAGTTGGTTTCCCAGTGAAAAAGACAGTCCAAAATCCATCATGCTGGACTGGCGGGTACCTCCCAGGGTTTTGTTGAACCCACCGAGGATTTCCTGGTACTCCAAGCCAGCAGGACTGTTGGGGTTTCCGACCACCTGTCCATACTGCGGAATGTCGGTTCTCCCCCCGGTCGGAATGCTGCGTGTGCCATCGTCAAAGCCCAGCCAGTCCGTTTTTCCTCCCTGGTAGGTGACGTAGTTGCCGTTGAAGTGCATGGAAGGGTTCAGGCCGCCTGCGATTCCCAGACGCATGGTTTTTTCCTCCGGAAAATCCTTGGTCTCAATATCCACCACTCCGCCTGTAAAGTCCGCAGGCAAGTCGGAAGTGAAGGATTTCGAGACGATGATGTTGTCAATCACATTGGTGGGAAAAATATCCATCTGGATGGTGTTGCGGTCGGGATCCAGACCGGGGACATCCATGCCGTTTAGGACCGTCTTGGTATAGCGGTCCCCCAAACCGCGGACATACACGTATTTGCCCCCTTCGATCGAAACGCCCGTGACACGCTTCACTGCCGCGGCGGCATCTCCATCGCCAATCTGGCGGAAGGTACTGGCAGAGATCCCGTCCAGGAGATTGGGAGCGCTTCTTTTGACAGACATCAAGGCTGACTCGGTAGTCCGGATGGCAGAAGCCTGTACGGTGACGGTTTCGAGTTCTGAAGCATCTTCTTTGAGGGAAATTTCCCCCAGGATATTCACTTGGCCAGCCTTGACCTCGACAGCAGTGAGCTCAGAGGTGGCGTAGGAAATATAGGAAACCTGAATGGTATAGGTTCCCGGAGCTACCAGGATTTCAAACTTTCCGTCGAAATCAGTGACTGCGCCGGTGGAAAGTTCTTTTACCAATACGGAGACCCCAAACAAGGGCTCTCCGGTGGCTTCTTCAAATACGGTTCCGCGGATGGTTCCATTTTGCGCAAAGGCAAACCCGGCAAGCAACTGGAAAATCACCACGAGGACAATTGCCAAAGTTGCTTTCTTTATTGGATTGATAGATTTAATCTTCATACAGCGATGAGTGGATTCAATGGGGAAATCCGGAAAGAAAGGATCCTTGCAAGACCTTTCTTTCCGGATGTTATTTTTGATTGTTATTTGAAATCATCCAGTGCGTTGGCAGCGGCAGCCCAAGTCCAGCCTGCGAATACGGTTTTGTCAGCACCCACGGTATTGGCTTTGAGAGCAACAGTGGAGGCATGTGCATCGGTGCCGTCCCTGAATGCTTGTTGGAGTGTTACCCCTTCGGCAAGTGTTGCCTCCAGTTTGGAGAAATTCAGGATTCCTCCGGCAAAGTTTGCGATGGTATCGTCACCACTCAGGGACAAGTCTCCTTTGCCTGCGTTGCCGTTGGCAGAGGGAGAAGGGAAATCGAAGAAGTAGAGGTTTTCGAAAGTTCCTCTGGCACCGGCTCTGAAATCACCGAATTCAGAGTTTGGATGGCCTTTGATCGAACCGTTTTTCACCGTGTGGGCAGCATTGTAGGATCCTTCCGGACCATCGATTTCCAAAGCGTGGTCTGTATTGACTCCGCAAATCACAATGAAATTGTCGAGCGTGCCGGCCCAGGACTGGTCGGTGTCCACGGCATCGTCACCGGAATTCCAGATCAGCGCGTTTTTCACGGAAACCGTTCCGCCAAACCACTCGATCCCGTCGTCTTGGTTGGCTACTACTTCGATGTTTTCGATTACCGTACCAGAACCGACTCCGCCCAGCGTCAGGCCGTTGATTTCGTTTCCTTCGCCGATATTGGCACCGCCGTGGCGGATCGAGATGTATTGAAGCACTCCGGAGTCGTCCGCATCATTGGTTCCTCCATACAGTCCGTTGACATCGGATGCGGGAATCCCTTCAATCTGGATTTCCTGAACATCTCCGGCGAAAGAGCCTCTGGCACTTCCCATGATCATCAGACCACCCCAGAGCCCTTCCAAGGTGGGATCCAGATTTGGAGAAACGATCTGGCCCGGTGTGATTTCGTCAGCCACAGTGGTAAAAATGATCGGCTGGGCGGCCGTACCGGCCGCGTTGATTTTGGCTCCGCGGGCAATCAGCAGGGCGGAGGCATTTGCCCCGGATCCCACTTCGCCTTTGACGACCACGCCAGGCTGGATGGTGAGGGTACTGCCTGAAGTCACCGCAATCCTGCCGCCCAAAATATAGGTCTTGCCGGTTTCCCAAGTCGTGTTGGCGGTGATGTTGCCTGTGATTCTGATGGTGGTGGCTACAGCCCCTACCGTCAATACGTGCGTGGCTTTGGCAAAGTCCCCGTCTGTATCGGTCACGGTGAATTCAAAAACGAGATTTTTCCCGGCATCTGCCGGAAGGGCAGTGTATTCAAAAGGAGCGGAAGCCGTCGTGCCGCTCAGGGGAACGGTTGCCAAGGGGGCTCCGTCTTTGGTGATCACCAAAGAGACCAAGCCGTCCAATGCGGTGGCAGTGGCAGTGATCGGGCCAAAAGTACCCCCGGCTTCGATGGTCGCGGTGGCAGGAATGCCTTCAATAGTCACTCCGTTGTCCGGAGTTTCGTCTTCATTGCAGCCAGTCAATCCGAAGACGACCGCAGTGAACAACATCAACAGGTAATTGAATTTTTTCATGGTATGGATAGAAATATGGTTTTGCCTTTTGGACGATGCAAAACTGTCTTCAATTTTCCCTGCAATAGAATTTTGCTGTTTATCCTTTTTTTAAAAAACCGGACAGAATTTAATGTTGGATTAACAGTAAAAACAAAAAAAAAGGCTTTCCCGCCGGAAAGCCTTGCTATGCTTGATTTAGTGTTATTTCAATGTTACGGACTTGTTTATCGGGACTTTTTCAAGAAGTGTCTTTACCAGGGTTCTGGTGCTCACATTGTCTGCTTCGGCTTCGTAGTTCAGCAAAATCCGGTGGTTCAGCACATCCTCGGCGATTTCCTTGATGTCTTCCGGCAGCACGTAATCCCTGCCATCCATGAATGCAACGGCCTTTGCGGCCAGGTTCAGGTTGATGCTTGCCCGTGGCGAAACGCCAAACATGATGTATTTGGCCTCGTCCTTCAGGCCATATTGCTGGGGAAACCTGGTGGCAAACACCAACTCAATGATGTAGTGCTCCAAGGGCTCCGCCATCTTCACCGCATTGATCTCATTGCGGATGTCAAAAATATCCTGCTTGGAAAGTATCGGCCTGACTTCGGAGGTGTACTGCATGTTGGACATGCGGCGCATGACCTCCATCTCGTCCGACTTGCTTGGATAGTCGATGTGGACTTTCATCATGAATCTGTCCACCTGGGCTTCGGGCAGCGGATAGGTGCCTTCCTGATCCACCGGGTTTTGGGTAGCCAATACCAAAAAGGGCCGATCCAGTGCAAAGGTGGTCTCCCCGATGGTCACCTGCTTTTCCTGCATCGCTTCCAGCAAGGCCGACTGGACCTTGGCCGGAGAGCGGTTTACCTCATCCGCGAGGATCACATTGGAAAAGATCGGGCCTTTTTTCACTTCAAAGCTCGCCGTCTGCTGGTTGTAGATCATCGTGCCGATCAAGTCTGAGGGAAGCAAATCCGGGGTAAACTGGATTCGGTTGAAATCCAGGTGAAGTACCTTGGCCAGGGTATTTACAGTCAGCGTTTTGGCCAAGCCCGGTACCCCTTCGAGAAGAATATGTCCGTTGGTAAACAACCCGATCAAGAGTCGATTGACCATCTTGTCCTGACCGACCACTACCTTTTTGACTTCCTGAATTACTTCGGCGATTTTTTCCTGATGCATGGACTACAAGTATTAGATGCCTGAAACGGCGGGCGCTAAATTAGGGGAATTTGTACCAAAGGACAATCTTAAATCTTACCGTTGGCAAAGCCCAAATCCGGATCGTTTTTTAGGATTTTTTAAGAACGCTTGGGCTTTCGACTCCTGTCGTGTGCCGTCCCGGTTTTGGCAAAGCCCGTCAGCCCCAATTGGTGATACACTGTTTTTTCGTCCATCTCCACGATTTCACCCGGCTGCATGCCAGAGATATTGATCTTTTCCATGGAAAACCGGACGAGCCGAAGCGTGGGAAAGCCCACCGCCGCAGTCATCTTCCGCACCTGCCTGTTTTTCCCCTCGATCAAGGTCAATTCGATCCAGGTATCGGGAATGGCAGCGCGGTATCGGATCGGGGGATTTCTTTCGGGTAATTCAGGTGCCGGATCCAGGATTCTCGCCAACGCCGGTTTGGTGGCATAATCCTTTCCGTCCACGTTAATCGTGACCCCTGTGCGGAGTTTGGCCAAGGCTTCGGGAGTGGGAATCCCCTCCACCTGCGCCCAGTAGGTCCGCTGGTGGCCAAATCGGGGATTGAGCAGGTGATGGTTCAGCCATTTGTCATCCGTGATGAGCAGCAGGCCCTCGCTGTCCTTGTCCAATCGACCCACGGGATAGACCTCCCGGGGAAAAGTACCGAGAGAGGCCAACGTAGGCCCCTCTCCGGTGAATTGTGTCAAAACCCCAAAGGGCTTGTAAATGATAAAATACCGGGCCAAAACGATGGATTTCAGCTTCCGCAGCCGACACAGTCGAAGTGCGAGTCGATTGGCTTCACGCCTTTGAGCTGCATTTCCAGGTTATGGATTTCATCCCGGGTTTCCATATCGGCTAACATATCTCCGGTCAGTTTTCCCTTCAAAGCGGCGATGGCTTCTTCGAGGGCGAGTTTTTGTTGTTCTGTCATAAAAGTTTTTGGTCTAAGTGATGATTGAGCGGTATGAAAATAACCAAAGCAGTGGATTTGGTTCCTCCCGTCCCTGGATTTTTTTGGTCAAAAACAGGGCCAGTTGAGCGTGAAGGGTTTACAACATGCTTTTTGATTCCCTGTCGCAAAGAACCGGACAAGGACGCAATCCAAGCTTTAGCCCAATCCATTACCCAATATTGGGCTAAAGCCCTGTAATATTTGTGGGCCATTTGAATTATAAACCCAGACTTGTGGGAAACTACCGAGGCTGAAAGCCTGATTTATAGCAGCCCGGAGCGGTTGAGTTCTGGGAAAAGGCAGGACACATGCAAAGGACAAGAGGTCTGAAGGACCGATTTTGTTCATGATTTTTGAGTTTGGAAATCGGCCTTTCAGGCCTGACTGATTCAACCCAAATCTAAGGTGCGGAGCAAGGAGGCAATTGCAAATTCCGGAAAAACAGAAAGGTGTAGATGCTCCCGTACCGCCGTCGGGACTACACCTAGCGTCAAATTGAAGCTCAACGGTGAAAAGCAGTCGTCTACACCGAGATGGGGAAGCGGAGTTACAAAATTCGCTTAGTTAAGCTTGTTCTACGCTTAGAAGGGCTTACGATGATGATTTTGGATTTAGCCTCCAGAAACAAAGTCGAAATCTTTGTTCCTATTTCGTTCGGATTGATGATTTTCATTTCGATAGGTAATTATTTCTTTAAAAAGGTTCGACACCCTTCGGGGTCGGGAATCTGATGTTTATCGTTACTTCCACGGGTCCCGATAGCTATCGCGGACACCCGCGGCTATTGAGCTGTTTGACCCCTTATCAGGGGTCGGGAATTTGGATTGTTTTGCGAAATTGTTTTATGATCCCGAAACATAAGTCCCGATGAACGGAGTGATTTCGGGAGGACCGAACCTTTCAATAGCCCTCGGTGCAACCTGGGGAAAAGTGAACGTTATGGGATGGACGTGGCAACCCTGAAAGGGGTTGAACTTTTTGGAAATGGAATTCCAAATTCCAAAAACAGAAAGGTTAAACATAACATTTCTGGCGAAAATGGTTCCAGGGAAATGCGGAATTTCCCGGGCAAAAATGAGACCAAATGAGAATCAGGCCCATGCACACCTTGGCCCGGTGGCGAAATTGGGCCTACAGGACTTTGGACTCGGAATACAAGTCATAGGCGGCCACCAGCAGTTGCCTTGCGGGAGAATCCCCATACCGTTCATAGCCATAGAGCTCACCCCGGGCTTCGGCATAGGCGGGAAAGTACCTGGACTCAATTTCATCCCACACGATCAGCAGGTAGGCGTAGGCGATCTTGTTGGAGCGGCCGTTTTCCAGCCAGGATTCAAAGATGGCTTCGTCAAGCGAACCGGGATATTCGGGACTGTCAAACATGGACACAAATGGGGCTGTGGGTGCAAATCACCGACAAGGTAGGCAAATTCACCAAAGCCCTGACCATCCAAAAGCAGGCCCCGCCCCCAAAAAGCCATCGGATAGGACGGATGTCCCCACAGGTTTCTCCCGGCAATTCCGTTGTCCGGACTCGTATTTTAAAATTGACCCTGTCCCAAAAGCCCAATTCTTCTATCTTTGTGGCTTGTTTTGAGCGGGATGCCCCGCGTGAGGGATAGAAGCGGCATCCCCGCAGCACAGCGGAGGGGATATAGCGGATAGCCCGACCCTGCCTTTTTCAGGCAGGGGCACGCCCAACAACTCCATTTCTTCATCACCAGAGAACCCAGTGAAAACATATCAGGAATTTAAACAGGTGAATTACCCGCAGATCGGGGAATCCGTCCTTCAGTATTGGAAAGAAAACCAGATCTTCGAAAAGTCCGTTGCCAACCGCGAAGGAGCAGAGACCTTCACCTTTTTTGAAGGACCGCCCTCTGCGAATGGGACACCGGGTATCCACCATGTGTTGGGACGAGCCATGAAGGATATTTTCTGCCGCTACAAAACCCTGAGAGGATTCCAGGTCAAGCGAAAAGGCGGCTGGGATACACATGGATTGCCTGTTGAACTGCAGGTGGAAAAGGAACTCGGCATCACCAAGGAAGATATCGGCAAGAAAATCACCGTCGAAGAATACAACCGCAAATGCCGGGAGACCGTCATGCGATTCAAGGGCGAATGGGATGACCTGACCGAGAAAATCGGCTATTGGGTCGATCTGGATGATCCGTATATCACCTTTGAACCCAACTACATCGAGTCGCTTTGGCACTTGCTCAAGCAGCTCTATGACAAAGGCCTGCTCTACAAAGGCTACACGATCCAGCCGTATTCGCCGGCTGCCGGAACAGGCCTTTCTTCCCACGAACTGAACCAGCCAGGCACGTACAAAGACGTCAAGGACACCTCCATCACGGCGCAGTTCAGGCTGAAAGGTGCCGAAAACACCTACATCCTGGCCTGGACGACCACGCCCTGGACTTTGCCATCCAATTCGGCCCTGGCGATCGGAGAAAACCTGGATTACGTGAAAGTGAAGACTTTCAACCCCTATACCTACGAGCCGGTGACCGTGATCTTGGCCAAGGCCCGAATGGGTGCGTATCTCAATCCAAAAGCAGCCGAGCTCCAGCTCGAAGACTACAAAGCCGGAGACAAACTGATCCCTTACGAAGTCATCGAAGAGTTCAAAGGCAAAACCATGCTGGGCTGGGAATACGAGCAGTTGTTCCCGATTGCAGCATTGGCCTTGTCCAGTCCTGCTTTTACGGTCGTATCAGGAGATTATGTCACCACCGAAGACGGTACCGGAATCGTCCACCTGGCGAAGGCTTTTGGTGCGGATGACTTTAGAACTTTGGTGCAAAACAAAGTCCCCGGCGTCTTTGTCAAAGACGAACTGGGAAATGACATTCCTGTCGTGGACAAGCGGGGCAAATTCCTGCCGGTAGTCGGAGAATATCTGGCTGCCAAGATGCAGGAACACGACATCACCGCCCACAAGACGTATGGCGTGGATGACTTCTATGTGAAAAACTACACCGAGGACGATGAAAGCGCAGCGGACTACAAAAACACCGATGTGATCATCTCCATCATCCTGAAAAATGAAAACAAGGCCTTCAAGGTCGAAAAATACGAGCACACCTATCCGCATTGCTGGAGAACCGACAAGCCGGTACTTTACTATCCTTTGGAAAGCTGGTTTGTCAAAACCACCGCCTACAAGAACCGGATGGTGGAGCTGAACAAGACCATCAACTGGAAGCCAGAGGCGACCGGTACGGGCCGATTTGGCAACTGGCTGGAAAACCTGGTGGACTGGAACCTCAGCAGGTCCCGTTTTTGGGGTACGCCCCTTCCGATCTGGAGAACCAGTGACGGGACGGAGGAAAAATGCATCGGCTCGATAGCCGAACTGAATGCCGAGATCGAGAAATCCATTGCTGCCGGATTTATGGAAAAATCCCCGTACGAAGGCAAAGAATTGGACCTGCACAGACCCTATGTGGATGATATCGTCTTGGTCTCTGACAAGGGCGAAAAGATGTTTCGCGAGGCGGATCTGATCGACGTGTGGTTTGACTCGGGAGCGATGCCTTATGCACAATGGCATTTCCCCTTCGAAAACGAGGACATTTTCAAAGCCAACTATCCGGCAGACTACATCGCCGAGGGCGTGGACCAGACCCGCGGCTGGTTCTTTACGCTCCACGCCATTGCGGTGATGCTGTTTGACAGCGTGGCGTTCAAAAACGTGATCGCAAACGGCCTGGTGCTTGACAAAAACGGCAACAAGATGTCCAAGCGGTTGGGCAACGCGGTGGATCCCTTCAAGACCCTGAAAGAATACGGGCCGGACGCTTTGCGCTGGTACATGCTCAGCAATGCCAACCCCTGGGACAACCTGAAATTCAACCTGGACGGCGTGGCCGAAGCGCAGCGGCGCTTCTTTGGCACGCTCCAAAACACCTATAACTTCTTTGCCCTCTACGCCAATCTGGATGCATTTGTCTATGATCCTTCCAAGGCCGTGCCGGTAGGCCAACGAGCCGAGCTCGACCAGTGGATCGTCTCCAAGCTCCAGTCGCTGATCGCCGAGGTGGAAGAGGCCATGGACAACTACGATGCCACCAAGGCGACCCGTGCGATCATGAACTTCACGGTGGACCAGCTCTCCAACTGGTACGTGCGCCTTGCAAGGAAACGCTTCTGGCGGGGAGACATGAATCCCGACAAGCAGGCAGCCTATGAGACCCTCTACGAATGTTTGCTTTCGCTGACCCAGCTCATGTCTTCCTTTGCGCCGTTCTATGCGGACTGGATGTACAAAAACCTGAACGAAGCAGCCGAAAACGGAAAAGAGTCCGTGCATCTGACCGACTGGGTTTCCGCCGATGCGGCGTTGATCAACGCGGATCTGGAGGAAAGCATGGGTCTGGCGCAGAACATCTCCTCTTTGGTCCACTCGCTGCGAAAGAAAGAAAAACTGAAAGTCCGCCAGCCCTTGCAGCGCATCCTGATTCCGGTGCTTTCCTCCGGGACCAAAGCGCAGATCGAGCATGTGGCAGCACTGATCCAGTCGGAAGTCAACATCAAAACCATCGAATTTCTGGATGATGCATCCGGGATTCTGGTGAAGAACGTGAAACCCAACCTGCCCGTTTTGGGTAAAAAACTGGGGCCAAAGATGCGCTTTGTCGTCGCTGCGATCAATTCCTGGAAGCAGGAGGAGATCGCACAGATCGAGCGCGACGGAAAAATCCCGGTGCAGGCAGAAGGTGAGACCATCGAACTGCTCCTGGAAGAAGTCCTGATCACCTCCCAGGATATCCCCGGCTGGTCGGTAGCTTCGGATCAGGGAGTGACCGTGGCCCTGGATGTGACGCTGACCGACGAACTGAGGCAGGAGGGTGTAGCCCGCGATCTGGTCAACCGGATTCAGAACCTCCGAAAAGAAATGGGATTGGAAGTGCAGGATAAAATCAACATCATTGTGTCCGAAGACAACGCACTGGCAAAAGCTGCCGTCTCCTCCTTCGGTCCATACATTCAGTCTGAGACACAGGCTTTGGCTTTGAGCCTGGGCACAGTCTCTGACGGCGCTGTATTGGATATGGATGATTTTGAATTGGCCATAAAAGTAGAAAAGGCCTAAGCCTGTAACAGATGAACAACTACATAAAATATTTTGGGATTGCCTTTTTGGTGATTGCCATCGACCAGGCTGTGAAAATGCTGGTGCATTTTCAGATGGACTTTGGCACTCCAGGCCAGATACCGGTCTTCGGCGACTGGTTTAAACTGCACTATACCACCAATCCGGGCATGGCATTCGGAATGGAATTGGGCTCGGAATATGGAAAAATGATCCTGACCTCCTTCCGGCTGGTGGCGATGGTGGGGATCGGATACTATCTGGTCCATATCATCGAAAAGAAAAACCATCCGGTCTATCTTCTTTGCATTGCCATGATCCTAGGCGGGGCGATCGGCAATCTGGTGGACTCCATTTTTTACGGCATCTGGCTGGACAATGCGCCCTACAATGCCCCCACGGCGTGGTTTCACGGCCAGGTCGTGGACATGTTTTACTTTGATATCTGGGAAGGCTATGTGCCGGAATGGGTTCCGCTCTGGGGAGGCAGCTATACGGCGCTTTGGCCGATCTTCAATGTGGCGGATGCCTCCATCTTTGTCGGAGTGGCCATTATCCTGGTTTTCCAAAATCGCTTTTTCCCCGAGAAGAAAGTGGAAACCACTCCCGAAAAAACCGAAACACGCTCCTGAGAAAGTCCAAAATAATCCAATTTAAGGCCCGAATTTTTAACATTGCGGGCTTTTTTCATGGCTTTTTTCAAAAAAACATGCGTGTTTTTCGCCAGAAAAGCTCATTTTTGAATAACTTCCAATTTGTATACCTATATACCAACCCCAATCTTGGGATATATCGCAACCGGATGTAATATCTTATGCTTTATATTAAGTCTTCCTTATTATGATAGTTCACTCTGATCAGCCTTTTCAGATAGTATACTCCATCTTCAGCCATGAGTATTTGGGGCTGCTGTTCGAGTCTTTTGCGATTCAACTGGATGAAAAAGGCAGACTCTCCCTGGCCTACCAAAACATCAGCTCCGCCAACGCCTCGGAGTTTGATTCGGGGATGGACAAGACCGACTATGAGCTGATCAAGCTGATGGATTCCATGCAGCCGGAAGTGGTGGTCAAGCCCTACATGAAGAAAGGCAATCTCCGTCCTAAGGAATTTTTGCAGAAGATATTCGACCCCAAGACACAGGACAAGACGATCCAGGAGCTGTTGTTCAGAAATCTGGAGATCAAGCGATCCAAGATCCTGCCGCTGCTGATGGGCAAGAGACTGTTTGAAATGGGCTCAGACGGCACCCCTACCTGGAAGGAAATCACCGTCAATGCCGATCCGGCGACCATTGTGTTTCATTTTGAAAAGGGCGAATTCAATACCCAGTACTACCCGAAAGTCAGATTCAAAGGTGCTCCGCTTGACTGGCAGCACAAGGGCGGGTACCTCATCTGCAAGGATCCCGCCTGGTTGATCGTCAGCCAACAGCTCTATCACTTCCAGAAGGAAATCGACGGCAAAAAACTCCAGCCTTTTTTGACAAAGAGCCGGATCATGGTCGAGCGCAGATTTGAACCGGAATACTACCGGAAGTTTGTGACCTCCCTGATCACCCAGTTTGATGTCGTGGCCAAGGGCTTTGAGATCAACACCGAGCAGGGGATCCCCGAGACACTGCTCACCTTCAATGAACTCCCCGGAGGGTCGGGAGGGGATCTTTTTGGGGAAGAAATCGAAAGCCAAAACGAAGACATCATCGTCTTCCAACTTCGGTTCCGCTACGGGGATTTTGACTTTGGCATCATGTCAAAGGACAAAGAAGGCAGCGGAAATTCCTGCCGGTTTGAAGAGCACGATGGGAATTTCACGTTTTGGAAAACCGTCCGGACCGAGCAGACGGAAAAGAAATTTGAAACCATCCTGAAGAAAAAACAGATGGTTTTTTCGCATGGGAAGTTTGCCCTGCCCAAGACCAAAGCCTTCGAATGGCTCGGAAACAACGAAGACTACCTGAGGGAAAACAAGATCAAAATCGAGCAGCGGGGTAGTCTGAGCGGCAAGACCTTCCATATCGGAAAAGCACAGATCGCGATCGAAGTCAATGAAAACATCGACTGGTTTGACGTCAAGGCCCAAATCAGATTCGGGGTCTATCTGGTGCCTTTTGCCAAAGTCCGCAAGCTGATCATCCAGGGCAAGAGTGAGTTTGAGCTTCCAAACGGAGAGACCGCCGTCATCCCCTCGTCTTGGTTTGTCAATTACTCAGAGCTTTTCAATTTCGTCGAAGAGCGCTCTTCGGAGGAGTTGGTGCTGCGAAAGCACCACCTGGCTTTTGCCCGCGAGCTTCAAAACGGCGAACTCATCCAGCTCAACCTCAGCCTCAAGCTGGAGCGCCTGAGGAATTTTGACGCGATCGAGGACTATGAATTGCCGGAAAGCTTCGAAGGAACACTCCGCCCCTACCAGCACGCCGGGTACAACTGGCTGCGGTTCCTGAACGAGTACCAGTTTGGCGGATGCCTGGCAGACGACATGGGACTCGGCAAAACCGTCCAGACCTTGGCACTGTTGGCCCATGAGATGCAGGAAAATCCCGGATTCACCTCCCTGCTGGTCATGCCCACCTCCCTGATCTACAATTGGGAACTGGAGGCCAAAAAATTCGCCCCCGAGCTCAAAATCCTGGTGTACTCCGGCTCCCAGCGACTCAAAGATCCCTGGAAGTTCCGGGGCTACGACATCGTGCTGACATCCTATGGGATCGTCAGGCTCGACATTGACATCCTGAAAGACTTCTATTTCAACTACGTGATCCTCGATGAGTCGCAGGCGATCAAAAACCCGACGTCCAACATTGCCATGGCAGTCAACCGACTGAAAAGCAAACGGCGCCTGATCCTGACCGGTACGCCGGTGGAAAACGGCACCATGGACCTCTGGTCCCAGATGAACTTTGTCAACCCCGGCCTGTTGGGCAACCAGAACCTGTTCAAAAACCAATACCTCCTGCCGATCGAAAAGCAAAACGACCGGGAAAAGGCAAGCCGCCTGCATGCGATGATCAAGCCCTTTATCCTCCGAAGGCTGAAATCCCAGGTGGCCAAAGACCTGCCGGAGAAGCTTACCAACGTGAAATATTCCGACATGACTCCCGAGCAGGAAAAAGTCTATGAGGAAGTAAAAACCTATTACCGGGAGCGGATCATCGGCGAGCTTGCCGGTTCCGGCCGGGGCTCCCAGCAGTTTACGCTACTCCGTGGCCTGACCCAGTTGCGCCAGATCGCCAACCATCCAAAACTCGTCAGGGAAGACTACACCGATGACTCCGGTAAGCTGGAGGACATCACGTACATGCTGCAGGAGACCATCTCCGAAGACCACAAAGTACTTGTGTTCAGTCAGTTTGTGCGCCACCTGAGCATTGTCCGCCAGTACCTGGACGGGCAAAACATCCCCTACGCCTACCTGGATGGAGCGACCAAAGACCGCCAGGCACAGGTCGAAAAGTTTCAGACCGACGAGAAGGTCAAGGTTTTCCTGATTTCGCTCAAAGCGGGAGGCGTCGGGCTCAACCTGACCAAAGCCGAGTATGTATTTCTCCTGGACCCCTGGTGGAATCCCGCCGTGGAAGCCCAGGCGATCGACCGGGCCCACCGGATCGGACAGGAAAACAAGGTCATCATCTACAAGTTCATCACCCGGGGCTCCGTGGAGGAAAAAATCATGGCACTCCAAGGCCGCAAACTGGCACTGGCAGACGAGCTGATCGGCAATGAGGAGAGCTTTATGAAAAGCCTGGACAACGAGGATATCCGGGCGCTGTTGGATTGAAAGATTTTAAGAACTTGTCCGCCGTGGCGGATTGGAAAATTTAAAAATTTAGTCCTGCTCCACACGTCAGCATTCGGCGTTCTTTATTGTTGGGAATTGAAAGATTGATGATTTTGGGACTGTTTGGGCTATTCCAAAAAAGGCCAACTGTTCAGAATCGGAAATTTTCCAATTTTTATCAATTTGATTCTCAACACCATCCCCGTATTTGACAATTCCCCGCCATAAATTCTTGCCGGTTCTTGGCTTTTGATGGGGATATTTTTCTAAATTAATTCACCACAGTACCACTAGAATTTCCTGCGCATGCCTAGAGCCAAGTCCGATAAAGATCGGAAAATTTTTGTGCTGGACACCTCCGTGATCCTCTACGCACACAACTCCATCATGAACTTTGCCGAGCACGATGTGGTGATCCCCATCACCGTGCTGGAGGAGCTTGACCAGTTCAAGAAGGGCAACGACACCAAGAATTTTGAGGCGCGGGAGTTTATCCGATTGCTGGATAAGCTATCCCAAGACCAAAGAATCGACCAGTGGACTCCGCTCAACGGCAAGACCAAGGGCTTTTTCAAGGTGATGATGCATCATCCTGAAAATGAGAAAAATGCCGTCCTCATCTTCGGAGACGACAAAAACGACAACAAAATCCTCAATGTGGCGGTCCACCTGATGGAAACCGAAAAATCCAGAAGGGTGATTTTGGTGTCCAAAGACATCAATCTCCGGCTTAAGGCCAAATCCCTGAATGTCCTGGCCGAAGACTACGAAACCGGGAAAATCAAAAACATCACCGAACTCGAAAATACCGGAAAGTATGTGATGGACGACGTGGATCCCGAAGCGATCAACAAGCTCTACGAACAGGGCTATATCGAGGCGAAGCATGTTTTGGGGACCAGAAAGCGAAAATCAAACGCCTATTACATCCTCAAAAGCGAGAAAAACTCCGTTTTGGCCTTTTACAATTCAGAGGAGAGTGTCCTTGAGCGGGTGGATAAGCGCCTGGCCTACAACATCAAGCCCAAGAATGCCGAGCAGACCTTTGCCCTGCATGCCATCATGAATCCCGACATCAAGCTGGTCTCGATCCAGGGGGTAGCCGGTACCGGCAAGACCCTTTTGGCCCTCGCCGGGGCATTGGAGCAGCGAAGGGACTACAAGCAGGTCTTCCTGGCAAGGCCGATCGTCCCGCTGTCCAACAAAGACATCGGCTACCTGCCCGGGGATATCAAGTCCAAACTCAATCCCTACATGGAGCCCCTCTGGGACAACCTGAAGTTTATCCAAAACCAATACAAGGAGACCGACAAGGAATACCAGAAGATCACCGAGTTGGTCAATCAGGAAAAACTGGTCATCCAGCCCCTGGCGTATATCCGGGGTCGCTCCCTTTCCAATATCTTCTTTATCGTGGATGAGGCACAGAACCTCACTCCCCATGAGATCAAGACGATCATCTCCCGGGCCGGGGAAAACACCAAGATCATCTTCACCGGTGACGTCTTCCAGATCGATACACCCTACCTGGATTCGCAGTCCAACGGCCTGTCCTACCTGATCGACCGGGTCAAAGACCATCCGCTCTATGCCCATATCAAGCTGGAGAAAGGCGAGCGCTCCGAACTGGCCAATCTGGCGAATGAGCTGCTGTAGCGTATAATCAACTGAAAACAATACACTTAAAGCTTCCTTCACCGGAAGCTTTTTTGTTATTCCTTCCTAAACTTTTGACTAAGGTGTAACCTTCGCTTTTTGAAATTTTTGTCCGCAGCTGACAGACAAGTGTACGGAACCGTACATGCCAAAATCCCAAATAGTGCCAATTCAGGCAAACAAGCCACTTTTTCGACTTTGGTCGCCTTTTGGCATATAGCATCCTACGAAAACAAACCAACATTATTACTGCCATGACTACTGCAATCTTTTCTCAAAAAAACGTCTGTGCGGCACTGGGATTTGCAATGGCAATCACCATCGTCGTAAAAGCAAAGGTGGAAACCAGTCTTGCACAGCAAACTGCCCGATTTGAAACTACTAAACCAACTCCACAGATCGGATTCGAAACTGAAAAAAGTCCTGAAATACCCCAGGTGAACATCCACAAAATCGAAACGCCCCAGCTTGCCGGGGCTTCCTGAAGAAAATACTCGTAAGGGTTAATTTGGTTGATTGTTTGGTTAATCTAAAGAGGCGGGTTTTGCCCGCCTTTTTGTTTTTTTGAAAGCCTTTCGAAGTACGACCGTATGGTCATCTGTCTCCCGTCATTGGCAGGAACCCCTGAGAGTGACGAAGCAGTCTCAATCGGAGCCGCCACTGCGAGCGAGGCACGAACGACACAGTCTCCCAAACCAAACCACTGCTTCAAATGATGGGATTGCTTCGGGGCAGGAAACTCCCAAATCAATCTAACCATTGGAAAAAGCCTCGCAAAGACGTGTCCGGCATCCTCTCAACTTTCCGTGATGGTGTTCAGTTTGGCCAGGAAGCTGTTGTAGTACTGCCGCCCCACCTGGATCACACTTCCCTGCTTGAGCATAATCTCCTTGGTATTGAAGCTCTCGATCTGGCCGAGGTGGAGGATATACGACTTCTGGACGCGGAGAAACAGGTGCGAGGGGAGAATGTCTTCGATTTCCTTCATGGACTTTCGGATGCTGTAGTCCCGGTTTTTGGTAAAGATGGTCACCATGTTGCCATTCGCCTCCACAAAGAAAATATCCTCGTACTGCACCCGCTCAAAGGCGTTGTCGGCCTTGATAAAGACTGCATCAGTGACCAGAAAAGGGCTCTCGTTTCCGGTTTTTACGACTGCCGCCTCGGGAGTCGGCTTGGTGCGCTTGTTGTAGAGGACAATCTCGACGATCGCATGGATGTCGTTGGTGTTGAAGGGCTTGACGATAAATCCGGCAGGGGCAATGCGCTTGGCACGCTCGATGATGGTCGGGTCACTGTAGGACGTGACAAAGACCAGCGGGGCATCCACCATCTGCTTGACGATCTCCCCCAGCTCTATCCCGTCCTTGTCGCCTTTCAGCTTGATGTCCATGAAAATCAGATCCGGCCGGTACTTTTTGATGACCTTGATGCACTGATTGGCGGAGTTGGCAATGTCGATGTTCACATAACCCAAGAGCTCGAGTATTTCCTGGATATTCTCCGCAATGCTCAGGTCGTCTTCGACGATCAGGATTCGTTCTTCTTTCATAAGCGGGGCGATTGAAATGTTTTTTGTGGGTGAAAAATCCTTTTCAATAATTTAAAGCCAATATGATTCCCAATGTCAAAATTTTCTTCGGAAAATCAAATGCTTTTTCCTGCCTATGAAAAAGATTATAAACTCATCATTTCCTTGAATCTGGCCGCCTGTCTCCGGCTCACCTCGATCCTGTCCCCGCCTTTGAGCGTCACGACCAAGCCCCCGTTAAACCAAGGCTCGATTGCCTCTACCCAGCCCAGGTTGATGATGTGTTTGCGGCTGGCGCGAAAAAAGGACTTCTCGTCCAGGCGCTCGTCCAAGGCATTGAGTGACTTGTGGATCATCGGCTTGAAACTGTCGAAATAGACCTTGATGTAGTTGCCGTCAGATTCGAAGAGGCGCACATTGGCCAGTCTCACAAACCAGCAGCGGTCTCCGTCCTTTACAAACACCTGATCGTCCAGGGTCAGCTTCTTTTGGTTGACCGAGGATTCTTCTTCTTTTTTGGACACTTCCTCGATCTTGCCCAGCAGTTTGTTGATGGCATCCTCCAGCCTCTTGGGCTCGATGGGCTTGAGCAGGTAGTCCAGGGCGTTTACCTGGAAGGCCTTGAGTGCGTATTCGTCGTAGGCAGTGGTGAAGATGACGTGGGGGACATGGTCCAGTTCCTCCAGGAGGTCAAAGCCCGTTTTTTCGGGCATTTGGATGTCCAGGAAGATCACATCCGGCTGAAGCTGTTCGATTTTTTCTTTTGCATCATCCACATTGACTGCCTCCCCGACCACCTCGACCGTCTCAAGCTGGTTGAGCAGGTTGATCAGTTCTTTGCGGGCAAGCCTTTCGTCATCGATTACAATGGCTCTCATATTGCTATTGGGTTTGGTATTCTAAAGTAACTCTTTGTTTCGGAATTTTGATTTCGGTGATCACGAATTGGTTTGCCGAGTTGAAAATCCGGAAGCTCGCCTGGTCGCCGTACAGCAGCCTGAGGCGCTGGCGGGTATTTTCCAGGCCGTGGCCGCCTTCCTCCCGTTTGGATTTCGAGGCATTGGGATTGAGGTATCCGCTGTTTTTCACCTGGATATACAGCTCGTTTTCGAGTCCCTCGCGGCACTTGATCTCTATCAGGCCGCCTTTGACCAGATTGGAGATTCCGTGTTTGATGGCATTTTCGACAATGGTCTGCAGCATCATCGGCGGGATTTTGTAGCTGAACGCTTCGTCTTCGATATGATAGACCACCTCCAGCCGCTCCTCAAACCGGATCGACTCCAGGGCCAGGTAGTCCTTGACCGTGGCCAGCTCATCCGAAAAATCAATGACCTGCTTCTTGTCCATCATCAGCGAAAACCTCAGCATGTTGGAAATCCGCGTGATCGCAGACTTGGCCTTGTCCGGATCCTCGTCCACCAGCGCCCGGACCGAATTGAGTGCATTGAAGATAAAGTGCGGATTCAGTTGGCTTTTCAGATGGTTGAGCCGGATCTCATTGATCTTCGCCTCATACTTCAGGCTACTGTTGTAATTGTCCAGAAAGTGAAACAGGAAATAGAGCAAAAACCAGAAGGCGTAATAGAGAAAACTCACAAACAGGTTGACTGCGATCACCAGCGACCTGAAATCCTCCTCCGGCTTCAGCGTGCCAAAAGCAAGATTGATCAGGATTTGCGCCAGCACATTGGCGACGGCCAGTGCCAGCAGGCCCAGGATGGCCTGGACCAGCAGCCGCAAAATCCCCAGCCGAAACCATCCGTAGGCCTTGACCACATGGCGGAGGGCGTGGGTGGAGATCAGGTAAAACGCGGCAAGAACCACAAAGGCCCAGAGCTGCACTGCGGTAATTCCCCGCGAAAGCGAGGCAAAAAATATGTTGACAAAGGCAAAGCTACCCCAGCCCAAAATCTGCAAAATCCAGTAAAGTCTGACTCTGTTCATCATCGGCCCAAATTTAGCCACAGCCGAGGATTGCCCGCTTTTATTTTGATGGAAGGGCGAGACACTTGATTTTCGCGTCAAATTCAGGAGTTTAGCTCATTCTTCAGGAACCTGCCGGTGTGGCTTTTGGGGTGGGCGGCGACCTCTTCGGGTGTCCCCTGCACCACGATGGTGCCTCCCTTGTCCCCTCCCTCCGGGCCCAGATCGATCACCCGGTCGGCCAGTTTGATCACGTCGAGGTTGTGCTCGATGATCAGGACGGTATTTCCCTTGTCCACCAGCTTTTGCAAAACCCCCATCAGGAGATCGATGTCCTGAAAATGCAATCCCGTGGTGGGCTCATCCAGGATGTAGAAGGTCTTTCCGGTGTCTTTCTTGGAAAGTTCCGTCGCCAGTTTCACCCGCTGGGCCTCGCCGCCCGACAGCGTGGTGGCGTGCTGGCCCAAGGTGATGTATCCCAGTCCGACCTCGCTCAGTGTCCGGATCTTTCGGAGGATTTTGGGCTGAAATTCAAAAAACTCCACGGCCTGCTCCACGGTCATGTCCAAGACGTCGGAAATGGATTTTCCCTTGAACCGGACTTCCAAAGTCTCCCGGTTGTACCGCTTCCCCTTGCAGGTTTCGCAGGGGATATGGACGTCGGGGAGAAAGTCCATCTCGATCAGTTTCATCCCCGCCCCTTCGCAGTCTTCGCACCTTCCGCCTTTGACGTTGAAGGAAAACCGCCCCGGCTTGTAGCCCCGGATCTTTGCCTCGGGCAGTTCGGTAAAGAGCGTCCGGATATCGGAGAAAACCCCGGTATAGGTCGCGGGATTTGATCGGGGAGTCCGTCCGATCGGCGACTGGTCCACCTCGATTACTTTGTCGAGTTCCTGGAGTCCTTCGATGCTTTTGAAGGGCATGGGCTCCTTTTTGGAATTGTAAAACTCCCGGTTCAAAATCGGATAGAGCGTCTCATGGATCAGGGTGCTTTTGCCGCTGCCCGATACTCCGGTGATCAGGATCAGGGTGCCCAGCGGAAGTTCCAGCGTCACCTCCTTGAGGTTGTTTCCGGTAGCTCCGCGCAGCACCAGGCTTTTGCCTTTTCCGGTTCTGCGCTCGTTGGGAATCGGCAGGCCAAGTTTGCCGCTGAGGTATCTCGCGGTCACGGAGCCGTTGTTGAAGATGTCTTTCGGGTGGCCGGCAGCCACCACATGCCCACCATGCCTCCCTGCGCCCGGTCCCATGTCGAGCACAAAGTCGGAGGCCATCATCATGTCCTTGTCGTGCTCCACGACCAGGACAGAATTGCCCAGATCCCGAAGGCTCTGCAGGGCTTTGATCAGTTTCTCGTTGTCGCGCTGGTGCAGGCCGATGCTCGGCTCGTCCAGGATATAGAGCACGCCCACGAGCTGCGTGCCGATCTGGGTCGCCAGGCGGATTCGCTGGGCCTCCCCGCCCGAAAGTGTCCTCAGGGGGCGGTTTAGGGAAAGATAGTCGAGCCCGATGTCCAGCAAAAACCCGATCCGCTTGCGGATCTCCTTCAAGACCTCCGCCCCGATGATGTTCTGCCGCTCGGTGATGCGCCCTTCCAGGCCCCCAAACCAATCCGACAAACTTCGGATGTCCAAAACTGCCAACTCACCGATGTTTTTTCCGTCGATCTTGAAATGCAGCGCCTCCTTTTTCAGGCGATAGCCCTGGCAGTCAGGGCAGGTTTGCGTGATGGTGAACTCACTCACCCAGTCCTGGATTTTGTCGGATGACCCTTCCTGGTATTTCTGGAGAAAGTTGACTATTCCCTCGAAGGTCGTATGCCATTGGGTACCGGGATATTTTACCGAATCCACGGCTACCTCCACTTTGTCCCCATACAGCAAAACCTTCACCACCTCTTCCGGCAAATCCCTGATTGGGGTGCTGATGCTGCACTTGTAGTGCTTCAGGATGGCCTCGATCTTTTTGAAGATCCAGATGTCCCGGTATTCCCCCAGCGGGGCAATCCCCCCCCGTGTGATACTCAGGCCCGGATCGGGAATGATGCTCTCCTGTGTGATTTCTTCGGTTACCCCCAGCCCGTTGCAGGTCGGGCAAGCGCCATAGGGGGAGTTGAACGAAAACAGATTGGGTGCCGGCTCGTCGTAGGAAAGCCCCGTCTCCGGATCCATCAGGTACTTGGAAAAGTGGTGGACCTCCCCGTTTTCCTCCCGGATCATGATCACGCCTTTTCCATGCTGCAACCCTGATTTGAGCGACTGGGTGATCCGAAACCGGTCCGATTCCTCGGCCACGATCCGGTCGATCACGATCTCGATGTCGTGGATCTTGTAGCGGTCCGCCTGCATCTTGGGGACGATCTCCATCACTACGCCATCGACCCGCACCTTGGAAAATCCCATCTTGCGGATCTGCTCGAAAAGCTCCCGGTAGTGGCCTTTTCTGCCCCTGACCACCGGTGCCAGGATGTAGAGTTTTTTGTCCAAGAATCTGGAAAACAACTGCTCGATGATCTGGTCCTCCGTCTGGCGGATCATCCTGTTTCCCGTCAGGTAGGAATAAGCCTCTCCCGCGCGGGCATACAGCAGACGCATGAAATCATAGATTTCGGTCACCGTCCCCACGGTGGAGCGGGGATTTTTGGAAGTGGTCTTCTGCTCGATGGCGATCACCGGGGAGAGCCCGTTGATCTTGTCGACGTCGGGTCGCTCCATTCCCCCCAAAAACGAGCGGGCATAGGCCGAAAAACTCTCCATGTAGCGACGCTGGCCCTCGGCATAGATGGTGTCGAAAGCCAGGGAACTTTTTCCGCTGCCACTCAGGCCAGTCACGACAACCAGTTTGTTGCGGGGAATCCTGATGTCCAGGTTTTTGAGATTGTGCTCTCGGGCTCCAAAAATTTCAATAAATTCTTCCTGTGCAGCAGGGGATTGACTCATCGGAAAGGGGGAATTAATAAACAGCGAAGGTAAGATTTTTTGGGGGGAAGAGCGATTTCCCCGCGGATATTGTCAGGGAAACCGAGGCTGCCTTTGGCAAGAGACAAGACGTAAGGATCAAGACATAAGTATCAAGTACAATTCACGTTTAACGCCTTTAACGATTAACCCCCCAGCCTCCTCCGTGCTCGTTGTTTTCTTTGGATCTTTAGGCAAATGGCTGCCGGATCGAGGGACTTGGCTCGGAAAACCAAACCGGGCCCGACTCGGTCATGTACACACAATCCTCGTGTCTCACGCCGAACTCTCCGACAATCGAGATGTTGGGTTCGATGCTGAAGCACATCCCCGGCTCCAAAATCCGGGTGTTTCCCCTCACGGCATTGCCCCATTCGTGGCCATCCATGCCAATGCCATGGCCGGTACGGTGAGGCAGGCCGGGCAATCTGTAGTCCGGGCCAAACCCTGCGTCCGTGATCACCTTTCGCGCAGCCGTATCCACCGCCTCCAGGGGTGCGCCAATCTGGGCGGCCCTGAACCCGGCGGCCTGGGCTTCTTTTTCGAGGTTCCAGATTTCCAATTGACGGGCGGTGGGTTCCGCTCCAAAGACGACGGTCCGGCTGATGTCCGAATTGTATCCCTGCACCAGGCATCCACAGTCTACCAGCACGACATCGCCCTCCTTCAAAATCTGCGGCTTGGAGGTCCCGTGGGGAAATGCCGAAGCTTCGGCAAAATTGGCCAGGGCAAAGGCATGCCTGGCTCCCAGCTTCTGGTGCGCCTGAGCCACCGCTGCCGAAAAATTGGAAGGGCTTTCCCCTTCCCGAAGTGCCGCAAATCCCGATTTCATCGCTTCAATCGTGTAGTCTGTCGCGATCTGCATCAGGGCAATTTCCGCCGGGGACTTGATGATCCGGCAGGGAATGACCACCGGATCGGCACTCACGACTTCAAAATTGGCCGCAACCTTTCGCACGCCATCGGCGATAAAAAACCGCACCCGCTCTTCCATGCCGATTTTTCCGGAGCTCGCACCCGAGTCGAGGATGGCCTTTTTGATCTGCTCGTAGGGGCTTTCGTCCTCTTCCCAAGGATACACCTCCCGGCCGATTTTGATGTTTTCCTCCAGCCGGGATTGCTCAAACTTCGGGCAGACATAGCTCACCCCACCCTTGGCGGGAATCACGGCGACCATCGGCCGCTCACTTTGGCCCCAGGTCATGCCGGTGAAGTAGTTCATCGATGTCCCGGAATCCAGGACGATGGCGCAGAATCCGTTTTTTTCCATCAAACCCTGGGCTTTGGCGATGCGGGATTTCCTTTCCTCCAGGGAGATGGGGACAATCTCCGCCAGGGTTGGATTTGGCTCGCCCAAAAGCAGGCCTGTACCCACCCGATTTGGGGAAGCAAAGGCCGGCGTGCCTGCCAAAAGT
Source organism: uncultured Limnohabitans sp. (assembly GCA_964530015.1). Lineage (GTDB taxonomy): Bacteria > Bacteroidota > Bacteroidia > Cytophagales > Cyclobacteriaceae > Algoriphagus. The sequence continues at coordinate 12,283 of CAZGYC010000031.1, read as the reverse complement.
GACGTACCCGCGCCCAAGGCTGACAGTTGGATAAAATTCCTTCTTTTCATGGTGATTGGAATGTGGTGGTAGTCTGGACTATAATTTTCGAAATTTCGCTATTCCGGCAGCTTGATCTCGTAGGATTTGCCTCTTTTTGTGTTGAGGTCTTTGTCTCTCAGCCAGGGGTTGTAGAGCTTCAAATACTTGTAGTTGCTGCCGTGAGCCTTGGCCCAATGTGCCAGGTTTTTGATGTCCGAATCGACCTTGATGGATCGCAACGGCGGGTTTTTGTAAAAATCAGTCTCACGGAGGTGATATCCGAATTCTTCCGGGTTTTCAAAAATCACCTTGAAAGCCAAGATCCTGAAGAGATACCGGCTGGTCTCCTCGTTGAGATAAAGGTCGTAGTAGTTGCGGTGAAGCTGCTCTTCCTGTCGCCGGGAAAATCCGCTCTGCCCCATGTTGTAGCTCGCTGCCACAGCCGTCCAATCCCCGAATTTCGCGTGGGCCTTTTGGAGGTATCTGGCTGCCGCCAAGGTGGATTTTTCGAAATGGTAGCGCTCGTCCACGTCCTTGGAGACTTCCAGCCCATACTCTTTGGCCGTATCGTCCATAAACTGCCAGTATCCCCGGGCACCGGCGGGAGAGACGGCATTCATCAGCCCGCTCTCGGCCACAGCCAAATACTTGAAATCCGTGGGGATTCCGGACTTGGCAAACATGCTGTCAACGGCCGGAAAAAACTTTCCGGAGCGCTTCATCAGCAGGATCATGTTGGACTCCCAGTAGGCGTTGACGTAGATCTCCCGCTCCAGGCGTTCGAAAACCTCCGGCTCCTCCAAAGGCACTTTTTCCCCCGCAAAGGTCAGTTCTTTGGGCAAATCAAACAGGCGGATCGAATCGCGAAACGAAAGCCGCGGAGGCAGGTTTATGGCATCGGAGGTCCTGTAATCCCCGGTGGCAGGAGCGACCGGAACCCTCCTATAAGCCAATGCTGCCAAGGTCAGGCAGACAAGAAGCAGGGAATAGATAAGTGCTAGATGGAACTTGGACATTGGGATCGCGCATTTCAGTATGGAAGTCCGTCAAAGTACGGCCAAATCAAAAAACATCCGAGGGAATTTCCTCGAATTGATTTTGACTGTGGGCAACTTTTTGACACTACATCATCGCCAAAATCTCATCGAGGTATTCCCGGGAATTGGAAAGCCGGGGCACCTTGTGCTGGCCGCCCAATTTGCCCTTTTTGCCGAGCCAGGATTCAAAAAGCCCCTGGGGTGCCTGATGGACAATCGGCATCTTCAGAGCGATGTCCTTATATCGCTTGGCATCGTAGTCCGAGTTGGCCTGCCGGAGCTTTTGGTCCAAAAGGTGCGTAAATTCCCCGAGATCTTCCGGGGCTTTTTGGAATTCGATGATCCATTCATGCGCCCCGTTGGAGCCGTTTTCCCCGAAATAGACCGGGGCGGCGGTGAAATTGGCGATGGTAGCATGGGTCTTTTCTGCAGCAAACTGCACGGCTGCTTCGGCATTTTCCACAATCACTTCTTCTCCAAACGCATTGATAAAATGCTTGGTCCGGCCGGAAATCCGAAAGCGGTAAGGCAGGGTCGAGGTGAATTTGACCGTGTCGCCGATCTTGTACCGCCAAAGCCCCCCGTTGGTGGAGATGACCACCGCATAGTTTTTGCCGACTTCGACATCCTGCAGGGAAATGACTTTTGGGCTTTCTTTTTCCCAATCCTCCATGGCGATGAATTCATAGAAAATCCCATAATCGAGCAGGAGCAGAAGCTCGTCGGAACCCGGCTGGTCCTGAATCCCAAAAAATCCCTCCGAGGCATTGTAGGTCTCCATGTAGTGCATTTTTTCCGAAGGAATCAGCTCCCTGAAGAGGCTGCGGTACGGCCCAAAGGCTACCGCTCCATGAAAGAATACCTCCAGATTGGGCCAGACCTCCAGGATGTTTTTGGCTTTTTTGAGTTCGAGTATCCTCCTCAGCAACACAATGGTCCAAGTCGGCACCCCGGCAATGCTGGTGATGTTCTCATCCATGGTTTCCCGGGCCATCTTTTCGATCTTGGCTTCCCAGTCTCCCATCAGGGCTGTTTCCAGGGCGGGGGTTCTGGCAAACTGGGCCCATATCGGCAGGTTTTGCATGATGACCGCCGAGACATCCCCGGCTTTGGCAGTGCCCTCCGGATTTAGCGGGTTTTTCTCCAGCGTGCCGCCAACCGACAGGCTTTTGCCGGTAAAAAGTTTGGTGTCAGGATAGGCCGACACATAGAGGGACACCATGTCCTTGCCGCCTTTGTAGTGGCATTCTTCCAGGCTTTCTTCAGACACGGGGATGTATTTGCTCCGGCTGCCGGTGGTGCCGGAGGATTTGGCAAACCACTCGATGTCTGTGTTCCAGATGATGTTTTGCCTGCCCTGCATGGTTTTTTCGATGTAGGGCTTGAAGGTCTCGTAGTCGAAAACCGGCACCTTGGCCGCAAAATCAGTGTACGATCTGATCTGCCCAAACCCATATTTCCGGCCAAACTCCGTCCACCTTCCCGCATCGATCAATTCACGGAAAGTCGCTTCCTGCACGGGAATGGGGTTTTCCTTGAAATTTTCGATCTGCCCCAAGCGGCTCTTGAAGATCCAGGTCAAAAAACTGTTGATCACCTCCATCAGGTAAAAACTTTGCGTTTCAGCTCAAACTGGCTTCCCAGATAGACCTTCCGCACCTGTTCGTCGGCAGCGAGCTCTTCGGCAGTTCCCGCCTTGAGCAATCTGCCCTCAAACATCAGGTAAGCCCGGTCGGTGATGGAAAGTGTCTCGTTGACATTGTGGTCGGTGATCAGGATGCCGATATTTTTGGTTTTGAGCTTGGCCACGATCGTCTGGATCTCCTCCACCGCAATCGGATCCACTCCCGCAAAAGGCTCGTCCAGCAGGACGAATTTGGGATCCACGGCCAAAGCACGGGCGATCTCGGTGCGGCGTCTTTCCCCGCCCGAGAGGACCATGCCCAAGTTTTTCCGCACGTGGGTCAGGCTGAATTCCTCCAGCAGGCTTTCCATCTTTTCCTTTTGCTGGGCCTTGGGCATCTTGGTCATTTCGAGCACGGCGAGGATATTTTCCTCCACGGAAAGTTTTCTGAACACGGAAGCTTCCTGGGCCAGATACCCGATCCCGAGCTTGGCCCGCTTGTACATGGGAAGTCCGGTGATTTCGTCATCTTCCAAAAAAATCCTTCCGTCGTTGGGCTGGATCAGACCGACGATCATGTAAAACGAGGTGGTCTTTCCGGCACCGTTTGGGCCCAAGAGCCCGACGATTTCACCCTGCTCCACCTGCACGGAGATGTCGTTGACCACCCGGCGGCCTTTGTAGATCTTGACGAGGTGTTCGGCACGAAGCATCATATCAGTCAAATTTGATGTCTTTCACGTAGAGTTGCAAGCTGCTTTTGTCACGGAAAAAATTCTCCCGCATCTCGGCGACGATGTCGAAGCGCATCTTGCCCCGCAGCATGTTGACGGTGGTCAGATCGGGATCCTTGGCCCGGTCGGCCATGCCAAAGCCCAGACACACCGGAGTGGTCACCTGTCCGTCCTGCACGATCTTAAACCGCAAATGCTTGTCTTTCAGTACCGTCACTTCGTCGGCATAGACGTTGGAAACCCGGAATACCGGCTCCGTGTTGCCCGGCCCGAAGGGAGCCATCTGCTTCAGAATGCTGTGGAATTTGTAATTGATCTGGTCCAACAGGAGCGCATCGTCCACCTCGATCACCGGTTTGCGGTGGACTTCCTCGATCCGGCGGCGGACCACCTGTTCGAATTTCACCTGAAAAGCGGGGACATTTTCCACGGAGAGGGTCAGGCCGGCGGCGTATTTGTGCCCCCCAAACTGGTCCAGGAGCTCGGCGCATTCGGCGATGGCCTCGTAGATATCAAAGTCCACGACCGAGCGGGCGCTTCCGGTGGCTTTGCTGTTGGACTCGGTGAGGATGATCGTCGGACGGTAGTACTTTTCGATACACCGGCTCGCCACGATTCCGATCACGCCTTTGTGCCAGTCTTCTTTGAAGAGCACGGTCGAGTTCCACTCGGCCTCCTCTTCCCTGGCGGCGAGCATCTCAAAGGCTTCCTTGGTGATATTCTCGTCAAAGTTGCGGCGGGTGGAATTGACCTCATCCACGAGCTTGGCGCGCTCGATGGCCTCGTCGAGATTGGGGGCGATCAGCAGTTCCACGGATGCTTTGGCATGTTCCAGCCGCCCGGAGGCATTGATGCGGGGGCCGATCTTAAAGACGATGTCCGAGATCTGGATTTCCTTTTCGACCTTGGCCTGCAGGATCAGGGCTTTCAGGCCCGGCCGTGGGATATTGTTGATCCGATCCAGGCCATAGTAAGCCAGAATCCTGTTTTCCCCCGAGATGGGGACGATATCGGCAGCGATGCTCACGGCCAGGAGATCCAGGTAGGCATAGAGGTTTGACTCCTCGATTCCATGGGTTTTGGCGTAAGCCTGGATCAGCTTGAATCCAACCCCGCAACCGCTCAGTTCCTTGTAGGGATAGCGGCAGTCGGCCCTTTTCGCATCCAAGACCGCCACCGCGGCAGGCAGTTCATCCCCCGGAGTATGGTGGTCGCAGATGATGAAATCCACCCCAAGCTGGGATGCGAGGGCTACTTTGTCGATGGCCTTGATGCCGCAATCCAGGGCAATGATCAGGGTAAAGCCGTTTTCGGCCGCATGTCTGACCCCCCGCTCCGAGATGCCGTAGCCTTCCTTGTATCGGTCGGGAATATAAAAATCAACCTCCGGATAGAACGTTTTCAAAAAACTGTACATCAGGGCTACCGCCGTCGTACCGTCCACGTCATAGTCCCCATAGACCAGGATTCGCTCTTGATTCAGGACGGCTTTTTCGATGCGGTTGACCGCCGCAGTCATGTCCTGCATCAGAAAGGGGTCATGCAACTGGCTGAGGCTCGGGCGGAAGTAGTCTTTGGCCTGGTCGAAACTCTCCACTCCCCGGTTGATCAGCATGTTGGCCAGGGTAGGGTTCACGTTGATTTCCTTACCGAGCCGTTCGATGGCGGATTGTGAGGCTTTGGGTTTTTGCTTCCAAACGTATTCCATGTTTTGGTGTTACAGAGGTATGGGGGACAAGAATCCTCCTGTGAATTGCTCGGGTAATCTCCTAAAAGCGGACTTTCGGGCCAAAAGGTTTCTTCAGGCGGAATCTATTCCTGATTTTCTTTTTTGTACTTCCACCAGAAGAAGCCGGGAAAAGCCAAAGCCTTTAATTTCCAGTCATTTCTCTCCTTTGGTGTCAGCTTTGGATCCCGGTGTACCACCCGGTACATCAGCCCTGCAAAAAGGCAATGGCATGACACCGCGGCAAAAAGCACCAAATAAATGATCAGTTCTTCCATGTGGCTTCGCAAAGGTGCGGGATAATCGGCGGAATCCAACCCGGGAATTTCCGGCGATCCCTGCATTTGTCTATTTCTTCTGCAAGATGAGCGCGGCCCAGTTGTCCTTGGAGGATTTCTCCACCAGCTCCAAGTCCAGGGGCTTGGCCGCCTCCAGCAGGTCTGCGATGTCTTCGGTGTAGAATCCGCTCAGCAGCAAGTGCCCTTTGGCAGGCAGCAGGCCCGCGTAGATTTCCATCTCGTCGAGGAGCACGTTTTTGTTGATATTGGCAAGCACGATGTCAAAAGTCCCCCGGGGATTGACCTGGCGGATGGTGCCCAGTCCCATGCGGGTCTGCAATCCGTTGAGGTCAAAGTTTTCGTTGCCGTTGTCCACACACCAGTCGTCGATGTCGAAGGCTTCCACCTCCCGGGCACCCAGCAAATGGGCCATGATGGCAAGGATTCCGGTTCCAGAACCCACGTCGAGCACCCGCTTTCCCCCATGGTCCAGCACTCCCTGATGCCTCAGCATCTGAAAGGTGGTGGCATGGTGTCCCGTGCCAAAAGACATCTTGGGATTGATCACGATCTCGTGCCTGAAGCCGGGCTGTGGCTGGTGAAAGGAGGCCCTCACATACACCAGCTCATCCACTTCGATGGGATCGTAGTTCTTTTCCCAGGCTTCGTTCCAGTTGACCTTGGGCATCAGAGCCTCGGTCAGGGAGATTTGGGCAGCTTCCTGATAGGTGGAAATGACCTCGTCAAAGCTTCCCCGGTCAAAATCAGCCTCGGAAGCATAGGCATCGATTCCATCCTCGGTTTCAAGGAATGAATCGAAGCCGATTTCCGCCAGTTCGGCGATGAGGATTTCCCGGAACTCATCCAGGCACTTGATCTTAAACTCCAGGTAATCCATGGGTTTTTGCTGTGAAATTTGGGTAAAGAATAGGTCTGTGAGGACACAGACCTAGGCAAACGGTCACTTGACTTTAAACTCCAGGCAATCCACGAAAACTCAGAATGACTTGATGATATCCAGGAAGTCCCGCGACTTCAGGGATGCCCCCCCGATCAATCCGCCGTCCACGTCAGGTTTGGAGAAAAGCTCCTGGGCATTGCCCGGATTGGCACTTCCCCCATAGAGGATGGAGGTCTCCGCCGCGGCTTCTTTCCCAAATTTGGCAGCGATATGCCGTCTCAGCGCAGCGTGCATTTCCTGGGCTTGGTCGGCTGTGGCCGTTTTGCCGGTGCCGATGGCCCAGATGGGTTCGTAGGCGATCACGACCTTGGCAAAATCCTCGGGACTCAAGCCAAAAAGGCTCTCCGTCAACTGGAATTTCACATTGGATTCGTGTGTGCCGGCAGTTCGGATTTCGAGGGATTCCCCGCAGCAGAAGATCGGGGTCAGGCCGTGGGCAAGTGCTTGCTTGACTTTTTCGGCGAGCAGCTCGTTGTTTTCCCTGAAATACTCCCTCCTTTCGGAGTGGCCCAGGATGACATACTGCACGCCAAAGGAGGCCAGGATCTTGGCTGAAACTTCCCCGGTATAGGCACCACTGTCTTTGTCCGAGCAGTTTTGCGAGCCCAAGGCGATTCCTTCTGTGGTGCCGATCAGTTTTTTGACGGGAAAAATGTGGGGAAAAGGAGGGTTGAGCACGGCAATGACGTCCTTGACCGCCTCGTCCTTGTACATATTTACGATTTCGGAAGTGAGTTTTTGGCCTTCGTTCAAGGTCATGTTCATCTTCCAGTTTCCGGCGACGATTTTCTTTCTCATTTTGGGGTTAAAATTTGTGGTGTTTGAAAAAAGATTAAGCAGGGGTATTTTGGCTTAAAATTACCAAAAATGTCCAGCTCGGGAAGAAATAACCCAGATCATGCTCCAAAAAAGTCCTGGTCCCTCGGGGAAGCGAAGGGAAAACTGGAAACCTATTGTGCTTACCAAGAGCGAAGTCCCTGGGAAGTCCGGCGAAAACTCCATGAAAAAGGCATCCAGGGCGATCAGGCAGAGGAGCTGATCGGCGAGATGGTCAGGGCGGATTTTTTGAATGAAGAGCGGTTTGCCAGATCCTTTGCCAGAGGCAAATTCCGACTGGGGCATTGGGGCAAAACCCGGATCACCAGGGAGCTGAAACTCAGGAAAATCAGCGCAAAATGCGTCCAGTTGGCACTTTCGGAGATTGATCCCGAGGAGTACTACGACACGCTTTTGACCCAGGCGGAAAAAAAATGGGAGAAAACACCCGAGAAGGATCCTTTCAGGAAGCGGTACAAGGTCATCGGCTACCTGATGGCAAAAGGCTTTGAGCAGGATCTGGTGCAGGAGGCGGTGGGCAGGTTGCAGTAGGCACCGACAGTGTGTCAATTGTCTGTCGAAGCATCCGTCTTCCAACCCAAAATCACCGGAGGATTCGTCAACCGGCAGAATGGCGGATAATCGGTTTTTTTATTTGCCCCATTCACCTAAAATCTCTTATCTTTTGAAACCAAAACACATTTTTCACCAAGCATCTTTTAACCTCAACTCACAACGCATGAAAATCAGCAAAGAAGACTTCGAAAAAATGAAGGCCAAGTATGACCAGGAAATCAAAATAGGCAAACCCGGCAAGGGAAGCAAGCACGACGTCGAAGACCAGACCAACTGGATCGCCTACACCAAGGAAGACCTGATGGAGGTACTGGCAAAGGACGGCGTGACCGGCATCAAGTTTCACTTTGCGGAGTTTCCCCAGGACGTCGCCGAGGAGTTTTACGGCCCCGAGGCCGAGCACTATGTCGGCAGGCTGGCCCTCGTCTATGCTCCCATCTATGCCGACGCAGACCGGGGAGGGGAGGGGGAATACTACGACAGAGGGATTGGTTGTCCTCCAACATGCCAATAGACAAGGCCGATGGATCAGGCAAACCTGGACCTGTTTTATGACAGGCTTGACTACTACCCCTTGTCATTGGTCGGGTTTGCCTTGGCCGGGGGGCTGGGATATTCCCTCCTCTCTGCCGAGCGGCGAAAAAACGCGTCCTTGAGGCTGTCACTCGGGATACTGGTGGTGGTTGCTTCCTATGAACTGGCCGCCGCCTTTCTGAGCTCCCAAAACATGGTAAATTTGTGGGTATATAACCTGTTCAATTCACACGTAGCGGCGATTTTGTTTTTTCTGCTGATCCGGAGCTTTCTCCAACGAGAAAGGCACAAAAAGGTGGTCGGCCTCCTGATTGTGCTTTTCCTTTTGGCTTCCCTGGTCCTGCACCTTACCGGCTTTGTGCATTACAATGACACCGGGGAATACCTCGCATTTCTGAATACCGTCCTGATGCTGTGCTGTTGCGGCCTGTATTTTTTTGAGCTGGTCACGCTGGACGGTTTTTTGGACGTTGATCCCTTGAAGGAATTCGGCTTTTGGGCCTCCACGGCCATCTTGTTCTATTTCTCGGCCTCTTTTATGGTCTATATCTCCTATAAGTACCTCTATACCCACCATCTGGATATTTTTTACATGGTGATGGAGATCCCCCGCAATATGGCACTCCTGTGCAACCTGCTGCTCTGCTTTGGCATTGTCTCGGAGGTGATGAAAGAACGGTTCCAACTGGAGGTTATCCATGTCTGAGCAAGAGGGCCAATTTCTGCTGATCCTGTTTGGTGGGATGTTCTTTGCCTTCCTGATGTCCCTGTTTGTGGTGGCGATGGTCGTACTCCATCGGCAGCGCCAAGCCCAAAACAGGCAAAAAATCGAACACCTCCGGTCAGAGCACGAGAAGACCCTGCTCAATGTGGAGAATGAGATCCAGCAGGAGACCCTGGCCCGGATCGGCCGGGAGCTGCACGACAACATCGGCCAGTTGCTCTCCCTGGCCAAGCTCAGCCTCAACTCCCCCAAGCCCGAAAGGCAGGCCGAAGGCAGGGACTGTCTCAACCAGATCATCCAGGAAGTCCGCGCCCTCTCCAAGACCCTCAACCTGGACTGGGTGGAATCCCTCTCCCTGGATGAATTTATCGGCCAGCAACTGGAAAAAATCCAGGCCACGGGCTTTTGCCAGACCGGGCTGGAGTCGGACGGATCCTTCTCCGAACTGAAAAAAGACGAAAAGCTGATCCTGATCCGGGTGCTCCAGGAATGCCTCAACAATGCGATCAAACATGCCCAGCCGGACCGGATCACGGTTAGGCTCTCCAAGGAAGTCACCTCCCGGAAGATCGGGATCAGGGATGACGGAAGGGGCTTTGACACCGGTCAGCCCTCTCCCGGCAGCGGAATGTCCAACCTCAAGAAGCGGATGGAGACCATCGGGGGGAAATTTTATCTGACATCTGAGGTCGGAAAGGGCACATACATCATTTTGGAGTTGCCTTTTTGACAGAACTGTCTTATTTTCCACAATCTTTAGTAAATCTACCCTGCCCAGTTTCCAACCCTACACCTTACGAAATGATTCGGATCGCCCTGGCTGACGACCACAAATTAGTTGCAAAAGGACTGGAAGGACTCATCGAGGAGCACGGGGATTTTTTGGTGGCCGGGCTTTTTCCCAACGGGAGGGAGCTGCTCGAATTTTTGAAAGGTGAGAAAGTGGACCTGGTATTGACCGACCTCAACATGCCCATCGTCGATGGCTTTGGGGTACTCCGCCACTGCAAAAAACACCACCCCGAGCTCAAGGTCATCGTCCTGTCCATGTACGACGAGGAAAGGATCTTCAAGGAATGCATGCTCCTGGGGGCGGATGCCTTCATCCTCAAAGACGCCGATCCCGACGAACTCATCTTCACGATCCTGGAGGTCCATGAGGGCCGCTATGTCAAGGATTTCAGGCGGGTCATCCAACAGGCGGATTTGAGGCCTTTTTTTGACAGCTTCCGACAAAAGTACCGCCTCTCCCGACGGGAAACCCAAATCCTCAAGCTCATCAGCGACGGCATGCTCAACCGCGACATTGCCGAGCGGCTGAACCTGAGCATCCAGACCATCGAGACCCACCGCAAGCACATCCACCAAAAACTGCAAGTCTCCTCCCGCATCGACCTGATCAACAAAGTCAACGAGATGCACCTCTAACCCGCTTTTCCCATGAGCCAATCCCTTCGCACAGCCCTGGTGGGCTACGGCTCCGTCGCCGAAAAGATGCACGCCCCGCTCATCCATGCCTGTCCCGACCTGGATCTGGTCGCAGTGGTGGAGCGGCACGGTGACAAATGTGGGCAAAAATTCCCCAAAGTGCGGACATTCCGGAGTCTGGAGGCCCTGCTGGAGGAGGATGCCGCGGACCTGGTCTGCATCACCACGCCCAACGAGCACCATTTCCCCATGGCCAAGCAGTGCCTGCTCGCAGGCAAGCATGTGGTGGTGGACAAGCCCGCCACGGTCCATTCCCGGGAGACCGACGAACTAGACCGATTGGCTACCGCCAAAGGACGGGTATGCAGCGTGTTTCAAAACCGGCGTTTTGACGGAGACTTTCGGACGCTGCAAAAGCTGGTGGCCGAAAACACCCTGGGAGACTTGGTCTATCTGGAGTCGCATTTTGACCGGTTCAGGCCGAATGTGTCCGAAAACTGGAGGGAAAGGGACGTCCCCGGCAACGGGATTGCCTACGACCTGGGCTCGCACCTGATCGACCAGGTAGTGTTGCTTTTTGGAAAGCCTACAGCGGTCTATGCCGATATCCAAAAACAGCGGACAAACGCCGTGGCGGACGATTGTTTTGACATCTCGCTTTACTATGGGGCGTTTAAAGCCCGGGTGACGGCCGGAGTCCTTGTCAATGTCCAAACCCCGAAATTCCTGCTTTTGGGCCAAAAAGGCTCCTTCCAAAAGTTCCACCTGGACGTGCAGGAGCAGGCCTTCAAAGACGGAAAAGTCCCCGAAGGCCCCGACTGGGGAGTCGATCCCGAAGAGCAATGGGGGAAACTCCACTTGGAACACGAAACGCGCCCCTATCCCACCTTGCCCGGAGACTACCGGATTTTTTACCAGAATGTGGCCGATGCCATCCTCGGCCGTGCCCCGCTCCAAGTGACCCTCTCCCAGGCAGCTACGGTTTTGAAGCTCATCGAAGCCAGCTTCAAAAGTGCCGCAGAAGGCAGGAAAATAAGCCAAGCCGAGGGAGGCTGGTAAGCGGCTTGGCCTGGACTTTGCCTTGGTGCCAATCCAACCAACTAGCCGACTACAATGAAACCCCTCCTTTTCTTTTTCCTGATGGGAATAGTCCCGATCGTCCATGCCCAGGTGAGCGTGGGGATCAACTTTCAGACTTCGGATACCTTCATCACCGTCGGCACCGATGCGGACCGGGAGTTTTTTGGAGAAGCGCGGCTGGGAATCGGCCATGAGCTGGGCCTGGAGCTGATGGGGGGATACAATTTCCTGAGAAAATCCGAAGTCAACGCCTACGTCGGAGCGGGCCTTGGACTCCTGGGCGACCACCACCACCACCATCATCATGACGATCACGACGACATCTACTTTGCCATCCCTCTCGGGATCTTGGTCAAACCCTTCGCCAATACCAAAAACCTCGGGTTTGTGGTAGAGGCAGCCCCCGTCTTTTCGAGCCACGACCACAACTATTTCCGCGGAGGAATCGGGGTGAAGTACACGTTTCGGTAAAAATGGGCTGGATGCCCGAAGAAGGCTGAAATCAGTCAATCAAATCCCGATAGGGGGAGCAAAATCTAACATTGAGGCCTGAGATGTCCTTGGCCGACTCCCCCTTCCACCACTCATCAGACTTGGAAAAGCATCTTGGAAAAAGGGGGTAGGGGGGATTTTGAAGAAAAATGCTGGATGTCCAATGCCGGGAGTTTGGATGCGGGTGCATCCGAAATCCGAAATCGAAAGCCTTTCAGAAAAAGAAGGTTGCGCCCAGGGAGAAAGCGGAGA
>CAZGYC010000030.1:0-50789 GCA_964530015.1 uncultured Limnohabitans sp. | reverse complement strand
ACACCAGAGAAAAAACCTGACCCGCGGTTAATGAAAAAACAACCTGAGTAGTTACTCCTGATTTAATCCTAGTTTTTTAAAAGCCTGGTCAAAAAAATATCTCCAACACCTAATTGTGGAAAAAAATGTAGTCAGAAATGGTTGGGATCAAACTATAGCCTTGCTGCGATGTTTAACCGATTTCGATCAATTTGGTGACGCCAACGAAATGATCGGATTCCTTTTCTTACGAATTTTCGCATGCCCGTACCGCCTTTTGGATCCTTTTGGCCGTGGAAAACCTGAAGAACCCGCTTCAACCCAACCGTAGTATCAGCCCCGGCCGAATCCCTCCCAAAAAGACCTAATCTCCGAAATCATCGCAGAATGAAGGGACAAATACAATGCGACGGCAGTGCGTTGGTCTTCGAAGAAAAGAAATGACCGGTAGAAAACCAACGCCACAAGCTGGCATCCCAATACACAGCGCTTTCCGAACTGCAAGCGCTCGGGATTGAAATCCCGGGACGGGACGTGGCAGGGCCAGGAAAATACATGGCTTTTCCAATGTACTTCTCTTTCTACCACGCTGTGTTAGACCTCCCCGCTGTATCCGCCTGAAAACTGCCACTGCCCACTTACTTCAGATTCTTGTACCGGATCCGCTTCGGCGTCACGTCGCCCAGACGCTTCTTTTTGTTTTCCTCGTAGTCGGAGAAGTTGCCCTCAAACCACACCACCTGGGAATCGCCCTCGAAGGCCAGGATATGGGTACAGATCCGATCCAGGAACCAGCGGTCGTGGGAGATCACGACGGCACATCCGCCGAAGTTTTCCAGGGCCTCTTCCAATGCCCGGAGCGTATTGATGTCCAGGTCGTTGGTCGGTTCGTCGAGGAGGAGGAGGTTTCCGCCCTCCTTGAGCATCATCGCCAGGTGGACCCGGTTGCGCTCCCCGCCCGACAGCACCCCGACTTTCTTTTCCTGGTCCGATCCGGCAAAGTTGAACTTGCTGACATAGGCCCTTGAGTTGACCTCTTTGTTTCCCAGCTTCATCAGCTCATTGCCGCCGGATATAATCTGGTAGACCGTCTTGTTGGGATCCAGTCCGCCGTGCTCCTGGTCCACGTAGGAAAGCTGTACGGTCTCGCCCACTTCGAAGCTGCCCGAGTCCGGCTTTTCCTGCCCGGTGATCAGTTTGAAGAGCGTGGTCTTTCCCGCACCGTTTGGGCCGATCACACCGACGATCCCGCCCTGGGGAAGCGAGAAGCTGAGGTGTTCGAACAGCAGCTTGTCCCCGTAGGCTTTGGAGACCTCGTTCACTTCGATGACTTTGGCACCCAATCTCGGCCCAGGGGGGATGAAAAGCTCGAGTTTGGCTTCTTTTTCCTTCACCTCCTCGCCGACGAGCTTGTCGTAGGCACTCAGGCGGGCCTTGCCCTTGGACTGCCGGGCCTTGGGAGACATGCGAATCCATTCGAGCTCCCGCTCCAGTGTTTTCTGGCGTTTGGATTCGGTTTTCTCCTCCTGCTTGAGGCGGTTTTGCTTTTGCTCCAGCCAGGAGGAATAGTTTCCTTTCCAGGGGATGCCTTCACCGCGATCCAGCTCCAGGATCCATCCGGCCACGTTGTCCAGGAAGTATCGGTCGTGGGTCACGGCGATGACCGTGCCCTTGTAGTTTTGCAAATGCTGCTCCAGCCAGAGTACCGACTCGGCATCCAGGTGGTTGGTCGGTTCGTCGAGCAGCAGGACGTCGGGCTCCTGGAGGAGCAAGCGGCAAAGTGCCACGCGTCGTTTTTCCCCTCCGGAAAGATGGGCGACATTGGCCTCGGCGGGCGGAAGCCGGAGGGCATCCATGGCCCTGTCGAGCATCACGTCCAGCTCCCAGGCATTCACCGCATCGAGTTTCTCCTGCACCTCCCCCTGTCGGAGGATGAGCTTGTCCAGGGCGTTTGGATCCTCCATGACGGCCGGATCCATGAATTTCTCGTTGATTTCATCAAACTCCCGGAGCAGCGCGACGGTGTCGGCCACGGCTTCCTCCACCACTTCCTTGACCGTCTTGGTCGGGTCGAGCTTGGGCTCCTGCTCCAGCATGCCTACCGTATAGCCCGGCGACCAGACCACCTCGCCCAAAAACTCCCTGTCCAGCCCGGCGATGATCCGCAGCAGGGAGGATTTTCCGGAACCGTTTAGGCCCAAAACGCCGATCTTGGCGCCGTAGAAGAAGGAGAGGTAGATGTCCTTGAGGACTTTCTTTTGAGGGGGGTAGATCTTGGAAACCCCGGCCATGGAAAAGATGATTTTTTCTGCACTCATAGGTGTATTTTGATCGTTTGGAATCTGATTGGAGCAAGATGGCAAAAATATGCCTTTCTTAGGATAAGTGAGGGTTAAATGATTATTTTGCGAAAAATTGGAAACGGCCACCTATAACCTATTGCATTGAAATGGAGCATCCTTATGGATATATCAAGGACCACAAAGTCTATTTGAAGGGATTTCTTGGGCGAGACGACCGGGAAATCGGGGAAGTAAAAGAAGACGAAGCCTCCACCATCAGCTATTTTGAAGCCCGTTTTGGGCAAATCGAGGACAAGGTAAACAAACTGAAATCAGACATAGCGGAAAACCAAAACAAGGGGTCGTTTCTGATGAAGCTGATCCACCTGCGCGACTCCCTCTACGAATCCGACGCCTTGGGGGATTTCGTCCCGCTGATTGAGACACTCAACGAGCAAGAGGCATTTTTGAACGAAATCATCCAGGCCAACCGGTCCAAGAACCTGGAGGTAAAGAAAGCGCTGATCCTGGAGGCCGAGGCGATGAAAAACGACACGGACTGGAAAACCACCGCAGAAGCATTCAAGGAACTGAAGATGCGCTGGATCAAAACCGGCCCTGTGGAAAAAGAAATCCACGAGGAGCTCGAGCAGGAGTTCAACGATTCGATCCAGACTTTCTTTGACAATAGGCGGCATTTCTACGAGGGCATGGCCCTGCAGGCCGAGGAAAACATCAAGGTGTACGAAGCCCTGGTGCTGCAGGCACGGGAGGCCCACGACCTGCCGGATGCCAAGATGGCCTTTGACATCTCCAAGCGAATCCAAAAGGAATGGAAGGAAGCCGGAAAAGTGCCGGCGGAAAAGCGCCAGCCCCTCTGGGATGAGTTTTCCAAGCTGAACAACCGGATCTTCTCCCGCTACAAGCGCACGCTCAATCCCGGGCCGAGCATGCATCCCCGTGAGGTGCTGCGGAAAATCGAGGCGATGGTGGACGAGCTGAAAAAAATGGCGCACCAGCCAACCACCTATGCACTGACCACCCGGGCCAAGGCAATCCAGGAAGAATGGAAAAAACTCCCGGCCCACAAGCCCAAGGAAGCCAACCTGCCTGCCCGGTCTTACCAGTTTTTCATGGACATCATCTTCGAAAAAGCCTTTCTGGAAAAGCTCGCCCACGGAAAGCATCCCGGCTTTGACGGCATGTCCCCCGAGGAGCAAAACCAGATCAAGTCGGGCATTCTCAAAGACTTGCTCCACCGGGACCAGGGCGAGCTGGACACCATGCAGAACAATTCGGACAACTTCCGGGTCCAGACCCCGGATTTTGAAATGATGATGCGAAAAAAGTTGTCCGGATTAAAGCGGAAATTGGACGTAAAAAACTATATTTTGAAGCAACTTTCTCCCCGCATTTGAGTACAACCTACTTATTCAAAAAATCACTAATCTTGCACCTTTAAAATTCCGGAACACCTTTTAAAATAAACACTATGTACTGGACACTTGAACTCGCCTCCTACCTAGAGGATGCCCCCTGGCCAGCGACCAAGGATGAGCTGATTGACTACGCCATCCGCTCCGGCGCTCCACTGGAAGTAGTGGAAAATCTCCAAGAACTCGAAGATGACGGCGAGCCGTATGAAACCATCGAGGAGATCTGGCCCGATTATCCGACTAAAGATGATTTCTTCTTTAACGAGGACGAATACTAAACACGAAAGCCTTGCAGTTTGCAGGGCTTTCTTCTTCTCTCCATTCCTCCTTTGCCCTGATCCACCCCGGTAGCGGAAGCTTTGGGGGAATTTGGGCATCACAAACCCAAGACCTGCCGGAGTCTCGCATAGCCCGTCTTGCTGACAGGAATCTGCTCGCCTCCCCGCAGCTTGACCAGGTAGGCATCGCGTTCGTAGGGCTCGATTCCCGTGATTCTGTTCAGGTTGATGATGTAGGACCGGTGTACCCGGGCAAACTTCCCCGCATCCAGGCTTTCCTCGAGTGCCTTCATGGTCATCTTCTTCAGGTACTTGCCACCGGAGGTATGGATCGTCACGTAGTCATCCTCCGCCTCGAAAAAATCCACGTCCTGGACCGGGATGATCCTGATGTCGTTTTTCACCCGCACGACCAGGCGGTTGCTTTTCTCTGCCAACTGGTTCAGCCCCTGATCCGCCGGCTCCTCCTTGTTGCCTTTTTCCCTGCCGTCCAAAAACCGGTCGATGGCCTGCCTGAACCTCGACTGGGAAAATGGCTTCAGGAGATAATCGAGAGCCTTTGCATCAAAAGCCTTCAGCGCATATTGGTCAAAGGCCGTGGTAAAAATCACCGCAGGCGGCTCGTCCAACAGTTCCAGCATCTCAAATCCGGTGATCTTGGGCATCTGGACGTCCAGAAAAACCAAATCCGGCTTGTGTTGCTGGATGGCCTTCAGGCCCTGAAATCCGTCCTGGCAAATCTCCACCACCTCAAACTGCGGAAAATCCATCAGGTATTCCCCGACAATTCCAGCCGCCAGGGGTTCGTCGTCAATTATTAGGGTTTTGATCATTGGTATTGGGGTATTTTGAGTGAGGCCCGGAACAGGCCATCCGCCGATTCCGTGGCCAAGAGGTCTTTTCTTCCAAACAACAGGTACAATCTCCTGTCCACCGAGCTCAACCCGAACCCCGTGCCTTCCGGCGCCGTGGCTTCCGGGTCAAAGGGATTGCCCACTTCCAGGATCAGGTAGTTGCCTTCCTTTCTGCATTTCAGGCCGATCTTCACCGAGCCTGTCATACCGTACAGTCCGTGCTTGATGGCGTTTTCCACCAAGGGCTGAATCAGCAGTTGCGGAATCCTTGAAGCCTCCAAATCAGGATCCACGTCAAAATCCACGAGGAGGCGATGCCCAAATCTCACCCGCTCGATGTCCAGGTACAGCTTCAGGTATCCCAGCTCCTCCTCCAGGGTGACCCAGACTTTCGAATCTTTCCGTATCGTTCCGCGCAGAAACTCCGAAAGCTGGATGATCATTTCCCTGGCTTTCTGGGGCTGGGAGACGACCAGCGCATTGATCGAGTTGAGGCTGTTGAAGAGAAAATGCGGCTGCAGTTGCTGGCGCAACTGGGCGAGTTCGGCATCCTTGGACAGTTGAAGCATCTGGGCCTCCCGCTTTCGGACTTCCTCCTGGTGCTCCAGTTGTGACACTGCCAGTGCCAAAAGCGAAACCATCAGCTCGGCCAGGGCCAGGATAGTCCAGCGGAGATAGAAGCTGGAGTTCAAAAATCCCAAATAGTCCTCCGCACCGTCGCTCCACCATGCGAGTCCATAACCATGGGCCAGAGTCCCTATCAGGCTGAGAAAAAACGGCACCGCAAAAAGCATGTATCCGTTTTTGCCCTTGGGGGCAAAAAGCCCAAAAACCCGATCCAGCACAAAGACCCCGCCCAAAAACACCACGCTGAAAACCAGCGAATCCGCCAGTGCCGGTTCGGTATCGACCCCGTAGTGTTTCAGCAAAAGAAAACATCCCAGGAACCAGATGAGTCCGGTTCCGGGGATGATCCATTTTCCCAGCCTGGAGTTTGAAAAAGCGTTGAAAAGCAAAGCGGCAGCGGTTTTTAAGTTGGTTTGAATGTCGTCAATAGGATTTGATTTCCAAGCCTCCGAAAAGTATCGTGCCCCTGAGTATCACTACTTTGCTGGTGTCCACACCGCCGTCGCGGAAGAACCGTTTGTCCTCCAATCCCGCGGCGATGTTGGACACCTCCGTGCGGATATCCCAGTGGGGCGGCACGATCAGCTTCACTCCACCAAAGATAATATCCACCTGTATGGTCACCACCCCCGTGAAGTCCGCCTGGCTCAGGTCGAGATCGGCACCGCCAAATGCAGCGGTGATTTTCCCTCCCTGGAAGTTTTTGGTCATCAACCTGCGGTTGACACCGCTGAAGACCGCATCGATATTCACCTGATCCGAAAAAGAGGTTCCCGTGGTGCGGGTAAATCCGCTTCTGTCTCCCGAGGCGCTTGATTGGGAGGAGCCGGACTCGTTCACGATCTTGGCATCTTCGACGGTAGAGGAAAAAGAACCGACATTTACCTTAGGGCCCTTGAATGTCTTTTCCCAGTTGGTCCGGATTTCGTCGAGCACCTGGTTTTCCCGTCTTTTGTGCACGATCAGATAAATCCCAAGTGCAATCAATCCCAGAGGCCAGATGTATTGGCCGATTCCCAGATCAAAGTGAAATTCATTTTTGAGCAGGAAAAAGGCTCCGAAAAAAAGCATACAGAATCCGAAAAAGCTTTTGAATTCATGCTTGATGACCGCAAAAGTCCCGATGGCGACAAAAATCATGGGCCAGGACAGCACCCAACCCGGGATGAAAACCCCGACTTTTTTCAGCAGTAGAATAATCCCGATTCCCAGGATGATAAATCCGAAGGCAATGTTGCCGTCGTTGTTTGTTTTTTTGAAATGGTTCATGGCTCGGTGCGTTGATTTGATGGTCAAATGTATGGCGGCAGTCCAGCCCGGAAAACAAACAATAGGCGGAGCTTGGGGAAAAGTCGGCGAAGCCGGAGAAACCGTCGGTAAAACCGCAGCCGAAAAATTCACCGATCCAAATGTGGGCGGGAAAGCAGGAACTCCGCGTATTCCAGATCTTCCGGCGTGGTGATCTTGATGTTTTCCGGATTGCCGGGGATGAGACTCACCTGCCAGCCGTGATATTCATAGACGGTCGCATCGTCGGTAAACTGGGGGAGTTCGGCTGCCTGGAATGCCTCTTTGATCTTCCCGATCCGAAAGGTCTGGGGAGTCTGCACCAGGCGGAAATCCTGCCTGTCCTGAAAGGTGCTTTTCCCCTCCCAGGTCACTTTGCGGATCGAATCTTTCAGCGCGACCACGGCTACCGCGCTCCCAGATTTATCGGCCTGGGCGAAACTTTCCCGGATCACCTCCTTTTTCACAAACGGCCGGACACCGTCGTGGATAGCCACCAATCCCTCCGCAAAGGGGAGCTTGTCCAGCCCGTTTCTGACGGACTGGAATCTGGAATCCCCTCCCGCAACCACCTGGTGGGGAAGGGAGAAACCGTATTCCGAGCAGAGCGCCTCCCAATGCGGAAAGTCCCTTTCCGGCAAGACCAGCAGCAGAAAAATATCCGGCTCGGCCTGGGCAAAAACCTCCAGGGTATGCATCAGCACCGGCCTGCCGCCTATCGGCAAGTATTGCTTGGATACCGAACCGCCCATCCGGGTTCCCTTACCTCCTGCGACCAGAATTGCTGCTTTTCCCATGAATTAAGTTTTGACGCCTGTCCATTCCCGATGCCCTGAAAATCCCCGCTTCCGGAACTTGGTGCCGTGAAGATAAAAAACTCCCGTGAACCGGGGGAATGTTTTGCGGGGTGTTGGGTGTCCGATGTGGGATGGCTTTCCCGTGTTATCAGGACGCATTTCGCATTTTGTACCTCGGAAGCCTTTCAAAAAAAACATTCATGAATCGGAATTCACAAATGGGATGAAAGAGGAATCCTTATCCAGCTTCTGGAGAAGCAGGATAACAAGATCCGCGGAAATCTGCGTCTTTTTCTGTGGGAATCTGCGGGAACCAACCAGAGCCTGTCAAAAAAAGCCCCTTTCGGGGCTTTGGGTATCAGAGGATCAGCATCGCGTCCCCGTAGGAGAAGAAGCGGTACTTTTCCTTGATTGCCTCTTTGTAGGCTTTCATGACCAGCTCATAGCCCCCAAAAGCCGACGCCGTCATCAGCAGGGTCGATTCGGGCAGATGGAAATTGGTGATCAGTGCATTGGCGATCTTGAATTCGTAGGGAGGGATGATGAATTTGTCCGTCCATCCGCTGCTGGCCTTGAGTCTGCCGCCTGCGGTGACGGATGATTCGATGGTCTTCAGGGAAGTGGTCCCGACAGCCACCACGCGCTTTTTGTGGTCAAGTGCCTCATTGACCAGCTTGACGGTTTTCTCGGGGATGTTGTAGTTTTCCGAATCCATCTTGTGCTTGGTCAGGTCTTCGACGTCCACCTGGCGGAAGGTGCCCAGTCCGACGTGCAGCGTGATCGGGCTTACCTCCACGCCTTTCAGCTCGAGTCTTTTCAGCAACTGGGGGGTGAAGTGCAGGCCCGCAGTGGGCGCGGCCACCGCACCGACGTTTTTCGCAAAAACGGTCTGGTATCGTTCCCGGTCTTCCGGCTCGATCTTCCGTTCGATGATTTCCTTCAAAAGGGGCGTTTCGCCCAGCGTATCGATCGTCTTCTCAAACTCCTCGTGGCTGCCGTCAAACAAAAACCGGATCGTGCGTCCCCTGGAGGTGGTGTTGTCGATCACTTCGGCCACGAGATCGCTGTCGCCGAAGTACAGTTTGTTGCCCACGCGGATCTTTCTGGCGGGATCTACCAGCACATCCCAAAGCCTCAGATCCGGATTGAGCTCTCTCAGCAGGAACACTTCAATTTTGGCCCCCGTCTTTTCCTTGTTGCCGTACAGTCTGGCCGGGAATACCTTGGTATCGTTGGTCACCAACACGTCACCGTCTTCGAAGTAGTCCAGAATGTCCTTGAATATTCTGTGGTCGATCTGGCCAGTCTTCCGGTGAACCACCATCAGGCGGGAATCGTCGCGGTTTTCGGTAGGATAAAGGGAAATTAATTTCTTGGGGACGTCAAATTTGAAGTCTGATAATTTCATAGTGGAGCTTTAGGAGTCTTACTCGATATTCTTACTCTGTTATTTACTTTAAAAAATGCAAAGTTAATAACAATAATGCCCAAATTCAGCTAACTTGACAAATTGTTTTAACCAACTGTTCCAAGCATGCTGTTTTTCCAATTGACCTGGGAAAGTTTCCGCTTCGCCATCACTGCCCTCAAATCCAACCTCACCCGCACTATCCTGTCCCTCTTGGGCGTTACGGTCGGGATCTTCGCCATCATCGCGGTGTTTACGCTCGTGGATTCGCTGGAGGGAAAGATCAAATCCTCCTTCGCCTTTCTGGGTACCAACGTCATCATGGTAGACATTTTTCCATTCGAAAACAGCTCCGACTATCCCTGGTGGAAATACTTTCGGAGACCCCCCGGCACCTTTGCCGAATACAAATTCCTGGAAGCAAGACTCAAAAATGCCGAAGGCGTGACGATTTCCGCCTCTGCCAACACCACCGTCCAGGCCGGAAGCAACTCCTTCGAAGGCATGTCCCTGACCGGAATAGCCTACAGCTATCAGGACGTGTATGAGGTCGCACTGGAGGAAGGCAGATATTTCACGGAAGCAGAGATAAACGCCTCCCGAAACCTGGTCATCCTGGGGAAAAAGATCGCCAATACCCTCTATCCCAACCAGCCCCCGATCGGAAAGGAAGTGAAGATCAAGGGAATGAAATTCACGATCATCGGGATTTTTGAAGAAGAAGGGGAGGGTTTTCTCGACCTGCCTTCCAAAGACGAAGCCAGCCTGATTCCATTTGGAGCCTTCAACAAGATCTACTACACCGGAAAGTACGGCAACACACCGACTATTGCCGCAAAGGGCAAGGAAGATGACATCGGTCTGGTGGCACTCGAAAACGAAATGGCCGGCCTGATGCGGGCAAAACGGGGCCTGCGACCCACCGAGGAAAACAACTTCGCCCTGAACAAGACCGAGTTTATCCAAAATGCGATCGGGTCAATCTTTGACGTGATCTCCGTGGCAGGATGGGTGATCGGCGGGTTTTCCATCCTGGTGGGCGGATTTGGCATCGCCAATATCATGTTTGTGTCGGTGCGTGAGCGGACCAATATCATCGGCATCCAAAAATCGCTCGGTGCAAAAAACTACTTCATCCTGTTCCAGTTTTTGTTTGAGGCGGTTTGCCTGAGCTTGATCGGCGGGGGCACGGGCATTCTTTTGGTTTACCTGTTGAGTTTTGTCCAACTGGGAACCCTCGAACTCATCCTGTCCTTCTCAAACATCATCTTGGGGTTGGGCGTGTCTTCGGTCATCGGCGTGGTCGCCGGGATTGTTCCCGCCACCTTGGCCGCGCGAATGGATCCCGTGGAAGCGATTCGGACGGCCTAGGGAACGGGAATGCCCGTCCCAAACGATTTCACAAAAAGGAGGCCCGAAGCCTCCTTTTTTGCCTTGCGGTTCAACGAATCTCCCGATGGGTCTTTGCCGCTGTCGGAAACAAATCCTGTGCAGGGTTGATTTTTTTGTATTAGCCGTTTTATGGGAAAACATCAAAAAAAGAGTACGGCTTTTTCGCGGTGTTATACCAACAAAAACCATTGGTTTTTTCCATAACCCATTGGCCTAACTATCACATTCCCGCCTCAGCCAAAAGACAAATCCATTGCACCTTTTTTCAAAAAAACCAAGCGGCCGCACTTTCAAACTAACACATCATCTATTGATCCGGGGATACTTGTGGTTTTGTCTCCGGACGGAAAAAACATCGAACAGTGGCCAAAAAGGCACATCCGAATAATGTAATACCCTCAAAAAAACCAAATGGACTATCCTTTTTTGGAAAATCCGAAAATAAAAAATAATGTTTTGACATTCTGTTACTTATACTTTGCTGTTCATGGAATACTTATAACTTAACGGGGGAAATATCGCCATCACAACAACCCAAAATCCACTACAACCAGTCCATGAACAAATGAAAAAAAACTTACACCTTACATTGCTCTTTGTAATGGCCAGCCTGTTCCTCCTTTCCTGTAAAGGGGAGGAAGAGGAACCCCTTCCCACTTCGGCCATTATACATTATAGTGTCGTGGAAAAAAAAGTTGCCTTCACGGCACTTGCCATCAATGCCCAATCCTATTTGTGGGATTTTGGTGATGGACAAACCAGCACAGAACCAAACCCCGTCCACGAATATGCAGATGGCGGGTACTACAAGGTAAGCCTGTCTGTGACTGGCGGTACGGGGACAGTCAACTCGGAAACAAACCTGGCCGTGGCCGTGACTCCCTATGTCCTGTTGACCGGGGGGGCGACAGCCGCCAACGGAAAAACCTGGAAGCTGGCGGCCGCGCACAGCACAAACGACCGCCTTGCCAACGCGGACCAAACCTTCACCGTGGCTGCGGGAGCACCGGCCGAATTGCCGACGGGTGCCTTTGACCTGTTCCTGGGCATGGGCGAGGTGTACAGCGACACCTACACCTTTCACTACGACGGCGGGTACTCACATGACGTGATGGCCGACAAGGCCGCATTCAGCGGACTGGTTTACCAGATGTTGACCACTGGCGGTGCGGGGATTGTCAATGCCGGAGGGAAGGATTTTGGGCTCTGCACCGGGAAATTCACCCCCGAAGCCAACGCCTCCTTCACCTATGTCGAAAAGGAAGATTTCGAAGTCCCCTCCGTCTATGGACCGGGCGGAAAACTCACCTACCCGGGAGTGGCAACGCTCGACTTTTCGGGCAAGGAGTTTTTGGGATTTATGGACTTCCAGAGGAAAGTCATCCTGCAGGACATCACGGACAAAACCATGCGGGTGGTCATGTTTATGGCGGCATCACCTGCCCATGTGCCACTTAATACCCATGCCCTGATTTTGACCTTCAGCGTGGTCGAATAGGGCAGGACTTCTTTTTGGTTAAAAAAATCCTAAATCATCACTTATGATCAATAAAACAAAATCAAGGCTGTCCTCTCCTGCAGGATTGGCTTGCATACTCTTGGTGCTGTGCTGTTGGCTGACCGGAATATCCGCCGCCTCGGCCCAGTCCCCGATAAAAATCTCAGGGACGGTCACGAGCGAAACCGACGGGGATCCCCTTCCCGGCGTAAACGTGGTCATCAAAGGAACCCAAGTCGGCACAGTCTCCGACATCAATGGGGTATACACGATCGAAGTACCAAACACACAGGCTGTGCTGGTCTTTTCCTTTATCGGATTCGATTCCATTGAGATCCCCGTAGGGAATCAGACCCTCATCAACAGCACCCTAAAGGAAACTTCCACCGGACTGGAAGAGGTCGTCGTCACAGCTTTGGGCATCCAGCGTGAAGAACGGTCCCTGGGCTATTCCGTAGGCAAGGTGCAGGGCGAAGACCTCACCCGTGTGGCACAGGAAAACGTCCTCAATTCCCTGGCGGGAAAAGTGGCCGGAGCGACAATCAATGCGACAGGCGGCACGGGTTCTTCGGTTTCCATGGTGATCCGGGGAGCGACCTCCCTCAATACGGACAACCAGCCCCTCTTCGTCGTGGACGGAGTGCCGATGTCAAACTCCCTCAACAACATGGGACGGTTTGGCAGCGACAACATCGTGGATTACGGCAATGCGATCAGCGACCTGAACCCCGACGATATCGAGAGTGTCACCGTCCTCAAGGGCCCCAGTGCGGCAGCCCTGTACGGTACGCGGGCAGGAAACGGCGTGGTATTGATCACGACCAAAAAGGCGAAGAAAAACCAACGAATGCAGGTCAATCTGGTCTCCAACACCGTCTTTGACATTCCCTTCCAGTACCTCAATGTCCAAAAAAACTTCGCTTCCGGATATTTCTCCTTCAGGCCTGAAAATGTCGGCGGCGGCGTACTGCCTCCGGTAAACGCGGGAGACGCCGCAGGTGCAGGCCCCGAGCTGGACAAAGGCTACTTTGCGCAGCAATGGAATGCACCTCTGGATGCCAACGGCAGGCCTATCCCCACGGAACTGGTGTCCAATCCAAACAATCTGCAGAACTTCGTCAATACCGGGTTTACCACCACCAACGGGGTATCCGCCTCCAACAGCACCGAAGCCCTGGACTATCGCATCAACCTGACCAACATGAGCCACCAGGGCGTGGTGCCCGGCTCTGATTTGTTCAAAAACAACTTCTCCACTGCTGCCTCCACCAGTCCGGTCAAAAATCTGACGATCAGCAGCAGCATCAACTACAACAGAACCTGGTCCAACAACCGCCCTTCCAGCAACCGGGGAACAAACCCCATGCAATGGGCCTATTCCAACCCCCAGGAAATAGACATCCGCCAACTGGAGGACTACTGGATTCCGGGACAGGAAGGCCTTCAGGTACTCCGTGTTTCCCCAAACCACGAAAATCCGTATTTCTTAGCCCATGAAGTGAAAAATGGCTTCCAGAGAAACCGCATCTACGGCAATATCATGGCCGAATGGCAGATCTCCGAGTCCTTCAAGGTCAGGGGGCGCTATGTCCTCGACCAATACGACGAACGCCGGGAAACCAAGATCCCGATGGGCTACACCAAGGAACCCAACAACGGGGCCTATGGCCTGGCCAATCTTACCGCCTCCGAACGGAACATCGATTTCCTGGCCACCTACTCCAAGGTATGGGACGGTCTCAACCTGAGCATTTCCGCGGGCGGCAATTCCCTGTACGCCAAAAATACGTCCCTTTCCAACTCTTCCAAGCCGGGAGCCGGTCTGATCGTGCCCAACGTGTTCTCGGTCTCCAACATCGCGAATGCCTCCTTGGACTATGAATCCTACTGGGCCCAGCGGGGAATCTACAGCATCTACTCCATGGCCAATATCGGCTGGAAAGACTGGCTTTACCTGGACCTGACCGCCAGAAACGACTGGTCAAGCACGCTTCCCGCACAAAACAGCTCCTATTTCTATCCGTCGGCTTCCCTGAGCTTGCTGATCAACGAGGCTTTTTCCCTGACGGAAAAAATCTCCCAGCTCAAGGTCAGGGGCGGATATGCGCAGGTCGGAAACGACACCAGTCCGTACAACCTCTACCCTACCTACACCAACTATGGCCAGTGGGGAAGTGCCATCCGCATGGGCAAGTCCGGCACCATCCTGGCCCCGGATCTGAACCCCGAAAAAGCAACCTCCTACGAATTCGGCTTGGATCTGGGCATGTTTGGCAACCGCGTGAGACTGGAAGGCACCTACTATTTCATGCAAAACAGAAACCAGATCCTTCCAAACATCCCCCTGCCGGTATCATCGGGCTTCAACAACATCAACCTCAACGCCGGTCTTCTGGAAAGCCAAGGCGTGGAAGTGGTCTTGGGACTGACACCGATCAAAAAGGCAGACTGGAACTGGGACATAAACGTGAATTTCTCAAGAAACAGGACGCGCATCATCGAGCTGGAAGAAGGAGTGGACGTCATCGAGTTTTGGAATGACAACAAAAGCTATTCTTACGGCTATGTCGCCAACGAAGCTACCGGAGAAGACGGACTGGTGGGCAACATCTATTCCTTCCAAAAGCAGCGGGTCACCGACAAAAACTCCCCCTACTACGGCTATCCACTGATCGGCCAGGGCTTGGATGCCGAATGGCTTCCTTCGGCCAAGCCGGTAAAAGTGGGGAACTACAACCCCGACTTCCTGATGGGCATGCAGTCCCGGCTTTCCTACAAAAACTGGGTATTGAACATGACTTTTGACTGGAGGAGCGGCGGACAGTACATGTCCCAGACCTTCCGTTATTTCTCCGAAAGTGTCTCCACACAGACCTGGCTGGACAATCTGGTCAATCCAAACGGACTTCCCGTGGGCGAGGAGCTCCGCGCCTGGGTAATTGCCAATGCGGACAAGCTGCTCTTGTCCGAAGACCTGCGCCCTGTGGGCGGACCTACGCCTGCCTATGGTGGGTTCCCGGAAGGATTCAGCGGCACCACCGTGTATGACGGCACCTTTGCTCCGGGCGTGGTCGGCTACCATGACGAAGAGGGCAATTTTGTTTTGATTTCGGAAAACCTGGGGGGAGCAGGCACCATCATCCTTCCTTATGTGGTGAGTTTCCCTTGGGAATTTGGCACTCCGGCGATGTTTGATGCCGACTTCATCAAGCTCCGGGAAATCTCCCTCGGATACAGACTTCCCCGAACCCTAGCCCAGAAAATCGGAATCCAGGGAGCCATGCTGTCAGTATATAGCCGAAACATCATGCTTTGGACCAAGGACTCCGGATTTGGAATTGACCCCGAGCGCGCCTTCCAGGCAGAAGCTTCCAAAGGCAACCGCGGCACCCAGTTTAAGCAAGGTATCGAGCGATACAATGTGGATCCTTGGGTGATCCCGGTAGGTTTCAAACTTGATGTATCCTTCTAATCCAAATTCTGATCTCGATGAAAACTTTGAAATACAAAAACCTCGGCATTTTCCTGACTTCCTCCCTGCTGGTCTTTTCCTGCATGAATCTCGAGGAGCTCAACATCAACCCCAACGGGGTCGATCCCGCCAGTGGCCATCCCAACCTGCTTCTGGCCACCGTCCAGACCCAACTGGGCAAAAATGTGGTCGAACTGGGATTTGGGAACCTGGCAGGAGTGATGCAGCATACCCAGAAAGACGGCTGGTCCAGCGGGCACAACGACTACGACTGGGCATCCCAAGGCCAAAGCTGGAGCCCCTACTACGAGGCCCTGCGAACCAACGATGAACTGCTCAACAAGGCCGAACAGCTCGACCTCCCCCACCACAAGGCTTTGGGCTTGATCCTGAAATCCTATCTCTTCGGGATGATTGCCGATCTCTGGGGTGACGCCCCTTATTCCCAGGCCCTCAAGGGAGAGCAGGGAGGAGAGGCCAACCTCAAACCCCTGTACGACTCCCAGCGGGATATCTACCTGGGCTTGTTGGCAGACCTGGAGACCGCCAACGCACTCCTCACGGGCTCCGCGGGAAGCGGGGGCGCGATCCCCGCAACCCAGGACGTGTACTACCAGGGGAATATCCTGAAATGGAGAAAATTCGCCAACTCCCTGTCCCTGCGGTATTTGATGAGAATCTCCAACAAAGAAGCCGCCATCTCAAAAGCCGGAATTGAAAAAATCTACGCCAATCCCGGACAATACCCCATCATACTCTCCACGGATGACGACACGAGGATGAGCTATATCGGTGCGGCACCGGACAATTCCTGGCCGAGCAACACCGTGTATGACAAAAGCACTTCGGGCAACTACAACCGGATCAAGGTCTGCTCTACCCTGATCGACGCACTGAAGCGCCTGGGAGACCCACGGATCGCTGTCTATGCCGAGCGCATCCAAATCCCGCTCGTGGTGGAGCCCGAGTGGCCGGATGACCGGGATGAGATCATCGACGGCGTGCGGCATGTCGCCCAAAACATCGCCGATGACTATGAAGCCAACTGGGGCGAGGAACTGAATCTGTCCACCGACTACGTCGGCCTGCCACCTTCTTCCCCTGCCGGCGGGGCATACAATCTCAACCCCGATCTGGCGCAGGGCACCTTGAACCCGCACTGCTCCCAGCTCAACCCGATGTACATGGAGGCCACCGGCGCATTGATCCAGTCCCGTCTGATGAGCGCATCCGAAGTCCATTTTATACTGGCTGAGGCGGCATTGAAAGGCTGGGCGGTAGGAGACCAAAAAACACACTACGAGGCTGCAGTCAAAGCTTCTCTCGACTCTTGGAGAATCGGTGCGCTCTACGACGACTACATCACCGGTGGGGGAGCTTATGACGGAACCTTGGAGCAGCTCATCGAGCAAAAGTGGATCTCCAGTTGGACTGCTGCCTCTGAGGCTTGGTTTGACTATCGCCGAACCGGACTGCCCCAATTGGGCACGGGACCCTATGCCAAGCGCCAGGCGATTCCGCTTCGCTTCTATTACATGCAGGATGAGATCCTGCTCAACACCGTCCATGTAAATGACGCCATCGAAGACTTGGAGCAAACCACCTTTGCCGCTCCGGATCCAAAAAACAGCGCCTGGTCCAAAACCTGGCTCTTGCAAGGCACCGGCTTTCCTTATTAATCCAATCCTTCACTGAGTTAGAGCCGCCAAATCCTGGCGGCTCTATTTGTTTGTCCCCACTATGCTCCGAAAAATCCTCAAAATCACTGGCTACCTTTTGTTGGCAATCTTGATCCTTCTGATCGTCCTACTCAAACCAGTCGACTTTACCCCGTATTTTGAAACGGACTATTATGCCGAAACCCAAGAGCGGTATGACCGTCTCATCCAGTCCATCCCAACCGAAAAGGGCGCAGTGTCCATTGGACTGGGCAAAGTCAATCTTACTCCAAGCTTTGGCGCAGATGCAGACGACGCTGCATCCGGCAAGTTTGTCGCAATGCCGCTTTCCGGATACGGCGGACGGCCCGGATCGGCTACGGCAGTCCACGACAGCATCTATGTCAAATCCGTAGCACTCCGCGTCGGACAGCGCACCTTGGTCATTGTCGGCTCCGATCTGCTGATCATGCCTCCCGACGTGGCCGGGATCGTGTCGGACCGCGCCAAATCCGAACTGAACCTGGAGCGGTCTGACCTGATGTTTACGGCAACCCATACCCACTCCAGCATCGGTGCCTGGTCCGGTGGCTATATCGGCGAATCCTTCAACGGCCCCCACAATCCCCTGGTCACCGACTGGATCGCCCGGCAGGTTTACCTATCCATTGCCCTGGCGGTGCAGGATCTCCAGCCCGGATCCATTGGCATGGGATCTTTGCCGATCAGCCATTTTATGCGAAACAGACTGGTGGGGGAAAAGGGCAAGATCGACCCCGATTTTATGCTGATCCAAGTGGAGCAGGCATCGGGGAAAAAGGCATTGATCGGCTCCTACAACGCCCACGCGACCAGTCTGGGAAGCTGGAATCTGGAAATCAGTGCAGACTATCCCGGCTACTGGCAGCGGAAGCTGGAACAAAGCGAATTCGATCTGGCGATCTTCCTGGCGGGCAGCGTGGGCAGCCACAGCTACCGCAATGCGGAGGGGGAAAAATTCGAAAGGCCGAAGTACCTGGGCGAGGCTTTGGTGGATTCAGTGCAGGCCTACCTGTCCAATATCCGGATGAAAGACAGTATTGAAGTCCGGTCCATAACCTTGAAAATCAGCCTGCCCGAATTCCAGTTCCGGATCAGCGACGGGTTGAGGCTTCGCCCGTTTTGGGCGGAAAAGCTGTTTCCGGAAGTGGGTGCCGTCTATCTGCAGGCCACCCGCCTGGACAGCGTGGTATGGGGTACGGCCCCCAGTGATTTCAGCGGAGAGACAACCTTGGGATACAAAAATGCCGCTGGGGCAAAGCAACTCCAAGCCATGGTCACCAGCTTCAACGGCGCCTATACCGGCTACATTATCCCCTGCAAATACCATCACCTGGAAGGCTACGAACCCAGAATCATGAATTGGTTTGGCCCCAGCTACAATCCCATGATCAACGACCTCCTGGGAAATATGCTGGAGGAGGTCTCCAAGCCATAGGCCCTGCCGAGAGCAGAAAAAGAAAATGCCCCCATTAAGCGTCTAGCTTTTTGGGAGCATTTTCCTTTTTGATCGGAGGGTAAACGGCACAAATTCCGAATTCTCTGCTTCGGCTGATCCGAAAAGCTACTTAATTCGGTACACTCCTCCCTGATAGGAATCTGTTTTGATCACCAGTTTACTTTTCTCCAAATCAAATTGATATCCTTCACCCTCCACCAGTTTTTGGCCGTCGAGCAATACCTCGGTTGGAGCATGGTTCCTTGCGATTCTCAGGACATGTGGCACTTTTTTGCCACCCAACTTTACCGTCAGTCCATTTCCGTCTCTTTCATAGGAAGCGACGGTACTTTCGTCCTTTTCGCGAAAGATTTCAAAGGAATGCCGATCCAAATCCGGATAGATCAAGAGTGTCAGATACCCTTTATCGGCTTCCGTGCCGATGCCCGTGTAGCTGCGCTCGATGTTCATCGGGATGATCGCCCCGGCTTTGATATAGACAGGAAACTTGTCGAGTGCATAGTTGCTTTTCACAATGCTTTTGCCTTCGATGAGCTTTTGGTCGTCAAACCAGTATCTCCACTTTCCGGCGGGAAGAGACACTTCCCAGTTCAGTTGATCTCTGAAGATCGGAGCCACCAAAAGCTCCTCGCCAAAATAATACTGATGCGCTCCCTGCTCGATCGGCTTTTGCAAAAGCGCACCTCCTTGGTGACCCGTCACCACATAGTGATAGATGTATGGGATCAGCTCCGTATGAAGCCAGGAATACTCCCGGATGATCTCCAATTCCTCCGGAGTACGCAGCCAAAGCCGTCTTTCCCCGTGGCCTCCGTTCATAAACAGGCCGCAAAATGCAGAAAACTGAGCCCAACGGATATACAAGCGGGGAGGGATGGTTTTCCCGGAAAAACCCGCCACATCCGAACCGATCACATTGTACCCGAGCCGGGCACTTGCGAGGATGTTTTTGATGGCCGATTCGAAGCCCTGGATTCCCTCCAGTGCGATGTCCACTTTTTCTTCCCCATACTCTTCCATCAACTCCTGGCTCACCCACTTGTGCTCTTGGTCCCCTACCCAGTTGACCGGAGAGGATTGGATGGGAGCAAATCCCTCCGGATGAAAGCCCCGGTCTATGGCTCTTGACAGCGTGGTGAACTCCGGATTTTTGCCCAATCCATATTCCAGCTCGTCGCTGTAGTAATGGTCCATATAGGCCCGGGTGCTCATCCAGCCCGAGGCGGATTTGACGTAGAACAGGGGAAGCCCGAAAACATCGGTACTGTTGTAGGTAGCGGCACCGTCCAGCTTCCATCCGTCGATTCCAAGTTCGAATACCTTGTCCTGCTTTGCCCTCCACCATTTCATTGCTTCGGGATTGGTGTAGTCGATGGCTCCGCCCTTGCCTTTCCACCAACTGATACTATTGCCTCCACCCGTCAGATAGCCTTTGGATTTTGCCTCTTCGAGGTACTCCGGACTGTCCTTCAGTCTCAGCCCCTTGTTGTAGCTGTTGACATAGGAAGTCATCCAGAGCACCACCCGGTAGCCCTGATCTTGCTTTTGTGCAAACCAATTTTCATAATCGGGATACAAAACCGTATCGACTTCAAAGTCATTGTACCGATAGCTCCAGGGGCTGTCCAGGATTACGGTCCTGACCGGAATATCGTGTTCGGCATAGCCATCCAGCAGTTCATCCACATAGGCTGCCGTGTTGACGTCATCCTCCCACAGCCAGCATTCCAGGGCCCAGGCCGGAGTCAAGGGGGGATTTCCGTGTCGTTGGGCATTGAAGGGAATCCCCCAAAACGGATACAAAAACAAGGCATACGCCAAGCCCAGCAATACAATCAAAACCGAAGAAAATATCCAGGCTATTTTCTTCCAGAGACTTCCATTTTTCTTGCCCATCGGGGATTGTTACACAGGGTGATTAATACAGATAGATTGGGTTGGTGAAGATCCAGTTGACCCAGTTCCCACTCAGCAGGAGGTCGGCTTCGATCCGATAGTTGCCTTTTTGGTTTTTGGGGGAAAATCCGAATTCATACTGGGCCTCTTGGCTCTCCAGCAGGACTGCTCCATCGCGGACCAGCCGGTAGCGTGCCGGAAAAGGCGACAAAACTTTGAGCTGGTGGACGGCCTGGACAGCGACGGAATCCCCCAGGATTCCTGCCAGTTCGCCTTGGGCATCCAAGGCAAAAAACTGGAACCCGTCTCCCTTGGCCAGTCCTTCGAAGGCGACAAAAGCATTCCCCTTTTCGATATGGTCTTTGATGTTTTTGGAGGAAAATCCGTCCGCAAACACATGGTTGTTGACGAAATTGAAGGAATGGAAATAGGTGTCCAGCTCCCATTTGAAGGCCCAGCCGTTTTCATCCGGCTCATGGAGAAGGATTTTTTCCAAAATCCCCGGCTCCCGGATACTGAGGGTTTTGGCATTGGGCCCGACCCACTCCACCTGTCCGTTTTCCAGATGGTGTGCCCGGAGGTTTTGGTTGTTGTGGGCATCCACGGAGCCCACGCCCACGATCTTTCGGCGCAGATTCAGCCGATCCCAGTTGGCAAGAATATCTGTCTGCCTGTCGTAAAGCTCCCGATAGGCCCAGTGGCGGTATTTCTTTCCGTTGACCAGATGGTTGAGCAGGAAAGGCAACAAACCCTTCTCATCCAACAGGTCGGAATGGATGTTGTAAATCTCCATCGCCTGATAGTCGGGATTGTCCCAGTCGTGGTCCTTTTCCGAATGGACGTAAGTCACCAAGCCGCCTTGACGCACCACATTCCGGATCATCGAATCCCTCGGGATATTCCAATCCAAAATCCCCTCCCGAAAGGGGTTGACCTCGATGCCGTCTGATCCACTGCTTTCTGTGCCCCCCTCCAGCAGGATCCCCTCAAATTCCCCGTGATAGGCCCGTGGAAAGCTGTCTAGCTTGCCATGGGCGTGATCGGCAAAGAAGATGAAGTCCAACTCAGCCTGCTTGGCCCCCGCCAGGATTTCCCGCAGGCTTCCCCGGCTGTCGTGGGACCAAAACGAATGGGCATGCATGACACCCGTATATTCCGCCAAGTGAATGACCGTCGGGGGCTTTCGGTAAGATGCCCGGATTTCTTCCCTCGACTGCTCCAGTCTGGGGTAAATCACCCATTTCTTATAACACGGCCCGGCAAACAAGTAAACCGCCGACAACACGACCAGAATTAGGACAATGGAAAATACAAGCTTGATTATTCGCTTTGCCATTTCAGTCATTTCGGGAGAGAGTTCAAATAGCGTATCAGGGCTTCGGGCTCATCGGTCTGGATGCCATCCGTGCCGTAGCCCAGGATTTTTCTCCACTCCTCTTGCTCTCCCAGCCTGTCATCCACAAAAACCATGGCCTGGGCCCGGTGTGCCTGGGCCACAAAAGTGGCCGACAACTGGCCCATATCTGTCGCCAGAAATTTCGGTTGGTATAGTTCAACCACCTTGGAAACATGGGTTTCCCCGCCCGGATCCGGCATGACCAGGCATTCGGCGCAGTGCCTTTGGATGGTTTGGATCAAGTCCTGCTCTTTTCCGCCCAGATACCAGACGGTTTGTTCCGCCATGTTGTATTTGCGCAGCAGAGGGATCAGTGCCTGGGGATCCGCATCCTTGAGGTCCAGGTAGATCCCGATCTTTCCGGCACTCAAATTCAAAATCTCCTCGAACGTCGGCACCCGCGTTCCTTTCCATTCAGGCCCAAGCTTTTCACCGATATCCAGAGCCCGGATTTCCTCCAGGGTAAAGTCCCTGACATGACCCTTAACCTGGCTCACATAGGCATCCACGGTGGCGTTGTGGACACTGACCAGCCCTCCGTCTTTGGTGGTCCGGATGTCAATTTCGATAAAATCACAGCCCAGATCAATCGCTTTTTGGTAGGCCGCCAGGGTATTTTCGGGAATGCCCTGATGGACGCCCCGGTGGGCGATCACATAGGTGTTTCCGTTTTTGGGAGGCGGGAGAATATTTTGGGAAAAAATGGGGGTATTGGCGAGCCCCAACAGGACTGCGAGTACCCCCATTCTATATTTTCGAAACGCTGTCATCGGGCGGAAATTACCGGATTTTGCTTAGTTGCTTCCCTTGGCCCCAAAACCCTCAGCGGCTGGAGACTCCCCGATCAGCTCCAGGGAGTGCGCCACCAAGTCTGGGCCCGTCTTTTCACCCAAACTGGTCCGGCTGACATACTCATAGCGTTTGAAGCTGTTGAAGTCCTCTTTGGTGAGGATATAGCCAAAGGCATCGTTGGTCAGGCCGAACAGGAAAGCCTGGTCTGTTTTCATGTTGCGCTTGAGGTAAAAGCCGATATTGGGCAAGGCCTCTCCCGGGATCGTCAGGATCTGTGCGGTACCGACATTCACCAGATTCATCTGGGTAGTGACCCGATTGCCTTGGACGACTTTGTACTGATGGGGCGAATTCTTCAGGATGTATTGCAAAATCGGAGAATCCACGACAAACTCCGCCTGCTTCACCGTGTTGTGGATCAGTGGATTGGCCTGTGGCTTTGCCGTGCTGATAATCTCCAAAGCCTGATCTGCAAGCAGGTAGCCGATCCGCTTGCATTCCTCGTAGTCACTGGCTTCCTGGCCTTCGGGTGTACGGTTGTCGGCAGTGATCATCCCGCCTTGGGCACCGTTCATAAAGATGGCCACACCGCCGACTTGGGACTCGATCCGCTCATACAAGGGGCCGCAAAGATCCGGGGAAGTGATGCCTCGGCCGTTGCCGATGACTTCCGGATGCACGGCATAATTGACCAGCGTGGCGATCACTTTGCCCTTGTTTGCACCGTCGGTGCCCAGGGCCTGGATCACGCCGCATCGGGGATCATAGAGTTGAGGCGCATAGTAATTGTAGGCGATCTTGCCCTTGGCTTCGCCCACTGCGGTCTTCAGTTCGGCGGCTTCCAGGTTTGCCAGGGCCTCGTTGACCGCATCGGCTACCTGCTGCACGCACCAGGCCAGGTATTCCATGTCGGCTGATATTTCTCCTTTTTCATTGGGAAAACCATAGGCATCCGGACCACTGTGCGTGTGGGTAGCCCCGATCAGGATATTCTCCGCCGAAATGCCCTTGACCAAAGCCCGCGACTGGTCTCCCAGAGCTGCGGGCCAGCCGAGATTGTCGATGCCGACAAAGGCCACCCGGGTACCGTTGTTTTCGAGCACCATCGCCCGAACCCAGAGGTCTCCATTTTTTTCAGTAGAAGGCTTGGGGGTGCCGATCCCGCCGGAAACAGGCAGCAGGGGATCCGGAGTCAGCATCCGCTTGGCCGCGCCGACTTTCAGGCCACTTTGGGCAAGGACAGCAAGGGGAATATTCAGAATAAAGAAAATCAATCCCAGTAGTAGCCAGGAGGTCGATTTTGGGCTTTTTGATTTTAAAAACATTGTATGTAAGTGGTTTGGGTGAAATTCGGCAATAAGATCCGTACGGAAAGCCGGGCTACTGTAATACCCCGCGACCCAACAAACAGGCTACTCCAAGCCTACAAACAATTATCGTGAAATCCGTCCGGCGTTGGGTATCCGATGTTGAGATGACGGGAGGCAGAATGGGATGTGGGGAAGGTGTTCAGCGTTGATGCGTTAAACATTGGGGATGGTGGACAACCGTCTGTTCTCTTGTTTCTT
Source organism: uncultured Limnohabitans sp. (assembly GCA_964530015.1). GTDB lineage: Bacteria > Bacteroidota > Bacteroidia > Cytophagales > Cyclobacteriaceae > Algoriphagus. The sequence goes on along the minus strand of CAZGYC010000030.1, from coordinate 26,671 downwards.
GGCTCTTGTTTCTCGGTTCTTGGGCGAAAGACCGACGAATCTGTCGTACTTTGTCATTCCCCGTATTTCGTATCTCGTATTTCCAAAATCGGGAAGCTTCCAGAATTGGGACTTCAAAAACGGGTATGAAAGCGGAGTCCTTATCCAGCTTCTGGAGAAGCAGGACAACAAGATCAGCGGAAATCTGCGTCCTTTTCTGCGGAAATCCGCGGGAACTATTCAGGGACTTTCATAAAAAAAGGAGACCTGCGGCCTCCTTTTGGATTTGGTTTCAGGTTTGCTCAGTCTTCCAATGAAATGGTAGGCTCGGATGGGAGCAAGCCGGAAGCGGCTTTGATTTTTGCTTCCAGCTCGTCCATGAGTTCCGGATTGTCCAGCAGGAGATTTTTCACCGAATCCCTGCCCTGGCCCAGTTTTTCGCCATTGTAGGAAAACCAAGACCCGGCTTTTTTGATGATTTCCAGTTCGACTCCCAAGTCGATGATCTCACCGACCTTGGAAATCCCCCGGCCATACATGATGTCAAACTCCACGACTTTAAACGGAGGCGCCACCTTGTTCTTGACCACTTTCACCCGGGTGCGGTTTCCGAGGATATTGTCGGCACCTTCCTTGATCTGGCCGACTCTGCGGATATCCAGACGGACCGAGGCATAGAATTTCAGCGCGTTTCCACCGGTAGTGGTCTCGGGATTACCGAACATCACGCCGATCTTTTCGCGGAGCTGGTTGATGAAAATACAGGCACAACCGCTCTTGTTGATGGCTCCGGTGAGTTTTCGCAGGGCCTGGGACATCAGTCGGGCCTGCAGCCCCATCTTGCTTTCGCCCATTTCCCCTTCGAGTTCCCCTTTTGGCACCAAGGCTGCCACAGAGTCGATTACGATGATGTCGATGGCACCGGAGCGGATCAGATGTTCGGCGATTTCCAAAGCCTGCTCCCCGTTGTCAGGCTGGGAGATCAGCAGGTTTTCGGTGTCGATGCCGAGTTTTTCGGCGTAGTTTTTGTCAAAAGCGTGCTCCGCATCGATGAAAGCCGCCAGTCCGCCTGCCCGCTGCGCCTCGGCAATGCAGTGCATGGTCAGGGTCGTTTTGCCGGAAGACTCCGGTCCATAGATCTCAATGACCCGGCCGCGGGGTATGCCGCCGATTCCCAAGGCCATATCCAGCCCCAAAGAACCCGTCGAAATTGCCGGAATATCCTGTACTTTATTGTCACTAAGCTTCATTACGGTACCTTTCCCGTAAGTTTTTTCCAACTTGTCGATAGTTAGCTGCAAAGCTTTCAGTTTTTCTGCGTTATTACTCATGATTTCCAAATTGTAAAAGATTCAAATGTTGGTGAAATTAACGAAAGATGAAGGCAAAACCAAGATGGCATGTCCCATTGTTTCCGGGGGCCAAATTCGTATTTTTAATCAATCAAATGATCCTTTTTTTTCCAATACCTTGCAGAACTTCCGAAAATTGTCAGGTATTGTCAAGCATCAAATGAAAACAGCGTTCAGGGTTCTGCTTCTTCTCCTAGCCAGTGCTTCCGTTGCATTGGCCCAAGATGACCCGAAAAACTCGGCTTTTACGTTTGGCGAGGAGCTGCAGTTTGAGGTCTCCTACGGCTGGCTCAATCTGGCCGAAGCCAGGCTGCAGATCGGCAGGCGTGCCGTCCAGGAGCAATCCCGGCCCCATTTCAAGATCGACGCCTACGGAAAGACCAAAGGCGCCGCGACGATTTTTGGCAAGGTCAACGACAACTGGGGAACCCACCTCGACACCAGCACCTTGCTTCCCTCCCTTTCCTACCGGCATATCGAGGAGGGAAAGTACCGAAAAAACGAGAAGGTGTACTTTGACCAGAAAAACCGCAAGGCCAGGATGGAGCTCTATGACCGCGACAACCGGACGCTGAAGGAAGCCCGGGAATTCAGCCTGCCGGGAAATGTCCAGGATCTGGTCAGCGGATTCTACTACCTGAGATCCATGAACCTGACCGACCTCAAGAAAGGGCAGGTGGTTTTGATCACGGGATTCTTTGACAAGGAAATATATAACCTAAAATTAATATTCGAAGGCACCGAGCAGATCCAAACCAGCCTCGGCCTGATGGACACCTATATTTTTTCACCCATGATCCCGCAAAACAAGCTCTTCCGGGGAGACTATCCGGTGAAAGTCTGGGTCACCAAGGATCAGAACAAAATACCCGTAAAGATCAAAGCCAACCTGTTCATCGGCTCGCTGAACATCGACATCTCCTCTGCCAAAGGGCTCAGAAACGACTAATTCACATTGGCTTAACATACGGGTAACACCCAGGGGTTTCGGTTGGGCGATTTCATCGATTTTTCGTTCAACCGGGGTGTTGACCAATTTTTGTTTGGTTCCCATCTTCGAATATTCCGTAATTTTAACCGAACCTTAAAGCAATTCCTCAGATGGGCGAAAAGCAAAAGATCAAGATCCTGGTCGTGGATGACGAGCCGGACATTGTGGAGATCTTAAAGTACAACCTCCAAAAAGAAGGATACGAAGTGGCAACCGCCGAAGACGGCATCAAGGCCGTGAAGACCGCGGCCAAGTTCCAGCCTGACGTGATTTTGCTCGACATCATGATGCCCAACCAGGACGGCGTGGAGACCTGCCTCCAGATCCGACAGATTCCCGAACTAAAAAACACCTTCATCATCTTCCTGACCGCGCGGATGGAAGAATATTCCGAAGTGGCGGCATTTGATGTCGGTGCGGACGACTACATCACCAAGCCGATCAAGCCCAGGGCTCTGATGAGCAGGATTTCGGCACTTTTCCGGAGAGAGTCCAAAAAGGAACAGGAACAAACCCAGATCAAGATCAAAGACCTGACCATCGACCGGGGCAGCTACACCATCGACAAGTCAGGCAAGACCATCACACTGCCCAAGAAGGAATTTGAATTGTTGTATTTCCTTGCCAAAAACCCTAATATGGTTTTCGGTAGGGATGAGCTGCTTCACAACATCTGGGGATCGGATGTGTTTGTGCTGGCCCGCACGGTGGATGTACACATCCGAAAGGTCCGCGAGAAGATCGGTGAAGACTATATCTCTACTGTAAAAGGAGTAGGATACAAGTTCGATTTGGGATAAAATGCTGACCACTTCCAGGGGAATTTCTTTGATCTTGGCCTTTGCCATATCGGTCCTGGTGGCTGCGTTTCTTTCCCTGATGCCCGACTCCACCCCCACGGTCTTGCTGGTGGCGGGCGGGCTTACGTTTTCGGTCTCCTATCTGCTGATCACCATTACGCTTGAGTTTCTGGTCTTTCGCGAGATCGGAAACATCTACGCTTTGCTGGAGAAAATCCAGAAAAAAGACCTCTCCGAGATCCACGACAAGTCGCTCCGATCCTCCCTTTCCCCCCTGCGCAAGATCAATTCGGTGATCAACTCCTACGCCTTGGCCAGACAAAAGGAAATCGACACCCTCCAGAAAACAGCGGAATTCCGCAGGGAATTTATAGCGGACATCTCCCACGAACTCAAGACGCCGATCTTTGCCACCCAAGGCTACATCCACACGCTGCTCGACGGGGCGATAGAGGACAAGCAGGTCCGGATGAAATTCCTGAAGCGGGCGGCAAAAAGCCTGGATTCCCTGGATGTGCTCGTGCAGGATCTGTTGACACTGAACCAGATGGAAAGCGGCGTGATCAAGTTCACTTTCACGGAGTTCGACCTCAAAGACCTGCTGCTGGAGGTAATCGAACAGTTGGAGCACAAGGCCTCCAAGCGGGAAGTGGCGATCAGGCTGGATTTTGACCCCGAAAAACCCCACCTGACACACGCCGACCGGCCCAAGATCTTCCGCGTCTGCCAGAATCTGATCTTCAATGCCGTCAAGTACAACCACCACGGCGGGGAGGTTAAAGTCTCTATCAAAACGCACAAAAACACGCTGCAGGTCGATGTCAAGGACAACGGCCAGGGCATCCCCCCCGAAGACCTCAAGCGGATCTTTGAGCGGTTCTATCGGGTCGAAAAAAGCCGTTCCAAAGAAAAAGGCGGGACAGGACTGGGACTGGCCATCGTCAAGCACATCCTGGAAGGCCACAAAAGCAAGATTTCCGTGAGCTCAACCGTCGGAAAAGGGTCGATCTTCAGCTTTTCCCTTCCTCTGGAAAAAGAGAAAAAAGCGGCTGAATAAGCTCATTTATCCAATCAGGAAACGTATTCCCTAAACAGCCCCTCCAGAGTCTCCTCCAAATCCCCGGAAAACCCGCTGTGCGGACGTGAGGTTTGGAGCATGGAACTCCGCACGGCGGTCAGCCAGCGAAATCTGGAAGCGGCATCCTGAAGCGCGATGGGGTTTCCGGTTTTCTCCCCTTCACAGATTTTTTCAAACGAGTCCAAATAACATCGGAAAAGCCCCAGGTCTGCCTCGGGATCCAAGGCAAGCACCTTCTCCTCGGAAAGATGGATTCTGCACAGGATGAGGTTCTGTCGCTTGCAGCAGATCACCACGCCGACATTGACAAACTCCTCCCGCTCCACCCGGGGAACGAGCCGGATCAGGGCGTATTCAAACAAGTGCCTGCCTCGCATGGTTTGCTTCAGTTAAAAACACCTCCGAATTCTCCAGTCTTTTCATCAAAAAAGAGGAATAAACCTCCCGCGCTTCAGCGGCCGTCTCCGTATCCCGTGAAGCCAAGATCCATTCGTCCGGCACCAGGGCCACCACTTCATCGATGAGCGCAGGGGTGACCAGTTCCTTCATTTCCAGATCCACCTTGTCCAGTTCTGTCGCCTTTGGGAGGAGTACATGGTCTTTGATCGTGGCAAAAGGGCTCAGGGCGTGTCTTTCCCAATTTTCCCAAGAATGGTGAAAAAGAAAGGACGCCCCGTGGTCTATCAGCCAAAGTTCCCTATTCCAGATCAGCAGGTTGGTATTGCGGAAAGTCCGGTCCACATTGGTAATCCAGGCATCAAACCAGACGATGCGCGAGGCAAGGTGATGGTCGATTTTGGACGCTCCGGGATCAAAGGTCATGGCTTTGGACAGGAAGTGCAATGCCAGATTGAGACCCTGGCTGCTCTTGAGCAAGTCCTGGATTTCCTCATCGCCTTCGGATCTTCCAAACGCCTCATCCAGATTGGCAAAAACCAGTTCCGGGACTTTGAAGCCCAACCTTCTCGCCAACTCGCCTCCGATCAGCTCGGCGACGAGGGCTTTTTCACGCTGCCCGGCCCCCCTGAATTTCAGCACGTAGTTGAATCCGTCATCGGCCTCCGCCAGAGCAGGCAAAGAGCCGCCCTCCCGGAGTGGCATCACATAGCGGGTGACGTTGACGAGCCGGAGCGATTCCTGAACGTTGTTTTCGTGCATTTGCCTAAAAAAGAAGACAAATAAAACCCGAAAACTTCAGAACCGGACGCTGTGACTGCCTATTTTTCCACTTGCCTTCACATTGTCAGGCTCTTTTGGCCAGGGAAATCGCCTTTAGATCCTTTTCGGGCAGAAGGATGGGATACGGGGGCGATTCAGGCTTACCCATGGTTTTGGATTAAACCATTAAAAGACCAAGGGAAATTAAGAGGAGGACTCTTGAAGGGAAAAAGTCCCAAGAGCCTGGGGTCTGGACGCTCTTCAGGCCCTTCATTTCCTTCATGTTTCGAGGGTATGCAAGGAGGTTTTCAGCCTTCTTCAATGGAAATGAAGTGATTTACTTTAAAAGCGATTTCCCTGCTCTTTTGGCTGCCGGCTTTTTTCCAACCATCGGATTCCCTACTTTTGCAGCCTCTATTTGAAGAGGCAGGAGATCCATGAAGAAAGTAGATTTTGAGAAACTTGTTCTGTTTGAAAGCGCGGATTACCTGGTGATCAACAAGCCGCCTTACCTGTCGAGCTTAGACGACCGGCACGAGGCGCAGAACATCCTCGACCTTGCCAAGATGCACACCCCTGATGCCCAGTTGTGTCATCGACTGGACAAGGAGACCTCTGGATGTCTGGTGATCGCCACCAATCCGGAGGCCTACCGGCACTTGGCCATGCAGTTTGAGAGCAGGAAAGTCGAAAAGATCTACCATGCGGTGGTAGAAGGGATCAAGGAATTCAACAACGAGTTGGTAGACCGAAATCTCGCCGCCAACAACAAGGGAATCGCCAAAGTCAGCAAAGACGGCAAGCCTGCCCAGACGGTTTTCAACACACTGAAAACCTACTGGGCACATACCCTGGTGGAGTGCAAGCCGATCACCGGTCGGCTGCACCAGATCCGGGTACACCTGGCTTACCTCAAGTCGCCGATATGCGGCGACGTGCTTTACGGCGGCAAGCCCCTGTATCTGTCTTCGCTCAAGCGCCGCTTCAATCTCAAAAAGGACACCGAGGAGTTGCCGATCATGCAGCGGGTCTCCTTGCATGCGTATTCGATCATCTTTGAAGGGTTGGATGGCAATCAGATAAAAGTGGATGCCCCCTACCCCAAGGACTTTCAGGTTTTGGTTCACCAGTTGGAAAAAAACGCCTAAAGCGCGGCTTTGGGATTGGCAAACCAAATTTCCCTGAAAGAAAAATCGCCTAAACCCATGAAATCGAGCATCGCTAAACTGACTCAAAAAGGAGTCAGGGAGCCTTGCGAGATGCCATGTGACGATTAAAAAACATCACAACCGCATGAAAATTAGGAGCTAGTAATCGAAATAGTTTGCATGAAAAATAAAATACTTCTATCTTTGTGTCCCTTTTTGGGGTCGATAAATTAATAACAAGCTAAAAATTAAACAGTTACACAGTGGATACTCTGAGCTATAAAACCATCTCAGCCAATTCTTCCACCGTAGAAAAGCAGTGGGTGGTAGTGGATGCCCAAACTGCGATTCTAGGACGGTTGGCGAGTGAGGTAGCAAAAATCTTGAGAGGAAAGACGAAGCCTAGCTTCACTCCTAACGTGGATTGCGGTGACAACGTCATCGTGATCAACGCTGACAAAGTCAGATTGACAGGTGACAAGTGGGACGCCAAAGTTTATGTGCGCCACACCGGTTACCCAGGTGGACAGCGAATCTCTACCCCAAAACTGCTGAAGCAAAAGTCTTCAACGATTTTGATCGAGAAAGCTGTAAGAGGCATGTTGCCTAAAAACAGATTGGGAAGCAAGTTGTACGGCAACCTGTACGTGTATGAAGGTGCCGAGCACCCCCATGCCGCGCAGCAGCCCAAAGCCATCACCCTTTAATCGCCAAAATCATGGAAATGATCAACAAAATCGGTAGAAGAAAGACCTCCGTAGCCCGTATCTACATGGCTCCCGGAAATGGCACCATCACCGTCAACAAGCAAGCAATCGAAGTGTACTTCCCGTTTGACCTGCACCAGATCGTAGTGAAGCAGCCCCTGACCCTGGTGGGTGTGGACGGCAACTACGACATCCAGATCAACGTGGACGGCGGCGGGATCAAAGGACAGGCCGAAGCGGCCCGTATGGCGATCTCCAGGGCTTTGTGCGAATTCGACGAAGCGCACAGAGGTGCCCTGAAAAAAGAAGGCTTCCTGACCCGTGACCCCAGAATGGTCGAGCGTAAGAAGCCAGGACGTAGAAAAGCAAGAAGAAGATTCCAGTTCTCCAAGCGTTAATCGGAACGATCTTCATTCAATAGAAAACAATTTCATTCATGTCAAAAATCGAATACAAAGACTTACTGGATGCTGGTGTCCACTTCGGACACTTGACGAGAAAGTGGGATCCAAGAATGTCTCCATACATCTTTATGGAGAAGAACGGTATCCACATTATCGACCTCAACAAAACGCTTGCCTGCCTCGAAGAAGCATCCAACGCAGTCAAGCAAATCGTACGCTCCGGCAAAAAAGTGATGTTTGTCGCTACGAAAAAACAAGCCAAAGACCTCGTGGCCACCGAAGCCCAGCGTCTGAACATGCCTTACGTGACCGAAAGATGGTTGGGCGGCATGCTGACCAACTTCGCCACGATCCGCAAGTCCCTCAAAAAAATGTCAGGCCTTGAAAAACTGATGAAAGAGGATGCTTACAAAAACCTGGCTAAGAAAGAGCGCCTGATGGTAAGCCGTCAGAAGGAAAAGATGGAAAGCGTCCTGGGCGGCATTGCCGACCTGAGCAGACTTCCTGCGGCTCTTTTCGTAGTGGACATCAAAAGAGAACACATCGCGATCGCCGAAGCACAAAAGCTTGGTATCCCTGTTTTCGCATTGGTGGATACGAACTCCAACCCCAACGAGGTGGACTTCCCGATCCCGGCCAATGACGATGCATTCAAATCAGTTTCTTTGCTTGTAAAAGCATTTGGCGCAGCGATCGAAGAAGGTCTCTCAGAGCGCAAGAGAGACAAGGACGATGCCAAACTTTCTGAAGAGGAAGAGGCAAAAAGAGCTGTGGACGCCGAAACGCAAGAATAATCCACAACCGATTTGAAATAAAAAAATTGAACATCCGGCTCCGGTCGATGTTCAATTTTTTGTTTTAACCTGATTATCGAAAATATCCCGTTTAAATAAAAACAAACAGATTACACCATGGCAATTACTGCACAAGACGTAAACAAACTGAGACAAATGACCGGTGCCGGCATGATGGACTGCAAAAAAGCGCTGACAGAAGCTGAAGGCGACTTCGAAAAAGCAGTGGACATCCTCAGAAAAAAAGGTCAAAAAGTATCTGCTTCCAGAGCTGACCGCGAAACCAAAGAAGGGGTAGTCGTGACCCGCGTAGCCGAAAACGGCGCAAAAGGCATCCTGCTTTCCCTGACTTGCGAGACTGACTTTGTAGCCAAAAACGAAGAATTCGGTGCTTTCGCCAACACCCTGATCGACCTGGCCGTGGCCAATGGCAGCGAATCCAAAGAGGCCGTCATGGCACTTCCATTCGAAAACATCACCGTGGCTGAGAAAATCATCGAGATGACCGGCAAAATCGGCGAGAAGATCGACATCTCCCACTTCGAAATCGTCACCGCCGAAGCCGTCGTGCCTTACGTCCACTCCAACGGAAAATTGGGCGTACTGGTAGGATTGGTCAACACGTCCGGTGCCGGCGTGGAAGAAGCCGGCAAAGACGTGGCCATGCAGATCGCCGCCATGAACCCGGTCGCTGTGGACAAAGACGGCGTGGACTCCTCTACCATCGAGCGTGAAATCGAAATCGGCAAAGAGCAAGCCAGAGCCGAAGGAAAGGCCGAAGAAATGCTGGAGAAGATCGCAATGGGCAAACTGCAGAAGTTCTACAAGGAAAACACCCTGCTGAGCCAGCAGTTTGTAAAGGACGGCTCCAAGTCCATCGCCCAGTACCTGGACGGGGTAAGCAAAGGACTCACTGTCAATGCATTCAAGAGAATCTCCATCGGGTAATCCCTTTCATACCTAGTCAGAAAACCCTCTCAGATTCGATTTTGAGAGGGTTTTTTGATTCAAAAGTTTTAAAAATATTTTTTAGTAATTGTTTGGACGCTGATGGAAATTGCAATATGATTGCATTACCTAAAGACTGATTAGCCACTGATGGCTGAAGTTTTTAAACCCCTCATTTGAATAACCCATGAAAACTATTTCCTTTTTCTGCTCAATTCTGATCGTAGTTCTGATGACGGGATGTTTGGAACCAAGCTGCTGTGAGGCACCACCAAGTTCCAAGTACTTCTCCGTGAATCTACGCAATAGTGAAGGCTCAAATCTACTGGACCCCAAAGCGGAAGGCTCAATTGAGCTTGGCAAAACGCGCCTGTTTCTCCTTGAAAACGGAGAAGCCAAAATGGTAAAATACGAAAATCCTGGAGCAGTTTTGGATTATCCTTACGGTGTGATGCCCTTTGAGGAAAATGGGGTATATGGGGTGGGATTCTTTTTTGAATATACAGGCAGTCAAAAAGAAATTGAGGGCTTCATCCAATGGAATGAAACTTTGGCGGACACGTTGACCTTCACCTTCAATTCAGCTAAAAAACCATCTTTCATAGCCAAAGTCTCGCAAAAGGGAACAGTCCTCTGGGATTTGGAAACAGCTCCCGAAAACACTATAGCTGTGATCACGCTTGAGCACTAAAAGACACAATAAAAAGCAATGTCCATAAAACCAAAACCCTCTCGGAGCGATCTGAGAGGGTTTTTCTTTTCAAAAATTTAAAAAAAATATTAGTACATGTTTGGACGCCAACAGCAATTGCAATACTATCGTATCAACTAAAGACTGATTAGCCACTGATGGCTGAAGTTTTTTAAACCCCTCATTTGAATAACCCGTGAAAACTATTTCCTTTTTTCTCCGCAATTTTGATCGTAGTCCTGATGACAGGATGCTTGGAACCAAGTTGCTGTGATGTGGTTGCTTCCAATGAATTCTTTGTCAACCTCCAGAATGCCGAAGCGGCCAATCTACTCGATCCTCAGACGGCAGGCGGTGTGGATCTCAGCAATACCCGCTTATTCCTGATCGAAAATAGAGCATCAAAAATGTTCAAGTTCGAGGGAGGAGGAGTATTGGATAATCCTTACGGAGTAGCCCCTATTGGCATTGACGGAAAAGCAGGAGCTCAGATTTCCTTCATTTACGACGGAAATCAAAAAGAAATTGAGGGTTTTATCCAATGGAACGAAGTCTTGGCAAACACGCTCACCTTCACCTTCAATTCCGCTGAGAATCCCCGCCACCTCGTCCAAATCAGCCAAGACGAAAACCCACTCTGGGATCTGGAAACCGATCAAGAATATCCCGTCTCAATCACGCTGACCCACTGAAAATAAAAAAGCCCCAAATGTTTGTCCGCATTTAGGGGCTTTCATCTGTTTATAATTGATTTTTTATGGTCAGATGGAATCTTCGCATGGCACCCCGACAGCTATCGGGGCATCCCAATGTGTGTGGCTTGCGACATGCTCGATTTCTTTCGGTTGGATCCAAAAAGCCAACACTCCCGACGCCGGCTTTGACGGGGATTTTTCATTTCATTCGGGATGCCGCAGGGAAGATTCCCGGACGATCAGCTCCGACCTGAGCGTGATGGTATTGGTCTTCTGGAGCAGGCCTTCCGATTGCCCCTCCAGATGGTTTACCAGATTCCGCATGGCCACTTCCCCCATCTCAAAGCCGGGGTAATTGGTCGTGGTCAGATTGGGCTCGATCAGCCTGGAGGCGATGTCATTGTTGAAGCCCACGACCGCAATGTCGTCCGGGACGCGAAGCCCCCTTTTTTTGAGGATCCGGATGCAGGATGCCGCCGCCGAATCATTGGAGACAAAAAGTCCCGTCACCTTGGGATGACACTGCAACACCCAATCCACAATGGCTTCGCTTGCCTCCTCGGTAAACTCCGAATGCAGGATGAGCTCCGGGTCAAAGGCGATCCCCTGATCCATCAGGGCATAGCGGTAGCCCTTTAGCCGGTCCGCATAGACGTTGACACCCGGATTGCCCAGGACATGGGCGATGCGGGTGCAGCCTTGGGCGAGCAGGTGGGCGGTCGCATCATACGCCGCCTGTGCATTGTCAATCACAATTCCCGTAAAACCGACCCCCAACGCAATGCGGTCAAAGAACAACACCGGGATTTTCTTGTCCAAAAAAGGCCTGAAGTGGTCATAATTGACGGTCTTTTCGGACAGGGAGACCAAAAGGCCATCCACCCGGCTTTTGAACATGGTCTTGACGTTGGCTATCTCCTTCTCATAGGACTCCAGGGATTGGCTGATGATCAGGTTCAGTCCGGCTGCATTGGCCACTTTTTCCATCCCGGCCAGTACCGACGACTGAAAATTGCTGTTGAGCCGGGGCACGATGACTCCGACGTTGTTGGTGCGCTTGCTGCGCAGGCTTGAGGCAAAGACATTGAACCGGTATCCCAACTGTCCCGCCCTGTCGAAGATCCGCTTCTTGGTCTTTTCGTTGACTGCGGGATGGTCATTCAGCGCCCTGCTGATCGTGGTCGGGGATACCCCGAGATCTTTTGCCAGATCGTAAATGGTAATGTCGTCGCTCATGGTTGCATGCTGATTCTACTCAAGAAAATACGGTCGTTGCGCGAGATTGCCATGTCATTTCATAATTTCTGAAAATAAGCGAAAATCAGTATCCAAAACAAATATTTTACTTTAATTCAAAAATCAACGATTTATTTGCATCGATTTTTAGGATTTTAACATATTTTAAATAATTGAAATCGGTTTCATTTCGAATTTTGTTTTCAGGAACCAGACATGTTGTCCTTTGTATAAAAAAAGCTCGCCGGACAATCCGGCGAGCTTTTTTTTGACGGCCCAAATCGCCCATTCCAATACAATCACCGATTCATCAGCTCCTCGATCTCCCCTGCCTCGATCGGGATATTCCGCATCAGATCAAGATGGCCATTGTCCTGGATGACCAGGTTGTTTTCCAGACGAACCCCAATCCCCTCCGCAGGAATGTATATCCCCGGCTCCACGGTAAATACCATTCCGGATTTGACCGGAAAATGCATCGTCCCCACATCATGCACATCCAGTCCCAAATGGTGCGAAGTGCCATGCATGAAATACTTTTTGTAGGCCGGCCAGTCGGGATCCTGGTTTTTGATGTCTGTCTGGTCTATCAAGCCAAGCGCAACAAGTTCCGACTGCATGATCAGCCCCACTTCCTTGTGATAGTCCTGGATGGTCACTCCCGGTCTTAGGATTTCGGCAGCGGCCCTGTGTACACGCAGCACGGCATCATACACGGCACGCTGTCTGGGTGTGAACTTGCCACCAACGGGAATCGTCCGGGTCATGTCCGCATTGTAGTTGCCGTACTCTGCACCCACATCCAAAAGCAGCAATTCCCCGTCATTGCAGGCTTTGCTGTTTTCAATGTAATGCAATACGCAGGCCGAAGGTCCAGAAGCTATGATCGGCTCATAGGCAAATCCTTTGCTCCGGTTTTTCACAAATTCATGGATAAACTCCGCTTCGATCTCGTATTCGGTGACGCCGGGTTTTACGAAGGAAAGGATTCGGCGAAATCCCTTCTCGGTGATGTCACAGGCAATCTGGAGCTGACCGATTTCTTCCTGCTCCTTTACTCCCCTCAATTCATGCAGGATCGGCGCCGCCCGCTCATAGCCGTGCAGCGGATACTTTTCCCGGCAGGTTTTGATGAATCTCGCATCGCGGGTTTCCACGACCACCCCCGCCCGCAGATGCTCGTTGGTGTTCAGGTAGATCCGCTCCGACAGTGCCATCACCGAGTTAAGGATCTGGTCAAAAGCGGAAATCCATTGGATGTTTTTGATTCCGGAGGCTGCCTCTGCCTCTTCCTTGGTGTATTTGTGCCCCTCCCATACGGCGATGTGCTCGTTGGTTTCCCGCAAAAACAGCACCTCGCGCCAGGCCGGGTTGGGGCAGTCCGGCGCAACCAGCAGGATGGTCTCTTCCTGGTCAATGCCGGAGAGGTAAAAGAGGTCGTTGTTCTGGCGAAACTTCATCGTCCCATCCGCATTGGTCGGCAGGATGTCGTTGGCGTTGAAGATGGCAACCGAATTTTTCGCCATGTTTGCAGCAAACTTGGCCCGGTTGCGGACATAAAGTTCTTTGGGTAGTGGAGTGTATTTCATAAGGCTATAATTTGATTTTCAAAGGCCATCGGGATGCCTTCGTGAGGCTCGATATCATGGAAACCAATTTGGCCCTGAAGTTAACAAATCGCCCCCTTACCTGAATTAAATTCCAGGCAATACCGTTACACCTTTTATTTTGTATTTTCCGAAGAGGAAACCAGCACATGCAGCTAAACATCAAAGAACTTTCAAACGGCATCCGGATAGTCCACCAACAGGTCACCCACACGCGCTTGGTCCACTGCGGGTTTATCCTGAATATCGGCAGCCGGGACGAAGACAAAGAACAGGAAGGCCTGGCCCACTTTTGGGAGCACATGGCATTCAAGGGCACCCACAAGCGCAAAACCTTCCATATCATCAACCGGCTGGAGTCATTGGGCGGCGAGCTCAATGCCTACACGACCAAGGAAAAGGTCTGCTTTTATGCCTCGGTACTGAAAGACCACTATCCCAAAGCCGCCGAATTGCTCTTTGACATCACCTTCAACAGCACCTTTCCCGAAAGGCAGATTGAAAAAGAACGCCAGGTGATCTTGGAGGAAATGGCGATGTACCGCGACTCTCCGGACGATTCGATCCAGGATGAACTGGACGAACTGGTCTTTGAAAACCACGCATTGGGCCGGAATATTCTCGGCACGGAGGAGACGGTCTCCCGATTTACCCAGCGGGATTTCTTTGATTTTATCTCGACTCGGCTCGACACCTCGGAGGTCATTTTTTCGGTGGTGGGAAATATCGGCTTCGAAAAAGCCCTGAAAGTGATCGAGGGCCCCCTCTCCCAGATCCAGGCAAAACACACCCTATATGTCAGAAACGGCTTTCACGACTACAAGGCTCGGCACAAAACGACCCAAAGAGACGTCACGCAGTCGCTTTGCGCCATCGGGCGGCCTGCCTATTCCCTGCACGACAAAAACCGCTTCAAGCTCTACCTGCTCAACAACATCCTGGGCGGACCGAGCATGAACAGCAAGCTGAACCTTTCCCTCAGGGAAAACTACGGCTACGTCTACAGCGTCGAATCAAACTATCAGACCTATTCAGACACCGGGTTTTTCGGGATCTATTTTGGCACCGAGGAGAAAACCCTCAAAAAATCGCTGGCCATCGTCCACCGGGAAATGGAAAAACTCAGAAACAAGACGCTCGGAAGCATCCAACTCCACATGGCCAAGGAACAGGCCATCGGACAGATGGCCATGGCCGAGGAAAATTATGCCGCACTGATGCTCGTCTACGGCAAAAGCCTGATCGACCACGGGAAGATCGATCCCTTGGACAAAATCTTTGACAAAATCAGGTCAACCACCGCCGGGGAAATCCAGGAAATCGCGCAGGAGATCCTCAATCCCGACCAGCTCAGTTACCTCATCTATACCCCAAACTGACCATGGAACTATTTGATCCGGCTCTTTTGGCATACTGTGAATCCAACACCAGCACCGAAGATGCGCTTTTGAAGAAAATCGTCCGGGAGACACAGGCCAAAGTGCTCATGCCCCGAATGCTCTCCGGACATCTGCAGGGCAAAATGCTCGAACTTTTCTCCAAAATGCTTCAGCCCAAGACCATCCTGGAAATCGGTACCTACACGGGCTATTCGGGAATCTGTCTGGCGAGGGGACTGAGACCCGGCGGAAGGCTGATCACCCTCGACATCAACGACGAGCTGGAACCGATGGTCAGGGGATTTTTTGAAGAAAGCGGGCTTGCCGACCAGATCGATTACCTGCTCGGGAATGCCCGGGAGATCATTCCGGCGTTGGAGGGGCATTTTGACCTCGTTTTCATCGATGCGGACAAGTTCTACTATTCGGAATATTTTGACCTGGTCATAGACAAAGTCCCCAGCGGGGGGATCATCCTGGCAGACAATGTGCTCTGGTCCGGCAAGATCCTGGTGGAGGAAGGACAAAAGACCGACAAGGACACCCGTGCACTTTTGGAATTCAACAGGAAAGTTCAGGAGGATCCACGGGTCGAAAACGTCCTGCTTCCGATTCGGGATGGGGTATTGATGGCTAGAAAACTCTGATTCGGACAAAAAGGGAATCATTTTTGCAGACACGGGCAAAGTAAAACGGAAGTGAATTCAATGAAATCCCGGCAATGCCTTACCCTCCTTTTTCTTGTTCAGATTCTTTGCCACCAGCCTCTTTGGGCCCAGATTCCACAGGTTCCCGCCCAGTTGGAATTTGCCGATCTTACGGTAAAAATCACCCCCCAAGCGCAGCGTGAAATCCAACTGGACGTCGACGCCCAATACCGAAATCCTTCCTATTTCAAAGTAAAGCAAGAGCGGGTCAACCTGTATCTGCCGATCGTGGAGCGGGAGCTGCGAAATCAGGGGGTACCCGACGACCTGAAATACCTGGTCATCCAGGAAAGCGGCCTGATCCCGGATGCCGTCTCTACCTCGAACGCGGTGGGATTTTGGCAGTTCAAACAGGGAACGGCCGAAGAAGTGGGCCTGAGAGTCGATGCGCAGATCGACGAGCGGAAACACATCACCTCCTCCACCCGCGGAGCCGCAGCCTACCTCAAAAAACACAACAACCAGTTGGACAACTGGATGACGGCCCTGGTGTCTTACCAAATGGGGCTGGGCGGAGCCAAAAGCTATTTCGGGACGCAGTATGCCGGAAAAAAAACCATTGAGGTGGACCGGAATACCCATTGGTATTTCAAAAAATACCTTGCCCACAAGATCGCCTATGAAAACCAGGCCGTGATGTTTGTCTCCAATCCGCAGCGGCTGGTGGAGGTGACCGTCCAGGGCCCGGTGACGATGGCGGCACTCGCCAAGCGATTCGGCGTGAGCGAAGCCCACCTCAAAGAATTCAACAAATGGGCCGGAAACGGAAAAGTGCCTGCCGGATCTTACACGCTTTTGTATCTCAAGGAAGGGAGCATTCCCTTGGAACAGGCAGTGATCAAATCCGATGGCAACGCGAAGGCGAATCCAACTTACACCGCGTCCGCCAAAAACTCCCCAGCCTACAAACAGGCAAACTCCTATCCGAGAATCTCAGGCAATACGACCAAGGCCAACCAGCCCAACCAAATCACGGTAAACGAACTGGATGGCGTCCGGGCTTCAAAAACAACCTCCCCGGAGAGATTTTCCCAAGAAATCGGCCTGAAGGAAAAGAAATTCCTCAAGCTGAACGACCTGGATCGGGGCGCGCGGGTCGAAACCGGCAACTACTATTACACTGAGAAAAAGAAGACCAGCGCGGATGTGGAAACCCACGTGGTGATGCCGGGCGAAACCCTGTGGTCCATTTCGCAGAAATACGGAATCCGACTGGCCGCCCTGAAGTCCAAAAACAGGATCAGAAAAGACTCCGGACTGAAACCCGGCATGGTACTGAATCTCCGGGAACCGAGAAAACGCGGCGAGGACATCCCAGTCCTGCCGGTCAACCCGCCTGCCCAACAAACCCGGACTGAAACTGCCGTAGCGGAATCAAGGCCCGCAGAGATCCGGCCCGTGGAAAACACGCCCGCGCCTGCGTCCGAAAGCGTTTCAAAAACCCAGCCCAACAGGATCACCCACAGCGTGAGCCAAGGCGAAACCCTCTTTGCAATATCCCGGAAATATGGCGTTTCGGTGGAAGAGCTAAAGTCCTGGAACAACATCGGAAGCCAAAACATCATCAGCATCGGCCAGAAATTGGTTATCTTCGAGCCCTGATCTGCCTATCAACCCGTCGATTAATGAGTAAGAATTTCCTTTTAGCAGGAATCCTGATTTTCCTTCTGGGCCTTTCTGCCTTTGGCCAGGATCAAAACATCATTCCCGATACGGTCTTGATCAACGGCGACACCCTGCTGATGCTGGGGGATTCGATCCTGGTCGAGGAGCCTGTGAAGGAGGTCTTCTGGAAGACCGGAGGCAACTACAATCTCAACATCCAGCAAGTCACCCTGAGCAACTGGGCGGCTGGCGGGTCCAGTTCCTTTGCGCTGAACTCGGGTGTCACGCTATTTGCCAACTACAAGAAAGACTCGAAAGTCTGGGACACCCAACTGACCGTCAACCTGGGCTTCAACCGTCAGGGCGGAAGGGATTTTGAAACCCGGAAGACCAATGACAATTTCGTCTTTGTCAGCAATTATGGCCGGCAACTTTCCAAACTGATGTATTTGACCACCCAGTTGGATGCGCGGACCCAGCTTTTGCCCGGCTACAAATACTCGAAACCTGCCGGCAGCGAAAAAGAGATCCGGACAAAGATCTCGGACCTGCTTTCTCCCGGCTACCTCCAGTCTTCCACGGGCTTGAACCTGAGAAAGACCTATGAGAACAAAAGCAAACTCTCGGCAATCCTCTCTCCCTTTACGGGCCGATTTACCATCGTCATGGATGACTCGCTCAGCAATGTCGGGGCTTTTGGGGTGGTTCCCGGCGAAAACGTGCGGGCCGAAGCAGGTATGTCCTTTGCCATAGGCGTGGCTGATTTTATCCTCATGGAAAACGTCACCTGGAAAGCCGATCTGAACCTCTTTTCCAACTACGAAAGCTTTGGAAACATGGTCGTGAACCTGAATTCCATCATCCGGCTAAAAGTCAACAAGTTCATTTCCACCCGAATCGAGACCGCCCTGATCTACGATGAGGAAGTCTATATCCAACAGGACGACGGCAGCTCGAAACAGGCCGTCCAATTGCAGAACCTGATCAATTTTGGGATTTCCCTGGATTTCTAAAAGTCCACTTCCAGTCCAAACTTCCGCTGGAGTTCACCCAAGGCCGGATGGATTTTTTTCAGATGATTCAGCTTGTCGGTATTCGTGTAGAGTTTCGGCTGGCCGTTGTCCACTTCCTCTTTCATCTCGATCGTGACGGCAATCCGGTCTGCGCCCGTAAGCTGGCGGACAAGCCCGACCAGATCGGGCTTCATTTTCCCCGCGATTTCCTCCTGCATGTGCCCCATCACGCCGAGGACCACTTCTCCCCCCTTTCGTACCTGGATCGGCTGATCCAAGATCGCCAGCTCCAACTTCTTGTCGGCGATCCTGAAATGCTCCCGGATGGAAAAAATATGCCGGTCAAACAGCTCCTGGGTAAGGGCCACTGCGGAGGGGGATGGCTTGGCCTCCACCGTTTCCTGTTTCAACGCTTCCTTTGACTCCTCGCTTTCCCTGGCTTTTTCATGCACCATTTTTTTGGTTTGCGTGAGGCTGGTGGGGATGGAGATCGTGGATTTCAGGGGACTCTTCCTAGCGGAGGAAAAGTCTGCGGGAATGGCTTTCGGAGCTGTGGCAGGCGTTTTCGCCTCCCCGGTTTGCTCACTCAGGCTTTTTTTTTTGACTCGATTCCGGCAAGGGTCGCCAGCCGAAAAGCCTGGGGAAGCTTGGCCATTTTCATCAGGGCCAGTTCGACGTGCAGGCGCTGGTTCTTGCTTGTCTTGTAGTTGATGTCACATTGGTTGGCCTGATTGAGCGCGGAAAGCAAAAAAGAAACCGAGGCCTGCTGCGTCTGCTGCAGGTATCGCTCACGGGCAGATTCGGACACCTGCAGGAGTTCGACCGTCGCCTCGTCCTTCACCACCAGCAAATCCCTGAAGTGTTCGCTCAGGCCCACGATGAAGTTGTGTCCGTCAAAACCTTTTTTCAGGATCTCGTCAAATATCAAAA
This sequence comes from uncultured Limnohabitans sp., assembly GCA_964530015.1. Lineage (GTDB taxonomy): Bacteria > Bacteroidota > Bacteroidia > Cytophagales > Cyclobacteriaceae > Algoriphagus. Next base: position 7,449 of record CAZGYC010000030.1, on the reverse strand, counting down.
GAGTCGCCGAAAGATCTTCGGCCAGGAGTGCATCCACGACCTTGAAATAATAGTCGTAGTCGAGGATGTTGAGGTTTTCGATGGTTTCCTTATAGGTCACCTTTTTCCCTGCGGAATAGGTCACAATCAGGTCAAAGATGGACAACGCATCCCGGAGTGCCCCGTCGGCCTTGGTGGCGATCAACCGAAGCGCTTCCTCTTCGTAATCGACTTTTTCCTTCTCGGCGATTTCTTTCAGATGGTCAGAAATATGCCGGATCTGGATCCGGTTGAAATCGAAAATCTGGCAACGGGAAAGGATCGTCGGGATGATCTTGTGCTTTTCTGTGGTAGCCAGGATGAAGATGGCATACTTGGGCGGCTCCTCCAGGGTCTTCAAAAAGGCATTGAAGGCCGCGGTCGAAAGCATGTGGACTTCGTCAATGATGTAGACCTTGTACTGCCCTTTTTGCGGCGCGTACCGAACCTGATCGACGAGGTTTCGGATGTCATCCACGGAGTTGTTGGAGGCAGCATCCAGCTCGTAGATATTGAAAGAAGAACTGTTTTGGAAAGACACGCAGGACTCGCATTTGCCACAGGCTTCGTGGTCCTTGGTGACATGCTCACAGTTGATGGTTTTGGCCAGGATCCGGGCGCAGGTAGTCTTGCCCACGCCGCGGGGCCCGCAAAACAGGAAAGCCTGAGCGAGGTGGTTGTTTTTGATGGCATTTTGGAGCGTGGTGGTGATATGCTGCTGCCCCACCACGCTTTTGAAATCTGCCGGTCTGTATTTTCTTGCCGAAACGACGAAATTTTCCATCGCTGCAAGATATAAAAAAGTGGATATTCAGGGAGGGTGAAAAAGGTGCTTTCGGAAAGTTTTTCGCTAAGGATTTGAGGCTTAAGTGAATTGGAAGATTGGAAAATTGAAAAAACTTGTCCGCCGTGGCGGATTGGAAGATTGTCGCCGACACTGCCTAACACGTCGTAAATCGTCTTTCTAAAATCGTAAATAGAAGAGGGAGATTGAAAGATTGCAAAATTGAAAGATTTCGGCCAACACTGCCTGAAGCCTCGTAAATCAAAAATCGCAACTATTCTTGGAACCAAAATTCCCTTACATTTGTCTTCCCAAAACAAATGGGGCTGACCGGTTTTGACAGTAGGTGTAATCATCGGGCTCGCATGCAGGCTGGAGTATGTACGGCCTTAAACCATTCATACGAACGATAAATGGCGAAACTTCTTACGCCATGGCTGCTTAATCTAACCTTATAGGATAGATCGCTTAAAGGGTTGAGTCACAAGCGTGATTCCCCAGCCACATCCCTCCGCCCTCCGTCCTTTCGGGGTGGATTCCGGGGTGTCGACTTGATCGGACTGCTGCCTGTGATGCTATTAAGCAGGCCTAAGACTCGGTAGCTAAGTCAGCGTGAGGTGTGTCATCCAGCATATTCTGATCGAAAAAACAACAGATGACTAAGCATGTAGACGGTACGGTGTTTCCTTATCTGGACGTGGGTTCGAATCCCACCAGCTCCACAAAAAAGCCTCCCGAAGAAATTCAGGAGGCTTCTTGTTTTTAAACTTGAAGAATCACCCGGTAAAATACGCTTCCAGTTCGCCCATCATCTCAGCCTTTTCGCGAAGGTCACGGATCACTTTTCCCTTTTCCAAAAGGACGATCCGTTCGCAGATGTCGGTGACATGATTCAAGTCATGGCTGGAGATCAGAAAGGTTACTTTGGAGTTTTCTTTTTCGCTCAGTATCAGCTTCTTCAACCGGATCTGGGAACTTGGGTCGAGATTTTCGAAAGGCTCATCCAGCAGCACCACCTCGGGATTTCCCATCAGCGCAGCGGCGATGCCGACTTTTTTCAGGTTCCCTTTGGACAGGTCCCGGATGTACTTTTTCTTGCCCAACACCTCGTCGTTGAACAGCTCGGTGAACTTGTCGAGGTGTAGCGTCAGATCAGCTTCCGACAAGCCGTAGATCTTGCGGAGGGTTTCAAAATACTCATCCGGTGTCAGATAGGCCAAGAGCATGTGCTCATCGAGGTAAGCACCGGTTTTGGCTTTCCACTCCTCAGACTTGCTTACATCCTCCCCGTTGATTTGGACCTGCCCGGCGGATGCCCTCACCAGGTCCAGCATGATCCGGAACAGCGTAGTCTTCCCGGCACCGTTGTTGCCCACCAGGCCGAAACATTCCCCGGAGGGAATTTCGAGAGAGTCCACATCCAGGACAACGGCTTCTTTGTATTGTTTTTTGAGTTGGGAGATCTGTATCATAGTTCTTGGCGGAAGGAGGAAGAAATTTCGTATCGGTTGGCAAGTACACGGTTGATGTTGATCTGCGACAGCGGCTTGAAGGCCAGCAATCCGACCAAGCCAAAGAAACCCAAGGCCAAAAGCCCTGCGTACTCATTAAACCAGAGCCAAAACGGCACATAGACGGCGTAGGGAGCCAAAAACATCGGCAAGATCATCAGGAATTGGGCAGCTCCGACTCCTTCGTAATTGAACATGGCGCCTTTATTCAGATCCATTGGCTTGGGTTTCCAAAGGGAGAAGTAGATCAGCAGATGCATCAAAATCCCCACATTGAACAGGAAACAACAAATGTGCAGGAGCAAAAACTGCCAGCCAAAAAAGGTATAGGGGATGGATGCCAGTAAGCAAACAAAAGACACACTGATAAACAGCAGGTATTTGCCCCTGACCAAGGCCTCAATCCCCTGTTTTTTGGAAATAAAGAAGTCAAAATTGGAGGAATTCCAGCTAAGAAAAAGCTGGGCATATTGGAGCATGAATATTCCGGTAATGAATATTCCGACAAAAATGAAGATCCAATTGATGCCGGAACCCTCAGTAGCGTAAGCTGGATTTCGATAAAAAATCAAGCCATACAAGAGGAAAAAGCCCGCAAGCATCAGGTAGGTTCGGCTTTTCTTGTGCCGGACGATCAGCTTCCACTCCAGGTTGGCCAGCTCCCCTGCCAGCCCAAACCTCGAGAAAATCCCGATCGACTGGTTGAGAAAACGCACATCCTCTTCCTCGGACAGGTCTTCCAGATAGGCATTGGACACATAAAACCTCAAGCAAAGGTAATAGGCTCCCACCATCACCAGCAGCATCCCAACCACCGGAACGGGGCTGCCCAGGGAATAATCGAATACAGGCTTCATCACCTCTCCCAGATTGAACCAGCCCATGTAGCTCGATCCCGCGCCCATTGCCAAAACCAGAAAGATGACAAACAGGCCGATCAGGCTGTCCTCAAAGCGCTGCTTGAACCAGAGCATAAACCAATGGAGGGTCCAACTGGCAAGCGTGATCGTCGAGACCCACATCAAGGCTCCAAGCACCCCGTATTTTTCACTGACCACCTGGATGGAAAACGGCAAAACCAGCAGGATAGCGATGAGATTGAGCGGGGAAACAAAGGAACGGGCCAAGAGCATCTGGATGATCCGACGCTTTCCTATCGGCAGATGGAGCAGGCTTTCCAGCTCGACCACCGGCAGCTTTTGGATAAAGTACCGGTAGAGAAATTCCCCAAGAAAGAAGTAGATCACAAAACCGTTGAGCAGTGCGATATGGTCCTGTCCAGGGGCGGCACTATCCAAAATGACCTTGAGCAAGATCCCCGCCCCAACCACATAGCCCAAAAGCACCAAGGCCAAAAATCCCATCAGGATATTGGTCAGCAGGCTTTTTGCAAAGGAAGTCGAGCGCAAGCTCTTCAGATATTGTAATCGGACAAGTGTAAAAAACATGGGCTATGGATGAGTTTAAATTCTCGATGCAAAATAGATCTAAACCGGCAGATTTCCCCCGGCCTTCTTAAATTGAAATCGGTAAAAAAGGCTCTCGCTCAAGATTACTGGGAAATGTCCGCGATTCCGGTTCTTAAAGTCTCCCAATCAATAATCGTCGTTGATCTCCAGCCAATAGCCATCGGGGTCTTGAATGTAGATTTGCTTGACTCCATCGACGCGATTTGTTACTTCACCGCTTACTCCAGCCCAACTTTCGAAGGGGTATTTTCTCGCCTTCATGTTATCGACAAAAGCCATCATATCCGGAATACTAAAACAAAGGTGATTGACCTTGGATTTCTCGGAAGGGACATCTTTTGATTCGATCAGGTGAAGTGCTGATCCGTTGCCGATATCGTACCAAGCGTGAATTGCGTCGTTGAATGGATCTTCAATTTTCTTCAATTGCAAGACGTCTTGGTAGAAGTCCATGCCCTTTTCCAGATCCGAAACATGAACGGCAATATGATTGACTTTGATCTGGGCAAAGGAACTCAGCGAAAACAAAACCAGAGCCACTGTGACTAATTTTTTCATAATATTGAAAGATTGATTATTCGATAATACCTCTTTTTGGGCAAAGGAGCCGGATATTCCCGGCAAAACCTAACCGAAATACCAAGGATCCAAGAATTTGCCGCTTGCCTACCTAAAGCGAACAGACAAGCTGGATCAAAAATCATCATTCACCTCGATCCAATAATTGTCCGGATCCCTGAAAAAAACCTGCCGTATTCCGTCCGGCCGGACTTGGATCTTCCCCTGATCCCCTGCCCAATTTTCAAAGGGGCAGTTTTTTCGGTTCAGATTTTCAACAAAGGCATCCATATCCGACACACTGAAACACAGATGGTTGGTCTTGGATATCTCCCGTGGCGGGCTCAGATGGAGCTCTTCGATCAGATGGACAGACGCGCTGCCTCCTATCCCGTACCAGGCATGAAGCCCGTCTTTAAACGGTTCGTCGACTGGCTGCAGTCCCAAGACCTCCCCGTAGAAAGTCTGGCTTCGTCTCAGCTCAGCGACATGGATGGCGATGTGGTTGATATGTATTTGGGAAATCATGGACACAAAAGACTGTTGAATGGCCCAACTCGGCCGGACACTAAGTTCGGCCCAAATTATTGAAATCAAAAAAGCCAACCCGGAATGGATTGGCTTTTGTTTCTGTCTTGGTTTCGAATCTTACTCAACGCCGGCGGCCTTCAAGTCAGTGGCCATCGAGATGCGGTCCGCTTCTCCGAAGAGGTTCATCGCGTTAAGGTACACCTCATTGATGTCGTTGACTACCTTGTAGAAGACGTTGTCGTCATAGATCTGGCGTCCCAAATGGGCCTTGACTAGGATTTTCAGGTATTCTTTCGATTTGTTGAAGTCTTTGGCGTCAAACTCCACCTTGTTTTTCTTCCCAAACTCCACCAAGTCCATCAGCATCGCGTCACTCACCTGGTAGTCCCGGTAGTATTGCTCCGCACTCATGGAGGCAAAGCTGCCTTTGTTTTTGCCCACGAAGTCCAAAACGTACTCTCTGGACGAATCCGAGTTGAACAGCCTGTTGACATAGGCACTGTTCATCGTGGTGTCCAGCGGGACAAAATAGTCCGGCATAATGCCCCCACCCCCATACACCGTACGCCCTTTTTTGGTTGGGTATTTCAGGGTGTCATTGAACTTGATGCTGTCTGCGGAGAAAAACTCCCCATGGGTATAGCGGTTCACCAAGTCCGTCTCGTAGGCATCGTGGTTGGAATCATAGGGCTTCTGGATCGACCTGCCCGAAGGGGTATAATATCTGGCGATGGTCAATCGCAATTCCGCGCCGTCCGACAGGTCGATCGGCATCTGGACCAGGCCTTTGCCAAAAGACCTCCTGCCGACGATCAAGCCACGGTCATTGTCCTGGATCGCTCCGGCCAGGATCTCGGAAGCGGATGCGGAGCCCTCGTTGATCAAGACGATCACGGAGCCCTCCTCAAACATGCCCGGCTTGAATGCGAAGGCTTTTTGGCTGTATTGGCTCACTTTTCCTTCCTGGGAAACGATCAGATCCCGGTCTCCGAGAAGTTCATCTGCCATATTGATCGCCGCTCCCATGTATCCACCTGGATTGCCCTGGAGATCAATGATGAGTTTTTTCATCCCCTTTGCCTGTAGCTGCGAAAGGGAAGTCTTGAATTCTTCGTAGGTGGTAGCGGCAAACCGGGTTACTTTGATGTAGCCGATCTCCTCGTTGACCATATAGGATGCATTGATGCTGTACTGGGGGATTTTATCCCGCGTGATTTCGTAGGAGATCAGCCCAGTCTGGTTTTTTCGCTTGATGTCGACCGATACTTTTGATCCTCTCGGGCCTCTCAGGTAGTCAAAAACATCCCGGTTGGTGATTCCGATCCCGGCCACATTTTTCCCATCGACTGCGACGATCTGGTCTCCGGACTGGATGCCCAGGGCCTCGGATGGGCCACCTGTGAGGGGAGCGACAACGTAGATGGTATCCCGGATAATCCCAAATTCGACTCCGATTCCATCAAATTCCCCTTCCAACTGCGACTGGGCGAGGGAAGCGTCCCTTGCCGGAATATAGCTGGAGTGGGGATCCAGGTTTTCAAGCATTTTGGTAATCCCAAACTCCACCAGCTCATTGGTATTGACGCTGTCCACGTAGTCGCGGTTGATATAGGTCATGATTTCCTGGAGCTTGTAGAGTGCAGCCCTCAGGTCGTTCTGGTTGCTTTTCGGCTCAGCAAAGGTCGCCCCAATCCAAATTCCCGCAGAAATCGCAAGGGCGAGAATGATCGGAAGCCGGATCTGTGATTTGGTATTCTTGGTCTCGCTCACTTTTTCTTGATTTTATACTCAATTAACTCAAACTACCGATAAATGATCCACGAAGGAATCGGATTTTAGATAAAATTAACGATTGTTTGTACGATCAGAGTCGCCAAAGGTCAGATTTATTCCCCTTTTTCCTCCAAAAAAAATTAATTTTGTGCGATGTACCTGAATCGCGATTTCGAAAAGTCTTCTGTGGGTGAGTTGGTTTCAGAAAACTATGTTTTCGCGGCTGTACTGCACTATTTCGGAATCAGCTTCTACCAATACCCCACCGATTCCCTTGAGCGGGTCTGCCGCAGGCACAAGGTCAATCCGATGACCCTGATTGCCGAGCTGGAGTCCTGGGCAAAGCGCGTGGACCCGACTCCCGAGGAACTCTACCTCAATCCCATCGAGCTCCTCATCGCCTACCTCAAAAAAAAGCATTACTTCTTTGTACGCCAGGAACTCCCCTTCCTCTCCAACCTGATTTCGGGCATTCAGCCGGAGCAGCATTTCGGGGCCTTGATGGCTGACCTCCGGATCATGTTTCCGCTGTTTGTGGAGGATTTTATCCATCACATCCACGAGGAGGAAAGCCGGCTCTTCAAGCGAATCGAAGTCCTCCAGGACATCGAAGACGGTCACTTCCGAACCCAGGACGCACTGACCATCCTGGAAAAAGACCCCATCCACCTGATGGCAGACCAGCATGAAATCCACGACGATGAAATGGAAGGCATCCGTCGGCTGACCAAGGATTATTTCCTCGAAGACGATGCCCCGCTGACCATGAAAGTCCTCTATCACGAGCTTCAAAACTTCGAAAGGG
>CAZGYC010000029.1:0-51538 GCA_964530015.1 uncultured Limnohabitans sp. | reverse complement strand
GGGAAAGCATGAATTGGTTAATGGTTAATGGTTAATGGTTAATGGTTAATGGTTATAAAAAAGCAGGAATTTAGAAATGCGAGGCAAAAGGTCGTTTAGTCTGAGGTGTTCCATCTTTCCTTCTTCGATGCCTGCCTTTCCTCCCGGGTTTCCCGCTTTTCGGGTTTTCCGGCGACCACCAGCACGATCTCACCCTTCAGCGGATTGTTTTGGTAGTAGTCTATGAGTTCGGCCAGGCTCCCGCGCACGTTTTCCTCGTGCAACTTGCTCAATTCCCGCGATACACATGCTAGACGATCCGGTCCAAAGGCCTCAGCCAATTGCTCGAGCGTCTTAATCAAACGATGGGGCGATTCATAAAATATGATTGTGCGAACTTCCTCAAGCAAAGAGTCGATCCGGGTTTTTCGCCCTTTTTTATGCGGCAGAAAGCCCTCAAACACAAAGCGGTCGTTTGGCAGGCCGCTGTTGACCAATGCCGGGACAAAGGCGGTCGGACCCGGCAGACACTGTACCTCCAATCCTGCGGCCAGGACTTCCCTCACGAGCAAAAAACCCGGATCCGAGATTGCGGGTGTCCCGGCATCACTGACCAGCGCGAAGACCTCGCCCTTTCTCATGCGTTCCACCAATTTTTCGACGGCTTTGTGCTCGTTGAAAATATGGTAGCTCTGGAGGGGTCTGGAAATCTCCAGGTGCTTGAGGAGGGTGCCACTGGTGCGCGTGTCTTCGGCGAGGATGACATCCACTGCCTTCAGGACCTCCACCGCACGCAGCGTGATGTCCTTGAGATTGCCGATCGGGGTCGGAACCAGGAAAAGGCTGACGGGGATTTCGTTCATTGCAGAATCCTGTCGATCGCCTTGGCCAGCTTATGGTCTCTGTCGGTGACAATATCTCCCGCATCGTGGGTGCAGAGTTCGATTTCCACGGTATTGTAGACATTGGACCAGTTTGGATGGTGATTTTGCTTTTCTGCCAAAAAAGCCACCCGGGTCATAAATGCAAAGGCCTCCTGAAAATCCGAAAATCTGAAGGTCTTTTTCAAACGGTTTTTTTCTTCTGTCCACATGACTTGATCGGTTTAAAATGATATGACGCCTTCGATCTCAGCCGCCTTTTCGTAGATGTCGATGATCTGGTCTGCGCTGTCCATCATGGCCTGGATGGTGGTGCTCACGTATTTCCCACCCGAACTCGGCTTGAGCACCATTTCATTTTTGGGAAACAAGATACCGACTTCATTTTCACGCCCCATGGGTACGATGAATTTGAACATGTAGAGCATCGGAAACTGTCCGGCAGATTCCAGCTTTTCCTTAAACGCAGCTTTGTCAAACTTCTTTTCCATCAGGTAAACTTACTCCTTTCCGGGCAGAGTTTAAACCAAAAAAACCCATGCCTTACGACATGGGTTCATTTGGGAAGCGGTTCTTCTCAATAGTATTTGTATCTGAAATCCTTCACGTCAGCCAAGTCCTGGAGTGCCATCATGATGGTGTAGGTCATTCGCTGGGATCCGGCCATGCTCAATTGGGCCTGGTAGGAGGTGTAATCGCCGATTTCGGCCGCGGGAGTCAGGTTGTTGAGCCTTGCCACGACCACTCCGATGTCTTCCTGGACAGGGCGCGTGATTTGTCCCGAAGACTGCAGCCCAAAGACGGACCCGATTGCCTTCGGGGCAAAGCCGATTCCGGGAATCACGGAAGTATTCAATTTCAGGTCTGGGATTTCGTTGATCGCGGCATCCGCGAAGACCGCTTTCATCTCTTCCAATGTGGTCTTGCCTGCCAATTTCTCTGCGATCATAGCCGCTTTCTTGTCATTGCGAACCCGCTGCTCCACTTGTTCCCTCACATCTTCCAGTTTGGCCTCGCCTTCTTTCTTTCGGCTGACCAAGGTGGAAACCACATAGGAGTCGTCCAGCTCAAATACTTTGGAAACTTCGCCCACAGAGGCATCGCCAAATGCCCAGATGATTACTTCACGGGCATTCTGCAGGTTGTTCAGGTTTCTTGAAGTGGCATCCACATGGTTTGCCTGGAGGATTCTGTATCCTTTTTCCGTGGCTTTTTCGGTGAATTGGTTCCTGTTTCCGCTTTCGGCAGCAAATGAATCCGCATTTCTGAAGGCTTCGTTTCTGGTGATGTCGGAAGCCAGCAACTCAAGTTCCAGGATCGCGAGCTTGGTATAGGTGGACTTTGGCAGCTCGGTCACATCGATGATGTGGTAGCCGTATTCGGTCTCCACGAGCCCGGAGAGCAATCCGGTGGATTTTGCCGCATAGGCCGCGTTGGCAAAGGGCTCCACGAAGTCTTCCTTGGCAAACCATCCGAGCTCCCCGCCATTCTGCGCAGTGCCGTCTTGGCCATATTGCCTGGCAGCCAGAGCAAAGTTTCCGTTGGCTTTGATATCCGCCAATACCGATTCGGCTTGGGCCTTGACGGCCGCCTTGCCGGCATCGTCCATTCCTTCGGTACTGAAGAGAATGTGTGAGGCCTTCATTCTGGGAGTGCCTTCGTACTGGTCAGACACCTTGTAGGTGACATAGGTCGAATTTGCGGTGACATAAGGGCCATAAGTCTGTCCTTCCACGACCTCACCCACATTGGTGGTAAAGCTCACCGGAAACTGGTCTCCCGGTCTGTAGGTATTGAATGGATTCTGGAGGTCAGAGTTTCGGCTGACCAAAACAGAATCGTTTTCGGCCGTTCTCAGTGCCTCGGTCAACTCGGTGATTCTGGAAATCACCGCCGCTGAATCCTCCCCGCTCGGCAAGATGCTGAACGAGACGTATTCCAGATTTGCGGTATTGCCTACTTTGAATTTCTCCTGGTTTTTTTTCAGATAAGCCGTCAGTTCGCTTTCTTCGATCTTGACATCTCCGTCGGGAATCACGTAGTAGGGAACAAAGAGCACCGATGCGTCGGCGATGGTATTGGCTGCTTTGTATTCGAGCTTCGCTTCCGCGGCAGTGGCGTACTCGGAAGTCGCCAGCAGGTTGTCGTATTTGATTCTCAGCCTGGACTGGGCAAAAAGCTTCTCCTGCTGGGCCCAGGCAGCCTGCTGCGCAGGGGGGGCGGTCTCCAAAGTCTGAAGGAAAGAAATCAGTTGATTCTTGTCAAACTGTCCGGTCTGGGGGTTGATCAGTTGGGCTCTGAGCTCGGGCACGATATTTTTGCCCTGCACCATGTCCACCAGCTCCGCACCGGAGACGGTCAGGCCAAGCTTTTCGTATTCTTCGTCGAACACCTGCTCGACAATCATCGCCTGCCATGCCTGCTCGCGGACGGAGACCATTTCGGGCTCGGAAGGCACACGTCCTGTCCGCTGCTGAAACATCGATTTGAACTCCTCCACCCGGAGAGAATATTCTTCAAGCGTGATTTCCTCACCCGCAATCTCACCGACGATACCTCGGTTGGGATTGAGGAGGGAGGAATTAGGGCTCAAGAGATCCCCGCCGAGAAGAAAGAAAATCAACCCGCCGGCGATTACGCCGATTGCGAGACCTGTCCGCTGTCTTATTTGTTTAATTAACGCCATTATTGATACTACGCTTTTTAGAAGTGTCGCAAAATAATAGCATTGGGGGCGAAATTCAAAATTTCCCCCGGAACAAAGTCAGACCTAAAAGTTATCTGATCCGCTGATTTTCAGCCGGACAGTCTCGATCCGGTGCGCCTGCTTGCTCACCACCGTGAAGGTATATTTGCCAAAAGCCACGTTGTCCCCCTTGCTGGGCAGGTTCTCGGTCAGCGACAAAATCAAGCCGGAAAGCGTCTCAAAGTCTCCGTATGGCAGATCCCATCCGTATTTGTCGTTGAGATAATCGATCTCATGGCGGGCACTCAGGAGGTATTCGTCCACGTCCACCTGCTGCTCGATCAGATCGTCCTGGTCGTATTCGTCGTCGATTTCACCGAAAATTTCCTCAATAATATCTTCCATGGAAACGATCCCGCTGGTTCCCCCAAATTCATCCACGACCAATGCCAGACTCTTTCTTTCCTGGATAAACTGGATCAGAAGCTCATTGGCCAGGGCAGACTCGGGAGCGATGATGATCGGAGTCAGGATCTCTCCGATGGTCTTTGGCTTGCGAAAAAGCTCCAGATGGTGGCAATACCCGATCACTTCGTCTATCGTCTCCCGGTACACGATCACTTTGGAATGGCCGCTCTCCCCAAACACCCTTCTCAGATCCCCAATCGTATCGTCGACCTCCACGGCCACGATGTCGGTGCGCGGCACCATGCATTCCCTGACTCGGACAGACTTAAACTCGATCGCGTTGTCAAAGATCTTGGAATCGATCTCCATCTTTTTGCTGTTGGAATTTGCCTGGCGGAAATGCTCCTTGATAAAGGAATTGAGGTCTGTGACGGTAAACGCCGGCTTCTCCTCGTTGTATTCCAGGCGGAGGACCTTGGTGATAAAAAGCCTGGAAAGCCCCACAACCATCCAAACGACCGGATACATCAGGTAATAAATCCCAAAAAACGGCAGGGCAAAGAAGGTGATCAAGCTGTTGGGATTCAGCATGAAAAAGCTCTTGGGGAGGAATTCCCCCGTGATGAGCACAATGAGGGTGGAGACGACCGTCTGGCTCACCAATATGACCGCCTCGTTGTTGATGGGTTCCGGCAGGAAATTTCTCAAAGGCTGGTCCAGCAAAAACGCCATGAACGTGCCATAGAGCACCAGCATGACCGTGTTTCCGATCAGCGTCGTCCCGATGAATTGGCCGGGCTTCTGGACAAACTTGCTGAGAACCCTGCCGCTCAGCAGTCCCTGCTTATTCTGCAGCTCGATTTGCAGCTTGTTGGAGGAGATGTAGGCAATCTCCATTCCGGAGAAAAAAGCCGAAAAAACCAGGGTGATGATGACATAGATCAAATAGGTGGTCTCCATGCTCAGTTTTTCTTTTTCTTGCGGGACGTGGCCGGAGGCGCTTTCTCTTCCGTGTCAGCCTTGCTGCGGCGCAGTTGAAACCAAAACAGCAGGCCCACCGCAAACATAAAGATCGCATAGGATCCGCCTATTCCCACGGTGAGGCTCTGGTGAATCCCGATCACCGCCAAGGCAAGCGCCAAAGAAAGAATCAACACGTCCCCTAATTTCATCTGTTTATAATTTTTTTCAGCGGCCATCCCCACCCCCGATAGCTATCGGGGCTATCGGGGCCATCGGGAGGAATCTTCGCATGGTTGCTAATCATCCCAGTGTGGACATCTTGGTCATGTCCGATTTCATATTCCTTCGCCGGGCAATTCGGTCTGGCCTGCCGCTGATTTGAGCTTGTAGTCCGAAAAGTTGTCATCGGCTTCCAGCCCGGTGCCGTTGAACAGTGTCCCTTTGTCCTGAATGGTCACAAACTTATCGGTATAAATCTTCTTTTTTGCCCGGTTCCAAAAAATCTCCTCTGATTTCATGCTTTGGTCCTTGATGAGATTTTTGATCTGTACGTTGCCCTCGCCGCGGTAGAGGTTTTCGCTTTTGATGAAATATCCCCTGTCAGCCACTATGGTGGCCTCCAGCTCGCCCTCCTTGGTGAAAAACCGGATGTCGATGCCTTCGGGGAATTCCTGGTTGCCATTTTGGAATTCAAGCTGGCGGGCGGCCCTGATCTCCGTACGCACGATTGCCGAGTCGCTTTGGATCAGGTAGACGTTGGTGGCCGAATTGACCGGGCCGTCGTAGACTCGGAGCGCATCCGGATCCACGCTCTCCCTGCAGGAAGGGAAAAGCGATCCGACCACAAACAAAAGCAGCAAACACCGGTTGTTCATCGGGGGCAAAGATAGTCGAATAGTCCCAAATCAGTTCAACGAAAAAAGGCAGCCATTGTGACTGCCTTTTTTCGATTTGGGGGGAAAATCAATCCCTGGTCGCCAAAGTTACCGTCTCTCCCACCCAGCATCCGGTGCTGATGGAGGAGCCCACTTGGAGGCCTTCGGTAAACAATTCCTCTTTGGAAGGGAATCTGGATTTTGCACCGCCCATTCCTTTGGAATCCCCGGCTCTCTGATAGGCGCCATAAGCGGCGATAAACACGGAGTAGTCTTTTGCACGGCTCTCGCCTCCGCGGCAATCGTTGAAGGCAGACATGTACAGATCCCCGATCAGCGTATAGGCCGAGGTGGTCAATTCGCCATCAAGCGAAGCGGCTTCTTTGGCGGAGGTTCTTGCCTGGGCTTTTCTGCCGCCCTTGGCATGGACCTTTGCCAATTCCATGTGGATTTCGGCTTTTTGCTTGTCGTTTTCGGCCAGGCTGAGGGCTTTCTCCAAGACGGGCTGTGCCTTGTCAAAGTCTCCCTGGGACATGTATCTCATCGCCCTTACCTGGGAAGTGGCAAAGGTTGGCTTTTTGGAGTCAATCAGCTCCAATGCCGAAAGGAAAGAACCGGACGCAAAACACTTGTACTGTACCGAGTACTTGAAGATCTGGTTGGCCAATTCTTCGTTGCCGGGATCTGCGGCGAGCTTTGGCCCCATGGTGTTTTCGATGAAGTCACAGTCGATGAGCTCCATGGCCACCAGCAGGGTTTCCACGGTGGATCTGGAGGAGGTCACGTCCTTGCCTTCCGCTTCGGTTTTGTCCAACAACTCATTTGCTTTGTCGTAGAGAGCCAAGACCTGCTCGCCGGTGTAGGCTTTGTTCAGGGCATAGTTTCTATAGACCAGATCAAAATAAGCCCCAACCAGTTGGTGGTTGATGTTGCCGTTCAGTTCGATTGCTTTTTCGAAATCGGCGATCACGCCCGGGATCTTGGTCTTGTCCGCCTTGAAAAACAGATAACCAAAGTAGGCTTTGTTTTCCATCCACTTTGCCTCGTTGTTGTAAAGCTCCCCTCTTTTGGTGTAGATGGCCATCACGCTGTCCTGATAGACTGTTTTTTGCGCTGCGTCGGCTGTCTTGTCAGCCGCGCCTTTGTAGATGGCGATCCCGTTGATATAGAGGGATTCGTTGAGCTCCGGTGTATTGACCAGCAGCCAGTTCAGGGGCTTGGTGGCCTCCACAAACTGCTCGGACTTCATGTAGTCCACATAGGCGGCATTGAGTTCTCTGGCTTTGGCTTCCTGCGCGGGATCGGCCGGCCAGTTCCAGCCGTCCTGTGCCTGAACCAACCCGGAAAGCAGCAATGCTCCCAATCCCAGAAGTGTCGATTTGATTTTCATATTCGGTAAGGTTTTATTTCGGTTTCTTTGGTTTGATCCTGTTTTGATGATGCAAGTATTGGGCCCCGCCTTTCGGCCAATCCTTAAATTATGTTATTCAAATACTCTTTTGTAGAACCAACTGTTGTCATTCAGGGAGAACCCAAGCGTAAAGTTAATATAGTTTTCCCGGATGAGCCCATTGTCCAAGGTTCCCCTTTGGCCAGCCTTGAACGCCATGTTTATCAAAGACAACTGGTTGACCGGTATCGAAGCTCCCAGCGTGAGGCCGATGTCATCGATGTTGGTTTGGTTCAGGAAGTAGGGAGTCTGCATCCATTCCACCCCGATACGGTAAGTCCCCCTCAACAACAGATTGTCAAATGAAAGATAGTCTGGCACGATCAGGAAGCCCAAGGCCACTTTTTTGGTTTCCCGGAGATCCAGTGCCTCGCCAAAGAAGTTTTGGTACTTCGTAAAATCCTGAAACTGACCTTCAAGAGCGAGCGCAAATTTATTGATTTTCTCATACGTCACGCCAAATCCGTAGCGATTGGGAATATAAATACTTCCCTTCACGTCGTTGGCGATCAGGTCTCCGTCCGAGTCTGGGTTGCTAGCTTGGCCAATCCCCGCAAGTTTTGCAAATCCAGTTCCACTAACATGCCCCAATTGCTGATAAATGGCTCCCAGATGGAGATTCCCTTTTTCGGAAAGCTTCAGTTGGTAATGTCCCCCGACCTTGAATCCCACATCGGACACGGTCAGTCTTTCATAATATTCCGAAGGGCTTCCCACCGAGCCGCCTTCTCCATCCGTCACAAGCAGTTGGTTGGACCGGATGGTCGAACCAAAAAGGTAAGAGCCGTGAAATCCGATACTCAGGTTTTTGGCCAGGAGGTATCCGAAGTTTAGGTAGGCCTCAGAGATCCCTCCGTCACCGCGCAGAAAGTTGTTGGCTTTAAAGTCGGAATTGTTCACCTCACTTTCTACCCTGAGCCGATAATTGACACTGGTGATCTGTCCCAAACCCATGCCCGAGGTAAATTTCCCCGTTTTGATGGGAAAGGAAAGCGCGATATAGGAGAGTCCTCCGCCATCCACTTTGGATGTTTCGGTGCCGTTGTCCACGTTGATCCGCTTGTAGTTCAGCGCCGCCTGGAAGTTGAAGATGGTGTTTCTCGTGGTGATGGCGGGGTTGACATTGTTGGCCTGCCATCCGGTCCCAAAACTGATGCCCATGCCTCCCATGCCCTGGTTTTGGGTGAGACCGGAGTAGTTAAATTCCCCGATCCCCAGGGCACTGTAAGTAGAGGAGCTGGTCTGTGCTCCGACCTCTGCAACTAACAAAAGGGTGCACAGCACACCCATCGATTTCAACCAGTTTTTACTCGACATTGTGGTTTAGAATACAATTCAGTCCATGCAGGACCAAATTTGGGACTACAAATATGTGGTCTTTTGCCAACGATTCAAAAGATTGGGAATCGCCCCCGCAGATATACGCCTTTATTTCAGGAATTTTAAGACGGTATGCCTGGATCTGGCCGATGAGCTCGTACTCGACTCCGTACCAGATTCCTGCCTGCATGCAGGTGACCGTCGAGTCTCCGATGGGATTCTCCGGCTTTTTTTCCAAATCCACCAAAGGAAGTCTTGCGGTAAAGGAATTCATGGCATTGGCGCGCATCTTCAGCCCCGGACTGATCGCCCCTCCCCTGTAAACCGCCAGCTCATCCACGAATTCGAAAGTAACACAAGTTCCGAGATCTATGGCAAGCACGGGCTTCTTTCCCGCCAGTTGCCAAGCACCCGCCGCGGCGGCGATCCGATCCAGGCCAAGCGTCCTTGGTGTGGCATATCCGTTTAGGATTGGCAGCGCTGTGTCAGGGCTGAGAAAATGAAAAGGGAAGCCGACCTTTTGTCTCAGATCCTCCAGGCCAAGGCTGACCGAACTGACCAGGCACGCATCGAATCGGATGCTGTTCCAAAAGGACAGGGCAGCGTCCACGTCATCAAAAGCATGGTCGCCAAGCAGGGCATCGCCTTCAAAAAGCGCCGACTTGATCCGGGTATTGCCGATGTCTATGACCAGATTCCTCATAAGGTCCGCAAATTAGGCATAATCAAAAAATGGAGTTTTCCCCCGCTAAAATTACCTTTGGCCCGACTGCCCACTTAACAATCTTTAACCCATGAGCCCGGAAAAATACAGTTTGATCGGATTGATGTCAGGAACCTCCGGAGACGGGCTGGACCTCGCCTATGTCCATTTTGAGCATCAACGGGACTGGAGTTTTGAGATCGTCCAGGCCAAGACCGTCCCTTTTCCCGGTGATTTGGGAAAAAACCTCGCGCGGGCCCACACCCTCCCGGGACTCGAACTGGCCCAGTTGGATGTGGACTTTGGGAAATGGATGGGGGTACAGGTCAGGGAATTTTGCAGGGAATTTCAGATCAAGCCCCTGGCAGTGGCCTCCCACGGGCACACGGTTTTCCACCAGCCAGCCAAGGGCCTCAGCCTGCAAATCGGCAATGGATGGGCATTGCATGGGGCATCCGGAGAGCGAGTCATCGGCGACTTCCGGATGCTGGACGTGCAGCTTGGCGGGCAGGGTGCCCCGCTGGTTCCCATTGGCGACAGGCTGCTCTTTCCCAGCGTGGATTTTTGCATCAATCTGGGGGGAATTGCCAACATCTCCATGGAAAAGGACGCGACGCGGATCGCATTTGACTGCTGTCCCTTCAATCTCCTGCTCAATGCAGAAGCCAGCAAACTCGGAAAAACCTACGATGCAGGCGGTGCGATCGCCCGTTCGGGCACCGTAAACCCTTCACTCTTTGACGCGCTAAACCAGTTGCCGTTTTATGCCTCCAAGTCCGCCAAATCCCTGGGAAGGGAGGAAATGGAACAGGATTTCCTGCCATTGCTTGGGGGATTCGGACTGAGCCCGGCAGACTGCCTCGGTACCTTGGTGGAGCATTTTGCTTTTCAGATTGCATCGGTGATACGGGACTTTTCGAAGAAAGAAGCCCCGCTTGTCCTCATCACGGGCGGGGGGGCTTACAACACGTATTTTACAGAGCGCCTGAACCATTACCTGGAAAAAAAGTGGCGGCAGATTGACGCCTATCCCGAACTCATCGAGTTCAAAGAAGCGCTGATCTTCGCTTTTTTGGGCGTATTGCGCCTTCGGGCCGAGACGAATTGCCTCGCTTCCGTCACCGGTGCCCGGAGGGACAGTTGCGGGGGAACGGTCTATGGCTGACGAGGCCTTCCCAACAGCGAAATAGCCGTTAAAGCAGTCACTTCATTTCCATTGGAGAATGCTGAAAACACGATTGAGGCTCCGCATAACAGGATGGGAATGAAGGACGTGAAGCGCGCTCCCAGCAGCGGGAAATTTTTAACCGTGAAACCACCGAGAAGGGGGAGCAGAGGCTTTCAAGCCCCGCCCGGAACTACAGGCCGACTGGCCTAACAGGTTTTTTTGAGACCACAGAAGTCGAAAGCTTCGCTTTTTCGGAAAACAATGCACCGCCGAGATTCGCTGTGCATCTGTGGCCAATCCAAAAAAACGCGGATTGGTGAAGCTCCCGGTTGGACTTCCGTCGATGCCTCCCGTTTCGAAACCAAAGACTCTTTTTTCTTCTGTGGTTCAATTTTTTTGTGTGCATGGGCACGCCTGAATTGCCCTCCATCGTGTCATTTTAATCGAACGGATCCAAAAGCGATTTCCTTGGCCACCCCAAGGCATCTGACCATTGATCGGTAATTTTTCTATTTTTGGCCGAATATAAACCCAAAATCAATGCAGGATCTGCTAAAGAAGTTTGAAAACAAGAAGCCGGAAATCGTCTTTGAGTGGAGTGATCCAGAAACCGAAGCCGAAGGCTGGGTGGTGATCAATTCCCTGCGGGGAGGTGCCGCAGGAGGGGGAACGCGGATGCGAAAAGGCCTGGACAAGCGGGAAGTGGAGTCCTTGGCCAAAACCATGGAAGTGAAGTTCACCGTCTCGGGACCTTCGATCGGCGGAGCGAAATCCGGGATCAACTTTGACCCGGCCGATCCCCGAAAGGCCGGGGTCTTGGAGCGCTGGTACAAGGCAGTGATGCCGCTCCTCAAAAACTACTACGGCACCGGCGGCGATCTAAACGTGGACGAAATCCACGAAGTGATTCCTGTCACAGAGGCCTTTGGGCTCTGGCATCCGCAAGAAGGGATCGTCAACGGGCATTTTCACGCAAACGAACCCCAAAAAATCCGAAAGATCGGACAACTGAGACAGGGTGTTTCCAAAGTTTTGGAGGATCCCAAATTCACCCCAAATGGCCCGAAAAAATATACGGTGGCTGATATGATCACCGGATATGGCGTGGCGATGGCCGTGTGTCACTACTATTCCCTTTGGGGTGGAGACATCCGGGAAAAGCGCGCCATCATCCAGGGTTGGGGAAATGTAGGAGCTGCGGCCGCCTGCTTTTTGGCCGTAGAAGGAATAAAAATCGTCGGAATCATCGACCGTGAAGGAGGCCTGATCAAAGAGGAAGGCTTTGGTTTGGACGAAATACGAGACCTTTTTCTCAAAAGAGTGGGGAATAAGCTGGTAGCCGAAAACCTCATTCCCTTTGCTGAGCTCAATGAATGCCTCTGGGACCTTCCTTCGGAGATATTTATCCCGGCAGCCGCCTCCCGCCTGGTCACCCAGGACCAAGTCTCCCGGATGGTGGCTGCGGGCTTGGAGGTCATCTCCTGCGGTGCCAACGTGCCCTTTGCCGATTCGGAGATCTTCTTTGGTCCGACCGGGCTCTGGGCGGATGAAAAAATCGCCGTGATCCCCGATTTCATCGCCAACTGCGGGATGGCCCGGGTGTTTGCCTACCTGATGAGTGAGGATGCGGAAGTCACCGACCAAGCCATTTTTTCGGATGTCTCCGACACCATCAAAAGAGCCATGGAAAAAACGTTTTCCGAAAATCCGCAAAAAACGAAACTGGCTCAAATTTCCTTTAAAATAGCTTTGGCACAACTCGTGTAAAACCGCATCTGAAGATCGGGGGCCTGAGTTAATTTTTGATGAATTCCTGTTCCGGCCTTCTTATTAGTTGGACAGTTTGCATCAAAATCAGTAGTTTAGCGATCAGCTATCGCAAAAGAACCCCGATTATAATTTGTTTAATTTTCCGAAAGACAGGCCCAATTACACCAAACCGACCAAATGAAGAAATATCTTATAAGTTTATCCATACTTTTCGGAATATTGTTTTTTGGGCTTGTTGAACCGTCCGTTTCCTACGGCTTTTCGGCCGAAAATACCGCGGAATTGATGGCCCAGGTGGACGTCGCGTCCGACCATTCCGCCGTCGAGGCCCACCATTCCGCACCGGCTTGGTTGGTCATTCCATTTGTCACGTTGCTGCTGATGATCGCCACGGGACCGCTCTTTTACGAGAATTTCTGGCATCACAACTATCCCAAGGTAGCCGTTGGTTTCGCTGTGGTGGTGGTGCTCTACTATTTGTTTGTCTTGGACAACGTCCACGCGCCCGTCCACGCAATGGCAGAATACATTCAGTTTATCGCGCTGCTTGCCTCCTTGTTTGTGGCTTCGGGCGGCATTCTGATAGAGATAGACAAGAAAGCCACGCCCTTGGCCAACGTCTCGCTGCTGCTGATCGGTGCCGTGGTGTCCAATCTGATCGGAACTACGGGAGCGTCCATGCTGTTGATTCGCCCCTTTATCCGTCTAAACAAGGGAAATATCCAGCCTTACCATATCGTATTCTTTATCCTCATGGTGAGCAACGTCGGCGGCTCGCTGACTCCCATCGGCGATCCTCCCCTGTTTCTGGGATTTCTGAAAGGAGTGCCGTTTTTCTGGACCATCGAGCACAACTGGCCAGCCTGGACGATGGCTTTGACGCTGCTTGCGACGGTATTTTACTTTATGGACCGGAAATTTGGAAAAGCCAATGAAGATGAATACACCGAGGCAATCACCTACACCAACAAGTTTACCTTAATCGGTGTCAAAAATTTTGCCTGGCTCTTTGTCATCATCTGTGCGGTATTCCTGGATCCGAATGTGATCGACGGTGTGCCTGCAATTGAGTACGACGGTCAAAAATTCTCCTTTTTGAGGGAGATCATCATGCTTTCGGTTGCCTTCTTTTCCTACCGGTTTGCGGATCAACGGGCCATCAAAGGAAACGAGTTCAATTTTGAGCCGATCCGCGAGGTGGCCTTTATCTTCGTGGGGATATTCGGAACGATGATGCCTGCCTTGGAGTTGGTCGGAAACTTCGCCAAATCACCCGAGGGCGCTGCCATGATCACGGTCAATACGCTGTACTGGGGCACGGGGACGCTCTCGGCCGTACTGGACAATGCCCCTACCTACCTCAACTTCCTCGCGGCCGCGATGGCCTCCGAAGGAGCCAATATCAACAGCATCGCCGAAGTGAGGAATTTTGCCGACAACTCGATGAACGATACGGATACCACATTCCAGCTTGCGGCAATAGCCATCGCCTCGGTGTTTTTTGGTGCGATGACTTACATCGGAAACGGTCCCAACTTCATGGTCAAATCCATCGCCGAGCAAAGCGGGGTCAAGATGCCGTCTTTCTTTGGCTACATCATCCGGTTTACCCTTCCCATCCTGCTTCCGATCCTGTTTCTGGTCTGGTTGGTATTCTTTGCGTTCGTCTAAACCTTCACCTGCCCGTACCGAAAGCAGGTGACCAGATGATCGTTGACCAAGCCGGTGGCCTGCATGTGGGCATAGATGGTCGTGCTGCCGAGGAATTTGAACCCGCGCTTTTTGAGATCTTTGGCCAAACGATCCGACTCAGGGGTGGTAGCCAGGCCTTCCTGGATGGATTTTAGCCTGTTTTGGATGGGTTTTCCCCCGACAAATCCCCAGATGTAATTGGAAAACGAGCCAAATTCCCGCTGCACTTCCATAAATCTCCGGGCATTGTTGACTGCGGCCCGGATTTTCAGAACGTTGCGGATGATCCCCGGGTCTTGCAGCAACTCTTGGACATAGCTTTCGGGAAATTCCGCCACGACCCTGTAGTCAAAATCCGCGAAAGCCTTGCGGTAGCCTTCTCTTTTTTTCAGGATAGTCGCCCAGCTCAGTCCGGCCTGCGCACTTTCCAGTATCAGAAATTCAAAATGGATCCGGTCGTCAAAGACCGGGACTCCCCATTCCGTGTCGTGATAGGCGACATATTCGGGAAAGCCCAGGCACCAGGGGCAGCGGTTGATTTCTGCGGATTTTTCCATGCCCGAAAAGTCACAAATATTCCGACAGGAAGCAATGGCCCAAAATCAATAAAAAATTACCGTCTTATTCCTGACGACCAGCACCTTTCGCTCCAGGTGGTATTTGATCGCCTTGGACAGGGTCACTTTCTCCACATCCTGTCCGATCTGCACCAGCTCGGCGATGGTATTGTGGTGCCGCACACGGGCTACTTCCTGCTCGATGATCGGCCCCGCGTCCAGTTCCTCGGTCACATAGTGTGCTGTGGCACCGATGATCTTCACACCCCGCTCGTAGGCGGCGTGGTAGGGCCGCGCCCCCACAAAAGCCGGCAAAAAGGAATGGTGGATGTTGATGATCCGGTTGGGAAAGTGTCGGATAAAATCCGCCGACAGAATCTGCATGTAGCGGGCCAGGACGACAAAATCCACCCTGTGCTCCCCCAAAAGGCGCAACTGGAGCTCTTCCGCGGACTCCTTGCCAGCGGCCGTCACGGGAATGTGGAAAAAAGGAATGCCAAATGCCTCCACGATCGGCTTCAGCCCGGAGTGGTTGGAGATCACCATCGGAATGTCCACTTCCAATTGGCCCGCATGATGCCTGCCCAAGATGTCGAAAAGGCAATGGGAAAGCTTGCTGACAAAGATCGCCATCCTGGGCCTGGGGAAATCAAAATGGAGCTTGGTCTCCATGCGGAACCGCTGCCCGACTTCCTCCTCAAAGCGGGACAGGATCTCCGCTTTTCCAAGGGAAAAAGAATCCAACTCCCACGCCGCGCGCATGAAAAACACCCCCATTTCCACATCCACATGCTGGTCTACTTCCAGGATGTTGCCGTGGTACGAATACAGAAACCGGGATACCTCCGCCACTATTCCCTTTTGGTCGGGACATTGAATCAACAGAATTGCCTTTCTCATAACAATAAATCAGGAATTCCAAATGGACCAGGCCGCTTCCGCCTGGAGCACCAGCATGTCCATTCCGTTTTTTGCTTTTCCCCTTCTTGCCACACAGGCTTTCATCAGCGTGGTCTCGGCCGGATTGTACACCAAGTCATAAACGCGGTGGGACGCATTGAGCATTTCCAACGGGATTTCGGGCATCTCTTCCGTCTTGGGAAAAGTCCCAAGTGGGGTGGTGTTGATGATCAGGGGGTATTTTTTTAGAAAAGAGGAGTCAATTGCCAGATCGGAATAGGTAATCTGTTGGTCTCCTTTATTCCTCGACACGGAGAGAAAATCCACGCCCAGATCACCCAAAGCTACCTTTACCGCCTTGGATGCCCCGCCGGTGCCCAGCACCAGGGCATTGGGCAAAATATCGCCCAACCAACTCTGGAGGGAATTTTTGAACCCGATGTAATCCGTGTTGAAACCCTTGCGCTTTCCGTCACGGATTCGGATGCAGTTCACCGCGCCTATTGCAGCGCAGGCAGGATCGAGTTCGTTCAGAAATGGGATTACCTCCTGCTTGTAGGGGATTGTGACCGACATGCCTTCCAGCTCGGGATTTTCCTCCAAGACCTGCTCAAAGTCCCTGATTTGGGGGATTTCATACAAGTCAAACCGGCAATTCCGGATAGCCTCCTTTTCAAACTTTGCGGAAAAGTATTTTTTGGAAAAAGAATGGGTCAGCGGATACCCGATCAGTCCAAATTTTCTCATCAGTCCAGAAGTTTGGAGGCCAGCCACTCAATCACCAGGACCAAAACAATCCCAAAAACAAACGCAGAAATTGCGGCAAAAAGCTGCGGCTCCTTGCCGACGAGCTCAAGGTAGTTGCCCGGAAGGATATTCTCATCCAGAAAGGGCTTTTGCTCGCCCGACGAGCTGGTTCTCCAGGACGTGACCAGCTTCCAGGGCCAGAGCTCATTGACAGACCCCAGCATAAATCCCGAAAGCAGGCCGATGGTCGCCGAATGGTATTTTCTCAAAAGCCAGGAGACCACCCTGCTGAAAGACAGGATCCCCACGGCGCAGCCTGCCGCAAAAACCGCCAGCTTCAGAAAATTGCGGTCGTTGACGGCCTGGAGTATTGGCTCATACTGTCCCATGATCAACAGGATAAAACTGCCACTGATTCCGGGCAAGATCATCGCGCAGATCGCTATGGCGCCTGATACAAAGGTAAACCACATCGCATTGGGCGTGGTTGTGGGGGGCAAATTGGTCACCCACCAGGCGATCACCGCCCCGACCAACACGGCCAACACGACTCCCAGATGCCACCTCTTGATGTCTTTCAAAATCAGAAACGCGCTGACCAAGATCAGTCCGGTAAAAAACGACCACAGGGGAATCGGGTGGTCGTTCATCAGGTAGGTAATTGCATTTGAGAGCGCAAAGATGCTGGTCAGAATCCCCGAAAGCAGGCTGAGCAGAAAGGCTCCGTTGACGGCTTTGAAAAAGGCTTTCAGCTCAAATCTCCCCAAGAGCTTAAGATTCTCGCCAGAAAACGAGTTGATGCTGTTCAGCAACTCCTGGTAGATGCCGGCGATCAGGGCGATTGACCCGCCGGACACACCGGGGACGATGTCGGCAGCTCCCATGGCCATTCCTTTGAGGTAGGTAAGCGCGTATTCTTTTGTTGGTCTCATAGAAGAAAAGGCTGAGCGATGGATCGATCAGCCTCATTTAAAAGTGTGTCTTTTTAAATTAAAGTTTGATTTCGCCGAGGAAATGGTCGAAGGTATCGCCTCTCAGCCCCAGTCGGATCGTCTCCAGCGGAATCACCTCCGAGGGACTGATGTTGCCCAGGTTTACGTTGGCCCCGAGCAGCTTGATAAACCAGACCTGCTGGGATTTTTGGGGAGCTTCCCAGATGATCCTTTCCTCCGGCACCTGGGTCAAGATCTCCTCTACCAGACCTTGGCGCACTTCCCCGGAATCACGGAACAGGCCGACATTTCCCCCTTCGCGGGCTTCGCCGATCACCTTCCATGCGCCTGCGCTCAGCTCGGTCTGCATTTGCTCGATCCACTTGTAGGGCGGGATGATTTTGGCCGCGTCTTTGGAGCCGACTTCGGAGAGTACCGTTACCTGCTGGGCAAGTGTCGAGATGTATTCACACTTTTTGTCGTGGTTGAGCGAGATCGATCCATCGGAGACCTCGGCAAATTCCAGCTCGTACTTGTCCAACACTCTTCTGTAGTCCTCGAACTGACCCCTGACGATAAAGGCTTCAAAAAGTGTCCCCCCCAGATAAACGGGGATTCCGGCGGCTTTATAAACTGCGATTTTTTCGTTGAGATGTTTGGTGACGTATGAAGTAGCCCAGCCCAATTTGACTATATCCACATAATCTGAGCAGCCATCTACAAAATCTTCGGTTTCCCGAAGGCTAAGACCCTTGTCCATAGCCATAGTAAATCCCGTGGTACGCGGCTTCTCAGTCCGTACAGGAATATTCTTCAGCACATAATTCATTTGCCAGGTTTTAAAGTTTAGAGCTGGGAATGGTCATCCCGGTATTGAGCGATGATCTTGTAGATGGCCTGTTGTTGTTTCAGCTCCGGCATCAGTTCATACAAGATGGTATGCTTGTCAAAGTCCAAAGTTAACGCATTTTCCAAATATGAAAACGCTTCCTTGTATTTGCCCATCTTGACGAGGTAAACGACCATGCGATAATACAGCTCCGGCTCCTCGGGTGCTTCCTCAATCCCCTCACGGACCACGTCTATCGCCTCCTCAAACCGGTTTTGCTCGAAATAGATCACCGAGAGGTTGACATAGGTCTCCATGATCCCTGGCTCCAGGTTGATCGCTTCTTCGTAGGCTTCCGAACTGGCCTGCATATTTCCCAGATTAAATTCGGCGTCGGCCAGGCCCACCCAGTAGTTGGGATTGTCCTTGTTCAGATTCAGTGCCTTCTTGAAATAGTGGATCGCTTCAAAAAACTTTTCGTTCTTCAGCATACACATCCCCAGTCCAAACCAGGCATCATCGTATTCCTCGTCCAGTTTGGCTGACTTTTTAAAATACTTGAAGGCCTCGTCTATCTTGCCCAGCTTCTCATAGGCGGCACCCATGTAGCAGCAGTTTTCGGCATTGACTCCCTCGCAATTGATGGTGTTTTGGTAGGCTTCCAGTGCCGCTTCGTAGTTTTGCGTATTCATCAGGGAGTTGCCCATGTTGAAATACGCCGAAGCAAAGGAATCGTCAATAATCAAGGCATACTCGTATGCGGAGATTGCATCCTCAAACCGGCCGAGTCGGTTGTACACCACGCCGAGATTGTACCAGGCTCCGGCAGAGTACGGATCCTGGTCGATGAACTCCTGATAAAACTGCAGGATTTCATCAAACGAGCCCTCCTCCTCGGTGATCATCGCCAGTTGGAACAGCGCATCCTCGTGGTTGATCCGGTTTTTGACCGCTTCTTTGAAATAGTCGCTGGCTTTGGTGTTGTCGCCTTTGGCGCGGTAGAGATTTCCAAGGGAATAAAATACCTCGGCCTTGTCCTCCGCCATCGGCAGATAATTCTCCAGAAGCTCGATCCCGTCCTGGTGGTTTCCCGCGAGAATCTGCGCATTGGCCAGGGCCAACACGATGTCTTCGTTGTTTGGGGAAAGGTTGTTGAGGTTTTCCAGGATGCTCAATCCCTCGTCCAGCTCATCGTTGAAGATGAGACACTGGGCTTTGAGCAGGCGGATCTCTACCGAAAAAGGAAACTTTTCCAGGGAATATTCGGAGGCTCTAAGTGCTTTGAGGAATTTTTGCTGATCAAAGTAAAACCGGATGATGTCTTCCAGTTCTTCTTCTTCGAAATAGAGGTCCAAGTTTGATTTCAGGGAATTTTCAAATCGCTCCACGAGCTTTTTATCCTCTTCCCAGTCTTGATCGTGATCTCCGGTCATTCGATGGTGTTATGGTTTATTTAAGATACCAATAAAACAGGGATCTCAAAATTCGCTTTTGTTAAATTTTCCATTCGGGGACAGTTTTTTTCCGCCTGGAAAAACGGGTGATTGCCGTGCTGCCAGATTTCTAAACGCATCCGTTAAAAAATAAGTTTGGTTTAGGGTCTTTTGGCCCATTCCAGGCTTTCCCGGAGGGAATAATATTGGTAACCCAAAAACCTCTGGATCTTGGCGTTGTCAAAACGGATTTTTTGCTGGGAGAGCATTGCGCTCTTTTTGTTCAGGGGAATGTTTTTGAGCCCCACTGCCTGCAGCAGCGAAACGACCGATGAAAACAGTGCAATCTGCCAGTTGCCTAGGGGAATGCTGGGGGCTTTCTTGCCAAAAACCGCCGCGATTTCCACAAAGAACTCCCGAAACGGGACAGACTCCCGGTTCAGCACAAAGCGCTCGCCCCATGCGTCTTTTTCCACCAGGCATCTGGTGATCCGCGCCGCGTCCCTTACATCGATATAGTTTAGGTTTCCTTTGGGGAAAAACCTGTTTTCGTCCAAGACATACGAGTAAATCGCCGCACTGCTTTTTCCGTAGCTTGCCTTGCCCAGCAGCACGGAAGGGTTCACCACAATCAGATCGATCCCTTCCTGTTCCCCTCTCCAAGCTTCCAGCTCGGCCCAATACTTGGAAACGGCATATTCCGTGTTCAGCAGGGACTCCGTCCACTTGGATTCCTCATCGATCACTTTGCTTTCGGGACTTCGGCCAATTGCCGCCACCGAACTCACGTGGACCAGCTTGCCCGTACCGACGCTCAACATCGCGTTGACCAGATTGGCAGTGCCCGAGGTGTTTACTTCATAGAGCCGTTCGTTGTCTTTTGATGAAAAAGAAACCAGTCCTGCGGAATGGACCACCAAGTCTATTCCCTGCAAGGCCTCCAGCAGGGAGTCAAAATCCGAAAGCTCTCCCTCGTGCCACTGGATCGGAATATCGAACTCCTCCAAAAGCCCAAGGCTTGACTCTTTCCTTTTCAAGCCGTGAATATTCCCCAATCGGCTGAATTCCCCGGCGAGCTGGCTTCCGAACAATCCGGTAATCCCTGTAATCAGAATATTCATAACCCGCAGATTACAGCCTGGTATTGATCAAGTCGAGGTTTTGGATTTTCTCGTAGATCTTTTGGTGCCTTGGCAAAGTCTCCAGCATGTCCAGGTAGCGGGCATTGTGGCAATCCGTCCCGAGCAGGGCCACGACGCCCCGTTCCACCAGCGTTTCTGCAAAATCCTTGACCTGCTTGGAATAGAAGCCAGTCAAGGAAAGCAGGTTTACCTGGAAAAGCAGCTTTCTGTCGATCAGTTCCTCTTGCAGTTTTTTATCGCCAATCAGGTATTGGTACCGCTCCGGATGGGCCAAGATCGGCTTGTAGCCGGCCATTTCCAGATTGAAAATGATATCGAGCAGCATCTGCGGCCTGTTGATAAACCCGGTCTCGACCAAGATGTGACCATCACCAAAGGTGAGCATCTTCTCGTCGGCTTTCACTTTTTCGAGAAAAATCTCATCCATGTAGTACTCCGCCGCCGCTTCGATTTGCATGGCTATTCCCTCGGATTTGGCGGCTTTTCGCAGATCTTCCAGTCCCATCCCGATGATCTCCGGGGTGTTGCGGTAGTATTCCGACATGATGTGCGGGGTGGTGATGATTTTTTCCAGTCCAAAATCAGCCAGCCGCCTGACTAGGGCAAGGGATTCCTCCATGGACTTGCTGCCGTCATCAATGCCCGGAATCAAATGCGAATGCATGTCCACCCGCAGCCACGACAAGTCGAGGGGCGCAATCTCCTCCGGTTTTCTTTTGAACAGATCAAGCCATCCCATCACAAACCTCCCCCGCTTTGCTTCTCAAATTCATCAAGGGTGATCCACTGCTGATCCTTTTCGGAAACAATCGGTTCATCAACTTGCCAGTCAATCCCCAAAACGGGATCATTCCAGAGGATGCCTCCTTCAGCGGGCTTGTTGTAGTAATTGGAACATTTGTACACAAAAACGGCATCTTCCAGTACCGAAAATCCATGGGCAAAGCCGACCGGGACATACAGCAGGTTGTTTCTTTCTGCATCCAAAACGGTGGAAAAATGCTTGCCGAATGTCGGAGAGTCTTTTCGCAAGTCCACGGCCACGTCCAGCACCTTCCCGGAGACCACGCGCACCAGCTTGGCCTGGGCAAAAGGGGAGTGCTGGAAATGCAGTCCGCGCACCGTCCCTTTTTGGGAAAAAGACTGGTTGTCCTGGATCCAGCTTACTTCAATGCCTTCGTTTTGCAACCAGTCTTGGCGAAAGGATTCAAAGAAATAACCTCTGCTGTCAGGAAATATTTTTGGGAAAATCTCAAGAAGGCCTGAAATCGGAGTGCTTTGCAATTCTGGCATTGTGGGGATAATTTCTACTGCTTCAAGCGGTAAAATAACCACTCCGCCCCTGACTATCCTAATCTATTCCAAGGAATTATGCCCAAATTTGCCCGTAGAATACCCAAAGTCACAGCCTCCGCGGCTTGACAGTCGCCAAAAAACGGAACCAAATTTGCCGATTTGGGCTTAGGCTATCCGAACAGAACCCGATATGAACAGATTTTCAAGGAAACTCCAAAAACTCCACGATACCGCGCCAAAGCAGGAAACGGCCGTTTTGGTCACCTTGATCCGGCAGCACCAGAGCGAGCAATCCGTGGATGAGCACTTGGATGAACTCGCATTTTTGGCAGAAACGCTGGGAGCCAAGACCGTTTACAGATTCACCCAACGGATGGAAAAACCGGACATCCGAACTTTCGTCGGATCGGGAAAACTGGAAGAAATCAGGGCCTATGTGGAGCATTTCGAGGTGGATATGGTCATCTTCGACGACGATCTTTCTCCCTCCCAGATGCGAAACCTGGAAAACGAGATCAAAGTCAAGATCTACGACCGGTCGCTCTTGATCCTGGATATCTTTCTCCAGAGAGCCCAGACGGCCCAGGCCAAGACCCAGGTGGAGCTGGCCCGCTTCCAGTACCTGCTACCCCGACTGACTAACATGTGGACTCACTTGGAGCGGCAGCGGGGCGGAACGGGAACCCGGGGTGGTGCCGGTGAAAAGGAAATCGAAACGGACAAGCGCGACATCCGCGCAAAGATCACCCTGCTGAAAGAAAAACTCCTGGAGATCGAAAAACAGGGGATCACCCAGCGAAAAGGCCGAAAGGGAGTCGTCCGCGTCGCCTTGGTAGGATACACGAACGTGGGCAAATCCACGCTGATGAACCTGATCACCAAGACCGATATCCTAGCCGAAAACAAGCTTTTCGCCACGGTCGATTCCACGGTGAGGAAAGTCGTTTTGGACACGATTCCTTTTCTGCTTTCAGACACGGTCGGCTTCATCCGAAAACTCCCGACCCACCTCATCGAATCGTTCAAGTCGACCTTGGATGAGATTCGCGAGGCGGACTTGTTGGTTCATGTCGTCGATATCTCCCACCATGCCTTTGAGGATCACATCGGGGTGGTCACCCAGACTTTGAACGAAATCAAAGCCGGGGACAAACCCGTGTTGCTGGTTTTCAACAAGATCGATCTGGTGCAGCAGATGCCGTCTGAGGAAGAGTCCCAGCACATCAGCGAGCATGAACTCCAGGAAACGCGCTATGTGGATTTCAAGGCCCTCAGCGATGCCTATGAAAAGAAAAATGGCATCAAGCCGGTGTTTATGGCAGCGGCTTCGGCCGAAAACGTGGAAGAATTCCGGGACGCGCTACTGACGGAAGTGAAGAAGCAGCACCGCAAGATCTATCCCCACTACCTCGAAGACGAGGTGATCGATTGGACGCAGAAGACTGATTTTGGAGGATAAACCCAATCCGCAGACCACCGCTGCCGACTTTCTACTCGGCGGACGCGATTTCTGCGGGAATACAAGGCTAAGCTTGGCTCAGACTCCCGGAAAGGAAATCCCGTTGACTCTTCGGTATAGGTTCAGGGCGTATTTGTCCGTCATGCCCGAAATGTAATCCACCAAGGCCCGAAGCATCGGGTAGGGATTGACCTCAGCACCCCAGCCTTTCATCGGAAAATCTTCCGGCAGCAGGCGGAGCACACTTTTGTCCTGACCCGAAAAGGATTCGGGCTGGTAGAAATGGTGATGGAGTGCGCTGGAAAAAATGGAGAGCAAGCCCTCCAGAACCTGAAATCCCGCGGCTTCCTTTTCCAAGACCACCTTGCTTCGGTAGATTTTCTGGACAGAGACCGACGAAATCTCCGCCAGCGCTTTGGCGGAAGGAATGATGTCGGTCAGTGCTTTGTCAAAGTTTCCCTTGCGCATGTTCTCCTCAAACTGCCCAAAAATCCCAACAGTTTCGTGGACTAGCTGGCCAATAGCCAAGGCTCTCAGCGCGCCGAGATTTTGGGTGTTGGTTCGGTTTTTAAGCTTTTCGGGATCAAACTTCCCTTTCAGGATCGGCTTCAAAAGCTCAAGCGTGTCCTCAAAACTTACCAGACCCAAGGTACATCCATCCTCCAGGTCGATGATGCTGTAGCAAATGTCGTCGGCGGCCTCCACCAAAAAGGCCAAGGGATGTCTCACCCAGCAGTCCGCACTGGTTTTTTCGATTCCCAGCACACCGCACATCTGCTCAAAATCCGTCAGTTGGTTGATGAAAAAGCCGTATTTCCGCTGACTCTTGCGGGCAATGTCCCGCTGGGCAATCAGGCTCGGCCGGGGATATTTGGTAAATGCCGCCAACGTCGCATAGGTGAGTTTCAGCCCAAACTGCTTGGACACCAGCATCCTGAATCCTTGGGCATTTCCCTCAAAATTCACCAAATCCGCCCATTGGTCCACTCTCACGTGTTTTTCCCAAACCCTGCCATTCGGATGCAGTCTGAAAAAATCCGAGATCGCCTCCTCGCCTGCGTGGCCAAAGGGAGGATTTCCGATGTCGTGGGTCAAAGCTGCGGCGGCGACGATCGACCCGACAGCCGATGCCGTAATCCCCTGATTTTGGAGATTTGGGAATTTTTCCAAAAGAATCTCACCGACGCCTTTGCCCAGGGATCTGCCTACACTGGACACTTCCAGGCTGTGGGTCAGCCGTGTGTGGACAAAGGCCTGGTCGGGAAGGGGAAAGACTTGGGTCTTGTCCTGCAGGTTTCGAAAAGGGGCCGAAAAAATGACCCTGTCGTAATCTATCTCAAATTCGCTTCTGGCTTTGTCCGAGGCTGTCGCTCTCGGACTCTCCCCAAATCTTCCGTCTGCCAGAAGTTTTTCCCATTTCATCATGCCCAAAATTAGAAATCTCCCCACAATTTCCCCCGGGAAAATTTGGACATCCTGTGACGGCATGGTTCGTGGTGTCCCGGCAGACCCAAAACCACATGGACGCGGCCGAATGCGATAAAGCCCGGATCGAAGTATTGGAGCTCCGGGTAAAGGCGGATTACAAAGGGGAATATGGATGACAAGGACAACATCTGGAAGGAAATCATTTTGGAGGGCAGTCACATCCGAAACCAAACGCCAGCCAGAATTGCCGGTCTATCCGGCTATTTTTCTTTCGCCGACCGCCCTTTGCCCCGGCATTGAAAAGTTTTGGGCTAAATTTAGGCCGTGAACCGACTCCATTTTCTCCTTACGTTACTTTTGGCTGTCCTGCTTTCGTCCTGTGAGAGCTTTGACAACACTCCCAAGGCCCTTGTCAATGTCCTGCTGATCGATTCGCCGGCACAGTGGGATTCGGTGATCGTCGAAATCCAGGGCGTTGAACTGGACTTTGTACCCAATGGACGGGATGGGGAAATCCAAAAGATTTTCCTTCCCTACGAACCCGGCGACAAGGAAGTGGATGTCTCCCGACTGGTGGGCGGCACTGCCCTTCCCGTGGCGCGGAGTGAAATGCAAATGGGCCAAATCACCGGAATTACCCTGAGATTGGGCCCGGCCAATTCGCTGTTTCTCGACAAAAACCGGTATCCGCTCGATCTCCCAGGGGGTAATACCGATTATTTCCAGCCCCTCGACGTTGACCTGGAGCAGGGCATTTCCTACGATTTGATCCTGGATTTTGATCTCGAAAAATCCATCCAGGTCACCAATCCGGATCCCCTGAAGCTGTATTTTAATCCGACCATCGCGGCATTCACGGGAATGGGGAGAGGGAATCTCACCGGCACCACCAGCCCAATGGAGCTGCGGCCCGCGATCTATGCCATTCGGGAAGGCGACTCCGTGAGCACACACACCAACACTTCCGGCAGTTTTTTGTTCCGGCTGGAGGCGGGCACTTATACCGTTTTCATCGACCCCAAAGACAGCAGGTACCAGACCGACACGCTGCTCAAGGTGGAGGTGCAGGCGGGGAAAACGACGCCTTTGGACCGAATCACCCTGGTCAAAAAATGAGCGGACAGGATCAACCCTACATGCGGCGGGCTTTGGAACTTGCCGGCCTGGGAATGGGATCGGTCAGCCCCAATCCGATGGTGGGCTGCGTGATCGTCCACGAAGGAAAAATCATCGGCGATGGGTACCATCAGTCCTACGGTGGGCCGCACGCCGAGGTCAACGCCGTCAATTCAGTCGAAAACCGGCAATTGCTCAAAGAGGCCACCGCCTACGTCACGCTCGAGCCCTGCGCACACTGGGGCAAAACTCCGCCCTGCGCGGATCTCCTGGTGGAAAAAGGCCTGAAAAAAGTGGTCATTGCCGCGATGGACCCCAATCCTTTGGTGGGCGGAAAAGGGATCGAAATCCTGAAAAATGCGGGAATCGAAGTAGTAACCGGAATACTGGAAAAGGAAGCCCGCTGGCAAAACCGGCGGTTTTTTACCCAGATCGAAAAGAAAAGGCCCTACGTAATCCTGAAATGGGCGCAAACCCAAGACGGTTTCGTCGCAAGGAAGGATTTCTCCTCGAAATGGATCAGCGGATCCCAAAGCAGGCAATTGGCCCACAAATGGAGAGCGGAAGAAGATGCGATCTTGGTGGGAAAAAACACTGCGCTGTACGACAATCCAAGGCTGGACGTGCGTGATTGGATGGGAAAAAATCCGGTTCGGATCGTGCTGGATTCGAGACTTGAGCTGCCCGAGACCTTGAACCTCTTCGATGGCAGTATCCAGACGCTGCGCTACAACAGCCAAGAATCCAAAATCACGGAAAACCTCGAATTGGTAAAAACGGAAACGGAATTTTCGATGGTGGCGCTGTTGGAAGATCTCCATTCCCGAAAGATCCAAAGCCTGATCGTAGAGGGGGGAAGCCATATTTTATCCCAATTTCTGCAAAGTGGACTTTGGGACGAAGCCCGGGTGTTTACCGGAAAAGCGGGATTTGGAGAAGGCATCGCCGCCCCGCATTTGAACCAAAATCCCGCTGAAACGCTTACCATCGGCGAAGACCTTTTGACTGTTTACCACCATGGCTGAGTCCTTGTTTGTCCCGGATACCACTGCCAAAGCCGAAAAATATGAGGCCATAATCCCCCAGATCGAAGCCTTGATCACTGGAGAGCCCGATCTCTATGCCAACCTGTCCAACATCGCCGCTGCCTTGCGGGAAGCGTTTGGTTTTTTCTGGGTTGGGTTTTACTTGGTCAAAGGAACTCAGTTGGTCCTGGGGCCTTTTCAGGGGCCGATCGCCTGTACCCGGATCAATTTCGGAAAAGGGGTCTGCGGCACAGCCTGGAAGGAAGCCAAGACGCAGCTCGTGCCGGATGTGGAGGTCTTTCCAGGTCACATTGCCTGTAGCTCCGCTTCCAAATCGGAGATCGTGGTGCCGGTTTTCAAAGGAAATGAAGTCGCGATGGTGCTGGATGTGGACAGTGATCGATTGGCGGATTTTGACGGGACAGATCAACGGTATCTGGAAAAGTTGATGGGGATTTTGGGGGCAACCCTCTAAATCAGCCCAGGCTGGATAGCGCAAACTCCCTGACTAGTTTGAGTGTTTGGTCTTTTTGCTCTATCATTCCCATGTGACCCACTCCTTCGAGTTCGTGGTATTGGGAAAAAACATGCTTTTGAGCTCTGCTAGCTTCGATCTTCACTGCGCCGTCTTCGGTACCGGCAATCAAAAGTTTGGGCCCCGAATAGTGCTTCAAGACCTCCAGTCGGTCTTTTCGGTCCCGCATCGCTCCGGTAAATGCGACTAATCCATCCAAACTGGAGCGTTTCCCGTCTTCAATAGCCGCCTCTATTTCTGCTGCAAGTTCTTCTCTTCTGTCTTCCGGAAAAAGCGGGGGAACAAACGAGGTCACGAACTTATCCACCCCATTCTTCTTCAGAAAGACGATGGCCTTGTTTCGAGTTTCCTTTTTGTCCGCAGCATCTGCAAAGGCAGAGGAGTGAAACAAGCCTACGGCCTTAAGCCTAGTGCCCATCAATTCCAAAAGTGCCAAAGCAACGTATCCGCCAAGAGAATGGCCGATCACGATCGGATTGCGAATTTGATTTTCTTCGAGCCATTCCTCTAAAATCACCGCAACCTCCTCCAAGGTGATCTGGTCACCGGAAATCGGCGAACCCCCGATTCCGGGCAAATCGGGACAAATCACCCGAAATTCGTCGGAAAGTCTGTCGGCAAAGTCAGTCCACATCCTCGCTGTCTCGCAAAAACCGTGGATCAGGATCAAGGGCTGGCCGGTTCCTTCTTCAAAAAAATGGATCTCAGACATTGGAAAATTTTTTAGGAAACCCGCACCACCTCCGTGAGGCTTCTTACTGTTGCCGCAATTCCGACCGGATCAAAGCCGCATTCGCGGTGCAGCTCCAGTTGCTCGCCGTGCTCGATCACGTCGTCCGGTATTCCGAGCCGCTTCACTTGGGCACTGTACCCTTGGTCCACCATCCATTCCAACACGGCCGAACCGAATCCTCCCATCAGGCAGCCGTCTTCGATCGTCACGATCTTTTTGAACTTGCCAAAAACCTCGTGAAGCAACTCCCCATCCAGCGGCTTCACAAAGCGCATGTCGTAATGGGCCGGATTCAGGCCTTCTTTCGCCAGAGACTTGCAAGCCTCCACGGCATAGTTGCCGATATGGCCGATGGACAAGATGGCCACGTCTTCGCCTTCTTTCACGATACGGCCTTGGCCTACCGGGATTTGCCGGAGCGGTGTCTTCCATTCCGGCATGACTCCCGCACCTCTTGGATAACGGATAGAGAAAGGCCCGTTGTAGATGCTGCCGGTGTACATCAGGTTTCGGAGTTCCTCCTCATTCATGGGAGCCGAAACGACCAGGTTTGGAACGCAGCGGAAAAAGGCGATATCGTAGGCTCCATGATGAGTCGGTCCGTCTGCTCCGGCAAAGCCGGCTCTGTCCATACACAGGACCACAGGAAGATTTTGCAGACACACGTCATGAATGACCTGATCGTAGGCCCGCTGCATGAATGTGGAATAAATGTTACAAAAAGGGACTAAGCCCTGAGTGGCCAGTCCTGCGGAGAAGGTAACCGCATGTTGCTCTGCGATGCCCACATCAAATGCCCGGTCCGGCATGGCCTTCATCATAATATTCATGGATGATCCGGATGGCATGGCAGGGGTGACACCCATGATCCGATCATCCATCTCCGCCAATTCGACCAGCGTATGCCCAAAAACATCCTGGTATTTTGGTGCCTGGGGCACAGAAATTACTTTTTTGAAAATCTCACCGGTGACCTTGTCAAAGGTTCCCGGAGCGTGCCAGGTAGTTTTATTGCCGGTTTCGGCAGGAGCGTATCCTTTTCCTTTCACCGTGACACAATGAAGGATTTTTGGTCCCGGAATATCCCTGAGATCTCTCAGGATCTCCACCAGATGATCCACGTCGTGTCCGTCCACAGGACCGAAATAGCGAAGGTTCAGGGATTCAAAAAGATTGCTTTGGTTCAAAACGGCAGACTTGATCGCTCCCTCCACTTTTGAAATCACATCCTGGGCACTGGATCCAAACTTGCTGAACTTCCCAAGCAGTTTCCAGACTTCGTCTTTCACTTTATTATAAGTACGAGACGTGGTGATATCGGTCAGATAGTCCTTCAGTGCCCCCACATTGGGGTCGATGGACATGCAGTTGTCATTGAGGATGATCAGGAGATTGGAATCGCTGACCCCGGCGTGGTTCATGGCTTCGAAAGCCATCCCGCCGGTCATTGAGCCGTCGCCGATCACCGCGACATGCTGGATTTTGGATCCTTTGTATTTGGAGGCGACTGCCATCCCGAGCGCGGCCGAAATGGAAGTACTGGAGTGACCGACCCCAAAGGTATCGTACTCGCTTTCCTTTCGTTTCGGAAAACCGGAAATCCCTCCGTACACCCGGTTGGTATGAAAACTCTCTTTTCTTCCGGTCAGAATTTTGTGTCCGTAGGCCTGATGTCCCACATCCCAGACGAGCTGGTCTGCCGGGGTGTTCAGCACATAATGCAAGGCAACTGTCAGCTCCACCACGCCCAAACTGGCACCAAAATGCCCTCCGTAAACAGAGACATTGTCCACAATAAACTGCCTCAGTTCTTCACAAATCTGGACCAGTTTGTCTTTGGAAAACTTTTTGAGATCCTCGGGGGTATTTATCTGGGTTAGGAGCGGACCGGGAGTAATTTGCATTTTCTGAAGTAATTGGTGTCAAAGTGGAACAACCCAAAGCGGATCAGTTGGTGTGCCCGTGCCAAATACGGGCCAAAATCACGCTTTTGCTTTATTTCCAACCATTCCCTTTAATTTGCTGAATTGAATATCTTTGGCTACGAAAAGGCAAAGTTAACCAATAAATTTAGCTATCCGGTGAGTTTTGAGATCAAATTACCATTGTTTGAAGGCCCCTTTGATCTGATGTTGTTTTTCATCGAGCGGGACGAACTGGATATCTACGACATTCCCATCTCCAAGATTACCAACGACTTCCTGGACTACGTCCATCGACTGGAAAAGATGGAAATCGAAGTGGCGAGTGACTTTATCCTCTTTGCGGCGACCCTGATGAAGATCAAATCCCGGATGCTTTTGCCCCGTCCGGAACTGAATGAAAAAGGGGAAGAAATCGATCCGAGAGAGGAGCTGGTCAGGAACCTGCTCGAATACAAGAAGTATAAGTCTGTCGTGGAAGACCTCGCCCAGATGGAAGCCGACAGGCTTTCCAAAGAAAAACGGGGGAACTTGGCAAGAGAACTTTTGGAACTTAGCAAAGCCGAAGACGTAGAAGCTGAGATGCAGCACGTGGATCTCTACAAGCTGCTCCGGGTATTCCAAAGATGCATGGCCAAGATGGCCTCACGCACTGGGGAAACCAAACACACTGTGATCCAGTACCCCTACACCATTGAGCAACAAAAAGACTTTGTCTTGGAAAGGACAAGCTTCAAAAAACAAGTACCTTTCACCGAATTCATCGAGTACAAACCTGACAAAATTTTCGTGATTTATACATTTCTGGCCATTCTGGAACTTCTCCAGCTCGCACGGGTCACCATCCTGATCGGAGAAGGGTACAACAATTTTTGGGTAGAAAAGACTGAGCCAATCGCCGCAGCCTGACGATGAAGCTGGACAACAAAAAGATCTTCCAAACCCTCAACCCGAACAAAGTTTGGGTTCCCATCCTGATCGGCCTAGGGATCATCATCGCCATGTTTTACATGGATCCCAATGTCACGGTCGAAAACCTAAAAGTAGTCGGGGATGCCTCTTTGCCCTGGTTGTTTTTTGCGGTACTCGTGCTGTTCTTCCGGGATTTCGGATACGTGTACCGGATCAGGGAGCTCACCGACCGGCATCTCACCTGGACCCGGGCGATCTATGTGATCATCCTCTGGGAATTTGCCTCCGCAGTGACCCCTTCGGTCGTGGGCGGTACAGCCGTGGCGATGTTTATCCTGAACAAAGAGGGGATCCAAATGGGAAAAGCCATCGCCATCGTAATGGTGACGGCGATCCTGGACAACCTGTTTTTTGTAATCGGCGCACCGATTATCCTGTTTCTGGCCAAAGGGCATATCTTCCCGGAGAGCAAGCTCCTCGAGCGCCAATTGGAAAACAGCCTGCAGGCGATCTTCTGGATCAGCTACGCCCTCTACGCGATCCACAGCCTAGTCATGGCCCTTGCGCTTTTCTACAGGCCCCGGGTTTTCAAATGGATTTTGATCAAGATTTGCTCCATCAAGTTTTTGAGAAAATGGAAACACAGCGCGCAGGAATTTGGGGATCAGATCATCGTTGCCTCCAGGCAGCTTTACGGAAAAAGCTATTCCTTTTGGCTGAAGATAATCATCCTCACCATATTCGTCTGGACCTCCCGATACCTGATGGTCAACGCACTGATATCCGCTTTTGTCCCGCTCAGTTTCGAGCAGGAAATCATCGTTTTTGCAAGGCAGGTGATCATGTGGATCGTCATGATGATCTCCCCCACACCGGGAAGCAGCGGTACGGCGGAATTTTTCTACGGGCAGTTTTTCTCTCAGT
This sequence comes from uncultured Limnohabitans sp., assembly GCA_964530015.1. Classification (GTDB taxonomy): domain Bacteria; phylum Bacteroidota; class Bacteroidia; order Cytophagales; family Cyclobacteriaceae; genus Algoriphagus. Next base: position 19,753 of record CAZGYC010000029.1, on the reverse strand, counting down.
TCCTGGGCCACTATACGTTCGTCACCAGCATCATCTGGAGGCTGTTTTCCTACTATCCTTACCTCTTCCTAGGAGCGATATTCCTTCCTCGCTGGATCAAGCAGGTTTTTTTCAAAAAGAAACAGCCAACCGAAGAGTAAAATGCTCAGTTTGCTATCCATAGCCCAGCTCGCGGAAATCACCGGAGGAGAAGCCCGGGGAAGCGAATACGCAGGATCGATCTCGCAGATCAGCATCGATTCGCGTCAGATCATCCAGCCTGGGCAGACGCTTTTTGTGGCACTTCGCGGCGCAAAGGCCGATGGGGCTGACTACATCCCCGATCTGATTGCCGGGGGAATCCGGGTTTTTTTGGTTCATTTGGATTGGAAAATCCGGGAAGATTTGGCTGAAAAGGCAACTTTTCTCCAAGTAACAGATACGCGGGCGGCACTTCAGGCCATCGCCGCATTCCAGCGATCCCAATTCACCAAACCGATGGTCGGAATCACCGGAAGCAACGGAAAAACCATCGTCAAAGAATGGCTTGGGCAGGTCTTGAGCCAAAGCTACACCGTGGCCAAAAGCCCCAAAAGCTACAACTCCCAAGTGGGAGTCCCGCTTTCCATCTTTGGAATCCAAGCCTATCATCAGGTTGCACTCTTGGAGGCTGGAGTTTCCAAAATCGGCGAAATGGAATCGCTGCGCAAAATGATCCGACCTGATCTGGGTATTTTCACCAATATCGGTACTGCCCATGAAGAAGGATTTTCGGGGGTTGGGGAAAAAATCAGGGAGAAACTCCGGCTTTTCTCCGAAGCCAAACTGCTGATCTACTGTAAAGACCAGGCTTTCCTTTCATCGGAAATCGAAAAATCATTTCCCCCAGACCGACTCATTTCCTGGTCTGCCAATCCCGGAGGCGACTTTTCGGTTTCGGTAAAAAAGCTGGAAACGCACTCCAAGATCATCCTGATGAAAAGCGACCTGAGCACGTTCACTTTTCAGGTGCCATTTGCCGATTTTGCATCCCTCGAAAATATCACCCACGTGATCATTGCAGCCCTGACATTGGGACAGGAATTCCCTTCAATCCAAGCGGGGCTGGACCATCTCAAGCCTGTGGACATGAGGCTCACCCTGAAGCCCGGACTGAATGATTCCCTGCTGATCGACGACACCTATAACAATGACATTGCCGGACTGAAGGTAGCACTGGAGTTTCTCAGCCAACAGCGGCCAAAGCGCTCAAAAACCCTGATCTTGTCTGACCTGCTCCAGCAGGGACTCGCCGAAAAAATATATGCGGAGGTGGCCGAGCTGATCCGATCCTATGGCCTTGACCGAATCATCGGAGTCGGAAAAGAAGTCAGGCACCTGGGGGATTTTTTTCCCGACCAGTTTCAAAACTACCCCTCCACCGAAGCCCTGCTCGATTCCCTGGATCCCGAAACCTTCCAAAATGACCTGATCCTGATCACCGGAGCCAGACCCTTTGCTTTTGAACGGGTGGTCAACAGGCTTCAGCAACGGATTCACGGCACGACTCTCGAAATCAACCTGAATGCGCTGACGCACAATTTCAACTTTTTTAAACGGCAGGTAAAACCGGAAACCAAGATGATGGTCATGGTCAAGGCTTTTGCCTACGGCGGGGGTGCCGCCGAAATCGCCAACCATCTCCAGACGATGGGGGCGGATTACCTCGCGGTGGCATTTTCAGACGAAGGGGTTTCATTGCGAAAGCAGGGAATCCAATTGCCCATCATGGTGCTCAATCCCGCGGAGGAATCCTTTGATTTGCTGCGTGAGTATCGTCTCGAACCGGTGGTTTTTAGCTCTGAATTTTTTCGAAAACTGGGCAACTATTCCCAAAACCATCAAATCCACCTGTCCATTCACTTGGATTTGGATACCGGAATGCACCGACTGGGCTTTGAACCGCAGCACCTTCCGGAATTGAAAACCCTGATAAAATCCTATCCCGAGCTGAAAATCGCCAGCCTCTACACCCACCTGGTCGGAGCCGATGAGGAAGAGCATGGGGAATTTTCCCTTGCCCAACTCCGGCAGTTTACAGCCATGAAGGATGAACTTTTGGCGGAGGTGGAATACAGGCCTCTCGTCCATGCGCTCAATACCGCAGGAATCGTCCGATATCCGGAGTTTCAGATGGATATGGTCCGACTGGGCATCGGACTGTATGGAGTAGAAGTAACAGGAAAATATGATGCTGCCCTCAAGCCTGTGAGCACACTGAAGACTACCATTTCCCAAGTGAAGACCCTCTCTCCCGGTGCCACGGTCGGCTATTCCAGAAAAGGGAAGCTGCCCGAAGGCGGAAAAATCGCCACCTTGGCCATTGGCTACGCCGATGGCTACGACCGCCGTTTTTCGCAGGGAAAGGGCTACGTACTGATCCATGGCAAAAAGGCCCCAGTCATCGGCAATGTCTGCATGGATATGGTGATGGTGGATGTCAGCGGGATCGATGCGAAAGCAGGAGACGAAGCGCTGATCTATGGGGAGCAAATCCCACTCAAAGAACTTGCCGATCGCATCGGCACCATTCCCTACGAATTGCTCACCAATATCAGTACGAGGGTGAAGCGGGTGTACTACTTGGATTAGCTATTTTTCTTTAAATTCCTCCATGATTTTGTCAAAGAAAAGGATCGCCCACATTGTATTCGAATCCAATGATCGAGCCTCAAAAAACTTTGATCTTGTGCTTCTGTGGCTGATTTTTGGCTCCGTCATCGTTGCAATCCTGGATTCGGTGGCAGAGCTCCATCTGAAATATGGGCGGACATTTTACATCCTCGAATTGGCTTTTACTTTCCTTTTTACCCTGGAGTATGCCCTGCGGGTCTGGCTCACCAGCCGAACACTCAAGTACGTCACCAGCTTCTATGGCATTGTGGATCTTCTGGCGATTTTGCCGGTCTATCTGAGCTTTTTTGTTGCCAACTCCCAATTGCTCTCCGTCATCCGGGCACTGCGGCTGCTCCGTGTGATCCGGATTTTGAAACTGGGGCGATACTTGGCCGAAGCCGAGTTTTTGAGAGAGTCCCTGAAAGCCAGCGCGATGAAAATCCAGATCTTCCTGTTCTCGGTGTTGACCATCGTGCTGATCATGGGCACGCTGATGTTTGTGGTAGAGGGTCCGGCGAGCGGCTTTACCAGTATCCCGGCAGGCATGTATTGGGCTGTGGTTACCCTGACCACGGTTGGGTTTGGGGACATTACCCCGGCCACCCCGGTTGGGCAACTTTTGGCTTCTTTGATCATGCTGATGGGCTATGCCATCATTGCGGTTCCCACCGGTATCGTGAGCTCGGAAATGACCAGACGAAGAAGACATGAGCACTTCGAATCCCGCAAATCCTGCACATTCTGTGGCTTTGACCGGGTAGAGCCCGGGGATAAATTCTGCAGGAATTGCGGAGGGAAAGCCGGCTGATTTTCCTGAAAGCCAGTCCCCGTCTTCGGCATAGCCCGGTGGATATATCAAGATGCTGGGCGGGCCAAAACAACAGCCAAGCGCTTTAAGTAAAATCGGTCCGTTCTGCATCGGCACCACGGCTAATCCGGAAGCACGATTACGCCAGTTCAACTCCTTCTGCCAAATCTGGAGCTCCTTTCCGGAAAATAATACATGGAAACGCTTCCTGACAAATCCCCTGTCTTAAAAGGGAAATTGATATCAAAAGCAAGAAAGACAGAAAATACACCCGGCGTTTCAATGCTAAAAACCAGTGGGAAGGTTCCTGATTAGTCGGGGCAGCGTATCATTTCGAATCCCCTCGAATGCTTTCGGGGCTCCACTTCAAAGTAATGCGGGGCTTTTTTTCTTTTTTCCACTGTTTACCGACTATCAACGGTCTTTTGGTTTCCTGATCAGAATTTGTGTTCTAAATCCTCAATGATCCTTTTGGCTTCATCCGGCATTTCCCCGGAATTTTTGACAGCCACATCAGGACCAAATTGACCACCAAAGCCTTCTGAACCAATCAATGTATATCCATTGGATTGACCTACATGGCTTAAGGATTGGCGGTAAAATCCCTTGTGCTTGAAATTCTTGGCCCAAAGCGTAATTTCTTTGTGATTATACGACAAATGCCCAACAGGATCGGAAGACAGAACCTCGCCGTCTCCAAACTGGGTGTTGGGAAAAGTCCTGAATTCATAATTCCCCTTATAGATCAGGAAAGCCTCAGTTTCCTGTCCGTTGTTGAGCGATTCTCCTATAGAATTTACTTCAAAATCAAGGAAACCTGAGCTCACAGGAAGCGGCTGATCGAGTTTAAGACACATGGCATACTGGATATCTGCATCTCCCTGCATCCATTCAGTGACATACGTCCTGGTTTTCTCCACAATTCTATACGTCTTGCCTTGATAGCCCAAGCTGTCGCCGGCGTGCAGTTCCACGGTCTTGGCATAGATGCTTTGGGCATCCCTGATTTTCAGCTTGACCGTGCCTTTGGCAAAAGGCCTCACTTTGAATTGGTTGGCGTTGATTACTGCCTTTTTCCCATCTATGATGAACGTAAATCTACCGAGATGAAGCAGATGACACACATTACCGCTTCCAAAGTCATAGGTATAAATCTCGTAAATGGTATGGCCTGAGGTGATGATGAAGATATTGTTTTCGAGCTTTCCTTTGACTTTCAGCCTTGGGGAGGCAAAGGATTCTTCATTTTGAAAGTCAGTTTCCACATTTTCAAAAACCGCATATAGTCCCCCTCCAAAATTCGCTTTGAAATCCATAAATCCAGGGCCTCGATGCTTGATGTTTTTTCCGATGACATAGTTGCCCCTTTCGCTTGAGTACATAAACCCATAGCCAAAACCCACCTGGTTGTACCTGGCATCTTTTCCATTTGCCTCCCTGGCGGAATCCATATTGATCACGGCAACCCTGGATTCTTGATCCCGGTTTGGGGAAGACTTAAACAAGCTGGTGAAAAAAAGCTGCGCGGATTTGACTCTTCGGTGAGGAGGCAAAAAATTGACGTTTATGATCCCAATTTTCACACTGTTCCCTCCAAAATCAAACAGACAGCCGTCTTGCTTTTTGGTATTGGTTTCTGACCAGGAAAAGAAGTCCTCTATCCCTATTTTGAGATTTGCTCCATTCTTTGAAAAAAGGAAAAAATCCGAAACCAAATCTGTTTTGGAATATTCCGTGATCACGTAGGTTTTTCCGTCTTGAAGCTCCAAGGTTTTGGAAGGGGACAATTTCACCGCATTCATCGCTGATCTAAAAGCCATCGAGTTGTCATGGAAGATATATCCTTTGTCACTCTGTCGGTTAAACTCGAAATCCACTTTGATTCTTTTGGGGTCGAGCACTTCTATCACCCGGGCATACCTGCTCCCTTGGATTCCCGGGAAAAAATTGTCTGCGTCTGGCTGTTGAGGGTTCAGATGTGCAAAAAGCCCACAAAATGATTTACCTACATCCTCAGCCGTGAAGATCGGATCGACAGACTCAATCAAATTACCCCGGTAAGTCAATCCCTGCTCAATAAGTTTGTAATAGCCTTGCCCCCCATGCTGTTCTAAGCTTACAAAATTGGACACCCAATGGTCTCTATGCGGAGTGATGTCAGGAATGATAGCTGTGGTGATAGTCGTAGTGGCAAGAGGAACACGATTTTCCTGGGGTGATTCTGGAGTTGCCTGGAGCTGAATTTCTGCTTCCTTTACCGCAATATTGGCAGGCTCATCATTTTCTGCCTCCACCACTGCTTGGACTCGATACTTTTCTCCAGGCTTTAAAAGCAATGCTTCAGAGGATTCCCATTGCAGGATTCCTTCTATTTTGAATTTGAATTTCCCCATAACAATATGATTTACAATTGAAAAATGAATTTGAAATAGTGAGAAAATCTAGCAACTTTCTTCCACATTCAAAATCCAATTCCAAAAAAGCTATTCGACTCTTGAAACGCATTTATCTCTTGGCGATCCTCTTGGTTGTACTCACTTCCTGCTCCTGCGATCCCGAAAGCATTGCAAAATTCGCTTTTGGGGGAATGGAAAACCTCATGGGAAAGGGCTTTATGCCCTCCGAGGAAATCCGGGCTATGGGGAGATTTCAGGGAGTGAGTGTCAATCTGAGCCAGTCCACGGTGGATGATGAGACGGAATCCACCATCTTCCTCAAGCTGGAAAACGGGGATCCGTTGATCCTGGGAAACCAACCTGAGCTGCTGGCCAGAAAATGTGCCGAACTTTACCTGAGGGATTTTGAGAAATCCGCAGAATACCAAAAAATCACCGTCCAGTTTCTCCAGACGGACCCCGCAAATCCCGAAAATATTGCCATGCAGGACTATACGTTTGATGTAAAAGACTTTTGACCCAACCCCCTTCGCCATGAACTTTCCCCCGGAATTTCAAAAAGCCCCCCAATCCCTCGGTGATTGGATCATCAATGTGCTGGTTTCCAAAATTCCCCTGGTCGGCTTCATCATGCTGATCGTCTGGGCGGTGGACAAGAACACCGAACCTGACAAGGCAAACTGGGCAAAAGCAGAGCTTATCGTCAAACTAATTGGCATTGTGCTCGGATTGCTCATAGTCGGATTGCTGGGATTCGGCTTTTTCATGAACTTCGCCGACCGAATCGACTGGGATTCCCTAGACTAATGAATTTTAAAGCCATCTGTTCCGACATCGACGGAACACTCCTCAATTCCGAGCGGGATCTTTCTCCTCGACTCAAATCTATCATCCGTCTGTTTCCTGGGGAATTCCCGGTGATTCTGGCAAGTTCCCGAATGCCGGATGCCATGCGGCATCTACTCCGGGATTTGGACCGACCCGCCGAACCGCTGATCGCCTACAACGGGGGATTTGTATTGGACAAAAATGGAAACGTGCTGGACTCGGTTTTGATTCCCTTGGAATTGGTGGCCAAAATCCTCGAAATGACGCGGAAAACCGAAATCCATGTCAGCCTGTATCACGGAGAAAACTGGTACGAACCCAAGGAAGATTACTGGTCGAAGCGAGAAATCCAAAACACCAAAGTGAAACCCACCTGGATGGGTGGGGACGATGTCTTGGACCTGTGGACAAAAGACAATCTTGGTGCCCACAAAGTGATGGTCATGGGCGATTCCAATGAAATCAGTTGGCTGTTCGGCGAGCTGCATTTTGCCCATGCGAAGGACTTGCATCTGTATCGATCCAAGGATACGTATATCGAAATCGCCCCGCGAAAGATTTCCAAAGCGACTGCCTTAAAACTGGTTTTGGAAAACCGCTATGATTTTGGAATGGACGAGGTCATCGCTTTCGGAGACAACTACAACGACATTGACCTGATCCAGAGCGTCGGTTGGGGTGTCGCGGTGGACAATGCCCGGCCGGAGGTAAAGGCGGTCGCCAAAGAAATCACACTCCATCACAAAGAAGACGGAGTCGCCTCCACTTTGGAACGGTTGAGGAGTCTATCTCTCGGCTCTTGATTCTCGGTTCTCGGCTCTTGCGTCTTGATTTTTGGCTCTAATCTCTTGGCTCTTCACAAAATCCCCGAGCCGTCCTCTACCTCCTCAATCGCCCGGGTGAGAAAGTCATTGAAGGGCTTCATCCGGCGAAACCCATCCAACGCAGAATTGATGAAAACGCCGGAATCCACCGCCTTGTCAGAAATCGGATGGGACACGGTGAAGCTCTTTAGCTTCAGGTGTTCGATATACGGATGGTCCGCCTCATAGTCTCTGGGACTCGTTTTGAGTTTTTCCCCGTCTATTTTAGGAAACAACTGTTTGAACTCCGGATCATTTTCGATTTGCTTCAGCTCCGCTCCGCTGTAGTCGATTTCTTTGCGGATTTTCTTGAGGGTCTCTGTCTCCGGCATCCAGATTCCCCCGGCCATAAACGAATTCCCTGGCTGGATCTGCACGTAATATCCGGGCCCTGGTGACTTTTTGCCTTGGGGGGAAAAATAGATCCCGAAATTGGTTTTGTACGGATCCTTGTTTGCCGAAAACCGGACGTCCCGGTTTTGGCGAAAGACGCAATCCTTCGGCTTGAAGGCTGCCAAGTCCGGCTCCAGGTCGGTGAGTTGCCTGAGCATCACCGCGACATCCTCCAGCAGGGTCTCCCGGGTTTCGAGGTACCATTTCTTGTTGGCATCCATCCAGTCTTTGGAATTATTCTCAGAAAGGGCTTTAAGAAAAGATAAATATGGACGCATTTCAATCGTTTTTAGTAAGTTAAAAGTTTAAAAAACGGTGAGTTGTGTGACTTTGTAGGTAAACTTTATTGACGCAAAATTGATTTCAACATCAAGGGAAATATTCCTAAATTAAAACCAATATCTCAAAAGTCATGACAACGAAGTTAACACTTGACATCAACGAAACTCTGGCCGAAAAAGCAAAGAAATATGCGGAAGCACACGGCCAAAGTATATCTGATCTCATCGAATCACTTTTGGAGGAAAACTTACCCAGATCTCAACAAGAATTCAAAAGACCAACGGTGAAAGACGCTGAACTCGTAAAGCGAATTTTAGACGGGACTGAACCAATTCCAGAAAGTTTGGCTCTATTCTTTTCGCCTAAAACCAAGATCAATCCTGAATCAGAAAATTCAGATCAACTTGACTACCAAGAGATATTAACTAGCGAGTTAATGAAAAAATATGGCCTATAATATATTCGTTGACTCTGATGTTTTTTTGGACACTTTACTAAGCAGGGATCCATTCTCAGAAAAGTCAAGAGCGATATTTCTTTTGGCAGCCAAGGGAGAAGTATCAATTTTTTTATCAAGCCTAGTGATTTCGAATTCATTTTATGTGGCTAGGAAAGAAATAGGAAAAGACATCACAATAAGAGCGATGAGGCAGATTTTAGGCTATTGTCAAATCTTATCTGTCGGCGAAATCGAGATCCGAAGCGCCCTAGCATCTAACTTCGCGGACTTCGAAGATGCCATCCAATTTTACACATCAATGACTAATCCGAATATCAGTGGAATTGTTACAAGAAACACTTCTGACTACAAGCTATCAACGCTTCCTGTCCTTACCCCACTTGAATTCCTAAACCTTTTCAAATAAAACGTGCTGCTCGAGGTCCGCGATAGTTATCGGGAGTAAACTCGAGAACCTATCAAGGGATTTGTAATCCGTTTTCTACCCATTGATGAACCGTGAATGTCACAAAATGCACCGCTCCACGGTCTCCCGGTCTGCGAATTCCTGTCCCGTAAAAATTTATGATGGATTAAAAATCCAAGGACAAGACCTCCAAATTGCAAATTTCGAGGAGCTTATATAAAATCCACCAGCGTCTCCAACCTCATCCCCCGGCTCCCTTTGATCAGGATCAGGTAGTCCTCCAGTTTACTGTCTTCCAGCCAGTTTCTCAGGGAAAACGGATCAGGGAAATAAAGTGCTTTCGGCGCTTTCTCCAAAGCTGAGACAATCAGCTTTCCTGTGAAACAAACCTTGTCAATCGGATATTCGCCGACAATCTCTCCCAGCCTCCGGTGCTCGGCCTCCGCATGGCCCCCGAGCTCAAACATATCCCCGAGGATGACCATCCTGTGTTTTCTCCCGGTCATTTGGCCAAAAGTCCGGATCGCCACCTCCATGCTGGAAGGATTGGCATTGTAGGCGTCGAGGATGATCAGATTGCTGCGCTTTTCGATCAGTTGGGAGCGCATATTTTCCGGCCGATAGGCAACCACCGCCTCTATGGCTTCCTGCATCGGCACCCCAAAAAACTTCCCAATCGTCAGCGCATTCGCAATATTCCCAAAGTTATACGCGCCGATCAGGCCAGTTTGGACCACCTGATCGGAACCTTCTGCGCTGAATTTGACAAAAGGATCAGCTTCAACAAAAGTCACTTCGCAAAAATCCCCTTTGGCAGGATAAAGGACAGGATTCTCAAATCGCTTGGCCAGATTGGCCAAGATCGGATCCTGGGAATTGATAAAAACGGTGCCCTGGTTTTCCCTCAAAAACTGGAACAGTTCGGTTTTGGTCCTCAATACTCCCTCCGGGCCGCCCATGCCTTCCAGGTGGGCGCGTCCGATATTGGTGATAAAACCGTGGGTTGGCTCGGCGATATCACACAATTCCCGGATGTCTCCCGGCTTATTGGCTCCCATTTCGATGATGGCGATTTCATGCTCGGGATTCAGGCGAAGCAGGGTCAGCGGCACGCCGATATGGTTGTTGAGATTGCCGATGGTGGCCAGGGTATTGAATTTTTGCCTTAAAACTGCGTGCAGGAGCTCCTTGGAGGTCGTTTTCCCATTCGAGCCCGTCAAGCCGATCACGGGAATATCCAACTGGCGGCGATGGTGGTTGGCCAGTTTTTGCAGCGTCTCCAGCACATTCTCACAGATAAAGTACCGCCCGTCATCCTCCACAAAGTACGCCGCCTCGTCGATCACTACCGCCGAAGCGCCCATCTCCAAAGCCTTGGCGGCAAAGTCATTGGCATTGAAATTGGGCCCCTTCAACGCAAAAAACAGATCCCCGGGGTTGATTTTGCGGGTGTCTGTGCTGATGCCCGTACTGTTGAGAAAGAGTGGGTAAAGAATGTCCAAATTCATTTTTTGCCGAAAATTTGTACCCAAAATAACGCAATGATCTACATCTTTGGGGCCGTTGTTTCGTTTTATTTTGGTGTTTGATGCCGCCCTCCATGTCCAAAACCTTTACGCTGCTTTTTACCCTGATTTTCTCCCAAGCATTTTCGCAAGCGGTTTTTAAATTCGACGGGGAAAAATCCGTCCTAGTCAACGGTGGCACGGTTCCGGTTCCTTTTTCCCAGGGAATCAACTCCGCCCAGATCCAGACCATCGACCTGAACGGAGACGGGGTGGAGGAGTGGGTCATCTGGGACATCAATTCCCGCCAGCTTCAGGTCTTCTCCAAGGACGGAGAAAGCTTCCGTCTTTTGCCCGAATTGGCTTACTATTTTCCGGAAGACATCAGCGGATTTCTGGTTTTGGCTGACTTCGATTCGGACGGAAAAAAAGACCTGTTCACCTCTACACCGCTTGGAATCAAAGCCTACCGAAACACCTCCCAAGGCACCCAGATCTCCTGGACCTTGGCCCAAAACTTCCTGAAGCTCGACGGTGCCAACAACATCCCGGCAAATAACCTGGACACGCCACTGATCCAGGACCTGGATGGAGACGGGGACTTGGACCTGGTACTTTTCAACTTTGCCCAAGGGGATTTTTTGGAGTTTTTTCGCAATACTTCCATGGAAAGAAAAGGCAGTTCCGACATCGACGGCTTTGCGTTTCCGGTGGACTACTGGGGCGATTTTGTTTTCTGCGGTTGTGGCGGCTTCGCTTTTGGTCAGCGATGCGACGGACGGCCGATTGATTTTCGAATCCAACCGGACGAAAATAACCGGATCCTTCACGCCGGAGGACATAGCATCCTGTACCGGGATTTTTCGGGCGACGGCATCCCCGATCTGCTTTTGGGCCGGGATGAGTGCAATACGCTGTATTTTCTTCCGAATTCGGGCACTTCCGACCAACCCAAATTCTCGGAATTCTCCACCACGCTGCCCGGCTACGGCGACTTACCCAGTTTTCCAAGATTCCATGTCGGCCAATTGACCGATGATGGGCTGGTGGTCAGCCTGAACACCAATGAGGCATCAGCCAGCCACGGGATTGACTTTGCGCAGTCGGTCGTTTGGCTGCCGGCAGATGGGAGCGGAGCGAGTCCGACTCTCCAAGATCACCTGTTCGATCTGGGTGAAAACGTGCGTCCCCTCTTTCGGGGAAATGCGTTGTCGGGCGAGCTTCTGCTGACTTCCAACCAAAAGACCAGTGCCCAAGTCCTTGGTCTGGCTTCCCGGCTGGGCTTTTCGGGAGAAAGTTTTGAGCTGCTGGAGGAGGATTTTCTGGGGCTTTCCTCCCTGGATCTGCTGGACGTACAGCTCGTCGATTACACGGCGACCAGTGGAGACCACTTCCTTTTGGCTTCCGGAACCAAAACCCAGAATGGGGTTCCAACCCCGATCCTGTATCGGAGGCAGGGAGGAGGCTTCGAAGCGTTTTCCCTCACGGGACTGACGCTCCGGGTTGGCGATCAATTGGCTTTTTTTCGATATGGGGGAAAAGACCTCTTGCTCATCGCCTCCCAGTCCGGTAGTCTGGCGCTTTACGAAGCCAATCTTGAAAGCCTAAGCGCAACCCTCAAAACGGCCAATTTCCTCAGCTTCCAGGACAATCCCGCCAACCGGAATCTTGCTGTCGCCGTGGTCGCCAAAGAAAACCCGGATCTCTACAGCGCAGATCAGACCGGGCGGATTTTTCTGATCGAGGACTTTATGAATTCGGAAAGCAGAACTGAAGTTTTGGTGAAAATCGGCGATCAAAATCTCCCCTTGCGATTGGGGAGAAACACCTGGATTTCGGTTGTCAACCCGACATTTGGCCAACAGGTGGATCTGATCTTGGGCAGTCGTGGCGGCGGCATTGTTTACCTCAAGTCCGCCTCCTCTGAACCCCCCGACGGAGCCGGATTCCAAATCAAGATCTATCCCAATCCTACTTCAGGACCATTTTCGGTCATCTCCAATGCCGTGGCAAAGGGCCGTTTGATCTCCTCTTTGGGACAGGTCATCCTCGAAGATCTCGAGATTCCCGCCAATCGGGTGACGGAAATCCAAGCCCAAGTGCTCAATCCCGGCCTGTATTTTCTGCAGTTGGCAACAGCCGATCAAAGGGTCGTGGTGAAGAAGGTATTGGTCAGGTGATCTCAAAGCCAGGATCAGACACCCAGGCTGTTTTGGCTTTGAAACCATCCTGGACTATTCAATAGCCATCCCTGCGACTGACGGAGGATCCCTTCAAGAGACCTGCCCCGGAAGTCATGGGAAGAGCCTTTCTGGAGGTGTTTTTTTCCATGCAAATAGGGCAAATGGCGTATTCCCATCCATTCGGACAGCAGGTAGCTTTGGACAAAAATCTTTTTGTCATGAAAAAGCTACACAAATTCACCCGAATGGCAGTTCTCCTCGGCCTCCTGGTCTTGGGGACTCCGAACCTGGGATTTGCCCAGGAACCCGCCTGGAAACTGGCCTTGGAAAAGGAAATCGAATGGACGCTCCACACCCCCAACAAGATCCTTTTGGTAGGCACATCGGATTGGGGCTTGCACGGAATCGACGCAAGTTCAGGCAAATTGCTTTGGTCAAATGCGGCCCTCTACAACTCCGCCAAAGCCCTGAAAGGCCCGGATGGCAAAAAAGTCGGCTACACGGCAGACCTGATCCGGGTGCTTCAAGACTCCGAAGATCCAAAAGTTTCGGACTTCGCGATCGTCAAATACACGGACAACGTCATGGTCAAAAACTTCGTCGTCCTCAACATCCGGACAGGCGAACTGGTCATGAACCCCAAAATGGCCGGAATGCCCGTGATGAAAGTGATTGGGCCGGAGGTCGCCACCTTCCACTACGACGGATCAGACTACATCCCCGACCTGAAGGGAATCGTGATCACCGCAAGCTGGGAAGATATGGGCAAGGCCGGCAAACCCTACATGCAGATGACCAAGTTTGTGGATCTGGAATCCGGCAAGGTTTCCTGGGAAAATGATCAGGTTTCGTCCAGGTTTCTGCCTGTGGTGACTGATGACAACAACCTGATTTTCATCGGGGAAAAAACCGCCGCCAAAATCGACGCAAAGACCGGGCAGCCGGTTTGGTCATTCGAAGTGTCGGAGAAAAAGAACAATTTTGAGGCTTTTGATGCCAATATCCGCTTGACTGAGGGCTATTTCTATCAGAAAAAAGGCAACCAGGGAGTGGTGACTGCCGTGGATCTGGAGACCGGAAAATCGCTCTGGGAAAAACCACTGTCCACCAAGGCTGCCCCGGTGCTCACCGCGGAGGATTTTGGGGTGATTGTCGCCGACGAGAAGAACTTCACCCTCATGGACGCCGAGACCGGCAATACAAAATGGACTGCCAAAAAGCTGAACGGCGTGGTGGTTGACCTTGGCAAAGACTGGGGCATAGCCGTCGGGGAAAAAGACAAATACCTGACCGTGCTCGACAAAAATACCGGAGCGGAAAAGTGGTCCCAAAAAGTGAAGGGAATCCGGATTGACCAACTGACCGGCGCCGGCCTCATGTTTACCAACGAAGATGGCAGTGTGGGTTTGTTCGGATTTGACGGCAAGCCGGTATGGGGGGAAAAAGACATGATCAAAGGCTCCCGTGTACTGAGAGCCAAGCCCTCACTGGATCAGGAGATTTTTTATGCCAACGGGAAAGTTTACCATGTCAATCTGGTGACCGGCCAAAAGAAAGTCATCATCGACAAAGTGGAATTTGGGGAAAAAGAAGTGCCTGACAACCTGGAGTTTACCGGATCAAACTTTGTCCTTTCTTCCAGCCAAAACATGCTGGGTTTTGACGAGAATGGCACCGTCCTGTATCAGGATCATTGGGCCTCTCCAAAAATCAGCCTGGCAGGGAGGATCGCCATGAGAACGATGCAGGTTGCGATGGTCGCCATGGCCTCGGCCGCGGCCTACAATCAGGGATTTGCGGGAAACACCACTTCCTTGGGCAAGCAATATGGATACCAGCGGGAGTTTTTTGAGGATATGTCGGGAGCATTTGGAGATGTAGCCAACCAGCGGTTTAAGGCATCGCTCAACAGGGGCTTGTACAACTTTGTTCTGACCGACGTTGGCAAGGGTGTTGGCCTGGTCAAAGTGGACAAGGTAAGCGGCAAGGAAGAAGGGAAAATCGTACTGAACGACAAAGAACCGATCTACGACTCCGATCCGGAAAATGGGATGATCTTCTACAAGCCTTCCAAAAAGGAGGTGTTTGGTTATGTGTTTTGACCTGAAATCGCCTGAACGAAACACAATGACCAATAAACCTTGGTAAAACCCGTGTAAGCCACGGGACTTGGACGAGACGAAAAGACCTTGTTGAAGCTGGTTTCAACAAGGTCTTTTTTATTTATACGACGATCCGCAACGATTCACGTAACAAAATAAAATTCGGAAACGGCTTCAGCCTGGCCAGCCCCGGCTTGCTTCTTGCTGATCCTGTACAGATTGCCGCTGTCCGTCACACAGCTACTCGAAATTTGCAATTTCGAGTACAGATCATAGGATTTTCAATCCGAAGAAAAACAGAATACAAGCCGGCGATCTATAAAATCGATGGTTAGGGCAGTCTTAGGGCCGCACAATGGCAGAGGCACACCTCTGAGCCTGGCACATCCCAGCTTACTTCTTGCTGATCCTGTACAGATTGCCGCTGTCCGTCACCACAAACAACATCCCGTCGTGGTAGGCAATGTCGCGGAAGCGCTCCTTCTTGTCCAAAAGCAGCCATTCTTCGCCGACCACCCGGTTGTCCCTGAGCACCAGACGCGCGATGCGCGCACCGCCGAGCCCGCCGATAAACAGGTTGTTTTCCCACTCGGGAATGGCGTTGCCTTTATAGAAACTCATCCCACCGGGGGACAAGACCGGATCCCAATAGTACACAGGCTGCTCCATGCCTTCCTTGTACTGGATGGAGTCGCCTATTTTTTTGCCGCTGTATTCCAGTCCATAGGTGATGGTCGGCCAGCCGTAGTTTCGCCCGGGCTTCAGCAGGTTTAGCTCATCGCCGCCGCGCGGGCCAAACTCCGCTTCCCACAGCTCGCCCGTCACGGGATGGATGTCCAGGCTTTGCGGATTGCGGTGCCCATAGCTGTATATTTCGGGCATGGCACCTTCCTGGCCGATGAACGGATTGCCGGGAGCCGGTTTGCCGTCTTTGGTAATCCTAAAAACCTTGCCCAATCCCGAGCTCAGCGACTGCGCCTGCGCCCTGCCGTCGAGCCTGGCCCGTTCGCCCGCGCTGACAAAGAGGTACCCGTCCCTGTCAAAAACCAACCTCGACCCATAGTGCAGGGTGCTGTTGTCCAGTTCCGGCGTCGCACGGAATATCACCGTGGGATCATCGACCGTACCCTCGGCCTCATTCAGTTTGCCCTTGGCCACCGCGGTGAGGTTTCCGTTTTTGTAGGGTTCGGCATAAGACCAATAGATGGTCTTGTTGGCGGCATAGTCCGGATCGAGCGCCACGTCCAGCAATCCTCCCTGGTCCCGGTCGTCCACCTTGGGCAGGCCGGTGATTTTTTTGGCTAGGCTTCCATCCGGGTTGCGGATCTCCAGATAGCCGGTTTTCTCCGTGAGCAACAGCCGCTCGTCCGGCAACAAAATCACTGCCCAGGGCCTGCCGAGGCCTTCGGCCAATTGGTCCACCTGGTAGGGCGTGGTCGTGACCACCGCCCCGATGCGTGTTTGTCCCGGAAAGGCGGGCTGATATTCCGTATTCGCGGGATTGGTTTCCAGCGGGGGCAAAGAGGTGGTATCGGCTTGTGCGGTGGCGGCGGAATCCCCGCTGCCAGTCCCCGAGACGCCGTCGTTGCATCCCATGCCGATTGCCGCCAAAGCAACGGCAGACAGGTAAAATGCTTTTTTCATGTGCTCGTGAATTTTCGAAGGTTGAATGTAGCCAAAAATGGGGAGGTAAGGGCAACCAGCGGATGGACAAAGGAGAGAAACCCAGTAGGCCTTTTTTCCTTCAGGGCACAAAACTGTAGGCTGCTGCCCACCGACGACCTGGGAAAAATCCCTCCGCTCCGGGAATACCCGGAGGAAACCGATCCGTTGTTTTCCCCAGCGATATCCCTACGCGAATTGGCAGGCAACTTTTCTCCTACTTCCCCTGTTCCTTTCTTACCTTTGCCCCCTATGACTTTGAGCATTTTACCAGCTATCCAGGACATCGACTCCCTCGATCCCAAAGAACACATCATCATCAAAAACGCCCGGGTCAACAACCTCAAAAACCTGAGCGTGGCCATTCCCAGAAACCAGCTTGTGGTGATCACGGGACTTTCGGGCTCCGGAAAATCCTCCCTGGCATTCGATACGCTTTTTGCCGAAGGCCAAAGAATGTACGTGGAAAGCCTCTCTTCCTATGCCCGCCAATTCCTCGGCCGGATGGAAAAACCCGACGTGGAGTACATCAAAGGCGTAGCTCCGGCCATCGCGATCCAGCAAAAAGTAAGCACCAAAAATCCCCGCTCTACCGTCGGCACCACCACGGAGATTTACGACTACCTCAAGTTGCTTTTTGCGAGGATCGGAAAGACTTTTTCCCCGGTCTCCGGCAAGGAGGTCAGGCATCACACGGTCACGGACATCGTGGACTACGTCCTTTCCTTTGACGAGGGGACCAAAGTCATGATTTCCTGCCCGCTTCAGATTGCTCGGGGACGCAAGATCGAGCAGGAATTGGAGCTGTTGCTCCAAAAAGGCTACACCCGGATCCTCATCGACGGAGAGGTGTATTTTGTGGAGGATCTTTTGGGCGAAAAGAAAATCAAAAAAGGCAACTACGAAATCCTGATCGACCGGGCGTCTGTTCACAAAGAGGACGAAGACAACCAGTTTAGGATTGCGGACTCGGTGCAAACGGCCCTTTTCGAAGGGCATGGAGACTGCAAGATCACCGTTCCGGATGTGGAAGTCCGCTCCTTCTCCGATCGCTTCGAACTGGACGGCATCAGCTTCGAGCTTCCTTCGGTCAACTTTTTCTCATTCAACAATCCTTACGGGGCCTGCAAACGATGCGAAGGCTTCGGCAATGTGTTGGGCATCGACCGGGATTTGGTCATTCCCGACAAGGATCTTTCGGTTTACGAAGGCGCGATTGCCCCTTGGCGGGGTGAGTCGGGCAAAGGCTGGCTGGAGCCTTTGTTGAAAAAGGGGATTGAGTTTGATTTTCCCATCCACCGGTCCTACCACGAACTCACCGAAAAGGAGCAGGACTTGCTCTGGACCGGAAATAAATACTTTCAGGGCTTGAATGCCTTTTTCGAAGACCTCGAAAGCAAAACCTACAAGATCCAATATCGGGTCATGCTCTCCCGGTTCCGGGGGCGCACCACCTGTCCCGATTGCCGGGGAACAAGACTGCGAAAAGATGCTTCCTACGTGAAGATAAGCGGCAAATCAGTGACCGATATCGTGTTGATGCCAATAGACGATGCTTTGGCTTTCTTCCAAAAAATCGGGTTGACGACGCATGAGGCCAAAATTGCCAACCGCCTTTTGAAGGAAATTGTCAGCCGGCTGGAATTTATGGACCAGGTCGGCTTGGGCTACCTGACACTGAACCGACTGAGCTCCACGCTCTCGGGCGGAGAGTACCAGCGGATCAAATTGGCAACTTCGCTGGGCTCAGCCTTGGTGGGATCGATGTACATCCTGGACGAACCCAGCATCGGGTTGCATCCGCGAGACACCGACCGCCTGATCGGTGTGCTGAAAGAACTCAGAAATCTGGGCAATACGGTCATCGTGGTGGAGCATGAGGAAAAGGTGATGAAAGCCTCTGACCAGGTCATCGACATTGGGCCGGATGCGGGTGTGAAAGGGGGGGAATTGCTTTTCCAGGGGAAAATCGAAGATTTAATTACTTCCGGAACCACCTACACCGCCAAATACCTGCGTGGGGAAGAAAAGATTTTCATCAAAACCGGAAATCGGAAATGGAAAGATTCCATCACCGTCAAAGGCGCCCGGGAAAACAACCTGAAAAACCTCACCGTCCAGTTTCCGCTCAATACGCTGACCGTGGTGACGGGAGTCTCCGGCTCGGGGAAATCCACCCTGATCAAAAAAGTGCTGTATCCTGCGTTGGGAAAAATGCTCGGAACCGTGATCGACGAAGGCGGAAAATACGACCGCATCGAAGGCGACTACAAGCGGGTCACACAGGTAGAGTTTGTCGATCAGGATCCGATCGGCAAGTCATCCCGCTCCAATCCGGTAACCTATGTCAAGGCCTACGATGCGATCCGAAATCTCTTTTCGGAGCAGCCGCTAAGCAAGCAACGGGGCTACAAACCCGCCTTTTTCTCCTTCAATGTGGACGGCGGACGCTGTGAAGCCTGTCAGGGAGAAGGGACGACTACGGTAGAAATGCAGTTTATGGCCGACATCCACCTGACCTGCGAATCCTGCAAGGGCAAGCGGTTCAAGAATGAAATCCTCGAAGTCAAATTCAAGGACAGGGACATCTCCGAAGTGCTGGGAATGACGATCGATGAAGCTCTGGAATTTTTCCGGGGAAAAACCCAGATCATCAACCGGCTGCAACCGCTGCAGGAAGTCGGCTTGGGTTATATCGGCATGGGCCAAAGCTCCAACACGCTTTCTGGGGGAGAAGCCCAACGGGTCAAACTGGCTTCTTTCTTGGGAAAAGGAGGAACCAAAACCGGTGACCACATCCTGTTTATCTTCGACGAACCTACGACCGGACTCCATTTCCACGACATCAGCAAACTGCTTCACAGCATCAATGCGCTGATCGATCAGGGTCACTCGGTCATCATCATCGAGCACAATACCGAAGTGGTCAAGTCCGCCGACTGGGTGATTGACCTGGGACCGGAGGGAGGTAACAAGGGTGGTCATCTGACCTTTGCCGGTACGCCGGAAGACTTGGCCAAAGAGGAGGGAAATTACACGGCGAAGTACGTGCGGGAAAGTTTTCTTTGAGCAAAAACCTTCCAGGTTTTTGAAACCTGGAAGGTTTGGGCATATATTCGCATCCACAAACCGGGATCTTAGCTCAGTTGGTTTAGAGCGCTGCTTTGACAGAGCAGAGGTCATGGGTTCGAATCCCTTAGGTCCCACATCGTTAGCTACAAAGGCACAAAG
>CAZGYC010000028.1:0-52690 GCA_964530015.1 uncultured Limnohabitans sp. | reverse complement strand
CCCAAAACCTGAAAGACGCCCTGACCTTGGGCATTGTCACCGAGGCCAAAGAAACCCCGGATTCCGATACGGATCTGGTGATTTTGGCCACTCCTGCCGATACCTTGGGGGATCTTCTGCTTGACACCTTGGACCAAATCGGCGAAAACACCCTGGTTTTGGATGTGGGATCCACCAAAAGCAAGCTTTGCAAGCTGATGGCCAACCATCCGAAAAGAAAGCAATACCTTGCCGCCCACCCCATCGCCGGTACGGAGTATTCCGGGCCAAAAGCAGCTTTTGCCGAGCTTCTGGACAGAAAAATCCTGATCATCTGCGAGTTGGAAAAAACGAATCTCCACCTAAAGGAAAAGGCCTACAGGCTGTTTGACGCGCTGAACCTGAAGCTGAGATTTATGGATCCGGAGGAGCACGACCGGCATTTGGCTTTTGTGTCGCACCTTTCCCATATCTCCTCTTTTATGCTTGGGGAGACGGTCCTTCAGAAAATGGCCGACGAGAAAAACATCTTCGACATGGCAGGCTCCGGCTTCGCCTCCACCGTCCGTCTGGCCAAATCCAGCCCGGCGATGTGGGCACCGATCTTTACCGAAAACAGGGAAAATATCCTCGGCGCCATGGACGGCTTCATTGCCAATCTCAGCAATTTCCGGGACAAGATCGCAGCCGGTGACAGTAAAGGCCTCTTTGACGAAATGGCAGAAATCAACAAAATCCGGGAGATCCTCGATCTAGGCAAATAATCGATTTCGGATGACAAGATCGAATGGCCGATATTGGATGCCCAGTACCCGGTGTTGCACTGTGACCGTACAGCCGTCGTAAATCGCAAATCGCCTGTCGTAAATCGTACCCGTATTTCGTGAATCCAAGATCACTCGCGGATTGGCTTGACCCTGATGTTTTCCAGATTGATCTCGGAAAGTTTTCCCAATTTACCCGAGGTGTAGAGTTCCTCCATCATATCCAAGGGTGTTTTTTCATCCGAAGCCTTGAGATTCAGGTAGTTTTGAAACCGGATTCCACCCACTTCCATGACCCCACTGACCTCCCGCATCCGCACTCCCCCGCCGTCGGTGTGGTAGCTGTAGGCCATGTAGTCCATCAGGTGATCCTCCTGGCCAAACCAATACAAAAACTCGTCTTCGTAATGCTCGCCGCCTCCTTCAGGTACAAAGGTCACCTTGACCAAATGGTATTTTTCCCCCTCGAGTTCGGTTTCTCCGAGGTAAGTCTTGATGGCTGCTTCATCGTTGAGTCCGTAGGGAAGAAAAGCAAAATAGGCAACGGAATTTACAGACCTGGAAAAAGCCCCAATCCGCTCCTCCGTAAGCGTGTCGATCTTCGCTCCGTTTACAGTGCGGGTAAATCCGGTATTATTCAGCACATCTTTGACTGTTCCGGTGGAGTCAGTAAACTCACGGATGTATTCAAAAGCCTTGGGGGTTTTGTAAATCGTATAGTGGATATTCCTAAAATCAAAGTCGATCTTAGAGTTTTCAAAGGCCTTACCTCCATGCGCAGCAATCGACAGATCAACGATTTTTTGCGCCTCGGATCTATGGTCGCATCCGGAAAGCGGGACCAAAAAAGCCAAAAACAGCAGGCAATGAAGTAGTCTCATAAAATTCAAATCAGATGATATACAATTGAATCAAACCTCAAATGCTTGAAAGCTATTGGGTGATCTCGTACTCCGAGTACAGATGCTCAGCTCTGAGGAAAAGCCTTTCACTCTTCCCGTTTACACTCCAGCTATCCACTTGGCCTCTCATCTTCAGTCCCTCAATCTCCACGTATCCAAGGTTGTAAACCAAAATCCTCTCTTCTTTCATGTGGACTTCGCTCCCTACCATCACCGCGCTTTTCGGGTCAAAGTAATAATACCGGACGTCTCCCTCAGAACCATGATCCACCCGGATGGATTCCACGAGCCTTCCGTTTTCCAAGGTCTTCTGGCCTTCGTATTTAGGCACAGTTTCCCCGTCCAGCAATTGCCAAGGTTGGGCCACTGCATGCAGAGCAGCGTCAAATTCCTTCCTTTTTGAGGCCAGAAAACCCGCATTTTTCACCTCATTTTCTCCCATGAAATAGCGCATCTGCGCTCCGTCCCAAGTCGAAACATGTTTGAGGGAGTCCTTTTCCCAGGTGATTTTCCCCTCAAGATAGGGCTTGAAGCGAAACTCCATCCGCTCATCCGATTCACTTTCGACCGTGCTGTCTTCCTGGATCAAGCGGGTCTTTTTGCGGAATTTCAGGCTACTGATATTTTCCCAGACTTCGGCACCTCCATGGGCCTCGATGGATCTTTCGATGAGTTCCCGTGCCTGTCTTTCCGGGCTTTTGCCGCAGGAAAAAAAGAATACCATGCACAACAGGAGCCAAAGACTAAGCTGTGGTTTCATGACTTGCTTTACGTTTAGATTTTGGCAGAAAATAATCCAGATAAATGCCGCCTAAGACCAGGAGGTATTCAATGGCAAGGAATAGCGGGCTTTCGTCCACGGTCGCAGTGCCATAAGCCCGATACGAAAATATCACCGCAAAAGACCAAATCACAAATGTATTTCGGCCTGTCAGTACACTCAGTCCAAACGCCGGAATCAGGTACCAAGGATGGACAACAGGCTGCAAAACCAGATAAATCAGGTAGACGAACACCCACAAATTCAGCAACTCAGGAAGGGTGGCGGGTTTCTTTTTCCAGGAAAAATAAACGATCAACCCCAGCGTCAATACGCTCAGCAACTTGCTCAAAACCGCAATTACGTTATACCCAAAAATCCAAAACCCGATCTCGCGAAAAAGGTAATAAATGGAAGCATTGAACTCAAATTTACCTTGGTAAAGCGTCAAACTCTGGAAGAAATTGATCCAGGAAGAATCCAGCAGCAGCCAGAAAAAGCTGATTAAAATCGCGATTAAACCGCCAAACCAAAACAGCGTGTTCTTCTTGGTTTCGGGATAAAAAACAAAGGTCGGCAGAAGGAGCAACGGGAGCAGCTTGACGCCGACAGCCAATCCCCAAAAACTTCCCGCCGTCGAGGGTTGCTTGTTTTTCAGAGCCAATACAGTCGCCAAAAGCAAGAGCAGCACCAGCCCTTCGAAATGCAGATTTCCGGTAATTTCCAAGATCACCAAAGGATTCAACCAATAAAGCCAAAGCAGCTTTTGCGGAAGATTGAAGGCTCCCATCAGCTTCAGAAACAGCATAAAAACGCCGATTTCCCCCAACAGTAAAAGTAGACGAATCGCAATGATTCCGTTGGCGATCAGTCCATTGGCAGCCTTGGCAGACAGCCAAAAAATCCCCTGGTTCAAGGGAGGATACACCGAATGGTACTCTTTGGAATTGAGCAACGGAAAGAGCTGATGGAGAATCGGAGTCGATTCCATGGGGTGGTTTTGGAGGAATTCAGCGGGAGTTTCTGCGTAGGGATTTTCAACAAGCCGCACCAACTCTCCATCCCAAAGGAATCGGACGTAATCGTCCGACCATTGCGGTATCGCCAAAAACAGCGAAAACCGAAGCAATAGCCCAGCGATGAAGATGAAAAACCAGGGCGTGGTTTCTTCTGCCAGCCCAAAGACCAAAAACATCAACCCAAAGAGAATCACAAAGAGCCCAAGTGTGGACCGGAAATCAGTACGGGGAATCAGGTTTCCCAGAAAATACATGCCTGCCAGCATCAAGATGACCAGCAAAACCTGAACGGCAAATTTCATTGTTGGATTCAAAGCCCGAGGTCCTTTCTCAAATGTTCGAAAACCTTTTCGTTTTGATTCCAATAATCAAGCATTTTCATAGTCGTACGTGTCGCAGTAGTAATTTCTTGTTTGCCGTTTTCCTTGGTCCAGACTTCCTCGAAGCCAAGGATTTCGTAGGGGAAAAACTTCTGGAAGCGGACGGTGAATTTCCGGCCGATCGCGGAGTAGGCCACCTCGACTTCCAACTGGTTGGCACCGACATCCCGCTTGGAGACTGTCGCAGTAGCCGCTTTCAGTTCGATATGGGAAAAGCGCTGAAAGACCAAACTTGGAATCAGCTCCATCTTTCCCATAGGTACCAATTCGGGATTGAGCCGGATCAGGTTGAAGATTTCTTCCTCAGCCATCGCGTTGATTTTCGATTCCGCATCCCCGTCTGATTCAAAGTAGGAGAAATGCCGGGCAAGGTAGTTCCCGTTTTTGAAATTCAACTGGGTGAAAGACTGCCCGCACCACTCTGTCACCGAAGCGGTCAGTTTGGGAGACCAAACTTCCTCATAAACCGGAGTAAAAACCGAAAGCATGGTATGATAGGGATAGATCCCGGTCACAAAATCGCGGGTCATGTTGAGCTTCAGTACCTTTTGGGCATCGGCGGCGCGGTTTTGTGGATTGTCCAGCTTCACCTGCTTTCTCTTCGAAAAGTCCTCCGTCACAAAAATCATCACGGCCTTGCCGGGGCGGATCTCGCCGTATCGGCTCTGCTGGAGATCGAAGACGTTGATTTCGGCTTTTCCCTGATACCAATATTTCGCAAACTGGTCTTCATCAACGCCTTCCCGACCGGAAGAACCGCAGGAGCAAAGCAGTCCCAACGAAATCAACAGAACAAAAAACGACGTGAAATTTCGGATTTCCGATTTCGGATTTCTGCTTTGGGTGGGTGAAAGTTTCATGCTCATGTTTGATTTCAGGCCATTGTCTGTGGAATTCTGCGGACTGAGACTGATCACTGTCTACTTGATTTACCAATACCTAAAGATCGTCAAAATAATCTTATACCCTGCCCCGACCACGCCTTTGACCGTGCCGCTGACTTTCGAAACTCCGATCCGCTTGCGGTAGTTGACGGGAACTTCCCTATAACGCAGTCCGGCTTTGTGGGCTTTGAGCTGCATCTCGATGGTCCAGCCGTAGTTCTCGTCCACCATATTCAGCTCCAGGAGTCTTTGCCAGACGATCGCCCTGAACGGCCCCAAGTCGGTAAACCGTGCACCCTGCATGTACTTCATCATCGTCGTCGCGAGCCAGTTTCCAAAGACTTGGGGGAAAGTCATTGCCCCGCTTTCACGCTGCCCCAAAGCTCTCGAACCGATGACCATCTCGGCTTTTCCGTTCAGGATCGGCAGGATCAAATCCAACATCTCCTCCGGAAAATCACTGTAATCCCCGTCCAAAAACACGACAATATCCGGCTGAACCGCTTGGCTTTTGACCCAGTCCATGGCTGAAAGGCAGGCCTTGCCATAGCCCTTTTGGGGTTCAAAGACCACTTGGGCGCCCGCCGCTTTTGCCACCTTGCCCGTCCGGTCGGTGGAATTGTTGTCAGCCACGACGATGTGCCGCACCAGATCGGGAATCTCGGCGATCACCTTGGGAATAGACCGTTCCTCATTGTAGGCGGGAATGATGACGTCAATGATGGGAGGATTGCGCATGGGGGAATTTAGCGGCCGAGACCGTAGGAATTGAACGATTTGACAAAAACAATACTATAGCCAAAGGCCAGCATGGCGTGGAAAGGGAGGAACAGGAAGTTTTGTGCAAGGAAAGCCAAGCCTACCATTCCCCAAAAAACCAAAGCCAGGCCTCCCTCGATCCAGGTGGTTACCGGCATGCGGTGAATGAGGTATCGATTCAGAGAGAGTTTCTCTTTCCCGGATTCCAGATTGAATTTTGGTGTTCGGACAAATGGAGACTTTTTCCCGGTCAGCCCTTCCCAAACGGCCTGGGAATTGTGAAGCGACAAGCCCATCGAGACGGAAAGAAACAAAGGCAATTGCCAGGCGGCATTAAAGGCTGGTTTAAGAAATGATTGCCTTTCAAAGAAGAAAGAAACGAGATAAGTCCCCGCAATCAGGACAAATCCCACCAGGAAAATTCCTGAAACCTCCATCCAAACCGGCGGAATCAGGCCCTTTTCACCGGCCCACCAAACTCCGATGCTACTCAGGCTCGCCACCAGCACGGCGATGAAAACCGCCGAATTGAACAGGTGGGCAAAGGAGTGGAATTTGACGCGAAATGGATGGTCTTCCCTGTTTACTTTTGCGAAATGCTTTATCGCACATTCGGCCCCACCCTTGGTCCAGCGAAACTGCTGGGATTTGACCGCAGACATGATCGGGGGAAGTTCGGCTGGAGACTCGATATCAGGACGATAGACGAATTCCCATCCCTTGCGCTGCGCGCGATAGCTTAGATCCAGATCTTCGGTCAGGGTATCGTCATGCCAATTGCCCGCGTCGTAGATGCAGGATTTGCGCCAGATTCCGCCCGTCCCGTTGAAATTGATAAAAGCGCCCTGATGGTTTCGGCCGGTCTGTTCGATCAGGAAATGCGTATCCAAAGCAATCGCCTGCAAACGCGTCAAGATGGAATAATCGCGGTTAAGATGAGTCCATCGCGTCTGCACCATTCCGGTTTTTTCCGACGAAAACCAAGGAATTGTCCTGACCAAAAAATCAGGGTCGGGCACAAAGTCTGCGTCGAAGATCGCGATGAATTCCCCGGAGGCTCTCTCCAATCCTTCGCGCAACGCTCCGGCTTTGAACCCTGTCCGAATTTCTCTGTGGATATACTGAAAGTCGACATTCGGGAATTCTGCAATCTTTTCCCTGATCAGGTCGGCCGTCTGATCCGTGCTGTCATCCAAGATCTGAATCTGAAGCAGTTCTGGCGGATAGTCTAGTCTTGCAACCGACTCGATCAAACGGTCTACCACATAGAGTTCATTGAAGACGGGAAGCTGCACCGTGACCTTTGGCCAGGTGGCTGGAGCGTGGGGCCGAATTTTGTCGCTGCTGCTTTTGGCTTTCAGAAAATGAAAAAGCAAATGCCCCTGCGCGACCGCGTAGATGAGGATAAACAGCATCGACAAGCTATACAGCACACATAGGAGGTATAAAAAAATCATCTATTGGTTGATCTTGACGGAGTCGTTTCCGATGATTATCGGCAGCTCGTTGATTCGATCTTGCTCAGGCCCGTTTTCCAACTTCAGCACTCCCCGGGGACAGACCGCCGAACACACCCCGCAGCCGACACAGGATGAACGGACAATATTTTGCCCCCGCTGTGCATACCAGCGGACGTCTATCCCCATCTCGCAGTAAGTCGAACAATTGCCGCAGGAGATACACTGACCGCCGTTGGTGGTGATCCGGAAGCGGGACTTAAACCGCTGGACGATCCCCAGATACGCTGCCAAAGGACAGCCAAACCTGCACCAAACGCGGTTTCCCATAAACGGGTAGAACCCTGTCCCTACCACCCCGGCAAATGCAGACCCGATCGCAAAACCGTAAAACGAATGTAGCTGGTTGGTCACATTTCCCAACAGCCAGAAGTCTGAGAAGTAGTTGGCAATCGTCAATGCCGTCATCACGACGGCCAATACCAACACCGAATGGACGATCCATCGTTCGTATTTCCAGGCTTTGAGCGACTTGTCAGAAAGCTGCCGATAGGGATCTCCCACCGTCTCGGCCAATCCTCCGCAGCCGCAAACCCAGGAGCAATACCATCTTTTGCCAAAGAAATAGGTAAAGACCGGAACACCGACGACGATCAGCAAGATCCCCCAGACCAACATAAACATGCCCAATCCGCCAGCGGAAAGAAAGGCTGAGATCTGATAGTCGTAGAAAAAGTCGTAGTCCAACGGCCAGATATTTTTGAAGTCAAAGTAGGGCTGGTTGAGCAAAACCAAAATCTCGGGAATCAGGAATGCAAAAGCCGTCTGGAAAAACATCACCGATGCCGTACGAAGTTGCTGGTATTTGTTGCCGCGATACTTGCGAAACATCCGAATCCCCATGACGAGAATCGCCAAAGTGTAGATCAATCCGTACAAAAACCACTGGCTAGCCGGATTGCCCGAAAGGATCTGCGAAATCGGATCCACCATCCAGACCAGATTCACCAAATAAGCCGGAAACCAGTACAAAACCACGTAAAACAAGATCAGCAGCGAGCCGGTCAACATGCCGAGAAGCCCCCGGTTTTTCATGGACGAATGGAAGATCCCGTTGTTTTTGATCCCGGTCGGCTCGTCAGAATGCTGTCTAAAATGGTATAAAAAGCCGCCCAACACCGCCAATCCCAGCGACAGGCCCAGATAGACCCAGGGCTTTTCCCTTAATGGGCTTTCCAAAGATGCCTTGGCCAGCGGAAAGCTGTAGTCATCCCAAATGACCTGATCCCAAAGCTGCCGGGATTTCAGTCCGTCGTTGTAGGGATTGAAATTTTCCCGATAGGCTGCCATGAACGAAAAGTTGGAGCTGAATTCACGTCCATACAGGGGAGCCAGGATCTCCGTCATCTTTTCACGATGGATGTCTTTGGTGTTTTCCAAAATCCTCTCTTCCGAAAGCGTGTAAGAACCCAAAAACGGAATGACCAAGAAGGTCGCCAAACCCGTCAAAAACAAACCCAATCCAAGTTTCTCGATCACTTTCATTGCCTTGCCCCGAATAGTTTTTGGACAAATGATCTCTTGGCGGGACGAAAGCTTCCCCCAAACTGCGCCAAAAAGGCCTTTTGGATTTCGATGTAGTGCGGAGCAAAAAACTCCGGATCGAAATTCGCCTGTTCCAACTGGGCGATTGCCTTTTCACCCGGCCATTTCTCTTTGATGGCCCGGTCAAAAAAACCGTGTCTCAGCCGAAAACCGAAAACATTCACCCCGACAATTCTTCCGTCCAGATCCATCCGCATCCTGAAGCAAATTTTGCCCGCCGCGTGTTCCCAGTAGAAATTTTTCACGCTGTCGGGATCAACTTCCGGAGGTACGACTCCATAGGTCTGGTATTCGATGTCGAGGAATTTGGCCGAGTTGAACCAAACTCCGGGACGATAGGGAACCGGATTTTTGCAAAGGGTATGCGCCAATGTCTCCCCGTGCATTCGCCCGGTGTACCAGACCTGCTCGATTTTCGGGCGGCCAGGGGCAGGTTCTTTTTCAAATTCGGCACAGTCGCCGATCGCATAGACATCCGGCAGGTTGGTCCGAAAAAACCCGTCGACTTTCACCCCACGGTTGACTTCCAGTTCTGTATCTCTCAGAAAATCCACGTTCGGGCTCACCCCGGCGGTCAGTCCAACGAACTGACAGGGGATTTCCTCGCCTGTCGAAGTGAGCACAGCCCGTACCCGTCCCCCGGAATCCGGGAGAATCTCCCGCAGCTCCGTGCCGAGGCGAAGGTCCACGTGGTGTTCCCTGATATGTCTCCCAACCAACTCGGCCTCTTCCTTGGGCAACACATTGTCCCAAAAGCCTTTTTCCCGAACCAAAAAAGTAACCGGAATCTTCCTGTAAGCCAGCATCTCGGCCATCTCTATCCCGATCAATCCGCCCCCGACGATCACCGCGCGGTCTATTCCAGCTTGTGTATTTTCTGCCATCGATTCCAGATCCTGTTTCGAATACAGGCCCTGCACGCCTTTCAGGTCTTGCCCCGGCCAGCCAAATTTATTCGGTTTGGATCCGGTGGCAAGCACCAGGATGTCGTAGGCCAAAGTTTCCCCAGACTCAAAGACAAGCGACTTTGCGCCAAAGTCAACTTTCCCGACCCAGGCTTCCTTCAATTCTATCCGGTTTTTGTCCCAAAAATGATCCTCATACGGCTGGGTATGCCCAAACTTCATGTGCCCCATATACACGTACATCAGCGCAGTTCGGGAAAAGAAATATTTGGACTCCCCAGAGACCAGGGTTATTCTGATATCCGGATCCAGCTTCCGCATTGTTCTGGCACAGGTGACTCCGGAGATTCCGTTGCCGATGATGATGACGTGCCGCGGTTGGTTCATGGATGCAAAACTTTCGGGGTAAGATACCAAAATCGTTTCTGCTATTCGTTCAAATCCCAGTTGTAGTCCAAATAGGAGATTTTTGCGGATGGTTTGATCCTGACTTTTGAATACCGATTCAGGAAGTCAATGAGGGAGCCTTTGGTGGTGAAATCCTCTTTGAACCAGGAAAAAATCGAGGAAATCTGCGCCTGGTCCGCCGTGATCTTGTTCCGAGTTGGATCGTTGACGAAGGCAGTCGCGGCTTTGGTCAGTTGGGCGTCCAGGTTTTCCGCCACAAAAGCTTCATTCAACAATGGCGGGCAAGAAACCGAGGCACAGTTGATTGCAAAATGGATCCGGGGCTCGTCAAATTCTTTTCTGAGAATGGAGTGCTCAATCTCGTCCAGGCTGCTCTCCACGCCCCCGATCTTGAAAAACTTATAGTGCCATACGTCCTTGATTCCGGGGATTTTCAGCCCTGGCCCGAGGTCGCGGATACTTTTGACGGGATAGTGGTCCACGATCAGTTTCACCGTAAAGGCATTGTAGGCGTTGATCCAGTAGGCCAACTGCTCGTGCTTTGACCAGGTTTTGCGGTCGGGGGCATTTTCTGAGACCAGCTTTAGGTATTGGTCCAGTTTGGGCTTGTCCCGAACAAATCCCCGGTAGTCCACCCTGCCATCGGGCTTGACATGGGCCTTGACCAATTGATCCCAAAGCCCGTGGCTCGGAGGCGTCGTTCCTGCCATGCCCAAAGTCGGATTTTGGCAGGACAAAAACAGAAAAGGAAGAAGGACAAGCGACAAAAACCGGAGAAATTTCATGGAACAGCGATAGAATGGCATCTGCAATGGGAGCCCAATATAAAAGGATTGGGCCTGAAGGATGGCCGGAGCAAGAACAATTCCAAAACTAATGGACTTTTTGGCCCCGCTCCAGCCAAATGCCCCAGGCTCTGGAATACGTGTGGACTTGGTCCGTCGGCACCCCGGCAGCTTCCAGCGGTTTGCCCGAATTCGCCCATTGGATGATTCCCCCGTACAGATTGTAAACCCGTGTAAACCCCGCGGCGTGGAGCTTTTTTCCAATATCCTCTGAGCGGACCCCAACGGTGCAATAAACCAAAACAGGCTGATCTGGATCCAGGTTTTTTACATCGGCAAGCTTGAAAGTCCCATAGCCCGTCCAGCTCGCGCCCGGAAGGTGGCTCACCTCAAACTCTTCCTTTTCCCGCGTATCCAAAACCTGATAATTGGAAAGATCGGTGATTTGCGCTGGCTTGACGATTGGAAAGCTTTCATCGTAGAGTCCTTCTATCAAGGAACTGAATGCCGGGCTTTGGGAAAAAACAGGAGTGGCAGCCCAAAAAAATCCCAGCAGCAGAACCCCGAAACGGGAAACGCTGCGCTTGGGTACCAAAGAGTCAATCATTTGTCAAAAACCGGATCACGTACGGGACTTGGCACTGTGGTCAGGCGTAAAAGTCCGACAATCGGGCCAGACCCCTACGGTCTTTGATGATGATTTTCTTCCCGTCGGTTTCAATCAGGTTGTCTTTTTTGAATTCGGAAAGCAATCGGATCACCGATTCGGTAGCAGTGCCCACTATCCCCGCAATCTCCTCCCTGCTGAGAGTGAGGTCAATCTTTTGGTTTCCGCCTCCTTCGACTCCGTAGGAGTTGCCGAGTTGGAGCAAGACGTGGGCAAGCCGCTCCCTGATGCTCTTTTGGGTAGCGTTGGTCAGTTTCTCCTCCATCACCCCGATGTCATGGCTGAGGTTTTTTGCCACCCGGCGGAAAAACTCCGAATTGCGAAGCAGGGAGTTGATAAAAACATCCTTTGGCACAAAGCAGATCTTGGCATCTTCGATGATCATGGAGGAGTTGGAGTAGTTTTCCTCCCCCAGAAGAGCCGCGTATCCCAGAAAATCCCCCTTTTGGGCCAAATGGATGATCTGCTCCTTGCCGTTGGATGCTGTCTTGTAGACTTTGACCACCCCGGAATTGATGCAAAAAATCCCCAGAGGCTTCGTCCCCTCATAGTAGAGGATTTGCCCCTTGCGGTGGGAGATCATGTTTTTGTGATCCGAGATCGTACATATTTGGGCTTCAGGCAATTCAGAGAAAAGTGAAAACTTCCTGCTGGTACAAAGCGCACACGGAGTGTTGGTAGGGTGATTTGACATCATATATTTGGTAAAAATCGCTAGCGGAAATTATAAAAAATCTGATTTATATCATATAAAATGAGC
The DNA here is from genome assembly GCA_964530015.1 of uncultured Limnohabitans sp. GTDB lineage: Bacteria > Bacteroidota > Bacteroidia > Cytophagales > Cyclobacteriaceae > Algoriphagus. The sequence continues at coordinate 40,656 of CAZGYC010000028.1, read as the reverse complement.
TAATTATTCCGGGGATCTTGGGGGAAAATTCTTCTGGACGAATTTTCTTTCACTTTCCGAATATCCCATGTAGATATGCACAAGGCCGTTTGACAGCACAATGTTTTGACAATCAAGCTGTTGATTGTACACCAATGCCTGATGCAGGGTCTTTTCATCAATCTTCACCCCGGGGGCCTTGCACTCCACCAACAAGTAAGGCTTGGCTTCCCGCGTAAACACGATCAGATCGGTCCGTTTGTTCAATTGATTGTATTTCAGGCCTTTTTCCAAGGAAAAAAGCCCCCGGGGATAGTTGTGGTGGTTGACCAGAAAGTTAATCCAGTGCTGGCGGACCCACTCTTCCGGGGTCAAAACCAAATGTTTTTTTCTCAGCGAGTCAAATATCCAAAGCCTGCCTTCGGCTTGTTTCAAAACAGGTTCGAAATGCGGGAGGTTCAATCCGGGCAGATTGACCATGGGTTTTGGGGTGTGACTCATGCCTCAAATATGTGCAAAAAAATCATCAACCGATCCACAAGCTGACTATCGCGGGGGCGTTGCACCAAGTGCTGCGGATTCGAATGGCCGTTTTACCAGATCCGGCGTCGGATGTCCTGGTGTCCGGGGTTGGAAGAAGTCAGAAGTCCAAAATCAGATCCCGATAGCCACGAACCGTGAAATCGAAAGTCTGAAATCGGAAGCCAGAAATCTGAATTGTAGCTCCACACGTCCGAAATCCCATATCCAACATTCCGAAACCCGAAATCCCGGGAGCCTTTCAGAAAAAGCCGCTAGTCAAACGCCAGATAGGGCTTGATCTTTTGAACCCATTCCGCTCTGAAGATCTTGATATCCGTCAGCTCGTCGGCAGTGAGGAACATGCCGTGCTGGTTGCGATAGGCGATCAGGACTTTGGCCTCGCCATAGCTGATGTAGGGATGTGAAGACAACTCCTCCACACCCGCTTGGTTGATCGGGATTTTCCTGAAAATCTGCGCATCAAACTCGAAAAAGTCCCAAAGTGCCGCTGTCAGCGCTTCGTTGACTCCATACACCTCCTGCAATTGGCTCTGGCTGTGAAAGCCACCGAGCTGCTGGCGGTATTTGATGATTCTCCCGGCAGTGCCGGGGCCGATTCCCGGCACGATCTGCAGCGTGGCCGAATCCGCTTCGGAAAACGCAATCCGGTTTAGGTTGCTCAGTTGTTTTTGGTTCCGGGACGGCTGGATGGTATCCTGGGGATTGAAAGTAGGAAGCGGGGAAGTGACCAGCTTCACCTGCAGCTTGTCCAAACTGTCCAACCGCGCCTGGTACGCAACGAAGGTAGCTTCTGCATTCCTGTCTTTGAAAAAACCCAATGCTCCCGGCAACAGTCCCAAAATCAGCAAAAATGGAATCAGGACAAGAAACCCGCGGGATTCTTTGCCCGAAAAGCCCAGATAGAATTTCATCCAATAAAAAAACCGGTCCTTCATGGCCAAAAAAAAATCAAACAACTGATAAGTTAATCACATTGGGATCGATTTCCAACCGGATGGTTTGGAGACGAAAGTTTCCCGTATTATTTAGATAAATTCTAAATTGTACGGCAATTACAGGAAAGAAACTTTTGGGGAATGATCATCTGTTAAATTGCGCATTGCAAAACTTGTAAACATGCAGACCAAGTTTCGAGCGATAAGTTTATCACACAAAACCGCCCCTGTACAGATTAGGGAGTTGATTTCTTTGGACGAAGAGTCAATCCACAGTATCCTGCTGAAGCTCAGGGAGTTTTTCAGTTTGGGCAATGCGCTGATCCTGTCCACCTGCAACCGGACAGAGGTCTATTACAGCCATGAACGGGATCTGAGCACCGAGATCATCAAGCTGGTCGGCCTCGAAAAAGGCCTGGCTGATGTGGTCAATTACCTGGACTATTTTGAAATCTTCAACGATGACCGCCAGGCCATCACCCATTTGTTCAGAGTATCCATGGGCCTGGAGGCCCAGGTAGTCGGTGATATCCAGATCTCCAATCAGGTAAAAAGAGCCTACCAAACAGCCGCCGACCTGGACATGGCGGGGCCGTTTTTGCACAGATTGATGCACACGATCTTTTTCACCAACAAAAGGATCGTGCAGGAGACTACCTTCCGGGACGGTGCCGCATCGCTCTCCTACGCCGCAATCGAGCTGATCGACAGCCTTACTTCCAATATCTTCGAACCCAGGATCCTGCTGATCGGTGTCGGAGAAATCGGGGAAGACGTAGCCAAAAACATGGTCCACCTGCCTGAGGCAAAGGTGAAGATCACCAACCGCACCCAATCCAAGGCAGAAGAAATCGCGGCGGAACTGGGCTTTGAAGTCGTGCCTTTTGAGGATTGCCGGGAAGCCATGAACGAAGCGGACGTGATCGTCTGCTCCATCATGAAAAACGAGCCGTTTATCACCAAGGAGCTGGTCAAACAGTTCGATATTCAGGGTTACAAGCTCTTTGTGGACCTGTCTGTCCCAAGAAGCATTGAGACCTCCGTGGAAGATGTGTCCGGCGTGGTCCTCTACAATGTGGACAACATTCGAAGCAAGGCTTCCGAAGCCCTGGAAAAGCGGCTTTCCGCAGTCCCAAAAGTGGAGGAGATCATCGAAGAGAGCATCGGCGAATTCTACGGCTGGAAAAAAGAGATGATGGTATCCCCCACCATCAACAAACTCAAGCAATCCCTGGAGCAAATCCGTCAGGAAGAGCTGAGCAGGTACCTCAAAAATGTCGGCGGGAAGGAATACGAACTGATCGACAAGATCACAAAAAGCATGATGCAAAAGATCCTGAAAGTACCCGTGGTACAGCTCAGGGCAGCATGCAAGCGGGACGAAGCCGAAGACCTGATCGGGATTATCCACGACCTCTTCGATCTCGAAAAAGTCAATACAGAAAAATAAAAAGCATTTTCGCCAGAGATAATGACCAAAGGTTCACGCTGTATCCTTTGGTCATTTTATATTTAAGCCAAATTGAATCTTCCCCATGGTTTCCCTCCCAGTCCGGCACCTGCTTGCCGCCTCAGCTTTCCTCCTCAGTTCCAATGTCCTCTTTTCCCAAACTTGGGAAGTTTACGATTTGCAGGGAAAACTCAAATCCAGGGCCATCTACGACCGGATAGAAGTCCTCGGCGAAACGGTGATTGTCGGCAAGAACGAAAACGGACTGGCCATGCTTTCGCGGAATCTGGAGCCCGTCGTGGATCTCAAAGGAGACCAAATCCACCAATACCTGGCACCTTGGATCCTGGTAAAGGGCCCCAAGGGCATCGGAGCCTTTCACGAGTACGGGCAGCAGGCTTTTCCCCTGGAGTACGAAGAGATCCAAACTTATTTCAATTTTCTGCTGGGAAAAAAAGGAAGTGAATATTGGCTTTACGAAAGAGGAAACGGAAAAACCACTTCCTTGGGCAGACTCGACGGTGCCCGGCTCACCCACAACGGAATGCTGATCACCGAAAAAAGCGGGAGCTACTTCCTGCCACTCTCCAAAGATCCGGACCGGCCTTACCAACTTCTCTCCGAAAACAAGGGAAACTACCTGCTGGCCAAAGAGTCCACCGGCTATGGGATTATCAACGTCGAAGGCGACTATGTGATGGATCCGGTGGTGGATCAGTTGGAACACACACGGGGGGATTACTTCTATGGATTTGACCAAAACCAATACCTCCTGATCAAAGGCGATGAGGTAAAGTCGGACGTGGCCTACAATTCCTACCACAAAATCACCAAAGAAGGGGATCTCCTGCTTGAATACATCCACGGAAAACTCCGCCGTGTGATGGAAGAAGACGGGATTCTGCTCGATGCCGTCGGGATGGAATCGGTCCGGCTGGTAGGCGAAGACCTTTTCAACGTGAAATTCCGGGAAAACAAACTCGGGCTTTTGGGCAAAAAGGGATGGCAGGTACAGCCCACCCCGGGCCTGGACTGGATCCGGCCTGGGAGTGAGGGACTGTTTCCGGCCGGCAAAGGCGACCGAACCGGCTTTGTCAATTCATCCGGCAACTGGGTGATCGAACCCCAGTTTTCAGAAACGGGCATTTTTTCCGAGCAGATATCCAAATACCGAAACACGCTTGCCTGGGGGCTGGTCGGGATCGACGGCCGGATCATCAGCGAACCCAAGTGGGATGAGATCAAGGACTTTTCGGCCGGGATCGCCATCGCCAAAGCCAACGGGCAGTTTCACCTGCTCGACAAAAACGGCGAAGTCCTGAACGAATCGGGTTTTGACAGGATTTGCAGATTGAAGGAGGGATTCTTTTTGGTGGAAAAAGCCGGCAAACAGGGCCTTTTGGACAATTCGGGTGCAGAACTGCTTCCCATCGAATTTGAAAACATCCAAGTGGAAAAGCCGGACTTGATGATTGTGCGAAAAGATGGCCTGGTCGGTGCGATCAATCCAAAAGGAGAGGTGATCGTCCCGGTCAACTACCAGGAAATTGTGACAGACTGGTCCGGAAACCAGCTATTGGCCAAGGAACTCTACCAACCCGTGGTCATTCCGATGAAGGGGCCGGAATCCGGAAAACGAAAAAAGGGAGCTTAAACGCTCCCTTTTCTTTCTTATTTCTTTTCCTGTTTCCCGCTTCCGGAGTCTTTGGAATCTTTGTCCGAGGTGGCGATGGATTCCCTCATGGAAGTGTCCGATTTGATGTTTTCCATCCGGTAATAGTCCATCACGCCCAGCTTGCCTGTACGGAATGCTTCCGCCAATGCCTTGGGAACTTCGGCCTCCGCTTCGATCACTTTCGCCCGCATTTCCACATTTCGGGCTTTCATCTCCTGCTCCAAGGCCACGGCCATCGCGCGTCTTTCCTCTGCTTTCGCTTCGGCCACTTTCAGGTCGGCAGAAGCCTGGTCAATCTGAAGCTTTGCACCAATGTTGGTTCCCACATCAATATCCGCTATGTCAATGGAGAGGATCTCAAAAGCCGTTCCTGCATCCAATCCTCTGGAAAGCACGAGTTTGGAGATCTTGTCTGGGTTTTCCAAGACGGACTTGTGGGTGGCCGCAGAGCCGATCGAGGTCACAATCCCCTCTCCGACCCTGGCAAGAATCGTCTCCTCACCAGCCCCACCGACCAACTGGGCAATATTTGCGCGGACAGTCACCCGAGCCTTGGCGATCAACTGAATGCCATCTGCGGCAACCGCGGCCACATTGGGTGTGTTGATCACTTTGGGGTTTACGGAAATCTGCACCGCCTCAAACACGTCACGCCCTGCCAGGTCAATCGCCGTGGCCTGCTTGAAGGTCAGACTGATATTCGCCTTGTCCGCCGAGATCAAAGCCCTGATCACCGTCGGAACATTCCCTCCTGCCAGGTAGTGCGTTTCCAGATCGTTGGTGGTCAGATGGAGACCGGCCTTGGTGGCCGTAATCAAGGAATTGACAATGACGCTTGGCGGCACTTTCCGGATTCTCATTCCGATCAGTTCCCCGATTCCGACTTTGACATTGGAAAACTGTGCCGTAATCCAGAGATTGACCGGGACGAAATACAAAAAGATGAACAAAAGGATGATCCCGGCAAAAGCGGCAATCAAGACGAACAAAGAACTGTTTGGATCCATATTATTATTTGACTAAGATTTTGTTGTTTTCGATTCTTGTAATACTGACTGTCTTTCCCACTTCGATAAATCCTTCCTCGGATTTGACTTCATAGATCTGTTCGCCAAAGGAAACTTTCCCAAACGGCTTGATGTCCGAAATCGCCTTGCCGCTCATTCCGACCGACAGTCCTTCTGTCCTTCCGTCAAAAGCACCTCCCTGCATGGAGGTTTTGAGCGAAAACCGGTTCCAAACTCCCGAACTGAAGCCATACCATACTGCGATGAGGTTGAGAATGACCGCGATTGCTGTGATCCAAAGGGCCGTGCCCGAATCAAAAGTCAGGAATGCATAGGCAATCCCGGCAACGCTCACCAGCAGCCCCAACACCCCGACCACTGTCGTGCCGGGGATGAACAATACCTCGACCAGAAGCAAAATCAGTCCTATAATAAGGAGGCTGGATAAAATCAGAATTGTCATTGACTGCGGAAAGGTGAAATAGAACAGGGCCTAAAATACGAGATTCGAAGGGTAAACCTATGGGAATAAAATAAAAAACCCGGAAGTAAATTTCCGGGTTTTGATTTTTTAGTATGCTTTTGCAAAATAAACGCGCCCCACAGACGGCCTTCCGGTATAGATACAGGAACCGGCCTCTTCCTTTCGGTCCAATGGAATGCACCGGATAGTCGCTTTGGTCAATTCCTTGATTTTCTCCTCAGTTTCCGGGGTTCCGTCCCAATGTGCGGAGACAAAACCGCCCTTTTCCTCCAGCACCTCCTGAAATTCCTCCCAGGCGTTGACTTCCGTAGTGACTGAAGCCCTGAAATCAAACGCCTTTCTATAGATCCCTTCCTGGATCTCTTCGAGCAAAGCGGTGATTTTCCCGGCGATGGGTTGGGATGCCAAATCAAACGTCTCTTTGGTCAGGGTATCCCTTCTGGCGATTTCGATGGTTCCGTTTTCCAGATCTCTTGGACCCAATGCAATTCTCACGGGAACGCCTTTCAGCTCGTATTCGGCAAATTTCCAACCCGGCTTTTGGGTGTCCCTGTCGTCGTATTTCACGGAAATTCCCGCCTTTCTCAATTCCGCCATGATTTCTTTTGCCTTCGCGGAAATCGTCTCCAACTCGGCCTCACCCCTGTAAATGGGCACGATCACCACCTGGATGGGTGCCAATTTCGGAGGAAGAACCAGGCCATTGTCATCCGAATGGGCCATGATCAGCGCTCCCATGAGGCGGGTACTCACGCCCCAGGAAGTCCCCCAAACGTAGTCTAGCCCGCCTTCCTTGGTGGCAAACTTCACATCGAACGCCTTGGCAAAATTTTGGCCCAAGAAGTGTGACGTACCCGCCTGCAGTGCTTTTCCGTCCTGCATCATGGCCTCGATGCAAAACGTCTCGTCGGCACCGGCAAAGCGTTCATTTTCGGTTTTCCGACCTTTGACCACCGGCACGGCCATGTATTCCTCGGCAAACTGCGCGTAAATATTCATCATCTGGACGGTTTCGTCCATCGCCTCTTTTGCGGTAGCATGGGCTGTGTGCCCTTCCTGCCAAAGAAACTCCGATGTCCTGAGAAAAAGGCGTGTCCTCATCTCCCAACGCACCACATTTGCCCATTGGTTGACCAGCAAAGGAAGGTCGCGGTAGGACTGAATCCAGTTTTTGTAAGTACTCCAGATCACCGTTTCGGATGTCGGACGCACGATCAGCTCTTCTTCCAGCTTTGCCTCCGGATCGACGATGACTCCCGAGCCGTCTTCGGCATTTTTCAGGCGATAGTGGGTCACCACAGCACATTCTTTGGCAAATCCCTCCACGTGGCTGGCCTCCTTGCTCAAGTAGGACTTGGGGATAAAAAGCGGGAAATAGGCATTCGCATGGCCTGTTTCCTTAAACATCTTATCGAGCTGCGCCTGCATTTTTTCCCAAATGGAATACCCATAGGGCTTGATCACCATGCACCCCCTTACTGCGGAGTTTTCTGCCAGGTCAGCTTTTTTCACCAGTTCATTGTACCACAGGGAATAATCCTCACTGCGTTTTGGAAGTCCTTTGCTCATTGGGTTGGATAGAATGTTAAAATCTCTTTAAATTTGCTTACTATTGCTTACTATAGGGCTGGCAAATATAAGCCAAAAAGAATAACCCCAGGATTCCCAGCTCGTATAACCAGACAACAATCAACTTCACCCATGAAGAAATTCACCCTCATTACCGCTTCAGCGCTAGTCGGATCCCTTGTCATTTCTTCCTGCAGCTCCAATAAAATGACCGCAAGCAGTCAGGATGACAACTTGTATTTCATGGCTTCGGATGTGAAAATGGCAACGCAGTATGCCGTGGAAAACAACAATCCCCAGTCGTTCAAAAACATTTCCCAGGAACCGGCCTTGGTTGAGGAAAACTTCAGCTCAAGAAATGTAAATCCGGAATACATCTCCAGGTATCAGGCCACCGAAAACGCGACGACCCCGGAAGACGGTGTGGTTTATTTCGATGAAGGTGTCCAGCAGCAAACCGCCACAGGCAATATCAACGCCTATGACAACTATACGGCCTCCAATGGAGGAAGCGGAAGCAATTCTCCCAACGTGAACTTCAACTTCGGTTTGGGTTTTGGCTATAGTCCCTACGGATGGGGAATGTCCCCTTATATGGGCATCAACTATGGATGGGGCATGATGCCTGGTTTATCGATCGGAATCGGAATCGGAATGGGTTGGGGCTATCCGATGTATCCAGGCTACGGCTGGGGCTACCCCATGTATCCAGGCTACGGATGGGGTTACCCGATGTACGGCTATGGCTACCCAGTCTATCCTACTTATCCCATCTATCCCGGCTACCCTTCCTACATCCTGCCGGGTGGAGAGTACGGTAGCCGACAGGTCGTCTATGGCGCCAGGCCTACCAGGGGCTCGTCCATTACCAACACGGGAATCAGAGTCTCAGAAGCCGGTGTGATGCCGGGCACTGCGAGAGCCGAGGCCAGAAAAAGCCCCAATGCCGTGAATTCTTCTGCAAGGCGTCTGGTTGCCTCTGAAAACTCAAGAGTCGCAACCAGGGATTTCAGCAGCTCCCAAAACGACTATTACAATTCGAGCCGCAGCAGAACTACGACGACCACCAAAAACACCAACTCCGCTGCTTCCGACAGGGCAGCAAGCACCAGATCCAGAAGCGCCATTCCCTCAGCCAGGCCAAGCGCAGTCGGCAGCCCCGGGAACGACATCAGGAACTACGCCAATCCGTCCAGAAGCAGCAATCCAAACTACAACACCAGGACATCAAGCCCGTCCTATAACAGAGGAACCGTACCTTCTTACAACAGAAGCACCTCTCCGTCTTACAACAACCGGACCACTACCTCTCCGTCCTACAACAGGTCGGTGGCTCCAACCCGGTCAAACGACAACACGTCCACTTTCAGCTCTCCAAGCAGGACAAGCACAGGCGGAGGCAGCAGTTTTGCCACTCCGAGCAGAAGCTCGGGAGGATCTTCCGGCGGAAGCGTCGGCGGGTCCAGAGGAGGAAGGGGGAATTAATTTCCCCTTTTTTTTTGAGGCAATCCAGCACAAAACAGCTCTCCAGCCGTTTATTCCATACAATCAAACATTCAGCTTAATGAGGTTTTTGACAGTCTTTCTCACCCTCAGTTCATTTACCATAGCGGGTGCTTTCGCCCAAAGCGGATATTACGAAGATGCTTACCGATTCAGCAGATCCAACCCCTCGGGATCGGCCAGGATCATAGGGATCGGAGGCACGCAGTGGTCGCTGGGAGGCGACGTTTCCAACATTGCGGGGAACCCCGCCGGTCTGGGATTCTTCAGGTCATCTGAGGTAAGTTTAAGCTTGGGATATTCCGATTGGAAAGTGGATACCCGGTATTTGGGCCAAAACAAAACCTACAACACGACCAATTTTTCCCTGCCCAACGTGAGCTATGTCATGGCCAGTCCAAAGGGAGATCTCGAGACGAGAGCCTTTAAAGGAGGTTCGTTTGGGATCAGCTTCCAAAGGATCGCGAATTTCAACACGGAATACGGATATTATTCCGATCAGCCGGGGCAAAGCTCCATCATCGACTTTTACCTTCAGGATGCTTTTGGAATCCCCGAGAGCCAGATTGAAAACTACGGCCTGACTGGCCTGGCCTACCAAACCTATCAGATCAATCCGATTGCCTTTGACGACCAGGGGAATCCGATTTCAAATCCCAACACCTATGACTCTTTCGTCTTGGGTTTTCCGTTTCAGGATGAAAACATTACCCAAGAGGGAAGCGCAAACCAGATGACTTTTTCCTACGGTGCCAACTTCAACCACAAGGTCTTTGTCGGAGGCGGTGTGGGAATCAGATCCCTTTCCTTTTCATCCCTCAAAACTTACAACGAGGAATTCACCGATCAACCCCTGGCCAATTCGAGCCTTAGGGAAAACCTGTATATCAACGGAATCGGGGTCAACCTCAATCTCGGATTGATATACAAACCCATGGACCACCTGAACCTGGGCTTCATCTTCCAGTCACCGACCTGGTACTCGCTCAACGAGGAGTACGAAGCAGGGATGACCGCCTTCTACAACAATTACTACTACGAAGAAGAGGACATCACCCTGGGGCGCCAAGACGCGGTGTCGGATCTTGTGATCAGCAACTACGGCCTGAATACGCCTCTGAAAATAGGCGGTGGCGCGACTTTTTTTCTGGGGAAAAACGGCTTTATATCGGCAGATCTCGACTGGGTGGACTACAGCGCGGGCCGGATCAATTCCAATGATTTTGACGAAGGCCCGGACAATCAGGTCATCAGAAACATGTATGCCAGCACGATCAACTACCGGATCGGCGGCGAGGCCCGGATCGATGTATGGAGACTGAGGGCCGGCTATGCCTACTTTGGGGATCCGTATGCCAATTCTCCCGGCATCGACCAAAGCACCCGGCAATTCAGCGGGGGGATTGGCGTAAAGCTCAAATCCGTCGCGATCGACCTTGCCCTGTTTAACCAAAAATACAGCGGGCTCTACAGAAGCTATCAGGTGTTGGATGACAGCGGCAACAACTACGGTCCCTTGACCGAAATGGAAAACAGCATCACCTCCGGCGTACTGACAGTCGGCTTTAGTTTTTGAGCTGGTTGATCAACTCGTACATCAACAGCTCAGCGGAAAAATCCTCGCCGCTGAGCTTTATTTTTGCCTGGCTGTAAAAAAAATCCCGCTCGGCAAGCAGGCTCTTCAGCTTGAGGGTAATCTCTCCCTGAGCCAAGCCCTGAAACATCGGACGGTTTTGGACTTTGGAGACCCTCAGCCGTTCGGAGATTGAATCCAAAGGCACGTCGAGATAGACGGAAATCGAAGACGCATTGATCAGATCCATGTTGTCGTTGAAGCAGGGTGCTCCTCCCCCGGTCGCCAAGACAAAGGAGGAGTCTTTTTGGAGAAGTTCATCCAATGTTTCGGTTTCCCATTCGCGAAACTTGCCTTCTCCGCATATCGAAAAAATCTCCGGTATCTTCATCCGGAACTTTTCCTCAACCTGATGGTCGAGATCCAGAAAAGGAAACCGCAGCTCAAGCGCAAGCTGACGGCCAAAGGTGCTTTTGCCAGAACCCGGCAATCCCACCAAAACCACTTTCAGGTTTTTGCTCATAGAAACAAGTCCAAGACGTCGGTTGCTTCCGGAGTGTTGTTGTGGTGGTACTTCTCCATCACGACTCCGTCTCTCAGGACCATAACCCCCGGATTTGCCCGCATGATCGTCTTGACCACCGTCGCATCGGCCTGCAGGCCGATCACGCTCCAGTTTTGTTTGGACAAAAACGCGTCAATCTCCTCCTGCGTGGCCGCAGCCATGAAGACCACGTCGACCGGCGCGCCTTCCATGGACTTCACCAGTTCGGTCAGCCTATCGAGGTTGGCCTCGCTCATCTTGGCCATATTGCTGCTGAGGATGATGACTTTGTTTCCTGCGAAGAGAAACTCGGATTGGTCGCCGTCCGAATTCCAGGCGGCAAAGTCGGAAATCTTGGGCAGCGCTTCGGGGTTTTTCAAGACCATCTCGACAAATTCATAGCTCCCGTCGGTCGGGTACTGGTCAAAAGTGAAGGTCTCCCCTCCTTTTTTCATCACATAGGTGTATTCGAGCTGAGCCGAGGGCTGCATGTTTGTGGGAATGCTTACCCCGTTTTTGTAGGCCCTGAAATCGATGAACGGAAGGTTACGGATCGCCCAAACCGCAATACCCAACGAGCCAACCAAGACCAAAACAGCGGAAATTCCGGCCCATCTGGGGGTTTCCTCAGACAGGTCTTTTCTGAAAAAGAACAAAAAGGAAATCATGATCAGGAGGATGATGTCCTTGTAAAACGACTCCCAAGGGGTGAGTTTTATCGCATCGCCAAAGCATCCACAATCCGTTACTTTGTTGAAATAGGCGGAGTAAAAAGTCAGAAATGTGAAGAAAAGAATCATCAGCCCCAGTGCCCAGACGGTCTGCTTCAGCTTGACTCCCAATATCAGCATCACGCCCAGGACGACCTCGGCCACCACCAGCACCACTCCGATCTGAAGCGCGAAAGGCTTGAAATAGGCAAAGAACCCGGCGATGTCGTTGGAAAAAACGTCGAAATATTCCTCCAGCTTGATGGCAGTGCCTACCGGGTCATTCACCTTGATGAGGCCCGAGAAGATGAAAAGTCCCCCGACCAAAATGCGGAGAATCCAAAGGATGGTGTGTTTATTCATGATATCCCAGTTTGATTAGACAGAAAATGGCATAATTGACCATGTCCTGATAGTTGGCCTCGATGCCTTCCGAGACGATTGTTTTGCCTTGATTGTCTTCGATTTGCTTCACCCTGAGCAGCTTCATCAGGATGATGTCGGTCATCGAACTGACACGCATGTCCCTCCAAGCCTCGCCGTAATCGTGGTTTTTGTTCTCCAACAGACCTCTGGTAGCCGCTGCCCAGCGGTCATAGACAGGTTCCAGCTCCGAATAGGGTATTTCCATCCGCGTCTCGTCTTTCAGGCTGATCTGGATCAAGGCAATGAGGCAGTAGTTGACGATGCCCACAAATTCGTCCACGATCGGGTCGTCGACTTTTTGGCTGCCTTTTTCCTGAATGGATCGAATTCGCTGGGCTTTGATAAAAATCTGGTCCGTAATCGACGAAAGCCTCAAAATCCTCCAGGCTGTCCCATAGTCCAGGGTTTTCTTCCGGAATAAATCTTTACATCGGCCAATTACTTGATTATATTCGTTGCTGGTTTTAGTCTCCAAAATAAGTTAGTTTAATGCTTCCCGGATCCAGTCCGTCTTCTCCGACCGAAGATAAATTATTTCCCCAAAAATATACACTTCAAATCAAGGGAAGGCTCATCTGCCTGGACAGACCCAAGGTAATGGGCATCCTAAACCTGACCCCCGACTCTTTTTTTGCGGGAAGCCGGCTGGAGAGGGATCGGGACAAGATTCTTTTCCGTGCCGAAACCATGATTCGGGACGGGGCGGATCTCCTGGATCTGGGAGGCTACAGCACCCGGCCCGGAGCTTCGGATATTTCGACACAGGAGGAGCGGGACCGGGTCGTCCCCACAGTGGAAGCGATCCGAAGGGAATTTCCGGAAATCCCGATTTCCGTGGACACGTTCCGGTCCGAGGTGGCCAAAGAGTCCATCGCCGCAGGGGCGGACATCATCAACGACATCTCCTCCGGCGATCTCGACGAAGGCATGCTCCCGCTGGTCGCTTCGCTGGGCGTCCCCTATATCGCCATGCACATGAGGGGCAATCCGCAAAATATGCAGTCACACGCCAACTATTCTGATATTTTGGTGGAAATACTGTATTATTTCTCGGAAAAAGTGGATCTTTTTAAAAAACTTGGCATCAAAGATGCAATCATCGATCCCGGGTTTGGATTTGCGAAGACGATCGGGCAGAATTATTTCCTTCTGAAAAATCTGAGAAGTTTTGAAGCCTTGGGACTTCCCCTTTTGGTGGGGATTTCCAGAAAGTCTTTGATTTACAAAACATTGGAAATCGAAGCATCGGCGGCACTGAACGGTACCACGGCATTGAATATGTTTGCGCTCACCCAAGGTGCGAACCTCCTCCGGGTCCACGACGTTAAGGAAGCTAAAGAAACAATTAGACTATTTGAACAACTATACCCTTGAGCCTGCTTTTTAAAATAGGATTTTTGGACATCTCTATCGTCAACATGATAGACATAGCGCTCGTTGCCGCACTGCTGTACCAAGTCTATAAGCTGCTCAAAGGAAGCGTCGCGATCAAGATCTTCCTGGGCTTTCTGTCGCTTTATCTGATTTACCTCCTCGTCAGGGCGATCCGGATGGAGTTGCTTTCCGCGATCCTCGGCCAATTCATGGGTGTGGGCGTGATTGCGGCGATCATCATCTTTGCCCCGGAAATCAGAAAATTCCTCTTGATCGTAGGCCGGTCCTCCATCTTCTCAGACGACAACATCCTGAAGGACATCCTGTTCTTTTGGAGAAAAAAAGAGAACACCGCATTCAATATCAGTCCGATCATCGACGCTGCGAAAAATCTGGCGGGAAGCAACACCGGCGCGCTGATGGTGATTTCCAGCAGCACCGAACTGAAATTCTATGCCGAAAGCGGCGACATCCTCGATGCCGAACTTTCGAAGCGCCTCCTGATTTCCATCTTCAACAAATACAGCCCGCTGCACGACGGAGCCGTGATCATCTACAAGGGCCGCATCAAAGCCGCCCGCTGCATCCTGCCCGTCACCGAAAGGGAAGTGCCCGCCCAGTTTGGGCTGCGCCATCGGGCGGGAATCGGCATGTCGGAAGCCACCGATGCCTTGATTTTGGTGGTGTCTGAGGAGACCGGCCAGATCTCCATGATGAAAAACGGCAAGGTGCTCCACAACCTGTCCTTTCAGGAAATCAGGGAAATCATCAATGATTACCTCAACAACGAGGACTTGGATGACCGGTTTGAGAATCTCTCCGAGTACGACCTGACCACCAAACGCAATCTGGCGATATCCGGAAACACCTAAGCGGAACCTGAAACCTGATCCGCCCAGCTTTATTGGGTAGCCAAAAAAAACCGGCAGGAAATCGCTCTCCTGCCGGTTTTCTTTTGTCTCTTAGCCGAAAGTAGCCTTTTTATTTGATGACCCCCAGTTCTTTTCCGACTTCCACAAAAGCCGCAATCGCCTGGTCCAAGTGGTGTCTTTCGTGGCCTGCCGAGATTTGCACGCGTATCCTGGCCTGACCCTTGGGAACGACCGGATAGTAAAACCCGATCACATAGATCCCTTTTTCCAGCACTTTCTCGGCCATTTTTTGGGAAAGGACCGCATCATACAGCATGATCGGAACGATCGGATGCTCACCGGGCTTGATGTCAAACCCTGCCTCGGTCATTTTGGCCCGGAAGTATTTGGTGTTTTCCTCCAGCTTGTCCCTGAGCTCGGTCGTTTCGGAAAGCAAATCAAAAACTGCAATCGACGCACCTGTGATTGAAGGTGCCAAGGTATTTGAAAACAGATAAGGTCTAGATCGCTGACGGAGTAGTTCGATGATCTCTTTTCTGCCGGAGGTAAACCCTCCCGACGCACCTCCCAGCGCTTTGCCCAGCGTGCCGGTGATGATGTCGATCTGGCCCATCACACCCCGGTATTCATGCACTCCCCGGCCTGTTTTGCCAATGAATCCCGTCGAATGGCATTCATCCGTCATCACCAGCGCCCCATATTTCCCGGCCAGTTCCACGATCCTGTCCAACTGGGCGATGGTTCCGTCCATGGAAAAAGCCCCGTCTGTCACGATGATCTTTTGCTTTGCTCCGGCCGCGATGGCCTCTTGCAGTTGCTTTTCCAGATCCGCCATGTTGTTGTGCTCGTAGCGATAGCGCATCGCTTTGCAAAGACGGACACCGTCGATGATTGAGGCGTGGTTCAGCGCATCTGAGATGATTGCGTCTTCCGGCCCGAAAAGCGGTTCAAAAACGCCGCCGTTTGCATCGAAGGCCGCTGCGTAGAGAATCGTGTCCTCTGTTCCCAAAAAAGCCGAGATTTTTCTCTCCAGTTCCTTGTGGATATCCTGGGTTCCGCAGATGAATCTCACGGAGGACATTCCAAAGCCGTGGGTATCAATGGCCGCCTTGGCGGCTTCGATCACACGGGGATGGGAAGAAAGTCCCAGGTAGTTGTTTGCGCAGAAGTTCAGGACTTTCTGTCCTCCCGCGACGGTGATCTCGGCAGACTGGGGAGAGGTGATGATCCGCTCTTTTTTGAAAAGTCCCGCTTCCTCGATGGATTGTAGCTCTTCTTGTAATTTGGGCTTAAACTGGTCGTACATGCTCGAAAGATTAAAATTGATTTGGTTTTTTCAGGATATCCGCCGATCAAAAAACCTAGACGGAGAGGTGATTTTTACTACTTTTGCGCAAGCAAACCCAAATATAAACAAAAACCCAATAGTCGAATTTGGGCATTTTTGAAAGACCATTCCATGGAAAAAATCCTCATCATCGGAGCCGCCGGACAATTGGGCTCGGAACTCACCAGGGCTCTCGCCGACCGGTTTGGCGGAGAGCAAGTCATCGCCACAGACCTCCGGGACTCCGCCCGGGCATCCTTTGACTATTGCAGGTTTGAGGTGCTCGACGCGATGAACCGGGAAGCGCTCCGCGACTTGGTGAAGGAGGAAAATGTCACCCAGATTTATCATTTGGCCGCGGTGCTTTCTGCTACCGGGGAAAAGAACCCGCTTTTTGCCTGGCATCTGAACATGGAAAGCCTACTCTACGTGCTGGAGCTGGCCAAAGACCTCAAGCTTGACAAGATTTATTGGCCTTCCTCCATTGCCGTTTTTGGTCCAAATACCCCGAAGATCCACACGCCCCAATACTGCGTCAAAGAGCCGAACACCGTCTATGGGATTTCGAAGCAAGCCGGCGAAAGATGGTGTGAATACTACTTCCAAAAATTCGGCGTCGATGTACGCAGCCTGCGCTATCCGGGTCTGATCGGCTACAAGTCCCTTCCCGGCGGCGGTACCACAGACTACGCCGTGGACATCTATCACAAAGCCCTGGCTGGGGAAAAGTTCACCTGCTTCCTGCGTGAGGACAGCTCCCTGCCGATGATGTACATGCCCGATGCGATCAAGGCCACACTCGACCTGATGGCCGCGCCCCGCGAATCGGTGAAAATCCGCTCCAGCTACAACCTTGCAGCGATGGATTTCACCCCCAAGGAGATCTACCAAAGCATCCTAAAACACCTGCCGGATTTCGAGATCGAATACAAACCCGATTTTCGCCAGGCCATCGCCGACTCCTGGCCGGACAGCATCGACGATTCCTGCGCCAGAACCGACTGGGGCTGGAAGCACGACTACGATCTGGACGCGATGACCCAGGATATCCTGGAGAATCTGCCGAATTTTAAGTTTTGATCAGTTCGACCCCTTTCGGGGTCATATATTTGAATCCCCAAAAGGCAAAATAAAAGACCACGAAGTGGTCGAACTTTTCAATACCGTGTCCGCCGTGGCGGAACCCCCGGTGCCCCCGATGCCTATCGGGGCGGGGGATGGGAAATCGACAATGGAACCCACAACCCCGAATGGGGTTGAACTTATGGGCAAAATTCAAGAAAGTTCGACACCCTTTGGATCGGCTTTTACCGGCCAGGCAGGCCCTTCCGGGATCGGAATTTGAAACATCGACGCAAAGTCCCAAACGATTCCTGGCTTTTTTATTTTGTTGAAGCCAGTTTTGCTTATTTTAGGGCCGTTGTCCAAACAATGCCATGAGTAAGACGAAGCTTTCGCTGTATTTAACACTGATTCTGGGATTGGTAATCCTCTACTTTTTCTGGAACCAGGAGGAAAAAGTTGACTTCAGCACGGAGATCAAACCCATCCTCAACAAGCACTGCATCACCTGTCATGGAGGGGTGAAGAAAAGCGGTGGGTTTTCGGTACTCTTTGAGGAAGAGGCATTTGCGGTCAACGAATCCGGACATGCGGCGATCATCCCCGGCGATCCCAATGGCAGCGAACTGATCAAGCGGCTCACCCATCCTGACCCGGAACTGCGGATGCCCTATGAAAAGGAGCCGCTTTCGAAGGAGGAAATCGCCCTGCTGAAAACCTGGATCAAGCAGGGTGCAAAATGGGGCAAGCACTGGGCCTACCAGACCGTGCAGAAACCCAAGGAAACGGACAACATCCTCTCCGCCGGACTTTCGGGCGGGACTCCCGGATCCTCCAATTCCATTGATTTTTTTGTCTCCAAAAAGCTCGAAGAGCAGCATCTCCAATTTTCCCCGGAAGAAAATCCCCTGAGACTGCTTCGGAGGGCCTCCCTGGATATCACGGGTTTGCCCCCGACCAAGGAGATCTCGGATGCATTTTCCTCCAACAAAATCACCTATGAGGAAGCGGTTGACCAAATGCTCGCTGTGCCGACCTTCGGGGAAAAATGGGCCACCTGGTGGCTGGACCTGGCGCGCTATGCGGATACGAAGGGCTACGAACGGGACGTGAACCGCACCCTGTGGCCGTATCGGGACTGGGTGATCCGCGCTTTCAACGACGACAAGCCGTTTGACGAATTTACCATTGAGCAACTGGCGGGGGACCTGCTCCCGGATCCCAGCGAAGACCAGCTTACGGCCACGGCATTCCACCGAAACACCATGAACAACGACGAAGGGGGAACGGAGGACGAGGAGTTTAGGGTAGCAGCGGTGCTGGACCGTGTGAGTACGACCTACGAGGTCTGGCAGAGCACTACCATGGCCTGCGTGCAATGCCACAGCCATACCTACGACCCCATCCGACACGAGGAATTCTACAAGTCCGCGGCGTTTTTCAACAACTCCCGGGATGAGGACACCCACGACGAGGAGCCCAGGCTTCGCTTCTATTCCCCCGGAGAAAAGGCCGAAATCGAAGCGATCGTGCAATGGGTGAGGGAAAACGAAGGGGAGAGCGCGGCAAAAGCCAGAAAGGATTTTCTGACATTTTTCGAGCCCAAATATCCTTCCCATAGTGCCGTGGACTTCCGAAATGCCGAATTGATCGACAGCAAGTGGCTGGGAATCCAGGGCAACGGCTCCGCGTACATGCGAAACATCAACACCCAAGGGTCTGACCAACTTCTGATGGAATATTCCGCCGGACTCGACGGGAGCAGGATGACGATCAGAAACGGCGGCCCGGAAGGCGAGCTTCTCGCATCGTTTCCGATCAACGATTCCAAAGGCCAGATCATCCGAGCCATTCCCTTTAAGCCGGTGGAAGGAAGCATCGATTTGTACCTGGAAATCGAAAACCCGAATGCCAAACCCGAGCAGACGGCCGCGAGGTTTATCTGGTTTGCCTTTGTGCCAAAGCTGAAAGGGGAAGGCAAAAATGGCTATGCAGACATCCAAAAAACCTGGGGGAAAACCCTGGATTTCAGGGGAACCAAACTCCCCATCCTAATCGAAAATCCGGACTACATGTCCCGGGAAACCCGTGTCTTTGAGCGGGGAAACTGGATGATATTGGGCGACAAAGTCAGCCCGGAAACCCCAAAGGAACTGAACGCTTGGAAGCCGGAATGGCCTGCAAACCGCCTTGGTTTTGCCTATTGGCTTACCGACAAGGAAAACCCGCTGACCTCCAGAACCCTCGTCAACCGAATTTGGGACCAGCTCATGGGAAGGGGGATCGTCAGTACGCTGGAGGACATGGGCACGCAGTCAGACCCTCCCTCCCATCCCGAGCTGCTGGACTACCTGGCCTGGAAAACGATGAATGACTACGACTGGAGCATGAAAAAACTGATTCGGGAAATCGTCACCTCAAAGACCTACAGGCAGTCTTCGGCGGTTTCCCCGGAGCTCTTCGCCCAAGACCCGCAAAACAAATGGTATGCGCGCGGCCCCAGATTCCGGCTGAGTGCCGAGCAAGTCCGTGACCAAGCCTTGGCAACGGCGGGCCTCCTGAGCGGCAAAATGTACGGACCGGGAGTGATGCCCCCACAGCCGGAGGGCATATGGCAGACGGTGTACAACGGCGGCACCTGGACGGAAAGCGAAGGGGAAGACGCCCATCGCAGGGGCATTTACACCTACCTGAAGCGGACAAGTCCCTACCCTTCCTTTATTTCCTTTGACGCGGGAAGCCGTGAGGTCTGCCTGAGCAGAAGATTGATCACCAATACTCCACTCCAAGCTCTGGTCACACTCAACGATCCGGTCTATGTGGAAGCGGCCCGGGTTTTGGGCAAAAACCACTGGGAATCTTCCGGTCAAAATCCGGAAAAAGCGGTTTCGGAAATCTACCAGACGCTGACTTTGCAGCCGATTTCCCCACCCAAACAAAAAGCGATGCTTGACCTTTATGCACAAGCCAAAAGGGAGTTTGAGCAGGATCCCGAGGCACGGGGCGAGTTTTATTCCGATGCAGACCCCGGTTTGGCAGCCATCGCCGTGGTCGCAAATGCTATGATGAATTTGGATGAGTTTCTAACCAAGCCCTAATGAAAAACCTGGAAAAATTACTGAGCGAACTGCAGGTGCAAAAACTGCAAACCCAGACCAGACGGCACTTTCTGATGGATTGCGTGAGCAAGGTCGGCGGACTGGCCTTGGCGCCTTTGCTTTTCGGCTGCGAAATAGGCAAAGACGGACAGGCAAAAACAGGCCTTAATCTCAGCGAACGGGATCTCAACCCGCTGGCTCCGCTCCCCCCTCCTTTTGCGGGAAAAGCAAAATCCATCATCTACCTCCACATGGCTGGGGCACCTTCCCAGTTGGAGTTGTTTGATTTCAAACCCGAACTGGCCAAACTTCACGACCAGAACTGCCCGGAAAGCCTCTTGGAAGGGCGGAAATTTGCCTTTATCCGGGGCGTTCCCAAGATGCTCGGCCCCCAGGCCACCTTCAGCCAACACGGGCAGTCCGGAGCCTGGGTATCGGACTACCTCCCGCATTTTTCCACGGTGACAGACGAGGTGGCTTTCCTCAAAGCCATGCACACCGACCAGTTCAACCACGGGCCCGCCCAGCTCTTCATGCAGACGGGCTCTCCCAGATTGGGCCGACCCAGTCTGGGCAGTTGGGTGACTTATGGACTGGGCACGATCAACCAAAACCTACCGGGCTTTGTGGTGCTTACCTCAGGCGGCAAGACTCCCGACGCGGGCAAGAGCGTCTGGGGATCGGGCTTTTTGCCTTCCGTCTATCAAGGGGTGCAGTGCCGGTCCAAAGGTGATCCAGTCCTCTATCTGGAAGACCCCAGCGGCATGTCGCGGGATCTGAAAAAAAGCGTCATCTCTGCCATCAACCAAGCCAATCAGGAAGACTTTGAGTCCTTGGGCGATCCGGAGATCCTGGCCCGGATCAATCAGTTTGAGATGGCCTACCGCATGCAGATCGAAGTCCCGGAGGTGATGAACATCAACGACGAACCGGAATACATCCACCAGCTCTACGGCACCAAGCCCGGCGAGGAATCCTTTGCCAACAACTGTCTTTTGGCCAGAAAACTGGTCGAAAAAGGCGTACGGGTGGTGCAGCTCTACGACTGGGGCTGGGATACCCACGGTACCGACCACGACGGTTCGATCGACATGGGACTGAGGAACAAATGTCGTCAAATCGACCGACCCATGACCGCCTTGCTGCTCGATCTGAAGCAAAGAGGACTCTTGGAAGACACGCTGGTAGTCTGGGGTGGGGAATTTGGCCGAACACCCATGCAGGAAAACCGGGAAGGCAAAGTACAGGGCTTCAAAGGCCGGGACCACCATGTGGATGCCTTTACCATGTGGATCGCCGGAGGCGGGGTCAGGAAAGGGGCAAGCTACGGGGTCACCGACGACTTCGGATTCTCCGGGGTGGATGAGCGCACCTCAGTCCATGACCTGCACGCCACCATCCTCCATCTGATGGGATTTGACCATGAAAAATTCACCTACGATTTCCAGGGGAGACCTTTCCGACTGACCGATGTCGAAGGGGAATTGATCCGAAAAATTATCGCCTGACATGCCCAAAACTTACGCTTTCCTGGTGTTGATCCTGTTGTATTTGGGATCCTCCCCGCTCTTTGCGCAGCAAAAAATCCTTTTTTTTCAAACGGATTGGGGAAACCGACTTCCCACGGATGAATTTCTCGCCAAGGTCAAAGCCGACGGCTATGACGGGGTGGAAGTCTGGATGCCTGGCTCTCTGGATGCCAAATCCCAACTCAAGCAAGGCCTCGAAAAATACGGGTTACAGGTCATTTTCCTCCACGGAACCAACAAGGGACTGCCGTATCAGGAATCGCTGGAAGCCTACAAAAACGGCCTGGAAGAAATCCTGAAATGGAATCCCGTCAAGGTCAACAGCCATACCGGCAACGACTTTTGGACGTTGGAGCAAAACCTGGCCTTTCTGGAAGCGGGCGAAAAAATCGCTGCAAAAGCCGGGATTCCGCTGGTTCATGAAACGCACCGCGCAAGGTTTTCCTATACCCTTCCGGCGACTTTGGAGATGCTGGAGCGGTTTCCGGGTCTGAAACTAACCCTGGATATCAGCCACTGGATGGTGGTGCATGAGCGTCTGATCCCGCAGGAGGATCCCTTTCTCCAAAGAATCCTTCCGAGCGTGCAGCACATCCATGCCCGGGTGGGCTTTGCCGAAGGCCCGCAAATCAACAACCCCGCCGCTCCCGAATGGGCCAGGGAGGTGGAAGGCCACCTGGATATCTGGGAAGGAATCATCCGAAACTCGGGCGGGGAAGTTTTTACCGTCACGACGGAGTTTGGCCCTCCACCCTACCTGCCCACCGTGCCGTTTACCAATGAGCCAATCGCCGACCAGTGGGCGGCAAATATCTATATTATGAAGGTCCTCAAAGCGAGATTTCAATGATTGATTTTATATTCCCGCTTTTCGGAAGGTTTCATCCGATCTTGGTCCATCTGCCCATCGGCATCTTGCTTTTCGGCGTCGTTTTGGTTTTTCTTTCCAAAAAAGGCCAGACGGCCCACCTCTCTTCCATTCGGCTGGCCTTTTTGCTGGGAGGGGGTGCCGGTATCTTGTCTTCGGTTTCCGGCTTTTTGCAATACCGCTACGAAGGTTTTGCCTGGGATTCCGTCCAGTTTCACTTCATCCTGGGACTGTCCACCACTGCCGTAGCCTTTTGGCTTTTTTATGAACTGGGAAAAAGTGTGGCATTCCCGGCCTTTTTCCGGCTCAAATCTGCAGGTTTGGTCGTGCTGCTGATGCTCACGGGCCATCTGGGCGGAAACATCACTCACGGCGAAACCTACCTGATCGAGCCCCTTCCGCAGGGAATCCAGGAGCTTTTGGGCTATCACAGTGAAGAGAGCAAGGGCTTGCTTATCCCGTCCCAAGGCTGGGAGGAGTTGGCGTATTTCGGGCAGGTCGTGCAGCCGATTTTGAACCAAAACTGCAAAAGCTGCCACAATCCCAGAAACCGAAAGGGGGATTTAGACCTCAGCTCCTACGAAACGCTGCTCAAAGGCGGGAAAGACGGAAGCATCCTGACCGGGGGAAATCCGGAAGCAAGCGCCTTGTTTTCCCGGTTGGTTCTCCCAAAAGAGGACGAAGACCACATGCCGCCCAAGGAAAAACGCCAAATGCAGAAGGAAGAGATCGAACTGATCAAAGCCTGGATCGTGCTGGGCGGAAAGACCGACTCCAAACTGGGAGACGCGAAGATCCACGGAGACCTACTCGAACCCTTTTTTGAAAAAGTTGAAGTTCCTTTTTACCCGACGGCCCAAGTACCGCCACTCGCCGAGCCAGAACTCCAAAAGCTGAAATCAAACGGCTTTTTTGCAGAACTCATCGAGAAGGAGTCTTCCTGGCTGATGGTCTCCTGCGTCAATTTCCCGGATTTCACCGAGGCTGACTGGAACAAGCTCAAAGCAGCCAGCCAGCAGATTGCCTTTTTGGACCTTTCGGGCACACAGGTGGGGGACCAGATCCTGGATTCGATCCAGACCCTGCCGAACCTGACCGCGCTAAAGCTCAACCAAACGGCCATTGCCGGAGAAAACCTGGGAGGCTTGAAATCAAATCCCAACCTGAAGAATCTGTATCTAAACAAAACCCGGGTGACTTTGGAACACTTGAAAGCACTCCAAGACCACCCGAGTTTAGCAAGGGTTTTCGTGTTTGACAGTCCTGCTAGCTTGGAAGAAAACAGCGTTTCTTTCAGCTTTCTCCTGGAAAAAGGAAACTATCAGCTTCCTCCCCTGCCGACGGATACGATTGTCTATTAGCCGAGATGGGCTGCGATTTTCTCCTCGTTGAAGCCCAAAGTCAGACTTCCGTCAGGATAGGCAATCAGAGGCCGCTTGATCATGCTCGGGTTTTGGATCAGGATGGGGATGGCCGTTTCCTGCTTTTCAAGGGCCGTCTTCTGGGCATCGTCCATCTTCCGATAGGTTGTCCCCTTTTTGTTGACCAGGGCTTCGAGGGAGCTTTTCGCCAAAAAATCCTCCAGAAGCTCCTTGGTTGGTTCTTCTTTTTTGTAATCTGTGAAATCGAAACTGACCCCTTTTTCTTCGAGGAAATTGAAGGTTTTCTTCATGGTATCACAGCTTTTGATACCGTAAACTTTGATGGACATGATCGGTGATTTGTTTGCCAAAATAACCGATAAAGATCCGGTTTGCCAATCTGAATTCCATTTACCCGGAAACTGATTGAACATCAATCCCGAATTTTGAGTAAATGGTAGGCATTCATGCTTTTGTTATGGAAACCATCGTCGTTCAGATAAATGATCAGAAAGCCTATAAGCTATTCGAAGACTTGGAGGCTTTAAACATTTTGAAAGTCTTGAAGAAAAGCTCCTATGACAGTCAAAAGCTTTCAGACAAGTATAGTGGCAAACTACCGGAGGAAGTTGCAGAGGAATTACAGGACTATGTCACCAAAAGCCGCTCTGAATGGAAAGATCCTACCTAATTGACACCAATGCAATTATTGATTGGCTTGGAAGTAAGTTCCGGCCACATCAGATGGATTTTTGAACGGAATCATAAACCAAACTCCTATGGTTTCAATGCCTATAACCTGCTACTAACCATGATTTTGGAACGATAGTCCTACAAATTTTGTAAATTCGGATTATGGAAAAAATCTTGATTGAACCAACCGATAAATCCAAACTAGATCTTGTAAAGTCTATGCTTGAAGCCATGGGAATTGGTTTTAAGGTAGTTACAGAAGAAGTCGGGTCAAATGACAATCCCTCTCCAAGTGGAGACCCATTTTTCGACAATCCAAAGAACGTAAAGGAAATCCTTCGAAGAAAAAAGGAAATGGAAACTGGAAAAGTGGAGCCGGTAGTGCTGTCCGAAGAGCTCCTAAAACTTTTGGATAGTGCATGAGCTTCAAAATTGTTTATCTCCCAGAGGCAATAAAAGACATAGAAAAGCTAATAAAGTCTGGTAACCAGCCCCTCCTGCGGAAGTTCAAAAAACTGATTCAAGAACTTGAAGAGCATCCTGAGACGGGTACAGGTAAACCTGAGCGCTTAAAAAACAACCTTTCCGGATTGTGGTCCAGAAGGATAAACCAAGAACACCGCTTGGTTTATGCTATTGATGGGGAAAAAGTCACTGTCACTGTAATTTCAACGTTTGGACATTATTAGCATTTGGCTCCACCAAATGCTGATTGGTCAACAAACAGAATTTTACCCCCCCAATATCTCTCCCATCGCTTCCCTGTGCGCCTCAAGGATCTTCCCGATCAAGCCATCCGACAAGGCGGTGGACAAAAACAGGGTCTCAAACTGCGATGGAGCCAAATATACTCCCCGTTTCAGCATCGCCTGGAAATAGTTCCCAAAAAGAGCGGTATCGGAGGTTTTGGCCGACTCAAAATCAACCACATCCTCTTCCGTGAAAAACAGGGAATACATACTTCCGATCTGGTTGATCGTGAAATCCAGCCCAAGTTCTTCGTTGATAGTAGCAATCCCGGTTGCGATCTGCATGCCGATTTCCTCCAGTCTGGAATAGACCTCGGGATGGGTATTCAGGTGCTTTAGCATGGCCAATCCTGCGGCCATCGCAATCGGATTGCCCGAAAGTGTCCCTGCCTGATAGACAGGGCCCGCCGGAGACACAAATTCCATGATTTCCCTTTTCCCGCCATAGGCCCCGACAGGCATCCCGCCGCCGATGATCTTGCCCAAAGTGGTCATATCCGGGGTCACTCCGAAAAGCTCCTGGGCCCCGCCCCTCGCCAGGCGAAATCCGGTCATCACTTCGTCAAAGATCAGCACGATTCCCTCCCGCGTACAGATATCCCTCAGTCCCTGCAGATAGCCGGGATTGGGAAGGCAAAGACCCATGTTACCAGGAACCGGCTCCAGGATCAATGCCGCGATTTCTCCTTCATTGGCGATCACCAGGTTTTCGATCGCCTGGAGGTCATTGTAGGGAGCCAGCAGCGTGTCTTTGGCAGTTCCGGGGGTCACTCCGGGGGAATCGGGATTTCCCATCGTAATGGCCCCAGAGCCTGCGGCAATCAGGAAGGAATCCCCATGTCCGTGGTAATGCCCCTCCATCTTGATGAATTTGTCCCGGCCGGTATATCCCCGGGCGACGCGGATGGCGGACATGGTGGCTTCGGTGCCGGAATTGACCATCCGGACTTTTTCCACCGAAGGAACCATGCTTACGATCAGCTCTGCGATTTCGACTTCCATCGCCGTCGGAGCTCCAAAGGAAGTTCCATTTTCCAACGCCTTTATGATCGCCTCACGGATCATGGCGGGATTGTGACCGAGGATCATCGGCCCCCAACTGTTGATCAGTTCGATGAACGAGTTGCCGTCTTCGTCATAGAGGAATGCCCCATCGGCGCGCTTGATAAAAATCGGTTCTCCACCCACGGCGCGAAAAGCCCGCACAGGGGAATTTACCCCTCCGGGTATGAATTGTTTTGCATGGGCAAAAAGCCGCCTGCTTTCGGAAATCTGCATGGTTTATTGTAAGGGAATCAGCTCACCGGCCTCTAGCTTGAATACCGGCGTATAGCTGTTGTTGTTCGTGTTTTGAAAATTAAAGCCCCAGGTCAGTTTACCCTGCTGAAATGCGGCCCGGTCCAGGCCTCTTCTCAGGTCAAAGCCGTAAGTGGGGCTGGCGTTTGCCCCAAGCCAATTGACCAACTCCATACCCAACACGGTATTCAGTGTTGGGTAGACCAGGTATCGCTCGAAGTATTGATCCCGAAACCGGTTCATGGCCTCCGTGTCAAACTTAGGCGTATTGTTTGAGATAAAATAGAAGTTTGGAAACTCCAGCATTTCAAAATTGGCAAAGTTGAATCCGAGCCAGGAATCCATCACCAGCACCGGAACGGCCGCGGTGATGCTTTCCATCAGGGAAAAAACCGACTGGCCGATCGCAGGATCGTCAGCGAGCATGACGATCTGGTCAACGTGGGCAGTATTTCCCCTGCTCACGCCGATTTCCTGCAGAAAGGAAGCCGCATTTCTCGCGTCCACTTTCTGGATCTTGGTCACCTGGAACCCTGCTCTTTTCAGGTCTTCCCCAAGCAACAGCCCGAGCTTTTCATCCCTGGAACTGCCGCTGTAGGCAATCGCCACACGGCTTCCCCAGCCCTGGGATTTCAGACTGGAGACAATTCCCGCGGAAAGCGAAATCACCGAAGGCCTGAACAGATAGCTGAATTCAGCCTGTTCGAATCGCTCGCCCAGATTGGACAGCGGATGGACAAAGGGAATTTCCTCCTTTTCGGCAAAAGCACTGACCAAGTCACTTTCCTCCGGGTAGATCGGGCCAATGATCACGTCTGCCTTCCTGATCTCCGGATCCTTGAGCAGGCTGGTGAGCTGGTCCGGATTCCGCTTGGAGTCGAAGGTCAACAAGTTGACCTTTTGGCCCTCAGCCCTCATCTGATCCACACCAAACTCAATCCCCTGATAGAGCTCAAACATGAAGTCTGTGGGATTGATACTCGACACGCTGGCAGTAGCCGAACCCGTGAAAGGCAAGATCACCACCAGGTCCAAGACTTCGTCTTTGACGGGATTTTTGGCAGAAGTCGTCCCCTTGATCTGCTTCAACGCAGCGATTTCACTCGCCGACATGATGGTTTGTTTTTGCAAGACCGCCGCCAAGGCGGCGGTATATCCTTCGTTTGCCTTGAATTCATCCAGGTTTGCCACCAGATAGCTGGCGGTAGCCTTGCTCATATATTCAAAAGTCGCATTGTAGGCCCGGCTCTGGATCGCCTCATTTTTGATGCTTTTGATGACTCTCAGCGCTTCCGAGTTCTGGTTGTTTTGGAAATAGGCGATGGCCAGCAGGTACTTTGCCTCATCGGCTTTGTTCCAGCTTTTGCCGTAAACGGGCTGCAGGGCATCGATCGCCTGGGCAGGCTGGTTGGCCGCAAGGGCTGCCTCCGCGAGGTGAAATGCCGCATAATTGGCCAAATTCCCATATTTGGCTGGATCCGTCAGGGGTTTGAAAGCATTGATGGCTCCCCAATAGTCCTTGGCGAGCAGCGTGTTTTTGGCTTTTGTGTACTCCTCAGGAAGCCCTTGAGCTACTGAAAACTGACCGAAAAAAAGCAGGAAAATGAAGATTGACAGATTTCGCATAATTCCGAATGTAACGGGATGATTCAGGCAGGGCAAATTTAACCCATTATTTGCAAACCCAAAGTTTGCGCCAGAAAGGGATCAGAAACCCAAAATCCCAGGGAAATCGCTTTTGGATTCCTTCGATTAAAATGCCGCGATGGGAGAGCAATTCAGGTGTGTCCATGCACCGCAAAAAGCTTTAAACACAGAGAAAAAAGAGAGGCTGATATTGGCCCTTCCCGGCCGTAGGACGGAGTTCAATCCCCATTTCGGTTTCTTGCGTTTTTTGAGAGCGCAGACAAAAAAAGCCAAGGCTTTTTTTGTCCAGCCCATTCAAACGGTGATTGTCAAAAGCTTCGCTTTTGGCCTCTGCGACCTCGAAAAGGCTTGTCCGGACAAGTCCGAAAGGAGTTCCGGGTACGCTTGAAAGCTCCCCCGCTTTATTCTCAGAGTTCTCTGTGGTAAAATTTCTTTGTGTTCGTGGCCGCGGTTAAAAATTTCCCACTGCTTGGAGCACACTTCACGTCCTTCATTCCCATCCTGTTTTATTATCCATAGTCGCGTTTTCAGCTTTCTTCAATAAAAGTGAAGTGAAGCTTCAAAAGCGATTTCCCTACCTAAAATCCCGGAGAATTCTCCTGAAAACAATCCCCAACGAGCCCGGCATCCCCGCCCAAACGGATCCTTGCAGGTTATTTTGGCAGCCAAAACGAAAAAAAGCCATCCAAAGGATGGCTTTCCGAAAAGTCTAGGAATTGACTATCAACGGATAAACAGCAACTCGCGGTATTTTACCAGCGGCCAGCTTTCGTCGTCCACCAACAGTTCGAGCTTGTCCACGGCATAGCGGATCTTGTCGAAGTAGGCTTCTTTTACCTCTTTCTGATAGCCTTTTGCACGCTTCACGATGTCCTCTTCCTTGTTGAGCTTCTTGCGTGTTTCCACCATCGCAGTCACGCTGGCTTTGAGGGACTCGAGGTGTCTTGATACGTCCTTGATCGTCTCCACGGCTGCGGAATGGTCCAGGCCAAGGCCTTTCAGACCGTTTGCGTTTTCGATCAGTTTGTTTTGATACAGGATCGCGGTGGGAATGATGTGGTTCAAGGCAAGGTCGCCTATCACACGGCTTTCGATCTGTACTTTCTTGATGAAATCTTCCAGCATGATCTCATGGCGGGCATGCACCTCGATGTGGTTGAGGACATTGTGGCGCTCATAGAGTTCCTTGGTGGATTTCTTCTCGTAAACATCCAGTGCCTCAGGCGTGGATTTCAGATTGGAAAGGCCTCTTTTTTCGGCCTCTTTTGCCCACTCGGCAGAGTAGCCATCCCCTTCAAACCTTACTTTTTTGGAGTCCTTGATGTATTTTCTCAGGACATTGACGATGGCAATCTTTTTCTCCTTGCCGGCGTTCATCTCCTTTTCGATGTCCTTGATCATCGCCTTCAGCACTTCGGCCACGATCACGTTCAGCGTAGTCATGGGAAGACCGCAGTTTGCGGAAGAGCCCACCGCGCGGAATTCGAACTTGTTTCCGGTGAATGCAAACGGAGAGGTTCGGTTTCTGTCGGTGTTGTCCAGGATGATCTCGGGGATCTTGGAGATTCCCAATTTCATGTACATGTTGTCGCCTTTTTCGATCTTGATGTTGCCGTTTTTCTCCAGCTCATCCAATACATCGGTCAGTGTACCGCCCAGGAACACGGACATGATCGCAGGAGGAGCTTCGTTGGCACCCAGTCTGAAATCGTTGCTGGCGGAAGCAATGCTTGCCCTCAACAAGTCCGCATGGTCATGGACAGCCTTTACAGTCGCCACCAGGAAGGTCAGGAACTGCAGGTTTTCACGGGCAGAATTGCTTGGTTGGAACAGGTTGACACCCGTATCGGTGATCAGAGACCAGTTGTTGTGCTTCCCGGATCCGTTGACCCCAGCAAAGGGCTTCTCGTGGAACAACACCTTCAGCGAATGCCTTTCGGCGACCTTGTCCATCACATCCATCAAGAGCTGGTTGTGGTCAATCGCCTTGTTTATTTCTTCATAGATCGGAGCTACTTCAAACTGGCCCGGAGCCACTTCGTTGTGGCGGGTAGAAAGCGGTATGCCAAGTTTGTGCGCTTCGATCTCAAAATCCATCATGAAATCCTTCACACGTGTGGGAATGGAGCCGAAATAGTGGTCTTCCAACTGCTGGCCTCTGGCAGGGCTGTGGCCAAACACGGACCTGCCGGCCATCACCAAGTCGGGACGTGCCGCAAACAAGGCCTTGTCCACCACGAAATACTCCTGCTCGACGCCCAAAGAAGGGCTTACCTTTCGGACATTGCGGTCAAAAAGCTGACAAATCTCCACTGCCGCGTCATTGACGGCTTCCATCGACTTCAACAAAGGAGTCTTATAATCCAGCGCTTCTCCCGTGTAAGACACAAAGATGGTCGGGATACAAAGCGTTTTTTCCAGGATAAAAATCGGGGAGGAAGGATCCCAGGCGGTATAGCCACGGGCTTCGAAGGTAGAACGGATGCCCCCGTTTGGAAAAGAAGAAGCATCCGGCTCTTGCTGCACCAGCGCGGAGGCCTTGAACTTCTCGATCCCGGCATACATATCGAAGAATGAATCGTGCTTCTCCGCAGTAGAGCCGGTCAAAGGCTGAAACCAGTGCGTAAAGTGCGTCACCCCTTTGGCAAGCGCCCAAGTCTTGACGGCAGTGGCCACCTCTTCGGCGGTTGCTGCATCGATCTTGGTTCCCTTGTCCACGGCTTCCATCACCTTTTTGTAAGCTGAAGGTGCCAGAGAGGCTTTCATTTGGGTCAAGCCAAAGACATTGACGCCAAAATACTCCGAAATTTTAGAAGACGGTGGGGTTACAGTCACCCGCGGTCTCGCCTGAACCATTCCCAGGGCTTGTTGTCTAAGTGTTGCCATTTCTACAATAAGAGGTTTAATATTACACCCACAAAAATAGAAAAATATGTACGTGAAAAAGACTTGACCCTATTTTTGGAGTCATTTTTTGAAAAATTTCCACTTTTTTCAATAAAACGTGCTGTTTTGAAAGCCATTTGGCCGAAAAAAGTGTGTTTTGGTCTCGAAAATTGGAAAATTGAAAAAAGCTCGGGAATACTTACCTTTGCAAAACCACCGAAATCCGGAGATTTGTGAAAAAAGTTGCCTTTTATACACTCGGTTGCAAGCTGAATTTCTCAGAAACATCTACAATTGGCAGACAATTCGAGGAAAAAGGGTATCTGAAAGTCGATTTTCAGGAAAACCCCGACATTTTCATCATCAACACCTGCTCGGTCACCGAGAATGCCGACAAGAAGTGTAAAAAGATCGTCAAAGAGGCCAAAAAGATATCCCCGGACTCGTACGTGGCCATCATCGGATGCTATGCCCAGTTGAAACCACGCGAAATCTCCGAAATCGAAGGGGTGGATGCCGTATTGGGTGCCGCCGAGAAATTCCGCCTGATCGAGCTGCTCGACGGCTTTGCGAAGGTGCAGGAGACCAAAGTCCTCGCCTCGGAGATCACCGAAGCCCGATCCTTCAACAACGCCTACTCCATCAATGACCGCACCCGGACGTTTCTCAAAGTGCAGGATGGCTGCAACTACGGCTGTGCATTTTGCACGATCCCTCTGGCCAGAGGCAAAAGCCGAAGCAACACCATCGAATCCGTGCTCGACTCGGCACGGGAAATCGCCGAGACGGATGTCAAGGAAATCGTCCTCACGGGGGTGAACATCGGCGACTTCGGCATTGTGGACGGCAAGCGCGAGGAGCGCTTTGCCGACCTGGTTTTTGCACTGGACGAGGTCGAAGGGATCAATCGGTTTCGGATTTCCTCCATCGAGCCCAATCTCCTGACCAACGAGATCATCGAGTTTGTGTCCCGATCCAAGCGGTTTGTAGCTCACTTTCATATTCCCCTTCAGTCCGGTTCCAACACGATATTGAGGAAGATGGGCCGCCGCTACCTCCGGGAACTGTATGAAGACCGGGTGTCCAAGATCAAGACCCTGATGCCCAATGCCTGCATCGGCGTGGATGTGATCGTCGGCTTTCCCGGCGAGACGGACGAACTTTTCCTGGAAACCTACAATTTCCTCAACGGGCTGGACATTTCTTACCTCCATGTGTTCACCTATTCCGAGCGTGCCAATACCCGGGCGGTGGAAATGGACGGAGTGGTGCCCATGAAAAAAAGAAACGAGCGCTCCAAGATGCTTCGGATTCTTTCGGAGAAAAAGCGCAGGAAGTTTTACGAAGAAAACCTGGGCAAGACTTTCACGGTGCTTTTCGAAGAGGACATCGAGGACGGCAAGATGCACGGATTTACCGAAAACTACATCCGCGTCGCCGCCAAGTACGACCCGATGCTTATCCACGAACTGAAGGAAGTCACGCTTGACTCCATCAACTCTGCAGGAAATGTGGAAGTTCGGGAGCCGGAGCTGGTGTATGAGCGGCATTGAGCAAACCTCCAAACTATTTTCCTCTCCACTTTTTTGGGTTTTTCGAAGTAGGAAAAACACCAAAAACATAAATGGAGTTAGCCTCAAATTTAAAATGGATTGATATTGGAAATCTATCCAAAAAAGCAAACCTGAAGTCAAGGTGGTGGAATTGGTAGCCTTCTGGCTGTTTTTTCAAATTGTCGATCTTCCTTTCCAGATCTTCCAAAAAACTCTCTCCCAAACCTTCCGACTTATTTTCATACCATTCAAAAATATCCCGAATATCCTCTTCAGCCTGGGGTTTTATGACAAGCTTTAATCTCATTTATTTTTCCTTGAAACGCGGGCTTTTACCTCCTCCCAACTCGATCCTTCACTGGGATTTTCCAAATGGGCAGCATACCTCCTTTCCAATTCTTCAAGCTGCAATGGACTAAGTCCCAGGTTTCTCTCGGGTTTTTTCAGAATAGAATAGACAATTTCGAGCAAATCTGAATCCGCTTTCTCGATTAAAACGTGAAGCTGCTGTCTAATTTCCGCTGAACTCATGGCTGTTTTTTTACCAAGTTACAAGAAAATCATTTTTTAGAGTTCATCAATGGAAACTTCCCCTTCCATTCCTCCCATTTTTTCCTAATTTCATCGCTGCCTAACCTGACTTTTTGTGAGCCAAAAACCTTTAGCCCTTGTCACCGACGAACCCTGGCTGCAGCCATTCGCTCCGGTGATCCAAAAGCGCCTGGATAAGTTTCATTCTGCCTTGAGGGCCATCAACGATTTTTCCGGAAGCATCCTGGAGTTTGCCCGGATGCACGAATACTACGGCGTCCAATTTGACAAGCTAAGAAATGGCTGGACCTACCGGGAGTGGGCACCTGCTGCCAAACAGCTTTTCCTGATGGGCGACTTCAACTGGTGGGACCGCAACTCCCACCCCCTACGCCGAAACCACCGGGGCGACTGGGAGATCTTCCTTCCCTACGAAGAGTACAAAAACACCTTTGTCCACCAGAGCAAGATCAAAGTCCGGGTTTTGGGTACCAATGACACGGATCTGGACCGGATTCCCGCCTATATCCGACGGGTGATCCAAGACGAAGTGACGCACGACTTTGCCGGGCAGCTCTGGTTTCAGACCGAAGCCTTCTCCTGGACCGACCAGTCCTTTTCCCTCCACGAGGCCGCAGCAATGCCCTTGATCTATGAGGCGCATGTGGGCATGGCCCTGGAGGAGGAAAAAGTCGGTAGCTACCGGGAATTTGAAGAACTGATCCTGCCCCGCATCCAAGCCGGGGGTTACAATGCCATCCAGCTCATGGCGGTGATGGAGCATCCCTACTACGGCTCCTTCGGCTACCACGTCTCCAACTACTTTGCGCCGACCTCCCGCTTTGGGACACCGGAGGAGCTCAAGTCCCTGGTCAACACCGCCCACCAAATGGGCATCGCGGTGATCATGGACATCGTCCATTCCCATGCGGTGAAGAATGTAAATGAAGGACTTAACGAGTTTGACGGAAGTGAGCACCAATACTTCCATCCCGGAGACCGGGGCTACCACGAGGGCTGGGATTCGAAGCTCTTCGACTACGGCAAGTGGGAGGTGCAGCAGTTTCTGCTCTCCAACATCCGCTATTGGATGGAGGAGTTTCACTTCGACGGATTCCGGTTTGACGGTGCGACGTCCATGCTCTACCACCACCATGGCCTGACATCATTCGATTCTGCCGACAAGTACTTTGATTCGGGTGTGGATGACGATGCATTGCTTTACTTTCAGCTTGCAAATACCCTGATCCACGGCTTTCATGCCCAGGCCATCTCCATCGCCGAGGAGGTCAGCGGGATGCCGGGGCTGTGCCGCAAAGTGGAAGACGGCGGGATCGGCTTCGACTTCCGGCTCGCGATGGGTATTCCCGACTTCTGGATCAAAACCCTCAAGCACAAACTGGACGAGCAGTGGGACCTGTTTGAGCTGTGGCATGAGCTGACCAACCGCCCCAGACACGAAAAGTCCATCGCCTACGCCGAGAGCCACGATCAGGCGCTGGTCGGGGACAAAAGCATCGCCTTCTGGCTGATGGACAAGGAGATGTACTTCTCCATGACCGTGCTGGAGCAAAATCTTGTCGTGGACCGGGGCATCGCCCTGCACAAGCTAATCCGCATGGTCACGCTGTCGCTGGGCGGCGAGGGCTATCTGAACTTTATCGGCAACGAATTCGGGCATCCCGAGTGGGTGGACTTCCCGCGACTGGGCAACGACTGGAGCTACCAACACGCCCGTCGCCAATGGTCTCTGGTCGACGATCCGCTCCTACGCTATCAGCAACTCGATCTCTGGGACAAAGCCATGATCCAGCTCGCCAAGGATCACCAACTCCTCTCCGCCCCTCCCGCAGTCCAGCTCTACCTGGATCCGGATAAGAAAATTATCGCATACGAGCGGGGAAATATGGTTTTCGTCTTTTCCTTTCACCCGACCGAGTCCTTCTTCGGCTTTCCGATCCGCATGCCCGCTCAGGACAGCTATCGCATTACCCTGCATTCGGATGAAAAAGAATACGGTGGCTTTGATCGGCTGGACAAGGCCATCGTCTATGCCACCGACTCGGATCAGATCGCCCATCTGTATATTCCAAATCGGGTGGTGATGGTGATGTATAGTACTAAAGTATAATGTATTTATATTTACAAAAATGTCAAAAAAAATATGGATGAATTAAATTTTAAAATGATAAATGAAATAGATATCACTAAGGAACATGCAAATGCATTTCTAAAACTACTTATAAAGCAAAAAAAAGTGCAAGCACCTACAGAGAAAAGGATACTTGCATGCCGTCAAATCCTATTTTGTATTGCAGACAAAAAGATAGTTGGGATTGGAGCAATTAAACCAAAAACAAAATCCGATTTTACTGCTGAAAAAGCTGATCTAAATAATATTTCGAAAAAATTCGATTGGGAACTTGGATATTTATATGTTGAAGAAAATTTCCGGGGACTAGGTATTTCATCAACAATTACTAGATTATTGCTAATAGGAAAGGAAAATGAAAACATAATGGCTTCAACTGAAATATATAAAAATAATCCTATGATTAAAGTATTAAAAAAGTCAGGCTTTAAACAATATGGAAAACCTTGGGGCAGTAGCCAACATGACGGAACTCTTGGACTCTTTTTAAAATTCAAGCTAGGCAAATCAACCACTAAAGTATAAAGCAAATAAATTATGAAAAAATTAACATTCTATTTATTGTTTTTTTTAATCACATCTCAATCATTTAGTCAAAATTCAACAAAATATCTAGTTGATGGGTTAGAGAAATATGCAAATAAAGACTATTATGGAGCAATTTCAGATGCTAACAAGGCAATAAATCTTGACACTAATAATGAAAGTGCATACTTCCTAAGAGGTTGCTTGAAAATTGAAATTAATGATAATAAAGGTGCAATAGCAGACTTTAATAAAGTAATTGAACTTAAACCCAATC
Organism: uncultured Limnohabitans sp.; assembly: GCA_964530015.1. Taxonomy (GTDB): domain Bacteria; phylum Bacteroidota; class Bacteroidia; order Cytophagales; family Cyclobacteriaceae; genus Algoriphagus. The sequence continues at coordinate 4,458 of CAZGYC010000028.1, read as the reverse complement.
ACAATAGTGCATATAATAAACGGGGAGAATCCAAGTATAATCTTGAGGATTACAGGGGAGCCATTTTAGACTGCACAAAAGCAATTGAAATTAACCCTAAAGAAAAATATGCATATTTCCATAGAGGATCTTCTAAAATTATTTTAGGTCAAAAGGATAGTGGTTGCATTGATCTTTCTATGGCTGGGGAATTAGGTCTTGAAGGAGTTTATGAATTAATAAAACAATTTTGCAATTAAAAAAGTCATACCCCGGCTAGGTGTAGTCTACTTCTTTTAAGCCTTGAAGTTCAGTTTGACGCTGGGTGGAATTTGCAATTCGATCCAAATTCTCAATTAGGAAATCCATCAATCCCTAGAAATCTCAACACCCCCTCTACTCTTATGGTTTAAGCAAGGGGATGGATATAATTTTTCTCATATTCTCGACTTTGATTGATGATTGCGAAAATTCGTGCAATGAGTTTGGCTCTTATTGCATTGATTACTGACATTTTATTCTTCCCTTCGGCTACTTTTCGGTCGTAATATTGCCTTAGTTCTCCTTTTTGGGTTAATGTTGATACTGCTGCCATATGGAAGATTCGTTTGAGGTTTTTGTCAGCCTTATGGGAGACTCTATGGGCTGATCTCCGGCTGGTCCCTGATTCATATCGGAATGGGGCGCATCCAGAATGACAGGCGAACTTTTTGGGGTCAGTGAATTTGGTAAAGTTTTCAGTTGCCACCAGAGTAGCTACTGCTGTTTGTCTTCCCACTCCTTCGATGGCTGTAATTCGATCCAGATTTTTCTTGAGCTCAGAATCTGAATCTAAAATTTGATCAATTTGATATTCCACCTCTTTCAGGACTTTTTCATTGGCTTTCATCAGTTTTTCGATCCTTTTCTTTTTCTCCGAAAAGTATTCTTTTTCAAAGAAACCTACCTCCTGTTTTAACTGCGACTTGAATTTTGCCAAATCCCTAACAATCAGGTCTCTTTCAGCCGAAAGGCGTTTTAACAGCTCGATACTTTTTGGTGTAGGAGTCAGCAGCGTCACTTTATCCTGATATCTCCTGGCATATTCCATAATTCGGAGGGCATCTGTTCGATCATTTTTCCCTCTAATCAGCCCCTGGGAATGAATGATTTTATAAGCAGACTCCATCCATAATTTGAGTCCAAGTTTGACTGATACATCAATTAACTTGTTTCCAAAATGTCCGGTATGTTCTGCACAAATCAGTGTCCTTTCCCATTCTATCTGACTTTCCTTTCTCAACTTATTCAATGCTCTCTCAATAATCTGACGGTCATTCTTAAGATTCAACTCGATCAGTACACCATCCTTAGTAGCTAATGCAAGATCAAGAGCTTTACTGATGTCGATTCCAATGAAGTTTTCAAATTCCATGATGTTTTGTAATTTTAAAATGGACAATAAAACTGGAGGTTAAGAATCTGAACCGGAACCTAATAACCTTAACGTTGACAAGCTCTTATACAGGCCTTGGGTTCAGAGGGGAAGCAAGCTTCGAGCAGAGGGATGAATCTTATTCCTAGGCGTAGATGAGTCGCTTGTTTCCCTCTTAACCAAAAGAATTTACTGACTTTTTGAATACTCCAAAAACTTAGAATAGTCCAATGCATAAATCTAAGGTAGGCGTAGTCTTTTTCTTTTAAGTCTTGAAGTTCGATGAACGCTGGGAGGAATTTGCAATTCCCCTCCTATCCCTTAGAATTTACAATTCGATCCATTTCCCAATCCAAACATCCGCTAACTCTACTATGTAACCTACCCAGGCAGGTTCCGAACCTACTCGGGTCACCTTTTTACTAAACCAGTTCAGTTCGGAACTCAGTCAGTTCACCTTTTAACCGAACCAGTTCAGTTCGGAACTCAGACAGTTCATCTGTTTACTGAACCAGTTCGGTTCCGAAGTCAGTCAGTTCATCTTTTAACTGAATAAGTTCGGTTCGGAACTCAGTGAGTTCACTTCTTAACCTAACCAGTTCGGTTCAGAACTCAGTGAGTTCAGTTCGGAAGTGGAGGGGGGTACTTCGGAAGTACCCCTCCCCACTTCAAAAGTCCAACTTTCGACTTCCGAACTCCAAACGCCGACTTCCGAACTCCAATTGTCGAGTTCTCAAGTCCAAGCGTCGAGTTCTCAAGTCCAATCGACGAGTTCTGAACTCCAATCGTTGAGTTCATAAGCCCCATAGCCAGACTGAATTTTTCAATGATTTCCCCGGATCTTTTCCCAGGTTCAGCAAACCCAAACTGTCGGAATACACCCCACACATTGTCGTTTTTTCACTGCCTGATTCTTACAATTCCGGAATAACTTCAGGACAGAAAGGGACCCTAGTCCGGCAAGCTTCTCCAGCTTCAAAAATTCAGAAAACAACAAAATCCAAACTATAGAACTATGGACAATCGGGCGATTCCAACTATCGTAAGCAGAAAGCAATGGCTTGAGGAGAGAAAATCACTCCTGGAAAAAGAAAAGGAAGCGACCAGGCAGCTCGACGTCGTGAGGGCGGCGCGGAGAAGGATGCCCATGGCGCCGGTAGAAAAAAATTACCGCTTTGAAGGCCCCGAAGGCGAAATCTCCCTGCTGGATATGTTTGAAGGCCGGTGGCAGCTTATCGTTCACCATTTCATGTGTTTATAATTTGATTTTTATTGGCCACATGGAATCTCGCATGGCAGATAACCATCCCAGTGTGTGACGTTCGTCGTCATGCTCGATTTCATGTATTTTGATGAGCCGTCTAAGTTTTGTCCCGGATGTTCTTTGGAAGCCAATCAAAACTACAACCGGGTGCTCCTGGAAAAGCTGCACCAAAAGAGCGTGACCCTCGTCGCCATCTGCCGCGCGCCGCAAGAGCGGATTCTCCGGGAGAAAGAAAAAAACGGCTGGGATTTTCCGTTTTATTCCTCCCAAAACAATGATTTCAATTACGATTTCCAGGCCACCCTGGATCCCAATCGAAACATGGAATACAACTATCAGGGAATCGATTTGAAATTCCTGAAAGACTACGCCGGTGACCTTCCCGGCAAAAGTATTTTCCTGCGGGACGGGGATGCCGTCTATCATACCTACTCGGCCTTTGCCAGAGGTACAGACCTATTGGGCACCCACTACAACTACCTGGACCTGACGCCCTATGGCAGGCAAGAGTCCTGGGAAAATTCACCAAAAGGCTGGCCTCAAAATCAGACCTATCAGTGACAGCCAAAAAACCAGAGGACGTTGGGTCAATCAATCCCTTCTATCCTTTCGAAATTGCAATTCGCTTTTCCCAATCTCCCTGCCAATATCCCAGAAGCTGGCTTGGCATTTAAGAATGGAAACCATGGACATACAAGACCAAATCAAACAGTATATCGACAGCCAACCTGAATCAAAGCGGGCGGACCTTGAAGCATTGCACAATCGCATACTTCAACTATTACCCAAATGCCGATTATGGTTCTTGGACGGCAAAGACGGGAAAGGGAAAGTGGTCTCCAACCCCAACATTGGATATGGTATCCAAACGATCCACTATGCAGACGGAAAAACCAAAGACTTTTATCAAGTGGGCATCAGTGGAAACACTACCGGAATTTCAGTTTATGTCATGGGTATTCAAGACAAAAAGTATTTGCCAGATACCTACGGAAAGACGATAGGCAAAGCAAGTGTGACGGGCTACTGCATCAAATTCAAAACGTTGAAGGATATACACCTTGACATTCTTGAGGCAGCGATACAAGACGGAGTTAGAAAAACAAGTAACTGACAGCAAACGAAAAAACAACAAATCGCCAGTACGGTCTTTGCCTCAGGCGGAGAAACGTGCAACCCTAAAGTCCCAACGAGGCGTAGTGAATTTTTAACTTTAGCGTTGAAAGATCTCGGGACGCTGGGTGGGATCCGCGATAGCCATCGGGAGCAATTCCACCCTGTTATCCCTCCGGATTTGCTTTCGTTTTTTCCCGGCCGAATCCAAAAATTTTTGGATATTTAAACAGGCAAATTGAAAAATCATGGCAACGCTTGATCAAATCAAAAGTGGATTAATCGAAAAAATCCTGACTATTTCGAATAGGGAGTTTCTCGAAGCATTGGACAGACTGATCTCATCCAGCAAGTCGGATGCAGGCCCGGTAAAACTGACCGATGCCCAGAAAGCAATGCTTGAAATGAGCGAGGAAGACATCAAGACCGGAGAATTGATTTCACAGGAAGCCATGGACAGGCGAAATCTCGAATGGCTCAGCGAACGGTAGTCTGAACGAAAACGACCGATATTCAGTTTGTTGAAACCCCTTAAAATAAAGTTCACAACCCGGCGTAATCTATTCCTTCCTTGTCTTAAGGCCAAATTGACGCTGATCCTAATCCGCGATAGTGGGAGCAATTCCACCCTGTTATCCCCTCGGATTTGCAATCGCTGTTTCCAGGCTCAGTCCAATTTCAAAACAAC
>CAZGYC010000027.1:0-52924 GCA_964530015.1 uncultured Limnohabitans sp. | reverse complement strand
CGTACGGTGGTGTGGGAGGTCGAAACGGGAGCTAATCCCGTTTCTCCTACCCGATGAGATCAAGGGCTTGAAATTAATATTTGTTAAAGCAAATAAGCAATTTTTTAATGCAGTGCGCAGGCCTTAGCTTTGCATGGTTCTGACAAACTCAACATGGATAAATTCTCTTTTATCGCCAATGCGCACGTCTCGTATATCGATGAGCTCTACGCATCCTACAAAAACGACCCCGCCTCGATAGACCCAAGCTGGAAGGAATTTTTCGACGGTTTTGATTTCGCGTTGGCCAATTACGGCCAGGGGGAAAACGGGGCATCTTCGGTGGCCCAAACAGCCCCGCCTTCGGCCAAAAGCGCGGCTGTTGTGTCTCCGGGCACCATCATGGACATGGAGCAATTGCCCAAGGAGATCAAAGTGCGTGCGATGATCCACGCTTATCGGTCCAGGGCCCACCTGAGATCCAAGACCAATCCGGTAAGGGAGAGAAGGGACCGGAAGCCGATGATCGATCCGGAAAATTTCGGATTGGGGCCGGAAGATTTCGGCACGGTGTTTCAGGCGGGAAACGAGATAGGAATTGGCAATGCCACGCTGGCGGAGATTCTATCAGCGCTTAAGACGATCTACGAGGGGGCCATCGGCTTTGAGTTTTTGTACATCCGGGATGCCGAAATCCTCGATTGGTTTAAAACCAAGGTGGAAAAAGAAGCCCTGGCATTCAATCCCTCCCACGACGAGAAAAAACGCATTCTTTTTAAACTGAACCAGGCGGTTGTTTTTGAGAATTTCCTCCATACCAAATACCTCGGCCAAAAGCGGTTTTCCCTCGAAGGCGGTGAAAGTACGATTCCCTTTTTGGATGCCGTAATCAACACTGCAGCACAGCACGGCGTGCAGGAAGTAATGATCGGGATGGCCCACCGCGGCCGCCTGAATGTCCTGGCAAACATCATGGGCAAGACCTATGAGCAGATTTTCTCTGAATTCGAGGGGACTGCCAAGCCGGACCTGACCATGGGCGACGGCGATGTGAAGTACCACATGGGCTACTCCTCCGATATCATCACCCCTGAAAACAACAAGGTCCACCTGAAGCTCGCGCCAAACCCCTCTCACTTGGAGGCTGTAAATCCCGTGGTGGAGGGATTTGTCCGAGCCAAGATCGACCATGCCCACAAGCATGACGCGACCAGAGCCCTCCCGATCCTGATCCATGGAGACGCCGCTGTCGCCGGGCAGGGGATTGTCTATGAAGTCACCCAGATGGCGGGCTTGAAAGGTTACAATACCGGCGGTACGATCCATTTTGTGATCAACAACCAGGTGGGATTTACCACGGACTTTGATGATGCCAGGTCCTCTATCTATTGTACCGATGTAGCCAAGATCATCGACGCTCCGGTCATCCACGTAAATGGTGACAATGCCGAAGCAGTCGTATTTGCCTCCAAACTCGCGGCAGAATACCGTCAGAAGTTTAGCAAAGACATCTTCGTCGACATGGTCTGCTACCGGCGTCATGGGCACAACGAGTCCGATGAGCCTAAGTTTACCCAGCCTGAGCTGTACAACATCATCTCCAAGCATCCCAATCCGAGGGAGATTTATGTCAAGAGATTGACTGAGCGGGGTGATTTTGATGCAAAAATTGCCGCCCAGATGGACGAGGAATTCCGCCAGTTGCTTCAGGATCGACTCAACATGGTGAAGGAGAAGCCGCTTCCCTATCAGGCCACCAAGTTTGAAAGGGAATGGGCAAACCTGAGAAGGTCCAATCCCGAGGATTTCGAGAAATCCCCGGCAACGGGCATTTCTCCCGAGGCCATCGAAAAAGTCGCCAATGCGCTGACCTTTGTGCCGAAAGGTTTCAAGCCGATCAAACAGATCGAAGCCCAGATGAAGCAGCGAAAGGACATGTTCTTTGAAACCAAGGAGCTGAATTGGGCTTCTGCCGAACTGCTTGCTTACGGTTCCCTTCTTTTGGAAGGAAAGACCGTAAGGTTAACCGGGCAGGATGTGCAGCGCGGGACGTTCTCACACCGCCATGCGGTGATCCACGACGCCAACACCAATCAGCCTTTCAATTCGCTCAAAGAGATGAAAGACAGAAAAGGCCAATTCCATATCTACAATTCCCTGCTTTCCGAATACGCGGTTCTGGGCTTTGAATATGGCTACGCAATAGCCAATCCCAACGCCCTGACGCTTTGGGAAGGACAGTTTGGAGACTTTGCCAACGGTGCCCAGACCATGATCGACCAGTTCATTTCGTCCGGAGAATCCAAATGGCAGAAGATGAACGGCTTGGTCATGCTTCTCCCCCACGGATACGAAGGCCAGGGGCCGGAGCACTCCAATGCACGGCCAGAACGGTTTTTGCAGCTTTCTGCCGAATACAACATGGTCGTGGCCAATATCACCGAGCCTTCCAACTTTTTCCACCTGCTGAGAAGACAACTGACTTGGGAATTCAGAAAGCCCTGTGTCGTGATGTCTCCAAAGTCTCTTCTTAGACATCCGAAGGTGGTCTCTCCAATCTCCGAATTTACCTCCGGGAATTTTCGTGAAGTGCTTCCCGACACCACGGTGGCGGCAAAAGACGTGAAGCGCGTGGTTCTTTGTACGGGAAAGGTGTACTACGACCTGGAAGAAGCGAGAGAAAAAGAAAAGGTCAAAAACGTGGCGATTGTGCGCATAGAGCAGCTCCATCCGCTGCCCAAAAACCAAATCCTGGAGGTGCTGAAGCAGTACAAAGGCGCCGAGGTGGTTTGGGTACAGGAAGAACCCGAAAATATGGGGTATTGGAACTATCTGCTCAGACTGCTCTACAAAGAGCTTCCGATGGAGCTGATCGCAAGGAAACCAAGTGCTTCCCCGGCCACCGGATACAACAAAGTCCACGTGGAGGAGCAGAAAACCATTGTTTCCCAAGCACTAAAAATCTAATCTTGATCAAAGCCCCGGTTTTGTCCGGGGCTGTTTTTGAACAAAAATTCATCTTGAACCTCCTTCCAAAATAACCCGAAGGGAAAAACAAAAAACCATGAGCAAAGAAATGAAAGTACCCACTGTGGGAGAATCCATCTCTGAAGTCACCGTTGGGCAATGGTTTAAAAAAGACGGAGATACCGTGCAGTTGGATGAAATACTCTGCGAGTTGGAGTCTGACAAAGCAACTTTTGAATTTCCCGCCGAGGCTGCCGGAATCCTGAGAATTAAGGCTCAGGAAGGCGATACCGTTGAGATCGGTGGGCTGATCTGCGTAATCGAAGACGGAGAAAGTCCGGCAGCTTCCGCTCCGGTGGCATCGACCGCTGCTGCGGCTCCTGCCCCAAAACCTTCGGCTGGCGGTGAAGTGAAGGAGATGATTGTCCCCACCGTCGGTGAATCCATCACCGAGGTGACCTTGGCAAACTGGATCAAAAAGGACGGGGATTTCGTGTCTTTGGATGAGATCATCGCCGAGGTGGATTCAGACAAAGCAACGTTCGAACTTCCTGCTGAAGCTGCCGGGATCTTGAGACATGTAGCCAAGGAAGGCGATGTGCTGGAAATCGGCGGCCTGATCTGCAAGATCGAAGTGACGGACGCTGCTCCATCCCAGGCTTCTACGCCAGCTCCTGAATCTCCTGTCGCTACCTCCTCAGCACCCGCTTCTGCCTCTACCTATGCTTCTGGCCATGCGTCACCTGCCGCATCCAAGATTTTGGCAGAAAAAGGCATCGCTCCCGCCGCAGTTGCCGGAACTGGCAAGGACGGACGAATCACCAAGGAAGACGCGGTGACTGCCCAAAAACCAGCCGCAGCCGCCCAGACTTCGACTCCTGCTCCAAAATCGGAACCCGTTCCGGTACCGGCAGTGCCAGGCTCCAGAAACGTGAGAAGGGAGAAGATGTCTTCCCTGCGAAAGACCGTCTCCCGTCGCTTGGTTGCCGTGAAAAACGAAACCGCCATGCTCACCACCTTCAATGAGGTGAACATGAAGCCGATCATGGATCTCAGATCCAAGTTCAAGGATCAGTTCAAGGAAAAGCACGGGGTGGGCTTGGGCTTCATGTCCTTCTTTACCAAAGCCGTTTGTGTGGCTCTGAAGGAATGGCCAGCGGTAAATGCCCAGATTGACGGAACAGAAATCGTTTACAATGATTTCTGCGACATCTCGGTGGCGGTTTCAGCTCCAAAAGGTTTGGTGGTTCCCGTAATCAGAAATGCGGAATCCATGAGTTTTGATCAGATCGAAAAGGAAATCGTGAGACTTGCCGGCAAGGCAAGAGACAACAAACTTTCCATCGAAGAGATGACAGGAGGAACGTTCACCCTGACCAACGGTGGCATATTCGGCTCGATGATGTCCACTCCGATCATCAATGCGCCGCAGTCTGCCATCCTGGGCATGCACAATATCGTGGAGCGGCCGGTGGCCGAAAACGGCCAAGTGGTCATCCGTCCGATGATGTATCTGGCACTTTCCTACGATCACCGGATCATCGACGGCCGCGAATCCGTCAGCTTCCTGGTTCGCGTGAAGCAATTGCTCGAGGATCCGACGAGGCTGTTGTTTGGAGTCTAGGATTTACGATTTACGAAATACGATTTACGAGGGGCTGGAGCACTCCCATCCCCGTTTTTTTAACCAGCGACGACCAAGTCTTGAATCTTGTGTCTTGCGTCTAAAATCTAAATTAAAATGTACGACGTCATAGTAATCGGCTCCGGTCCAGGAGGGTATGTAGCAGCCATTCGCTGCGCACAGCTTGGATTGAAAACCGCCATTGTTGAAAAATACCCAACCCTGGGAGGCACCTGCCTGAATGTGGGCTGTATCCCTTCCAAGGCACTTTTGGACTCCTCAGAGCATTATCACAATGCTGCCCACACCTTCAAAACCCACGGGATCAACCTGTCGGATCTCAGCGCGGACATTACCCAAATGATCGCCCGCAAGGACGAAGTGGTGAAGCAGAATGTGGATGGGATCCAGTTTCTGATGAAGAAAAACAAGATCGATGTCCATCAAGGCCTGGGTTCGTTTGTGAATGCTACGACCGTGAAAGTCACCAAAGACGATGGCTCTGCTTCGGAGATCCAGGGCAAAAACATCATCATCGCCACGGGTTCCAAGCCTTCGACACTGCCTTTTATCAAGCTGGACAAAGACCGGGTGATCACCTCCACGGAAGCGTTGAAGCTGAAGGAAATCCCAAAGCATCTGGTCGTAATCGGCGGTGGGGTGATCGGGCTGGAGTTGGGGTCTGTTTATGCCCGCCTCGGAGCAAAAGTCTCCGTGATCGAGTTCATGGATTCCCTGATCCCAACGATGGACCGAACGATGGGCAAAGAGCTTCAGAAATCCCTGAAGAAGATCGGCTTTGAATTTTACCTCAAACATAAAGTCACTTCTGTCGAAAATGCCGGCAAGGAAGTCACCGTGAAGGCTGAAAATGGCAAGGGGGAAGTGATCGAGGTGAAAGGAGACTATGTCCTAGTTTCTATCGGCAGAAGACCCTACACGGATGGCCTGAACGCCGAAGCCGCCGGAGTGAAAATCACCGACCGAGGCCAGATCGAAGTCAACGATCGTCTGCAGACCAATGTGCCAAACATCTACGCGATTGGCGACGTGGTCAAAGGCGCCATGCTTGCCCACAAAGCGGAGGAAGAAGGCGTATTCGTGGCCGAGACCTTGGTCGGCCAAAAGCCGCATATCAACTACAACCTGATCCCCGGTGTGGTCTATACCTGGCCGGAAGTGGCTGCTGTCGGCTATACCGAGGAGCAGCTCAAGGAGCAGGGGCGAAAATACAAAACCGGAAAATTTCCATTCCTGGCTTCTGGCCGAGCCAGGGCATCCATGGATACGGATGGCTTGGTGAAAGTCCTGGCAGATGCCGAAACAGACGAAATCCTGGGCGTCCACATGATCGGGCCACGGACTGCCGACATGATTGCCGAGGCAGTGGTCGCCATGGAATTCCGCGCTTCCGCTGAGGATATCGCCAGGATGTCCCATGCTCACCCGACCTATACAGAAGCCTTCAAGGAAGCCTGCCTGGCAGCTACTGACAACAGGGCGTTACACATTTGATAAGAACAATACGTTAAGCAAAGAAGCCATCCCGAATCACTTGGGATGGCTTTTTCTTTTGTCTAAAATTGGCTTAATTCCGCCATGAAGTTCAAAATTGCCATCTTGGGAGCTGGAAATGTGGCCTGGCATCTGGCTCCGGCATTGGAAGATGCGGGTCACGAGATCACGGAAGTCTATGCGAGGGATATCGAAAAAGCTGCCCAAATCACGGAGCGGGTTTACGCTGCAGAACCAAAGGATGACTTGGATTTTTCAGAAAGCAAGGCCCGGATTTTTATCCTTGCAGTGAAGGATGCGGCTATTCCGGAAGTTTCCGATGAAGTGATTTTGCCTGAAGGAAGCATCTTGGTCCATACTTCGGGGACGATGCCGCTGGATGTTTTGGGCTACAGCTCGGCGAGTTTCACGGGGATCTTATATCCGCTCCAGTCTTTTACCAAGGGCAGAAAAATAGAATTCGACGAGGTGCCTTTCCTACTGGAAGCGGAGGATCAGGAGACCTTGCAAAAGCTGAAAAAGCTGGCGAAAAGCCTGTCCCCGCTGACTTATACCGTTCGCTCCAAAGACCGGAAGGGAGTGCACGTCGCGGCGGTTTTTGCAGGCAACTTTACCAACCACATGATCCGGATAGCGGAGGAGATCATGAGAAGGCAGGGATTGGACTTTGAGATGCTCAAGCCCTTGATCATCGAGACGATCTCAAAAAGCCTCCAGATCGGTGCCAAAAACGCCCAAACAGGACCGGCCGTCCGGGAAGATTACGAAACCCTGGAGGATCACCATCAGTTTCTCAACTACAACGAATCACTCGCCGAAATCTACAAACTGATCTCCCAGGACATCATTGACAGTTGATCAGTGGTTCCAGGAGCCGAACTTTCCGGCCTGATAATCCCGATAAGCTTCCTGAATCTGTTGTTGCGTATTCATGACAAAAGGTCCCTGGGCCACGATCGGTTCGTGGAATGGCAAGGCGTGGCCCAAGATCAGGATGGAGTCTTCCAGTGCCTCCACTTCGATCTTCTCACCGGAATTGCCAAATTCGACCAAATGGCGAAGGTTGACCTCAGTTCCATTGACGTTTAAAGTGCCTCTGACGAGGTAAAAAAAGATATTCTCCCCGGCCGGGATTTCTTTTTCAAACTTGCCCCCTTTTTCCAGGTAAATGGTGCTCATGGTCAGGGGGCAAGTCCCTTCAAAACCGCCGCTTACCCCATTCCATTCGCCAAAGAGCTGTTGGACTTTTACTTTTCCGCCATCCAAGTCGAGTGTTGGGATTTCCTCTTTTTGCAATCCGACGTATTGGGGGTCTATCATCTTCTTTGCTGCCGGCAGGTTTAGCCAAAGCTGCAGGATCTCCAGATTACCGCCGTTTCGCTTGAATGCGTCGCTGGAAACTTCCGCATGGATCAAGCCCCGGCCTGCCGTCATGTACTGCACCCCTCCGGGACCGATCACGGATTCATGGCCGGAGGAGTCTTTGTGCATGATGTCCCCCTCCAGGATAAAGGTCACCGTCTCCATCCCCCGATGGGGATGCGGGCCAAACGGCAATCCCTGATTGCCTGCAGGATAGGTTTGGAATCCGTGGTGATTGAGAAAGATGAACGGATCGATCTGCTGAAGTCTGGCTGTAGGCATCGGGCTATAAGTCACCAGATCTGCGATGGGCCGATATTCGGCTTTGTGGATTGTCTTGACAGTTCTCATGTGCTCTCAGGTTTGCTTATACAATGAAATGGGGGGTGAAAAAGTTTTGGCTTCCCAAACAATGGGGATTTACTTCAGTTTTTTGTCCAGTTCGAGTATCGTGTGGAGCAGGACATTGGCTCCGTTGGCGATGTCCTCTTTGGAAGAAAACTCGGCGGGCGCATGACTGACCCCGTCTTTGCTGGGGACAAAGATCATCCCCATGGGGCAGATGTGTGCCAGTTCCTGTGCGTCGTGTCCTGCGCCGCTGGGCAGGCTTTTGGTGGAAAGTCCCAACTTTTCCGCTTGGGATCCGATGATCTCGCGGATCATCGGATCGGCGATTGCAGGCTTGCTGGCGACTTCTATGTGTTTGATGTCCAGTTTTGTCTGGCTTTCGGCAGCCAACTGTTTTCCTTTCTTCTCGATGTCCGAATAGATTTTCCAGATCTTTTCGGAGGAAAGGTCACGGAGCTCTACGGTGACTCTCACCTCGCCGGGAATCACATTTCCCGCACCGGGGAAAGCCTGGATTTTGCCGACTGTCCCGACTTGTCGTCCCTCGTAGCCGGTGACGATTTCGTTGACTGCCAAGACAAAACGGGCAGCGGGCAACATGGGGTCTTTTCGCCGGTCCATGGGCGTGGTGCCGGCATGATTTGCTTTTCCGGTAAAAGTGAACTCCCACCATTCGATGGCAACGATGCCTTCCACGACGCCGATGTCCAGTTTTTCGGAATCCAGGATTCCGCCCTGCTCAATGTGCAGCTCCAAAAAAGCCGCCAATTCTCCGGGGTTTCGCTTTACTTCGGCAATACGATCCGGATTGCCTCCCAAAAGCTTGATGCCTTCGTACTGTGTCAGGCCGCTGCTGCTGACCACTTGCAGCGCTTCTTTGCCCAAGTTGCCGACCATGGCGCGGCTCCCGACTACGCCCCCTTCCTCGTTGGCAAAAATGACTACTTCCAAAGGATGCTCGGTTTCGATTCCTTTTTCAGACAAAGTTCTCGCGACTTCTATCGCGCCCATCGATCCAACCGGTCCGTCATAATCGCCCCCATTTGGGACTTCGTCAATGTGTGAACCAAAGGCGATCGGTCTGAGATCCGGATTTTTCCCGGGTTTTCTGCCGATGATATTTCCGGCAAAATCCACCGAAACCTCCAATCCAGCAGCCTTCATCAGGCTTTTGGCATATTCTCTGGCTTCAAGATCATGTCGGCTATAAGCCACCCGATCCGAACCTCCGGCGGCATTTTTGCCGTAGGCGGAGAGATTCATCAGGCTTTCGTGAAGTCTGTCAGAATCGACGGTCAGGTCTTGCCCAAAGGTGGCAGAGGCCAGGAAAAGAGAAAGGCAAAGCCAGCCAAGTGTTTTTCTCATCATTTTCGAAATGCAGTTTGAAACAAGATAGCACAAAAAAAGTCCTTCGTTGCGGAAGGACTTTTCATGGGTTCGGATGGTTTACTTTAGCCAGGCGAGTTTGACCTCGTCGGGGGCTTTCATCCTGTCGGCCACTCGCATATAGCGTTCGGCCAACTTGGAAAGGTATTCTTGGGCTTTTGCAGCAGCGGCATCCAGGCCTGTAAGTGCTTCGATTTTCCAAAGGCTCACCAGATGCTCGATGATCCGGGCATAGTCCCAACTGGTATAGATCCCTACTTTTTGGGTGATCTCGGAGAACTGGACAAACAAAGAAGGATTTGAGCTGCCTTCCCCCATCAAAACCGCCGGCATGACGATTTGCTTTCGCATTAGTTTTTCAAAAGCGATGATTGCACCATTTGGATCGATCTCGAAGATCCTTGACATAAAAGATTTATAGGCTTTTTCATGCCTGGCTTCGTCACCGGCTATCTGCTTGCAGATTCTTCCCAAGATAGAGTCGCCGGCGATGTCTGCCAGTTTGCCGGTATTGACATGGGAGATTTTTGTTGCCCTTTCCTGAAAGGAAGTATAGACGATGGCTTGGTAGGGATCGCCACCGGAGTTTGGGTCAAATCCGTTCATCAGCAGTCTATGAATAGTCCGCTCTACGGCTTTCATATCCACTCTTCCGGTCATGTAAAGGTATTTGTTGAGGAGATCTCCGTGTCTGTTTTCCTCTGCAGTCCAGGTCTTAGACCACCTTACCCAGCCACTTGGAGACAGAAGATTTCGCTCCGGATTGATTCCTTCCAGCATATTGAAATAGGTTTGATAGCTGGGAAGTGCCTCTTCAGTGATCATATTGCCTATCAGGGAAGTCAATACGGTATCGGGAATTCCTTCGGATCTTTTTTGGAGGAGTTTAATTTCTTCGTGGATATCAGAATTTCCGAAATCCGGAAGGAAGTCTGATGGCTGCCAGCATTTGTCTGGATCGACAAGAATAGTATCCACCGCCTCGCCAACCAAGTCATCCAACTGGGAGATGACCTCTATGTTTTTTTCCAATTCGTAATTTATTTCGCCTGATTTCATTGGGAAACTGATTTGTCCGGGTGGGTTAGTCCCGAAGAGTTTATGGATTATGTTTGGCAAGTTACGGACAAATCCGCTGATATGTGATAGAAATACGCTATTTCGTATTTGAGTTTCCGTATACGGGACGCGAGCAGGGGGTATTTCCAAGGTTAGATACGAAAAAAGCCTCCGTTGGGGAGGCTTTTCGACTTGGAAACTTTCGTGGATCAATAATCCAACTTGTATGCAGCCACTTTGTTTTTGAAGAACGTGGGGACGTAGATGATTTTTTCCGAAGCATTGTATCCAATATCCGCCGTGTTGGATTCGGCAGCTTTGGTGTCCAGCATCAGTGTCTGTGTGGAGTCATTGACAAAGTAGATTTCTCCCTGCCATTTGGATGCGATGAACTTGCTGTCACCCAGGATGACCAGCCCATCCCCTCCGGTGACATTGGAATTGACCACGGTGGACGTGCCGTCCTCATTCCACATCTTTAGCCCCGACCCATCGAGACCGTAGATGGTGCCATCCTTCGCGATGGCCAGGCCGTTGATTGATTTGTTCCCTTCCGAAACTGTGGTGATCGTGCCTTCGATCCAAGCGTGAACTTTGCCGGTAGCCATGTCCGTGAAATAGACCGTTCCGTCCTTTGCTGCCGCATCGTTGAGAAATTCAGCACCATCCACTTTCCATTTGTTGGAGACTTTGGAGGCTGCGATGTCGATTTCGACCAGTTCGTCGATGTCGGTCACATAGAGCTTTCCATTGGCGATGGCCATTCCTTTTGGGCCATTTAGGCCCGAAATCCAGTTGGCATTGACGATTTTTCCGTCTTTGGAAATGATCCCAATGGAGCCTTTTCCGTCTTTGGCCTGCGGATCCTGGCCTCCAATATTGGACACGTAGATGGTTTGGGAGGACTCATCAAACAGGACGGATTCATTGGTCATCAGCGAATCCGCAGTCTCCCAAAGCAGCGTGAGCGTGGGAGTTTTCACTTCGTGCATCTCGTGGACTACGTCGTCGGTTTTTTGTGGCCCGCAGCTAGTTAGCATCGATGTGGCGGCAAGTCCCATCATTGCCAGTTTCAGGGTTGATTTCATGATTTGATTGGTTTATGGTATAGTCAAAGTTGGTAAAATTACCGTGCAATTTAAAATTCAAAGAAAATGGATCAATTTGGGATCTTGGGGTAATCACAAGTCTGGATCAAGAATTTATTTGCGTATTTTTTGAAAACCCATTGAAAAAATACGCAAAACTTTCGGCCATTGGTGGATTTTTCCAAACTCAGCTTTTGAAAATCAATTATCTTCCCCGTGTCCGAAAAGCTTATTTTATGAAAAAACTTCTCTGTTTGGCTCTTTTAGCCACTTCGGTTTTCGCCTGCTCTCCTACAGCCGAAACCGTTGATTACACCAAAATGACTGATGCGGAGCGGCTCAAAGCGGCTACCGAAATCGCCCAGTCCACCATCATGGTGGACGGTCACGTGGACCTTCCGTACCGGATGAAAGTCGGGGGATTCACTTTGCAGCGGGAAGTATTGGATGTGTCTGTCCGTACTCCCGACGGGAATTTTGACTATCCCCGCTCCAAAGAAGGGGGGCTCGATGCTCCGTTTATGTCCATCTATATTCCGGCAGGCAATCAAAAAAGTCCGGGCGCTTCCAAAGCCTTGGCAGATTCACTGATCCGGATGACCGAGCGATTGGCGGAGACTTTCCCTGACAAGTTTGCCATGGCCTACAGTCCGGCGGATATCGAGACTAATTTTGCCAAAGGGCTCATCTCTCTTCCTATGGGGATGGAAAACGGCGCCGGAATCGAGGATGATCTTGCCAATGTCGAATATTTCTACAAAAAAGGAATCCGATACATTACCCTTACCCACGGGACTGACAACCTGATAGGGGATGCGAGCTACGACACGACCGGTACCTATGGCGGATTAAGTGAATTTGGGGCGAAAGTAGTCGCAGAGATGAACCGTGTAGGAATCATGGTGGACTTGAGCCACGTCTCCGACAATACGTTTAGAGATGCCTTGGCGATCACCAAAGTGCCTGTGATTGCCTCCCACTCTTCGGCAAGGAAATTCACCCCGGGATTTGAACGGAATATGAGTGACGAACTGATCCTGGCAATGGCCAAAAATGATGGGGTGATGATGATCAATTTTGGGGGATCGTTTATTGACTCGGCCTATGCGGCAGGTTCTGCCAAAGTTCGGGAGCATCTGGTGAACTATATGGCCGAAAACAGCCTTTCCCGCAGCGATTCGGCCTATCGTGCCTACGCCGCTGAGTATGCTGCGGCCAATAATCCTTTTCCAACGGTGCAAAGAGTGGCTGACCACATCGATCACGTCGTTGCTTTGGTAGGGATAGATTATGTCGGACTGGGGTCGGATTTCGACGGAGTCGGGGATTCTTTGCCCACTGGCCTAAAGGACGTCTCCATGTATCCCAATCTGATCGCCGAACTGCTGAAACGGGGATACAGCAGAGAGGATATCGAAAAAATCTGCTACAAAAATGTATTTCGGGTTTGGAATGCGGTAGAGGACTATGCCGCTGCGCAAAAAACAACCTGAAAAAGTCAAGCAATCCTTCAAAATGTCCCGGTTTCGAAAGAAAGTCGGGACATTTTTTTTGCCTTCCAAAAAACGCCTTTGCTTTGAATATAGCTGACAAAATAAATCGGTATAGGCATTTTTTTAGCCGAACCGCCTGAGAAATATCATAAAAATCTACTTTATCAGTCGTCTTTATTTTAGTCTAATCAGTGGATTTTTTAATTCTAAAACTGGTTTTTAGCGATTGGCTTGGAATATTCAAAGATTTTAATTTATATTTTCCATGCTATACTGAGTTTAGTCAACATCGACTAAAGCAAATTTTTGAATCCAATCACTTTTAATTCAGATAACTATGAAGCACAAACTTTCCCTTTTCAAAACCGCCGTTCTGCTTTTGCTTTTCGCACCCCTGATGGTGCAAGCGCAGAACAAGCCAAACATTCTCGTAATATGGGGAGATGACATCGGCTGGAGCAATGTCAGCTACATGAACAACGGCCTGATGGGGTATAAGACCCCCAATATCGACCGGATTGCCAAAGAAGGCGCCATCTTTACGGATTGGTACGGACAGCAATCCTGTACTGCCGGACGTGCGGCCTTTATCCTGGGGCAGCATCCGTTTAGGACAGGCCTGTTGACAATCGGAATGCCGGGTTCGAAACAGGGCATTCAGGCCGGCATGCCTACGATCGCCGAGTTGCTGAAGCCCCAGGGGTATACCTCCGGGCAGTTTGGAAAAAACCACCTGGGCGATCAGGATGAGCATTTGCCCACCAATCACGGATTCGATGAGTTCTTCGGCAATCTTTACCACCTGAATGCAGAAGAAGAGCCGGAAGGATACTACTACCCGAAAGACCCCGAGTTCCGCAAAAAGTTCGGTCCGCGCGGTGTGCTCCATAGCACTGCCGATGGCAATATCCAGGATACGGGGCCTTTGACCAGCACCCGCATGGAACATGTGGATGAGGAGTTTGAGAATGCTGCCATTGCCTTTATCGAAAAAGCCCATGCGGAAGGAAAACCCTTCTTTGTCTGGCTAAATGCTACCCGTATGCACGTATGGACGCACTTGAAGAGTGAAAGCACAGGCGTGACCGGGATCGGGCTGTATGCAGACGGGATGGTCGAGCATGACAAGGCAGTGGGCAGGATGTTGGACAAGCTCGACGAATTGGGAATCACCAACAATACCATCGTCATGTATTCCACAGACAACGGTGCCGAAAAAATCACCTGGCCCGATGGAGGCACTACGCCCTTTAAAGGCGAAAAAGGAACGACTTGGGAGGGTGGCTTCCGTGTGCCTACCGCCATCCGTTGGCCTGGGGTGATCAAGCCCGGAACTGTCTACAACGACATCTTCTCCCACGAGGACATGATGCCGACGTTGGTGGCAGCGGCCGGAGAGCCAAACATCGTCCAAAAAGTACTGAGTGGCTATCAGGCAAACGGCAAGACGTTCAAAGCCCATTTGGATGGCTATAACCTCTTGCCCTATTTCAAGGGCGAAGTGGCCGAAGCCCCCAGAAAGGAAATTTTCTATTTCGACCAGGGAGGAGGACTGAATGCAATCCGCTACCAGGACTGGAAGCTGCATTTCACTACCATGGAAGGGAACATCAGCACCGCTTACAAGATGAAGCCTGCTTGGCCCTTGGCGATCAACCTGCGTGCGGATCCCTATGAAGTGTCTCCCGAGTCCGGGATGTATATCAGATGGTATGCGGAGAATATGTGGCTCTTTGTGCCTGCCCAGCAACAGGCAGCCAAGTTCTTGTCAACTTTCAAGGATTTCCCGCCGGTGGCAGGTTCGTCTCTTTCTATAGATGAAGTTCTAAAACAGATGACGACTCCTTCCAGAAATTGATCCTGAAGTACATAGAAGGTTATCCGGGCAGTACCGGGTAACCTTTTTTGTTGCCTATCATTTTAATTTTTTAAAACTATTCTTTATGACCCCACAAGAAGCTATACAGGAGCTCAAATCACGGATGTCGGAATCCATTATCGGCCAAGCGGATCTGATAGATCGGCTCATCTTGGTCTTGCTCGCCGACGGCAACATGCTGCTGGAGGGCTTGCCAGGCTTGGCAAAGACCCGGGCGATCAAGACGCTTGCGAGCGAGCTGGACTGCGGACTGAGCAGGATCCAGTTTACGCCGGACTTGCTTCCCTCGGACGTGACGGGCACGGAGATTTACCAACCCGAGCTGAAGGAAAAGTTTGTCTTTCAGCAAGGCCCCATCTTTAGCAACCTGATCCTGGCGGACGAGATCAATCGGGCTCCGGCCAAGGTGCAGTCGGCTTTGCTGGAAGCCATGGAAGAGCGACAGGTTTCCGTAGCCGGCAAGACCTACCAAATGGATCCGCTGTTCATGGTCATGGCCACCCAGAACCCGGTCGAGCAGGAGGGAACCTATCCGCTTCCCGAAGCCCAAATGGACCGGTTTCTCATGCACGTGGTCATCAGCTATCCCGACGACGCCTCCGAGCTTGCCATCCTGCGGCTGAATAGAAATGAGCAGGGAGCCACAAAATCCGAACAAAAAGAAAAGCTTTCCCCCCAGGTGATTTTTGATGCGAGGAAGGAAATCAATCAGGTCAAAATCTCCGAAGCCATGGAGAAATACATCGTGGATATTATCTCTGCCACCAGATTTCCCAAAAAATACAGCGAAGAACTTGATGGATGGCTGGACTACGGAGCCAGCCCGAGGGGAAGCATCGCGCTGGACCGGGCGGCCAGAACCCATGCCTGGATGGGCGGAAAAGACTTCGTGACCCCGGAAGATATCCGGGCCGTGGTCCACGATTGCCTGCGGCACCGCCTGATACTGAGTTATGAGGCCAATGCGGATGGAATCACCGCAGACCAAGTCCTGGACGGCATTCTCAAGCAAGTGGCAGTGGTGGCTTAATCAATCACTTGGCATGGCTAAAGAGACGACCTTTCCCGCTGATATTTTTTGCTCCCTAAAGGACTTGTTGGGCATGGAGCGGTATGCCCATCATTTTGACTTACTGGCCAGGAAACAGCGGGTCAAAAGTATTATGGGCGGGAAACATGCCTCCAAACTCAGGGGACGTGGATTGGATTTTGAGGAGGTCCGCCAGTATGTGAAAGGCGACGATATCCGGAACATTGACTGGAAAGTCACCGCCCGCACCCGGGAAACCCACACCCGCGTTTTCAGCGAAGAAAAGGAAAAGCCCACGCTAATCCTTGTTGATCAGTCCAAATCGATGTTTTTCGGCTCGCAGAAAAGAACGAAGTCGGTTGTCGCAGCAGAGCTTGCGGCTTTGGCTGCTTTCAGGATTCTGAAGGAAGGCGACCGGGTGGGAGGAATTGTCTTTGCGGACCAGGGCATTGACATCGTTTTGCCGAAGCGGGACAGAAGGAATATCCTCCGGTTTTTTGAGAATATCGTCAAGCGAAACCACGAGCTTTCGGAAGACAAGACGGGCGACTTCGAAGACTTGCTCAAAGAAGCGGCGGCAAAGACGGAGAACATCGTGACGCATGATTTCATGATCCTGATCATCGGTGATTTTCACCGTTATTCCCCCGACGTGTTAAAGTCCATCACGATGCTTTCCCAGCATAATGATTTAATATTGGCCAAGATTGTCGATCCGTTTGAGCGGGACATTGCGGCGGTGAAGTTCGTGGCGGGCAATGAGCAAACCCAAGTCGCCGTGGACGGTCAGGAAAAATCCCTGCGGAGAAAGTTTGAAGAAGGTTTTGATACCGATTTCAGGGAGTTTCAGGCAAAGCTGAAAAAGCACCGGATCCCGATCTTTCAGGTTGATACGGTCCAGCCCATCGAGCAGCAGATCAAGCAACTTTTTAGAACCCCTGCCAAATGACCCCTCTGCAAGACAGCATTGCCGCCAAAACGGACACCTCGTCCAATGCACTCGCAGCATTTGAATTGGGGAAATTGTACGAGCCGGACCCGGTCGGATTCTCCTTTGAAACGACTGGATGGCCTATCCTCGGAGGCTTGGTTTTCCTTGGTGCGATGATCGCGGGCTATTTTTGGTACAGGCACTATCGACGAAACCACTATCGAAGGGATGCTTTGAAGAGACTGGCTTTGGTCAAGCAAGACCAGGCCTTGGAGATTTTTGTGGTACTGAAGCGTACAGCCATCCATGCTTTCGGGAGGGAAAGGGTTGGGACACTTTCCGGAACAGACTGGCTGAAATTCCTGGAATCTACCGGCAAAAACGTACGCTTGCTGGGTCAGGACAAGCAGATTCAGTCGGCGATCTACCAAAACGAGCCGCTGCCCTCCGATGTACACCGCCAAATTATGTCCAATGCCAAACTTTGGGTAAAAACACATGCCGTCAAACTTTGAAATAGCACACCTTTGGGTATTTTGGCTGCTGCCCTTGCCGCTGCTGATGTATTGGCTGCTTCCGCCACTGCGGATGAAAAGTGCATCGATTACCCTGCCTACCTACGACAGGGCCTTGGCCTATACCGGCCAAAAGCCCAGAAAATCGGCATTGGTGAAGCGAAAGAATTTTTTTCAGTGGCTGGTATTGACCCTGAGCTGGATCTTGCTGCTCGCGGCACTTTCTTCGCCCCAACTCGTAGGCAAGCCGGAGATGAAAGTCAAGACTTCCCGCAATTTTCTGATTGCAGCGGACATCTCTTTTAGCATGGCCCAGAATGACTGGCTGACAGACGGACAAAAAGCCAGGAGATGGGATGGGGTGAAGGGAGTCATGCACGACTTTATCCAAAAGCGGAAAGGGGACCGGATGGGATTGATCTTCTTTGGATCAAATGCGTACATCCAGGCACCATTCACCCCCGATCTGGGGACGGTGACCCAGATGCTCGACGAGGCAGATGTGGGAATGGCCGGGCAGATGACCCATATCGGCAAGGCGATCACCAAAGGAGTCGGGATGTTTGACAAGGACACCATCAAGACCAAGGTGATGCTGCTGCTCACTGACGGGATTGACTCCGGTGACGATGTGCTGCCGCTGGATGCTGCCGATCTCGCGAAGAAAGACTCGATCATCATCTATACCATCGGTATCGGTGATCCAGGCAAGGAAGGGAGCGACCTGGATGAAAAGACCCTTCAAGAAATCGCAGCGTTGACAAACGGGCAGTATTTTTTGGCAAAAGACGAAAGCAGACTGTCTGAGATCTACGATGAGGTGAATAAGCTGGAGCCTATTGAGTATGAGGAGATGGAAAACAGACCCGTCACCTTGCTGTACTATTATCCTTTGGGGGCCGCCTTGGGATTGTTGATGTTCGGTGCTCTCTTGGGGGCTCTGGTCCAGCTTATCAAAGGCTTGAAGAGAAAGGAGGACAGCTATGTTTGACGGGATTTTTCCGATTGATTGGGAGGCTTTCCATTTTCTGAGACCGCAGTTTCTTTGGCTGCTTGTGCCGGCAGTGCTTTTTGTGGTGATCGGTCTGCTGAGTATGAGGCAGGAAACTGCCTGGAAGAAAGTAATCGCGCCGCATCTGCGTCCCTATGTCATCAAAAAAGGAAGTGAGAAAACCAAGTTTGTGATGCAGCTCGTCCTGATGCTTGCCCTGGGTTTTGGGGTCTTGGGATTGGCAGGGCCTGCGTGGAAGAAGGTGGAAGTACCAGGACAGGAACTGGAAACCCCCGTGGTCATCCTGCTCGACCTTTCCCAAAGCATGATGGCGACGGACTTGCAGCCCAACCGCCTGGAGCGCGCAAAATTCAAGATCAATGACCTGTTGAAGCAAAATCCACAGGCGCGCGTGGCTCTCATTGGTTTTGCGGGGACGGCCCATACGATCGTGCCGCTGACGCGGGACTACGAGATCATCACCAGCCATATCGATGGCTTGACGCCGAATGTGATGCCTTTTCCGGGATCTGATTTGGAGGGTGCGTTTGCAATGGCGGATTCGGTGATGAGCGTGACCGATGCGCCGGGGACAGTCCTGGTACTTTCGGATGATGTGGACGAAGCGGAGTTTGCAGCGATCCAAAGCTTTGTTCAGGCTTATCCCGGTCGGGTGGAGATTCTCCCGATGAATACGGATGCGGGAGCGGAGGTACCCATGCCGCATTCGAGGGCTTTTTTCAAAGATTCGGAGGGCAATCCTGTGCATTCGTCCCTGGACCGTCAGATACTTTCCCGGCTTTCCTCTATTGACAGGGTTTCCGTCCATGAGCTGACTCTGGACGACAGTGATGTGGCACTGATCAGCAAAAAGATCTCCGACAATCTGAAATTCACCGAAAAACCCGAGGAAAAAGACGATGCCTGGCAGGACATGGGACTACTGCTGGTGATTCCTATGGCAACCCTCTTACTCCTCTGGTTCCGAAGAGGATGGGTGATCTATTCCCTGGTGCTGTTGGCTTTTACTTCCTGTACGGATGGATCCAAGTTTGCGGATCTTTGGTACACTCCTGATTATCAGGGGCAAAAACTAAGCGAAAAAGGCGATTTTGCGCAAGCTGCCCAACGCTATGATGACCCAATGAGGAAAGGAGTAGCCAATTTCAAGGCAGGAAATTATGCGGATGCCATCGAAGACTTCAAGGAGGACACGACCGCGCACGGGGCTTACAATCTCGGATTGGCGTATTTTCAGTCTGGGGACACGCTTGCGGCCATGCTGGCATTTCAGACTGCTTCGGAACTGGATCCGGGTTTTGCACCCGCCCAACAAGCCAAACAACAGATGCAGCAGATGCCCAGAGGTGAAGACGACATGACTCCCCAAAAGGCTGAAGAGGCCCAAGACGGAGCGCAGGGGAAACAAGCCCAAAACAGGCAAAATGACAGCATGGAAGACCTCGGCGGAGGGGGACAGGAGGCGACCAAAAAGGATATGGAAACCTCGCGCAATGAAGAAACGGTCACTTCCAATGTACACATGGGCAAAGAACTGGATGAGGTGCCGGAGGATGTTTCTTCATCCATCCAGCCCATGACAGGAAAGATGCTGATGCGCAAGGTGGACGATGATCCGGCCTTGTTTCTCCAGCGAAAATTTGAGTATCAAGTGAAGAAAAACAACCTAAAGCCCCAAGCAGATGGCAAGAAATGGTAGGCTACTCGCGGTTTTTGGGCTTGTTTTGGGCTTGTCCTTTCAGTGTTGGGCACAGACGATTTGGGCTGACGTCACCCTGGACAAAAGCGCTGTTTATGTGGGAGAGCCTGTGAGCGCCTCGGTGAAAGTCTATACCTCCACTTGGTTTACGGCAGGCTTGGATCTAGGCAATATCAAGGTTCAGGGGGGATTTTCGGTGTATTTCAGGCCCGTGAGCATTTCCTTTCAAAAAGACGGAAAAAACTATGCCGGCGTGGAACAGATCTACCACGTGTTTCCCTACCAGACAGGAGATGTGACTTTCCCGGTCTTGGAGATCGAGGTAGAATCCCCCGCTCCGGGAGACTTCAAAGGCATCAAGCACACGGTCAAAACAACGGAGAAAACCATCAAAGTAAAGCCCGCTCCCGCAGCTTTTGCCTCTGAGGAGTGGCTGGTAGCGAGCGGCCTCAGCGTCACGGATCATTGGAATGTTGACCCAAAGCAGGTGAAAGTAGGCGACGTGCTGCAGCGGCAGATTTCCCGCACGGCGTATGGCACGGTTTCCGAGTTGATCCCTCCGATCGACTGGGATAGTTTGCCGGGAGTCAGCGAGTACCCATCCCGAAGTGCAGTCAGCAACAACAAGGACCAGACCTCCTTCAGTGCCACGCGCACCGAGACGATGCGCTATCTTTTTGAAAAGGAAGGCGAAATCACAATTCCCGAGATGGTTTTTACCTGGTACAATCCCTCCCATAAGAAGCTGTACAAGCGGACCTTAAAAGAAGTCACTGTTCAGGTGGCTCCGAATCCGGATTTGGGGGTTTTGGCGAGTGTCCGGGATTCCCTGGCCAGGGAGCAGGCGGAGATCCTGGAGGAACAAAAAGCCGATCAGCCGAGGAGGATTCTTGGGATGAGCCCGAAACGTTTTGCGCTTTTGGTGGCCATTTGCCTGGCGGGCCTGAGCTTTTTGGTTGTCATTGTCAGAAAAATAGTAGCGGTCTATCGTCAAAATCGCCAGGCCTACCTGAATTCTGAGCGCTACTACTGGGATCTTTTTAGGAAGGAATACGCCAAGGGAAGCAGCTCCCCGGCGGTGAAGTCGCTCTATCGATGGCTGGACGAGCTGGAGTTGGATGAGCCGACGATCGCGCATTTTGTGGATAGGTACGGGTCTGTGCGGCTTAGGAGTGCCTGTGACAAGGGAAGCAATTCCGGCGAGCTCGCCACTCATGTATTGCAAAAGAGTTTGGCAGAAGACTGGAATCAAGCCCGGTTGAATTATTTGAACGCAGATTTGCCTACCGCCAGCGAGCAAGTGTCTTGGATCAATCCCTGATGGATTATGTCCATTTAATTTTCAACAACTGATTTTTCTCATAAAATTGCCGTCGGTTTAATAATATTCTTGCGATGGAATAGTTGAAACCGATATCCAGAGAAGCTTTAATCGTCAAACATTTATGAAAATCAAACTTAGTATGTTGTTGTTTCTGGGCGTAATCGCCCAGGCTTTTTCTCAGGAAGGATTCAGCATCCATCTGAAAGGAGTGGAAGGATGTTACATTGATTATTACAGTGCTTTTGCCAATAGGGGAGCCATGCCGGTGACCGACGGAGAGCATGAGGTGGTGATCGCCATTATCTATCAAAACAACAGCGAATGCTATATGGGCAAGGCGACCGTCAAGGCGGGAAAGTTCGTGGCTCCGGTGCTGATTGAAAAAGATGACCTGAGCTTCGCTCCCATGACCACCATCTTCAAAGATATCGACCAAAAATGGCTGGCGAACCAGGATAAGGAAACGCTCTTCGAAATCAATGATGGGACGAGCAAGATGTTTTTGACCCAGCAAGGCTATCAGCTCCAGATGTTCTTCCCAAAATTCATCAACAAAAACTCGGGGGTAAACAAGAAGGCTCCCCCGGCGAGCGAGTTGCTCAAAGGAAACAATTGAGACATACCCCGTCAGAAAAGGCGGGGTTATTTTTTTTAAGCCAATTTATTGCATATCTGGAAAGGACTGAATGAATCTGTTGTGACCACTTACGCACTTTGTCAGGCCCTGCCTGAGTTGTCCGATCTCGTGAATATCAATCACCCCACAATCCCAAAAATCGAAACTTGCAAATTCAATCTCCGCCTTAATTGCCTTCGGGAATTTGCATTCCATTTAGGTTTCCGAATCGAACTTTTGGAGAAATCGTAATTGCGTACTTTGATTTTTTTTTCAGCCCTAATTCTTCCTAAATCCAATCTCATTTCTCTCCCTTATGCTTGGTTTTAGGAGTTCCTCGATCATTTGATAGATATGATTTATGTGCTGGTTTTGGTTGGATTCGGCATCTTGTAGTGCCTGAATTTTATCCTGTAATTCTGAATAATTTAGAGACCATTCTCTGATCCTTACGAATATCCGAACAATAGAGATGTTGACCTGAATGGCCCGCGGACTGTTGAGGACTGAGGACAGCATTGCCACGCCTTGCTCTGTAAATACGTACGGCAAGGTGCGACGACCTCCCCAACTTGAGGTCGCAAATTGCGACTTCAAGTTTTCCCATTCTTCAGAAGTAAGTTGAAACATGAAGTCTTCTGGGAATCGATCTATACTTCTTTTGACTTGCTCATTGAGTCGTTTTGTCTCCACGCCATACATTTCTGCCAGATCACTGTCCAGCATAACTTTTTGCTGGCGGATTTTGTGGATGAGCTGTAATACCTGCTCTTCATTCAAAAGTTCGTTCATAGAAGATATTTTAAAAAGTGTAAACTAATATAAATAAACGAGCGATTTCAGATAAACAAAATGTCGTAAAACCTTCCTCATCCGAGTAAAATTCTGTCAACTTTTCAGTTTTACGGAATAAAGCTCGCCTTTTTCTGACATTGTGACCGAAAAAAGTAATTGGAAGTGGTTTTGATATTAGGGAGAGAGGCTTGGGATATAGAGTGAATCTCAGTGGCTTAATTTGTTAATTTAGATACCGCTAACAACCAACTATACCATGGACTTCAACCAATTTACCATCAAATCGCAGGAGGCAATCCAAAAAGCTGCCGAGCTCGCAACGGCGGCGGGCACTCCCGCAATCGAGACGTCCCATCTACTCAAGGGAATCCTTTCCGAAGATGAGAATGTGACGGATTTTCTCTTCAAAAAACTAGGGACAAACAAGTCCTTGATTGCCCAGAAGCTGGATCAGGAATTGGCAAAACTGCCAAAAGTCAGCGGGGGCAATCAGCAGCCGTATCTGTCGGGTCCGGCCAACCAGGTTTTGGCCAAGGCCAAGGATTACCTCAAGACTTTTGGGGATGAATATGTGGCCGTTGAGCATTTGCTTCTGGCTATTTTGGCGGGAAGCGATGCTACTGCCCAGTTGCTCAAGAATCAGGGTTTGGCTGAAAAACCCCTGATAGAAGCTATCAAGGAACTTAGAAAAGGCAATAAAGTGACCGATCAAAACGCAGAAAGCAAATACAGAGCTTTGGAGAAATACTCCAAAAACCTGAACGACCTGGCCAAGAAGGGCAAGATCGACCCGGTAATCGGCCGTGACGAGGAAATCAGGAGAGTGCTCCAGATCTTGGCACGCCGGACTAAAAACAATCCAATTCTTTTGGGCGAGCCGGGTGTCGGTAAGACTGCAATTGTGGAGGGCTTGGCCCAGCGGATTGTGTCCGGTGACGTGCCGGAAAACCTAAAATCCAAGACCCTGATCTCTTTGGATATGGGTTTGCTGGTAGCCGGGGCAAAGTATAAGGGGGAATTTGAGGAGCGTCTGAAGGCGGTGATCAAAGAGGTGACCGATGCAGAGGGAGAGATCATCCTCTTCATCGACGAGATCCACACGCTGATCGGAGCTGGTGGAGGCGGAGAAGGGGCGATGGATGCTGCGAACTTGCTGAAGCC
The DNA here is from genome assembly GCA_964530015.1 of uncultured Limnohabitans sp. GTDB lineage: Bacteria > Bacteroidota > Bacteroidia > Cytophagales > Cyclobacteriaceae > Algoriphagus. The sequence goes on along the minus strand of CAZGYC010000027.1, from coordinate 29,141 downwards.
TGCTTTGGCGCGGGGAGAACTCCATGCCATCGGCGCGACTACGCTTAAGGAATACCAAAAATACATCGAAAAGGACAAGGCGCTGGAGCGTAGATTCCAGTCGGTCTTGGTTGATGAACCGGATGCGGCGGATGCAATCTCGATCCTTCGTGGGATCAAAGACAAGTATGAATTGCACCACGGAGTTCGGATCAAAGATGACGCGGTGATCGCAGCAGTGGAGCTTTCGCAGCGCTATATCTCCGACCGGTTTCTGCCAGATAAGGCCATCGACTTGATGGACGAAGCGGCAGCAAAGCTTAGGATGGAGATTGACTCTTTGCCTCAGGAATTGGACGAGCTGAACCGAAGGATCATGCAACTGGAGATCGAGCGGGAGGCAATCCGTCGGGAAAACAACCGCGACAAAGAAACGGTCCTGAGCAAAGAAATCGCTGAACTTTCCGAGAAGCGTCAAAGTGTCAAAGCCAAGTGGGAGAGCGAGAAAGCGGTCATCATGGGCATCCGAAGGGAAAAAGAGGCAATTGATCGGCTGAAACTGGAAGCTGAACAAGCAGAGCGTGCGGGGGACTTTGGCAAAGTGGCCGAGATCCGATACGGCAAGATCGTGGAGGCGGAGAAAAAGCTCGAGTCTTTCAAAACCCAGTTGGACGAGATGCAGGCAGGTTCGCCGCTTCTGAAAGAAGAGGTGGACCAGGAAGACATCGCCTCGGTAGTGTCCAAATGGACGGGAATTCCCCTGTCCAAGATGATCCAGTCGGAGCGCGAAAAACTCCTGCATCTGGAGGAGGAGCTTGGCAGGAGAGTTGCGGGACAGCGGGAGGCAATCTCTGCTCTGTCTGATGCCGTACGCAGAAGCCGTGCGGGTCTGCAGGATCCCAAGCGGCCTATTGGGAGCTTTATCTTCATGGGCACGACCGGTGTCGGGAAGACCGAGTTGGCTAAGGCGCTGGCTGAATACCTCTTCAATGACGAAAATGCCATGGTGCGAATCGACATGTCCGAATATCAAGAGCGACATGCCGTCAGCCGACTGGTGGGAGCGCCTCCGGGCTATGTCGGCTATGACGAAGGTGGGCAATTGACCGAGGCGGTGAGGAGAAAGCCCTACTCTGTGGTGTTGCTGGATGAGATCGAGAAAGCGCATCCGGATGTCTTCAACATTCTCCTGCAGGTCTTGGACGATGGACGCTTGACAGACAACAAAGGCCGGATCGCCAACTTCAAGAATACGATCATCATCCTGACCACCAATATCGGTTCCCACCTGATTCAGGAACGGTTTGCCGAGATGGAAGACTGGAACAGGGAGGAGATTCTGGAAAAGACCAAAACGGAGGTGTTTGACCTGTTGAAAAAGTCCGTGAGGCCGGAGTTTCTGAACCGGATCGACGAGACGATCATGTTTGAGCCGCTGAACAAGCAGATCATCCGCAAGATCGTCGATATCCAGTGGAAGGAAATTCAGAATCGTCTGTCAGAAGCCAACATCGAAATTGACGCCACAACCGAAGTGCTGGATTACCTCGGAGAAGTTGGGTTTGATCCAAACTTTGGAGCGAGACCTCTGAAGCGAACCATGCAGCGGCTGATCCTGAACGAGCTTTCGAAGCAGATCCTCTCTGGCTATATCAAAAACGACTCGGCAGTCTTGGTAGATCTGGATGCGGATAAGCAAGTATATTTCAAGAATGTGGATACCGCGGATATATCTGATCGCTGATCATGCCGATTTAAATGCGAACCCTTGGGGAATTTCCCCAAGGGTTGTTTTTTTTTGAAAGCCTCCCGAATTACGAAATGCTAGGTACGACAGATTCTTCGGTCTTCCGTCCAAGAGCCAAGAAACAAGAAACAAGAAACAAGAGAACTGGCATTTGTCCACCTCCCCTAACGTTTAACGCATCAATGCTTAACGCCTTCCCCACATCCCCATTCTGCTCCCATCATCCAAACACACGGCACCCGTCATCCGGCAGTTCCTCTGCGGCTGTCCGGGTTAAAAAAAACAAACCCCTGCCGAGTTGCCTCAGCAGGGGTTTCACTACAGTTGGTTTAATTATTTGGAGGACGCTACATACGCTGCATATCCACCGGAAGTGGTGACTTTGAAGCTGATGGCCTCAGGGAAGCTTGGCTTGTTGATCGTGTAGATCTTGTGAAGGCCCTGGGGATTGTCGATCGCCTCGGTGTGGATCAGTTTGTCGCCGTCATAGATTTGGACAGTGACGTTCTTTGCTTCCAGATTGGACACCAGCAGTCTGTATTGATTGTCGCCCATCTCTGTCACCCGTGAGTAAACCACCGGCTTGACAGTGACCGCAGTATTGAACGTGGCGGTTCGCAAGGTTCCTTTTGCATCGGAAACTTCGATGGAATAGTTGCCTGCGGGAAGTGCATTCAGGTCATACCGCTTTGCAAAAGCATCGGTTTTGGTGATTCTGTCACGCAATACCAGACGGTCATCAGAGTCTGTGATTTTCACGGTCAGTGTTCCCTGCGGAGCAGAGGCAACAGCTATCGTCACTTTAGCTGGTTCAGTTTGTCTGATTTCTACAGACTTTTCATCGTTTTTGGCAAACGCTCCAGTTGCGATCCCCGCAACAAAAAGCATAGTGAATAATTTTTTCATGTTACTAGTTGGTTTAAAATAGGTTTTTAGATTTTGATGTAACCGCAGGATAGACTGGTTCTATCAGGGGGAGATTTTGGGTTACAGGGCTATCGATGCAATTCGAATTACAATACAAAGATACCATACGGGAGTACAATTACAAAAGTTTCAATAAAACTTTACAAATATTCACAATTCATTAACATTAATGCTTAATTTTTGAAAAAAGCATAATTTTAGCCCGTTATCGATTGCGCGGGCGATTTTATGAGGTCAATTTCAAAGAGTGCAGAATAAAAGAGTGAAAAAATCGACATATTCAAAATTTTAATTTTGAATCGCGGTTGAATTTCCAAGTTTCGCAATCGATTGTATTGGAATTAAAAAAAATAAATAAATTTTTTACCCCAATGAAAAAGTCCGGGTTTTCCGGACTTTTCGTGTTGAATCCGGAAAATGAGGTCCAACAAATAGGCTATTTCACCTGGGCGGTAGCCTTGGCAAGGGCTTCTTGGGTGAATTTGCCCTTCAGCTCGATGACCATGAGGTTTCCTTCTTTTTTGTCCCCGACCAAGATGACCAAATCGGATATGATGGAGGCTCCTTTGGAATAGACGACGACTCCGCCTTTTCCCTCTGAAGCTTCCATCAACAGCTCATAGCGCTCCTTTTCCAGGCTTTTTTGCAGGGTCTTGTATTCAGCAAGACCGGGTGCACTGTCGGGCAGCGTGAAGAAATTCAGTTTTTCCACGGATTTGGCCACTGTTGCCATATTGTCTTTGTCAATGTCGAGCTTGAAGCCGTCAGCGAAGCTCATAAAGCTGCCGCCGAGTTCGAAATGGAAGAAGTCGTCTTCGGCCTTGTATTTGTCTTTTAATGCGGCGACGCTCTTGCTTTGAGCCTGGGCGGCAAAGACCAAGGCCAGAAATGTCAGTGTTAAAATGAGCTTCTTCATGTGGGATGGGATAGTGGGTTTGATTTTCAAAATTGGTTTATGGAAAAATCGGGGGATTATTTCGCCCCTTTGGAGCCTTTTCCGTATTGGTCCATTCCGGGAATGTCTGTTTTTTCCGCGAGCAGGTTTAGGTCTTCGTAGGTGAAGCTTCCCAGCATGGAGAGGAGGGTGAAGGATTTGGCATCCCCGGATAGCATGGTGAGTTCCTTCACCAGCCCGCCTTCTTCCCTTACCATAAACTTGAGGCTTGTGCCCTTGTCCTTCACGTCCATCAGGTCTTCGTACTGGTTTTTGTTCAGGGTTCCCATGGCTTCCCTGTAGAGCGTCATGCCGTCAACCTCTTGGGAGGAAAGGATCCGGATTCCCTTGATCTTGGAGATCAATGTGCCGAGGTCTTTCGCCTCTGCATCCCCGTCTGCGTTGTTTTTGAGGAATCCACCTGCCATCTGCATCATCTTGGGAGAAATGTAAACCCGTGAAAACCGGTCATCTTCCATGTATTTGGAGAAAAACCTCTGGATGGCATCGTCTTGGGCCAATGTGGGGCTGGCCAGTCCGATCAGGAATAGGAGAAATATATAGGTCTTTTTCATCTGTTTATATTTTGATTTTCAAAGGTCATATGGAATCTCGCATATTATAATCATCCCAGTGTGTGACGCTTGAGTCATGCTCGATTTCATTGTTCGGGTTTTTGGTCCAGTTGGAAAAGCCGGTTGGTGGTGTTCAGGTATTTCAGCTCATTGAGCGGTTGCATTTGTTGCTGGCCTTTGGCCAGGTTGGTTTGGATCAGGGCAAGTGCCTGCATGACTTCCCCATAAGCGGCTCTTTCAGCCTGTTTATGCCCGTAGGTGCTCCAGCCCCAGTAGCTGCCCAGCAGGATGGTGACGGAGGCTGCCCATCCGATCCAGGACCTGTTTAGCCTTCGGTCTTTGGATTTTGGGAGGCTCAGGTGCCGGGGTTCTTCTGACCGGAACTTGTCCAGCGCGCTGAAGAGCTCCTTTTCCTTTTCATGTCCTTCGGACTGGCCGATCAGGCTTCGAAGCTCCTTTTCCTCGCTGAGGGAAGTTTCCGCCTGCCAGTACTTTTCCAATAGTTCGTCGATTCTTGTCTTCATCGGGTGATTCCTTGGTTGGTTAATTTTTCCCGCAGGGTTTTCCTTGCCCGGTGGAGGTTGGTTTTGACCTGTTCGAGACTGATTTCCATCTGTGCGGCGATTTCCCCGTAGCTCATTTCCTCGACCTCTCTGAGGTGAAAGACCTCCCGTTGCTTTTCCGGCAGGCCATCGACCAAACCAAAGATCAACCGATGCGATTCGGCCGACTCAAGTGCGTCGGGCTGCACCGCAGCCGATTCTGCCAATTCTTCAAGTCCTTCCAGGCGGCTGTTTTTCCGGTGGTGCATCAGCACCTCGTTTTTCAGGCTTTTGACCATCCATCCCATCAGGTTGGGATGTGCCTGGAGTTCCTTCTGACGCTCCACGGTTTTTTCGAAGACATTCTGGAGCACATCCTCGGCGAGGGATTGGTCTTTGATCCAAAGATAGACCAGCCGATAGAGCTTCCCTCGCATTGGCCAGATGTGCGTTTCGAAAAATGAATTCATTTAAGTAGATGATGCGGACCAGCCGGAAATGTTACACTTCGGGGTGAAAAATCGCGAAAATATTATCCGAAGCCTAAAACAGTCCGAATTGGGCGCAAAAGAGGGTTTGGCCTGGGCCAAAGTTTGCCTTAGATTCGATCTAAATTTGAACCAAAAATAGTATGCATGCAGACTATTTTATATTTTGCAGGGATGAAAAAAGTGGGTTTACAGCTCGGAAATTTGGGAAAAGGGCAAAAAAAAATCCCGATCCGTAAGGACCGGGAGGGTGGTGATAAGTGGACTCGAACCACCGACTCACGGATTTTCAGTCCGATGCTCTACCAACTGAGCTATATCACCGACTCGTAAAGTGATGCAAAGGTAGGAATTTGAGTATTTGATACAAACCCTTTTTGGAAAAAATAGGGCTAAAAAGAGGAAAAACAAGCTAATCTGATCACAATGAGCATTTTATATCAACTCGCATTTGTGCTGATTTTGGGAGCTGCGGGGTATGTTTTGGGTAAAAGGGTCAAATTTCTCCGAAGAAATATCCTGTTGGGGAAAGCGGAAAGCAGCAACGACCAGCCTGGGCTCCGCTGGAAAACCATGATCCTCGTCGCTTTTGGCCAGCAGAAAATGTTCAAGCGGATGGTTCCGGCTATCCTGCACTTGTTGATCTATGTGGGTTTTTTGGTGATCAACCTCGAGGTGTTGGAATTTGTCCTCGACGGGATTTTGGGGACGCACCGCCTTTTTGCCCCGATTTTGGGCGGATTTTATACCGCTGCCATGAATATGTTTGAATTCCTGGCTTTTGCGGTGCTGGTTTCCTGTTTTGCTTTTCTCATCAGAAGAAACCTGATGAAAGTCGGGCGTCTCAACAAGCCCGAGCTGAAAGGCTGGCCGGCTCTGGATGCCAATCTGATTTTGGTGACTGAGATTGTCCTGATGTGTGCCATACTCACGATGAATGCCACGGACCAAATTCTTGCCGAAAGAGGCAATCCGGATTATCTGGCGCTCGGCACCTTGTTCTTCAGCGGCATCATCCGACCGGTTTTCGAGGGCATGTCGGACGGGACTTTGGTTTTTGTCGAGCGTTTTGCCTGGTGGTTTCACATCATCGGGATCCTGGGATTTGCCGTCTATGTGACTTATTCCAAGCATTTGCACATCTTTTTGGCGTTCCCCAATACCTGGTATTCCAATCTGAAGCCAAAAGGAGAAATGAAAAACATGCCCGAGGTGACCAATGAGGTCAATATGATGCTGGGCATTCCCGTGGAAAATCCGGCGGAACCTCCCGCGGAGATTGGCCGATTTGGAGCCAAGGATGTCAATGACCTCAGTTGGATCAACGTGCTCAATGCTTATTCCTGTACCGAATGTGGCCGCTGCTCGGCCGAATGTCCGGCAAACATCACCGGGAAGAAGCTTTCGCCCCGCAAGATCATGATGGACGTGCGTGATCGGGTGGAGGAAGTCGGCAAAAGCATCGATGCCGGAGGGCCGGGCTTCGAAGACGGCAAATCACTGCTCGGTGACTACATCACCAAGGAGGAAATCAATGCCTGTACCACCTGCAATGCCTGTGTGGAAGCCTGTCCGGTGAACATTGATCCGTTGGCCATCATTTTGCAACTGCGCCGCTATGTGGCCATGGAGGAGTCGGGTACGCCTGCGCAGTGGAATGCGATGTTCCAAAATATGGAAACGAGCTTTTCACCCTGGAAATTCAGTCCCTCGGATCGGTTCAATTGGGCAGACAAGTTGAAGGAGAGTGGGCAGTAGTCAGTTGGCAGTGTTCTGTAGCTGGTGATAAGTTTGGTTACAAACAGTTAAACAGCAAGTATAATTGGTTTGGCTTAACTGGTTGAATTGATGCTCAACAGTTGCCAAAGCCCCGTAAATCGTAAATCCAAAATCGTAATTCAAAGCTATGTCAGCATATAAAATTCCCACCATGGCCGAAATGGCCGCATCCGGCCAGAGCCCCGAAGTTCTTTTCTGGGTGGGGTGTGCCGGTTCTTTTGACGAGCGATACAAAGCCGTCACCCAGGCATTTGTGAAAATATTGAATCAAGTCGGGGTCAGTTTTGCCGTCCTTGGCCCGGAGGAGGCCTGCACGGGAGACCCTGCGAGAAGAGCCGGGAATGAGTTTCTTTTCCAGATGCAGGCGGTCGCCAACATTCAGGTGCTGAATGCCTACGAAGTAAAAAAAGTCGTGACGGCTTGCCCCCATTGCTTCAATACCCTCAAGAATGAATATCCCGCCTTGGGAGGAAATTATGAAGTGATCCACCACTCCCAGTTTCTCCAGCAACTGATCAATGAAGGGAAAGTGGTGCTGAAGGGTGGCGGAGAGTTTAAAGGCAAGAAAATTACCTTTCACGACTCCTGCTACCTGGGTCGGGCCAACGAGGTGTACGAGGCTCCCCGCGAAGTCATCAAGGCACTGGATGTGGAGTTGGTAGAGATGAAGCGCTGCCGCACCAAAGGGCTTTGCTGCGGCGCAGGCGGGGCGCAGATGTTTAAGGAGCCCGAGCCGGGAAACAAAGACGTCAACGTGGAGCGTACCGAGGAGGCTTTGGCCACCGGAGCCCAAACAATTGCCGTGGGTTGTCCGTTTTGCCTCACCATGATGACAGACGGCGTGAAACACAAAAACCGCGAGGCGGAGGTCAAAGTCTATGATTTGGCGGAAATGATCGCCAAAGACATGGGGATTTAATCGGAAGCCTTGAATCAATTGCACCCTTTTTGCCGTTATGCAGAAAGGGTTTTTCTTTGTCACACCAACACGCTTATGTACCTTCCTTTCGAACAAATGCCAGAATATTCCCGGGTTTGGGTGTACCAGGCAGACCATGGATTTTCAGACGCTGAGGAGCAAGCCATCCGGGATCGGATGACCCGCTTTTGCGAAGGCTGGAACACCCACGGCAATCTGATGCCGACGTCGTTTGAGCTGGTGGAAAACCAAATCCTGATTTTGGCGGTGGACGAAAGCAAGCTGGGGGCAAGTGGATGCTCGATCGACAGTTCTGTCCGGACTTTGCGCGAGCTGGAAGATCTCCTGCGGACCAACCTGACCGACCAGGGGAAAATCAGCCTGAAAAAACCCTCGGGCGAATTGAGCGTCATCCCTGCCTTGGGCGTGAAATCCAGGGTGACTTCCGGGGAGATCGACCCCGAAGCGGAGGTCATCAATCCCACGGTCCGGGTCAAAGCCGACCTTAAAAATTTGTGGCAGCCGGTCCGAAATAGCTGGCTAAACAGGTATTTTCCAAATTAATTAGTAATATTCAGCATTGACCGACAATCACCTTTCGATGAAATCGAGCAAAATTCAAGTCACAAACAGAAGGGTAGTTAGAATTCATGCGAGATTCTCCCGAGTCAAGCTCGGGACAGGCTATGTGGCCAATAAAAAACAAATTGTAAACACATGAAACAGCATTTTTTGTGGATATCCGTTTTCGTTCTGGCAGTTCTGGGTGGCTGCAAAAGCCTCCAGGAAAAAGGGAACGACCAATTTCTCTCCGGACAATACCAATATGCCATCAATACCTTCACCCAAATCCTGGAGCAGGACTCCTCCAATCTGGAAGCCAATCGCGTGATCGGGGAAAGCTACCGGCTTTCCAACCGAATCGAGAAATCTGAGCCGTACTACCGCCAACTCGTCGCGGAAGAACCCTCTTTCAACCATTATTTTTTCCTGGGCCAAAGTCTAAAAGCCCAGCAAAAAAACGGGGAGGCGGTTGCGGCTTTTGAAAACGCAAAGAACTACACCTCCGACGAGGCCCTGTTGGCAAAAAACCAGCGGGAAATCGAAGCCATCAAACTGGCCGAAGGAATCGAGAACTATTGGCCCAAACATGAATTGCTGAACTACAGGGAACTGAACACCCCAGGCCCTGACTATTCCCCTGTTTTGAGCGAGGGTTTTCTCTATTTCACCTCCGGGAGACAGGCTTCCGGGCTTTATCCCGCGACCGGCAGTCCCTATACCAAGCTGTTTCGGGCCAGGGCCGATGGGATCAAGGTGGATGTGGGGGCGATCCAGGCCCTTCCCGAGTTCCGAAATGAAGAGGGGCTCAACCAGGCAGCCATTGCCATCAGCCCGGACGGCAATACGATCATTTATGCCCGGGGAAACTCCACTTCGTCCAAAGACCTCCCGGAAACCGCGCTTTTTGTGTCCTATTTCCGCGGGGCGGGGTTTACCCAGCCGATCTGGATGCCGGTAAACGAGGACGAGACCTGGTGGAACTCCACCCCGGCCTTTAGCCCGGATGGCTCCGAACTTTACTTTTCCTCAAACCGACCCGGAGGATTTGGAGGGAATGACCTGTACAAAGCCACCAAATTGGCCAATGGAGACTTTGGGAACGCGGTGAACCTCGGGCCCACCGTCAATACGCCGAGCAACGAGATGTTTCCCCGAATGGCTCCTGACGGAAAGTTCTTCTTTTCCTCAGACGGTCATCCCGGCTATGGAAAACTGGACCTGTTTGTAGCCGAAAAGAATGAATCAGGGGTTCAGGTCATCCGGAACTTGGGGGAAAACATCAACAGCAAAGACGATGATTTTGGGCTGTTTTTCACGGAGTACCCAAAAACCGGATTCTTGTCTTCCAACCGGGAAGGCGGTATTGGAGACGACGACATCTACTTCTTTGAGGACAAAACCCCCAAACCGAAGGTCATCAATGTGCTTCTGAATGTCTATACCAAAGAAGCCAAGGCTGACGGGACGGAGGCGGTGCTGCCCCAGACGCGGGTGGTGCTCTACGGCTCGGACAACAAGCAGCAGGGCGGGGATTTCTCCAATACCAACGGGCGGGTGAGATTTACCATGACACCGGATTCCGACTATACCATCATTGCTTCCAAGGGAGGCTATTTTTCCCGTTCTATAGCCTATACGACAAAAGGGAAAACCCCCGATCCGGCGAGCTTGATCCAGGAAGTGACCAATGTTTCGCTCGATACCACCATTGTTCTGGATCAGTTGATCTTGGAAAAATCCATCGTATTGGACAATATCTACTACGATCTGGACAAGGCGGACATCCGTCCTGATGCGGCGATCGAGTTGGATAAGCTGGTCAAGATCCTGGTGGACAATCCTTCCATTCGGATCGAGTTGAGCTCCCATACCGACTCGCGCTCCAGCGATGCCTACAACCTGGACCTTTCCCAGCGCAGGGCACAATCAGCCGTGGACTACATCGTCTCAAAAGGAGTGTCTGCCGATCGGTTGGTCGCCAAAGGCTACGGAGAGTCGCAACTGATCATCAAAGATGCGCAGACGGAGGAGGAGCATCAGACCAACCGGCGTACCGAGTTTAAGGTGATCGAGATCAAGGAATAAGCCTCCGTGGAATTGGGGAAGCAAAAGAAAGGCCTTTCGGGATTTGTTCCCGAAAGGCCTTTCTAGGTTTTCAGCGCACCGCTCAGCCCTGAAGGGCTGCGGTTTTTTGCTTGACCCGGAGCATAAAGTCACTGAGTACGTTCATAAAATTGATGAAGGCGTCGTAGGGAGTGTCATAGGGGCTGAAATATTCGTGTACAGACCCGTCTGAAAAGAACTTGGTACACATGTAGTAGAAGTGGTCGGAAGTCTGGAGATAACCCCAATCCCGTTGGATTTCGGGATCATCCAGGTCCCTGACCAGCTTTTCCAGTTCATACAGCCTGTCAAAAGCCTCGTCCTGCATGTCGTTGCCCAGCCACGCGGTCAAATCCCGCTCTTCGTCAGCCCATGAAATCGGAACCGGAACATGGATCTTGCTCACCGGCGAAGCGTTTGCGGCTACCTCCGAAGGTGTGGAAAACGTGAAGTTGGAGTGGTTTAGGACCGCATCGGGGAGATGCCGCATAAATTCAAAAATCCCGGTCTCCGCCCATTGATGCTCGCCGAAGGTTTCATAGTCCATGAACAGATTCAGCACCTGTTCTTCCTTTGGAATGGCATTGATCCATCTGACGAATTTCTCTGTCGTCAAGGGATAGTCCGCCCAGGTTTTGTTGCTAAAGCGGAAGGCGATGTCGTCCGAAAGCAGGAAGTTTTTGAGCAAAACTTTCAGCTTGGGTTCAAGTGCATTTGAGTAAACATAGTTTGGGCTTTTCCATCCCAGGATATGCTTTGCACCTTCGGTCAATACCGCCTCGTAGCCAAGCTCTGCCACCATCGCGCCGATCTGATCCGAGTAGATCAATTCGGTGTTTCTGAAGACTTTTGGCGTATAGCCGTCAAAGAGTTCCTTGATCCGGTCCTGGTGTTTTTTTACCAAAGCCTGAAATTCCTCCGTGCTTTTCAGCGCAGCCAGGGAGTGGGTGTAGGTTTCGTTCAGGAGTTCTACCTGGCCGGTCTTCACGAGCTTTTGAAAACTTTCCAGCACGTCTGGAGCGTAGGCCTCCATCTGGTCCAGGAATGTCCCGGAAAGCGAAAAAGCGACCTTGAATTTCCCTTTGTACTGGTGGATCAGTTCAAGCAGGAGCGCATTCATGGGCAGGTAGCACTTCTGGGCTACTTTACGGATCACGTTTCGGTTGAGGAAATCATCCCAATAGTGGTGGTCTTCTCCAATGTCAAAAAATCGGTACGGTTTCAATCGAAAAGGCTGATGCACCTGAAAGTAAAAGCAGATGGTTCTCATGGTCGTTCGGCTAAGGTTTTTTCATAGACAGTTACTAGTTTGGCAGCCACATGCTCCCACTTTAATTTTTTGAGTTCCTCGCTTCCCAGCTCTTTAAACATACGGGATATGCCGTCGTAATGAAGCAGCGCAAAGATGGCATCCGCCATGGCATCGACGTCCCAGAAATCCACTTTGATGGCATTCCTAAGAACCTCGGCCACTCCGGATTGCTTGGAAATGATCACCGGCGTGTTGTGTCTCACGGCTTCGAGCGGAGCGATGCCAAAAGGTTCGGAAACGGAGGGCATTACATATACATCCGAAATCGCATACATGTGGTCCACGTCATCGCCTTTCAAAAACCCGGTGAAATGGAATCTTGTGGCCATTCGCAATTCGGCCACCCGGTCGATCATCCTGTTGAGCAGATCTCCCGATCCCGCCATGACGAAGCGGACATTGGGATCCCGGTCGATGACCTTTTTGGCAGCTTCAACAAAATATTCGGGGCCTTTTTGGAAAGTAATCCGTCCCAGAAACGTGACGATTTTCTCGGGGACTTTTTTCTCATATTCCGATTTGATGATACTCGCGTCCAGCACCGCATTGTGAAGCACGGTGACTTTGCTGGCGGGAATGCCGTATTTTCTGACGATGATGTTTTTGGTCAGTTGGCTGACGGCCACCACGTGGTCGGCGGCGTGCATTCCTGCCCGCTCGATGTCATAGACCGGCTGGTTGACGGTTTCGCCTGAGCGGTCAAATTCCGTCGCATGGACGTGGACGACCAGCGGCTTGCCGCTGATCTCCTTGGCTGCGATTCCCGCGGGAAAGGCCAGCCAGTCGTGCGCATGGATGATGTCAAAGCTGTTTTTGTCTCGGGCGATCTGAGCTGCGACCAGGGCATACCTGGAGACCTCTTCCATGAGGTTTTTGCCGTATTTCCCGCTGAATTCAAACTTGTTGGAGAAGATGCTTTCATCCACGTCGGTTCGGTCATGTATGGCATAGTCGGTAAATTTTTTGAATTCCTCGGGACCCAGGTAAGGTACCAAGAAGCTGCTGACTTCCAGGTAGGTAAGGTTTTTCCAGAATTTCTTGAACCGCTTTTCCCGGTAGTCGATCCTCACATCGCTTGCATTCACAAAATCCGCCATGGGCTCTTCGTCGCCCCAGAGTTTGGGCACCACAAAGATCACCTGCTGGTGATGGTGGTTCATCCCTTTGACCAAACCATAGCACGCGGTACCCAAGCCCCCGGAAATATGGGGTGGAAACTCCCAACCAAACATTAAAACTTTCATAAAAAAGTCATTTTAGATCCTGTTGACTATGTCCATCATTCTAAGCAGTTCGGCTACACTCCAGGCCTGGGATACAGAGCCTTTGGGCCTGTGGGGTGGGTCTCCGTCGTAAATCTCCGCGACCGTTCCGATTCCATACTGGGCCATGACTCCGTCAAAACCCCTGATGATCTTCTGGACAAAGTTTTTGGAGGCTTTTCCGTGCAGTTTCAGATATCCTTCCGCAAAATGTCCCAACAGCCAAGCCCATACGGTTCCGTTGTGGTAGGCATGGTCCCGGCTGATCTGATTCCCGAAATAATAGCCTTTGTATCCGGGATCATCCGGGGAGAGCGAGCGGAGACCACGGGTGGTCAAGAGTTTGGACTTGACGATTTCCAGTATTTTGTCATTTTTCTCCTCGTTCAGCATCGTATAGGGCAAGGAAGTCGCAAAGACCATGTTTGGCCTGATAGACCAATCTTTTTGCTCCCCGTTGACCACGTCGGCCAAGTACCCCTCATCCCAGGACCAAAACTCCCGGTCAAAGCTTTCCCGGACTCTGGAGGCCAGCGCGGCATATTCTTCCTCGCCCGTCAATTCATGAAAAAAGGAGAGGGCATTGTACCAAAGCGCCTGGATCTCCACCGGGCAGCCGATGCGGGGAGTCACCGGGCCATCCGGAGTGATCGCATCCATCCAGGTCAGGGCCACATCGGCACGCCCTCCCCAGATCAGCCCGTCAGGCTGCATGTGGATGTTGTATTCGGTACCATGCCGGTATCCCTCGATGATTCCCCTCAGTTTGTCCAGGTAGCGATCCTGAATCGTTTTTTTGTCCCCTGTATAGACGATGTATTGCTGCAGGGTCCAAAAAAACCAAAGTGGGGCATCGATGGAGGTCATGTTTATGAATGTGCCGCTTCCGATGTTTGGGAAAAGCGGCCCCTTGAGGTCTCTGGCCATGGTGTCCATGATGTCCAGAAAAGTCTCCGTATCCCCTCCCGACAGCGTCAATCCCGGCGCGGCGATGAAGGTGTCCCTTCCCCACCAGCCAAACCAAGGATAGCCTGCAATGATCCTCGTATCCCCGTCCCTCCTGCGGATAAACTGTCCTGCAGAATTCCTCAGGCAGTTTTCAAAGTTGTTTCTTGGGATTCGTCTGGCGATTTCCTTGTCAAAGGCATTTTGGCGGGTTGTGGGATCGGCCTCTGTCAGTCCGGCCGAAAATATGACAGACTCGCCCTTTTCGATGTCAAACTCAAAATACCCGGGCACAAACAGGTCTTCCTGATATTCATAACCGCGCTCGCGTTCCTGAATGTACTCGATGTTGTAAAACCAATCTGGGGCGGAGACAAATTCCCCTTTCTTGGATAGCTGAAGAAAGAGGGGGTCGTATTGGGGATAAAGCCGGAACATGACCCCGTTTGGGACTTCCCCAAAATCGGTTTCAATCGAGTCATTGGCCTTGAGCAGATGATGGTAGCCCCTGAAGGCCAGGAAGGGCTGAATCCGGATCTTGGTTTGGGAATGGGCTTCGAGCAGCGTGTACCGGAGCATTACCCGGTCCCGGTTGGTGTCCAGGATGAGCTCTTTTTGCAGCAACACCCCTCCGACCCGGTAGGTCAGTTTCGGGATCGGTTCCGAATCAAAATCCTCCAGATACTTGTGCCCTCTGGGTGAGTAGTTGCCGGGGAATTTGCTGATGCCGAGATTGAAGGCGGAGCCATGCTGGATGACCGTCTCGTGGACGGTGGAGAGCAAGACGTGGTTTTGGGAATCGATCTGCGGCTGCGGAACCACCAGTAAGCCATGATACTTACGTGTGTTACATCCGATAATGGTGGTACTGGTGTACGCGCCAGACCGGTTCGTCCGAATAATCTCCCGGTCAAGGGAATAATTCAGATTGATTAATTGGGTTTTATCAAAGTGGATATAACTCATAGGGGAAAAATTGTAAGAATTTAAAAATAGAGTTTTGAATCGATAAGAAAAATCTTACGCAAAAAATAAAAGGTTATGTTTCCATAACCTTTTCTAATGTTTGAGTAAAATGATCAAGAATGAACCGCTTCCCGTTGGATTTCCTCGAAAATTTTTAGCGATTCTTCAAATTTCACGAAATAGTTGTGGACGAGCCTGATATTCACAGGCCTCACCACCGGAAATTTTGGAGGAGATTTGTACAAAGTAAACATCTGAGTGTGGTTTAGTTCCTTCTGATTTGTCAAATGTTGTGCCAATTCGCACCGGTATATAAAAGCAAAACCCCTCTAAAAGAGGGGTTTGGGTGAAAGACCGGGTTCGAACCGGCGACCTCTGGATCCACAAACCAGCGCTCTAACCAGCTGAGCTACAATCACCGTGTGGCCATTTGAAAAAGGTTAGCCTCAAATGGTCTGCAAAAGTAATAATTTAGGATTCTTAGCGCAAGAGTGGGTTCAATTATTTCTCAAAAAAGTAATCCTTTCCCCCATCTTTTCTTCGTGAAACGTCCCTTCATCGTATGCCAGGTGCCCGGAAACGATGGTTTGGGTGACTTTGGAGCGGAACGTGTGCCCCTCAAAGGGAGACCAGCCGCATTTTGAGAGGATGTTTTCCCTGGAAACCTGCCAAGGCGAATCGAGATCCACCAACACCAGGTCGGCAAAATAATTTTCCCGGACAAAGCCCCTTTCCCTGATTTGGAAAAGCGTGGCTACGTTGTGGGACATTTTTTGGGCGATTTTTTCCAGGCTGATTTTTCCCTCGTGGTAAAAGTCCAGCATGGCAACCAACGAGTGCTGGATCAGCGGGCCTCCCGAAGGGGCCTTTGGGTAGGAAAGCGATTTTTCCTCCAAAGTATGCGGGGCATGGTCGGTCGCGACCACGTCGATTCGGCCGTCGAGCATGGCATTGAAGATTTGCGCTCGGTCATATGCCGTTTTGACAGCCGGATTCCACTTGATCAGATTGCCTTTGGTGGCGTAGTCCTCCTCCGAAAACCACATGTGGTGGATGCAGGCCTCGGCTGTCACGCGCTTTTCTTCCAGGGGAACCGAATTGTCGAAAAGCTCCAATTCCTTGGCCGTGCTGATGTGGAGAATGTGGAGCTTGGTGCCGTATTTCCTCGCCATGGCCACGGCCCGGCTGGAGGCATCGTAGCAAGCTTCTTCGGACCTGATCTTCGGATGGAATTTCACGGGAATGTCATCTCCATAGATCGCCTTGAATTCCTCCAGATTTGCCTTGATGATGTTGTCGTTTTCGCTGTGGATGGCAATCAGGGTTTTGCATTCTCTGAAGATCCGTTCCAAGACCTCCGGATTGTCCACCAGCATGTTGCCGGTCGAAGAGCCCTGAAATACTTTTATGCCGCAGACTTTTTCGGCGTCAACCTTCAGGATTTCGTCCAGGTTGTCGTTGGTCGCGCCAAAAAAGAACGAATAGTTTGCCAAAGAGACTTTGGAAGCCCGCTTGTATTTTTCTTCGAGGAGGTTGATCGTGACGGTCTGGGGCACGGTGTTGGGCATCTCCATGTAGGTGGTGGTACCTCCGGCCACTCCCGCTTTGGCTTCCGTGTAGATTTCCGCTTTGTGGGTCAATCCCGGCTCGCGGAAGTGGACCTGATCATCGATCACTCCCGGGAAAAGATGTTTTCCCCGCCCATCAATGTGGATGTCAGCCGATTCGCTGCCGAGGTCTGCTCCGATTTTTGCAATCCGGCCATCCCTGACCAAAACATCGCCCGGACTAATCCGGCCTTCATTGACTATATTTGCGCCGGTGATCAGGATACTTTTCATCGTTTGTTTCTTTTTCGATTTCAGATTTCTCTCCAAAAATAACAATCATGAGTGATGAGGCCCTAGGTTTTGATGCTTTTAAGCTAAACAGGCAATTGTTGGATGCGGTGGCGTCTGCGGGATATACCCAGCCGACACCCATCCAGCAGAAAGCCATCCCTTTGGCTTTGGCCGGACACGATGTGTTGGGCATTGCCCAGACGGGTACGGGAAAGACCGCTGCCTATGTGCTTCCGCTCCTGATGAAGGTGAAATATGCCCAAGGCGTGCATCCCCGTGCCCTGATTTTGGCACCGACCAGGGAGCTGGTGATGCAGATCGAGGAAGTCGCCAAGCAACTGGCGCAAAACACGGATCTGAGAATCGTGAGCTTATATGGCGGACTGGGCCCAAAGACCCAGATTGAAAATATTACTGCGGGGGTCGATATTATTATCTCCACTCCAGGCAGGTTTATGGATTTGTACCGAAAGGGAACCATCCTGACGAAGGAAATCAAAACGATGGTTCTGGACGAGGCGGACAAGATCATGGACATGGGTTTTATGCCGCAGATCCGGTCGATTTTGGAAATTATCCCGTCCAAAAGACAAAACCTGCTTTTCTCGGCTACTTTCAGTGCGCGGGTGGAGGTTCTTTCCGCCGAGTTTTTGGAATTTCCCGAAAAAGTGGAGGTCACTCCCTCTGCCACCACGGCCGAGACCATCGCCCAGGTCAAGTACCATGTGCCGAACATCAAGACCAAGATCAATCTCCTGGCCCATTTGCTCGAAAACGAGGAAATTAACCGCGCGATTATCTTCACCCGCAGCCGGAAAAACGCCGAGTCGGTGTTCAGCTTTTTGGAAAGAAAACACCTTGGGGAAATCCGCGTCATCCACGCCAACAAAGGCCAAAATACCCGGATCAATTCGATGGAGGACTTCAAAGGCGGTGAAGTCAGGATCTTGGTCGCAACCGATGTCGCTTCCCGGGGACTGGATGTGACGATGGTTTCCCACGTGATCAATTTTGATGTGCCGCTGATCTATGAAGATTATGTCCACCGAATCGGTCGAACCGGCCGTGCAGAGAATGAAGGCAAGGCCATCACGTTTGTCAATCCCGCCGAACTCTATCATTTCGAATGCATCGAGGACTTGATCCGGATGAAGGTGGATTTGCTGGCCATACCAGGCAAAGTGGATGTCCCCGAGACTCCCTTTGAGGAAAAGCAGGGCTACGCCCGAGAACTGGACCGATTAAAGCAGCGGGACAATCCGGACTACAAAGGGGCCTTTCACGAGAAGAAGCCCCAGCCCAAAGCGAATATCGGCAAAGGGGAAAAAGTCAAGGCCAAAAAGCACACGAAGAAGCCCAACCGAAATCAGCTAAAAACCAAGAATCAGAAGAATAAGGGGAGGTAGAAAGACGGGAATCAGTTGGTTAGAAAGCTTTTTTTTGGGATTATTGGCATCTCCAGACAACCAAATCAAATTTTTGAAATGAAGGTTTTTTTATGTCTCTGCGTGTTGTTGCTTTTTGTCATTTCCTGCAATCAGAAGTCTTCGGATTTCGAACTGATTCCAGAAATCAAAAGTGTGATAATCCCAATCACTTCCGATCAGCTTAACTCCTATCAAGTATTCAGCAATTATTCTGAAGGCGACACCAACAAGCTGATTGCCTACAATGGCTTCAGGCATGCGTTGGATTATTTTGATCTGGACAATGCCGAGGTATTGAAATCGGAGAGCCTGAATATGGAGGGGCCAAACGGAGTCGGTGTCATCGAGTCGATGTATTGGCATAGTCCGGATTCGGTATTCCTGTTCGAAAAGGGCAAACTCCATATTTTGAAGGAAGGGGGGCAGAAAACAGACACTATCGATCTCTATGGTCTCTTCGGGGGGAAGCAGTTAGGGGAGCCGATTTGTAACTTTTATTTTAAGTTGAAATACAGGAAGAAAGAAAAAGCGGTTTACTTTTCCCTGATCCACCAGAGTCTGAGCCCAAAAGAAAGGGCCGCTGTTCCGTTGGTGGCTTCCGTAAATATTGAAGACAGGAGTGTCGAAGTGCTTCCTATCCATCATACGGCCCACTATGGGGATGTTGAGGGCAAGGTAGGGTTCATTGCCTATTTGGGGTTTCAGGACTTTATGGGGGATCGGATGATTTATAATTTCCAGTACGAATCCACTTTGTTCTCCTTTGATGTTGCCGGGAAAGAAGGGGTGGGGAGTAGCTCCCATGAAATGAAATTCGTCCCCATGCTAGCCGATATGGAAGATCCCGGGGCTTTTGATTTGCATGCCATTGAAAACCCGCATTTCTTGACACCGATTCCAGACAACTGGCGCAATCTGATTTACAGGGGAATTTGGGATTCGCCGGACAGTTCATTGCCTGAATCCGGATTTACCGAAAAGGCAATGTCGATTGGTGTTTTTGATTCTGATCTGTCACTCATCTCCAGATTCAGTCTTCCCAATTATACCTACCAAATCAACAATTGGTTTGTCAACGAAAACGGATTGTATCTCAACTATGCGCATCCCAGAAATGGGAAGGCCAGTGAAGACCGGTTGGTTTTTCATGTGTTTCGATTTGAAAAGAAGGACAACTGAGTATGCTCTTTCAGATTAATTTGGTTTTTGGACTGCTGCTTAACCCGGTGTCTGAAACGGTGCTGGTCCCTCTTGACCACGGGGATCCCGAAAGCAGAAAAATCGCGATTGCCTACCATTTTGAAAATGAGTTTGAGAAAGACCGGGAGACGATCTTCTCCATAGACGATCCGATCGATGAGGCTTTCCGGCATTTTGCTTTGAATGATTCGATAAAAGCCCAATTTAATTGGGTCAGGATATCCGGAAGACATTTCTCGGATGATTTGCAAAAATTCATCAAAGAAAACGCCGATGGGGACTGGAGGAGCGTTTACCGATGGTTAAATCAAAACCAGGTAGCCAAAGACATTGAACTGATCAGAAAGCGGATTCTCGGAGAAAAGAAGGTCAACTTGATTGGTTACTCATCCTCAGCCGGGCTTTTTCTACACTATCTGTCCACACACTCCGATAGCGTGGCCAAGCTGATGTGCATGAATCCATTTCTGATGGACATTCAGACAAACCTTGGTTTTTGGAATTTTTCGGGATACTTTGAAAACCAATCCACGGTTTTGACCGATGCGGAATTCTTTGATTTTGCCTACCATTCCTCCATTGATTACTTCAACTCCGATCCGTCGGTAAGGGATAGTTTGATCTCTCATGCCATGAAATCATTCAAGGAGAAAAGATCAAATCCACCTGATGTAAAGTTTCCTTTGTCTTTTGCTGTCCGCACATTTGAGCACACGATTGAGCTGGTGGAAAAGTCGAAATCCCATGACCCGGTGTCAAATTTTTTAAGGGAAAAAAGCAAACCGCTTTGGGAAAGTCATTCAGAGAAAGAGTTCCCGCTGATTGGGACGAATTATGACGTGGGGTTGACATTCAAGGGGCAGGTCGTCATTTTTGGAAGCACCTTTGATCTTTTGGTAAATCCCAAAGTGGTGGATGTATTGGCCGAGTTTTTCCCTGAGAGCACCTTGATTTTGTTCCGGGATGGCCACTCGCTCAAAAACACCAGGGAGGTAGGCGAATTCTCGGATTTGCTCTTGGCGTTTTTGAAAAATGATTTTGAAATGAAAGTCAAGGCTTGGCGGATTTAAACCTTCTGTTTTTGGGGAAAGACTACAACAATATCCGGATTGATTAAAACAAAAATGGTCCCAATTGCCTGGGACCATTTTGTCTATCTGTCAGTTCTGGTGTTCGTTCCGTCCACCGGAGTGCGATGCTCACGGTTGGCAAGATCCCATGTGGTGTGGAAGATCAGTTGCGCACGCTTCGTCATCAGCGGAAACTCGATTTTGTCCACGGTGTCCGTCACTTGGTGGTAGTCGTCGTGCACGCCGTTGAAGAAGAAGATCACCGGGATATTGTGCTTGGCAAAGTTGTAGTGATCGGAGCGATAATAGAACCGGTTTGGATCGTCTGCAGCATCGTAGCGGTAGTCCAAGGTTAGGTTGGTATAGGTGATGTTGTTGTACTCGTTGATTTTCTTCAGTTGCGAGGAGAGCATCTCAGAGCCGATCACATACACGTAGTCTTTGTTGGCTTCTTTTTGGTATTCATAGTCGATGCGGCCCACCATGTCGATGTTGATGTTGTTCACCGTATTTGCCAAGGGAAAAACAGGATGCTCTGAATAATATTCCGAACCCAAGAGGCCTTTTTCCTCTCCCGTCACATTCAGGAAAAGGATGCTTCTTCTCGGTTTGATTCCGTCTTTGGCCGCCAAAGCGAATGCTTCGGCAATCTCCATGACGGAAACGGTACCCGAGCCGTCGTCATCCGCACCATTGAACACTTCGCCTTCGCTGTTCACACCCACGTGGTCGTAGTGGGAGGAGATGACGATTACTTCGTCTTTTTTGTCGGTTCCTTCCAGATAGCCGAGTACATTGTATGCCTCCACCGGAGAGGTGGTTTTTACCACTTGGAAAGTTGTTTTTTGCGAAGCGATAGTTTCTGGAGTTGACTTGGCAGCTTCTTTCAGCGTTTCCACCGGGGTGCCAAAAAGCTGCCCCATCTTGTCGGAACTCACCATGAAGACCGGCCGCTGCTTGGTCTCCTGATCAAAGCCGATCCGGCCCTTGCCTGCCAGCGTTTTGTATCTGGCAGCGATCCGGTCAAAATTTGCCTGGCCTTCCATGCTCACGATCACAATGCCGGCTGCGCCTGCGTCCATCACTTTGGTGACCAAATCGTTGCTTCTTACCCCGACAGCCCACAGGCCGACGAGCTTTCCTTTGACATCGACCTTTGCCAGGTTTTCATCCGTCACCAGTCCGAGAAACACCAGATCAGTCTTGGCCGCTTTGGCCATATTTCCATCTCCGACAAATACGAAGTCCTGGTTTTCGACCAACTTCGCCTTGCCGACCTGCAGCGTCACTTTGCTGTAAAGGGCGCTTACCAATGGCACGGCCTGGAGATAGCTTCCGCCTGCAGGCCCGGTCAGACCGAGGCTTTTGTAAAAGTCAACCAGGTAATTTGCGGCGAGTTTTCCTTCCTCAGAACCGGTATCCCTGCCCTTCATTTCGTCAGAAGCGAGATAGGTCAGGTGTTTGGTGAGATCCTCCACGGTGATCGTATTGGCATACTTCACCTGGGCGGGAGCCTGGGCAAAGGCAGGGAGAGCCAAACCTACGGCCAAAGCGCCGCTTAGAATTAATCCTTTGTTCATACAATTTTGCGATTAGGGCTCTAAACTAGACAAATTTTCAGGCCTTGAAAAAACCGTCTGTAAAGAAGACGGGGTTTGGGGGAAATTATTCAGCTTCCGCAAAGTCTTTTCCTTTCAGAAATAGTACCTTTGCGCTCGAAAAATCAGGATGTTTTCAAACCCAAATACGTCATACTACCCAAACGTACTTTATGAAGATCAATCTTTCCAATGCTGTCAGATTTGAGAGCAGACACAACGGCCCGACAGAGGCAGAAATCGCGGAGATGTTGGAGAAAATCGGTGCCTCTTCCCTAGATGAACTAATCAACCAGACCGTTCCCGAGTCGATCCAATCCAAGCGCCCGCTGGATCTTCCCAAGGCAAAACTGGAGTCTGAGTTTTTGGCTGATTTCAAGAAATTGGCTTCCAAAAACAAAGTGTTCAAATCCTTCATCGGATTGGGATACTATGACACCGTCGTGCCCGGTGTGGTTTTGAGAAATGTCCTGGAAAACCCGGGATGGTACACGGCATACACCCCTTACCAGGCAGAAATTGCCCAAGGCCGTTTGGAGGCTCTTATCAATTTTCAGACCGTGGTCATGGAGTTGACCGGGATGGATCTTGCCAATGCCTCACTTTTGGATGAGGGAACGGCTGCTGCGGAAGCGATGACTATGCTACACGCAGTGAAGCCAAAAGAAAAGAAAAACGCCAACAAGTTTTTTGTGGACGAAAAGGTATTCCCGCAGACCAAGGCGGTTTTGATCACAAGAGCGGAGCCGATCGGTATTGAACTGGTCTTTGGTTCTTTGGCTGGTTTGGATTTGACGGATCCTGAATTGTACGGGATGATCATCCAATATCCAAACTCTGACGGAGCGGTTTCTGACTATGCTGCTTTGGTGGCCTCGGCTAAGGAAAACAAGGTTTCGACCGCATTTGCATCAGATTTATTGGCTTTGACGCTGCTGACTTCCCCCGGAGAGATGGGCGCGGATGTGGTGGTCGGATCGGCTCAGCGTTTTGGGGTTCCGATGGGATACGGTGGACCCCACGCCGGATTTTTTGCGACCAAGGAAGACTACAAAAGACAAATCCCCGGCAGGATCATCGGGGTCTCCGTGGACCGTGCCGGAAACAAAGCCTACAGAATGGCACTCCAAACCCGCGAGCAGCATATCAAGCGCGAAAAGGCCACCTCAAATATCTGTACCGCGCAGGTGCTTTTGGCGGTAATGTCGAGTTTTTACGCAGTCTATCACGGACCTCAGGGCTTGAAGAATATTGCATTGAGAGCCCATGGCTTGGCGAAATTGACTGCACAGGCTTTGAAAAAAGTCGGGCTGAACGTGGCCGATCAATACTTTTTTGACACCATCCAGGTCAAAATGAGTGAGGTCGGGAGAGAGCGGGTGAGAGGCTTGGCACTTGGGGCCAAGATGAACTTCAGATACGAATCCGACGCTGTTTTTATCTCTTTTGACGAGACCAAGACGCTGGAAGACGTCAAAACGATTGTCAACATTTTTGCGGCGGAAGAAGGAAAGCATACACTCGATCTCAATGAATTGGTGGGAAATCTGGAACTGGATCTTCCCGAAGGGCTGAAGAGAAAGTCCGAGTACCTCACGCACCCGGTTTTCAACAGCTACCATGCCGAGCATGAAATGCTCCGCTACATCAAGCGATTGGAAAACAAGGACCTTTCCCTGGTGCATTCCATGATTTCTCTGGGTTCCTGCACCATGAAGCTGAACGCGACTGCGGAGATGATCCCGGTGACCTGGCCGGAATTCGGGCAGCTCCATCCCTTTGCGCCGATGGACCAGACCCTCGGCTATCAGGAGCTTTTCGCCAATTTGAGAACATGGCTGAGCGAAATCACGGGCTTTGCCGATACCTCGCTCCAGCCAAACTCCGGGGCACAGGGAGAATATGCAGGTCTGATGGTGATCAGAGCTTTTCACATGGATCGCGGCGAAGGTCACAGAAATGTTTCCCTGATTCCGACTTCCGCACATGGTACCAACCCGGCTTCTGCGGTCATGGCCGGTATGACGGTGGTATTGGTGAAATGCGATGAAAAAGGAAATATCGATATTGATGATTTAAGAAAAAGAGCGGAGGAGCATGCAAGCGACCTCTCGTGTCTGATGGTGACCTATCCTTCTACGCACGGTGTTTTTGAGGAAGGAATCCGGGAAATCTGCGACATCATTCACCAATTTGGCGGTCAGGTTTACATGGACGGTGCCAACATGAATGCCCAGGTGGGATTGACCTCGCCGGGAGGGATTGGTGCAGACGTTTGCCATCTCAACCTTCACAAGACATTCTGCATCCCCCACGGCGGCGGCGGACCTGGCATGGGTCCGATCTGCGTGGCAAGCCATTTGGCTCCGTTCCTTCCGGGAAATCCGATGGTGAAAACCGGTGGTGCGCAGGCAGTTTCTTCCGTTTCCTCCGCACCCTATGGCAGTGCAAGCATCCTCCCCATCTCCTATGCATACATCGCGATGATGGGAGGAGACGGATTGGCCAATGCGACCAAGATGGCGATCTTGAATGCGAACTACATCAAAGAAAGATTGGGCGGACACTTTCCGATCCTCTACACCGGATCCAAGGGACGCGCAGCACACGAGATGATCGTGGATTGTCGCGGATTCAAAGAGCTGGGCGTGGAAGTAGAGGATATCGCCAAGCGCCTGATGGACTATGGCTTTCATGCCCCGACGGTTTCATTCCCTGTAGCGGGTACGCTGATGATCGAGCCGACCGAGTCTGAGACCAAAGCCGAGTTGGATAAATTCTGCGATGCACTGATTTCGATCCGGGAAGAGATCGCAGAGATCGAGCAGGGGAAAGCAGACCGGGAAAACAATGTGTTGAAAAATGCCCCGCACACCGCAGCCATGGTCTTGACAGGCGACTGGGATCAGCCTTATTCCAGAGAGAAAGCAGTGTTTCCGCTTCCTTATGTGAAAGAAAACAAATTCTGGCCTACCGTCAGGAGGATAGATTCGGCCTATGGGGACAGAAACTTTGTCTGTAGTTGTATCCCGGTGGAGGAATATGCCAGTGAGTCTGAAATAGCCTAAGGGCTGATGGTTTTCCGGTTTAAAACAGGCTGCCCACGGGCAGCCTGTTTTGCTTTAGTCCGCAGGCAGGTGGTTGGGCTCGGAAAGTTCGATTTCCAAGCCGCCGAATTTTTTCGCGACAAAATTATAGATTGCCGCGCCCAAAGCGCCGACTACAAACCCGATCACACCGTAGAGAATTGGGATGATGATCAGCAGGGCAAACCCAAAACCCCCTCCCGGGGCATCACCAAGACCACCTATAAAGCTGAACATAAGCGCATAGATTATCCCGATAAAAATACCCAACAGGCCCAGCGTGAGGCCATAAACTTTTGCGGCGGAGCCGACTCCTATTCTCTTGACTACTTGCATATAAAAGGGGTGAAATGAGGTTAGTTAGAAAAATATAGGCATAAAAAAAGCCCGTTGCAAAACGGGCTTTTAAATTTTTCTGGAAAATCATACATGGACATGCCTTTCTGCATGATAGGAAGATCTGACCAGAGGCCCCGATTCGACATATTTCAGTCCCCTTTTCAGTCCTTCCTCTTTGTACAGCGCAAACAGATCCGGGTGGATAAACTCCGCTACCTCGATGTGCATCTTGGTCGGCTGCAGGTACTGTCCCAAAGTCAGGATGTCGCAACCATGCGCGGCCAAGTCGTCCATTGCGATGTAGACCTCTTCTTTGGTCTCCCCAAGGCCCAGCATAATACCGGTCTTGGTTCTTTTTCCAAACTCCTTGGTCAGTTTGATCTGCTCCAGCGAGCGCTCATATTTGGCTTGGGGACGAACCCTCCGGTAAAGGCTTCCCACGGTTTCCATGTTGTGGGAGACCACTTCCTGTCCTCCGCTGATCATGCGATAGAGGGCATCCCAATTCGACTTCACATCGGGAATGAGCGTTTCTATGGTGGTTTCCGGGGAAAGTTCTTTGGTCTGCACCACCGTCTGATACCAGATTTCAGCTCCCCGGTCTCGTAGTTCGTCACGGTTTACGGAAGTAATCACCGCATGTTTTACGCCCATCAGTTTGATGGCTTCTGCCACTCTTCGGGGTTCATCGGTGTCGTATTCCGGCGGTCTGCCGGTCGCAACTGCGCAGAAAGAACAAGATCGGGTGCAGACATTCCCCAAGATCATAAAGGTTGCGGTTCCGGCTCCCCAGCATTCGCCCATGTTTGGGCAGTTGCCGCTTTCGCAGATGGTGTGGAGCTTATGTTCGTCTACGAGTTTTCTGACTTTGGCGTATTCTTTTCCTACAGGCAGCTTCACTCTAAGCCAATCGGGCTTTTTGCGGCGGGTTGCCTCTTCGGATATTACGGGTAATTCAATCATCACATTCAGATTTGGTGCAAAGGTAATTCAGGCAGGCCCAAAAGCCAATTCCGATTACTTACGGAATCCGTAAAAGAAGGTGAAATAGGCAGATTGGAAGATCTGGTTGTTTTCCGTGGTTGGAATCAGCGGGATTTCTTTGTTGTAACCTTCGATCATATATCCAACTTCCAATCCGGTGGCACTGCTTCTGAACACTCCAAATTCAAACATCAGCGCAGCCTTTAACGTGGCACCGATCGCCACGTCGGATTGGCCGATTCCTTCAAAAAGTCTTCCGGTTCCCAGGATATTGCAGGTGCATTGGTGCTTTTCGGGGTCATATTGTTCGGTTACTGTTTCCACTCGGCTGACGACATACTCGATGTAGTAAGGGGCAATAATCCCAATCGTGGGCCCTGCGGCGGCCAGGGCACTGACCTGGACTCCCTGATTTGGGGCTTTCTTAAACAGCACCAATTCGCGCCCATAATGGGGGCGGATCGCATAGAGGTAGTTAGACTTGCCGAAAATGTAGCTGTTTCCCAGGACGGTGTTGTATCGGGCTTCTTTGGGGTTTTTCACGTTGGAAAGCTCGACGCCCCAAAATGAAAACTGGGAGTCGTCGATCCGGGTACCTGCCTTGAACACAAATCCTCCGATCAGTCCCCCGTTCGTGTTTTTGTTGAGTCCAAAAAGGTATTCTTGGTCATACTCGTAGTTGCCCACGTCCTCTCGTTGGGAAAAGGCTTCCAGACAAAAAAGGAAGAAAAGTACAGGTAGGATTATTTTCAGCTTGCTCATTCGGATTGGTCGAAAATATTGCTCTATTTTTGAATTTAAGTATTTAACTGAAATTTAAAAGTAAGAGTTTATGCCCACGATTAAAAGTTCGTATTTGGGGAATTTGAGGACGCAGTCGGAGCACCTCCAATCCGGGACCAAATTACTCACCGATGCGCCGGTGGACAACAACGGAAAAGGAGAAGCCTTTTCCCCAACCGACTTGGTATCCAGTGCCTTGGGAAGCTGTATGGTGACGATCATGGGGATCGTGGCCGAGCGGAACGGGGTATCTTTGGAGGGGCTGAACTGGGAAGTGACCAAGGTAATGCAGGCTTCACCCAGGAAAATACAGGAAATCGTGGTGGATTTCTTTTGGGAAAATCCGGTGGCGGATGCTGCGTTGATCCAAAAACTGAAAAACGCCGCGCTGACCTGCCCGGTTGCCCTGAGCCTTGACCCGTCGATTAGGCAGACGGTGAATTTCGACTTTTGATCGGAACCCCTTGTTTGTCCGGTCGTTTTCACTTTATAAACCCAAGTATTCATGTGCTATCTTTTCGAAAGTTTCAAAGGCTGGAAGGACTATTGCGAAAGCCATAACTCGGGATTGGTCCAGTCCGTGATCGAGTATGAGGTAGAGCAGAAGAATTCCTCCGAAGAGAAGATCTGGTCCGGCCTTCAGAATGCCTATACGGTCATGAAGGAGGCTGTGAAAACCGGGCTGGAAGATGAGATGACTTCCAGGTCTGGGATGATCGACAACGGTGCGAAGAAGGTTTACAATCACCCATTAACGGTACTTTCCCCGGAATTTCAAAAGCTGATTTCGCGGGCGCTGGCGGCAAAAGAGGTAAACTCCTGCATGGGCAGGGTAGTTGCCGCACCCACGGCCGGTGCTTCTGGCATTCTCCCCGGCACGATGGTTACCCTTCAGGAAATCCACCAACTACCGGATTCCAAGATTTTGGAGGGACTGCTGGTTGGAGCCGGGATCGCTTTGATCATCGAGGAAAAAGCCAGTCTGGCAGGTGCCGTGGGAGGATGTCAAGCCGAAACCGGATCAGCCGCGGCCATGGCTGCGGGGGCGATTGTCTATTGCTTGGGAGGCACGATCGACCAGGTTTTTAATGCCGTGGCGATCACGATCCAGTGTATGCTGGGATTGGTGTGCGATCCGGTAGCTGGCTTGGTGGAAGTGCCCTGCGTGGTGCGAAACGCAAGTGCCGCCGCCATTGCCTTCAGTTCTGCGCAGATCGCTTTGGCCAATGTTAACGCAGTGATTCCGGTAGATGAATGCATCGAGGCGATGGGAGAGATCGGCGCATCCATGGAAAGCAGGTACAAAGAGACCGCAATGGGAGGATTGGCAGCGACCTTGACGGGACAGGAGATCGCCAATCGGGTGTTGATTCAGGATATCGAAATCATGCCTGACGAAAACCTACCCGAGTAGCCGGGCAAAGAACGGGATCTGAAGGATCTGATCAATGGTAAGGCCAAATACCAATGACCAAAAAAGTGCGCTCCAAAACATGTGGAAGTAGATTTTCCGCTTTTTGGTCCCGAAAGAAACCAAGATCAGGGTCCCGCCGATCGGAGTGAGCAGAAGCGGGCTGAAAAAGGCGATTCCCACTTCTCCATATTTGGCCCAAAGACGGACGATGGATCTGTTCTTTTTGGAGAAAACAAGGCTTTTCTTCTTCGTTTTAAATGCCAGAATCTTTTTGAGCCTGCTCCCGAGAAGCGAAAAAACAAAAACACTGGTCATCATGCCGGAGACGGTGACCAGGATGATCTTCCAGATGCTGTA
>CAZGYC010000026.1:0-52954 GCA_964530015.1 uncultured Limnohabitans sp. | reverse complement strand
CCTCTCCGAAGCGGGAGGATATTCCCCTGTTGGAGACCGATCCGGGAGCCGTTCGTGCCAATGCCTATGACTTGGTCATCAACGGCGTGGAAATAGGCGGTGGCTCGATCCGTATCCATGACCGTGCCACGCAGCAGTTGATGTTTACCCATTTGGGATTCAGTGAGGAAGAAGCCCAAAAGCAGTTTGGATTCCTGATGGAAGCCTTCGAATACGGAGCACCACCCCACGGAGGGATTGCCTTTGGGTTCGACCGACTGTGTGCCATTTTTGGCGGTTCTGACTCGATCCGTGATTACATCGCCTTCCCAAAAAACAACTCGGGAAGAGATGTGATGATCGACTCGCCGAGCACGATTGCCGATGACCAGTTAGAGGAGCTTTCGATCCGGGTGAGTTTGAAAAAATAAAGAGAGGGGCTTCGGCCTCTTTTTTTTGCCAGGGAGAAGAAAAAGCAAGAGTTATCAAACCTTGTCCGGAACTCCTGTTCGAATGGCCCGGCTTCTGGAGAAGCAGGGCAACGGAAGATGTCCAACAACTTTTCCTAAGTTTGGAACTTTGGAAAAGTTTGTCAATCCAATGAACAGCAAGGCAAAAAGGGTTGGCCTTTTCTCCGAGCTCTTGAAAAAGCTTCATGGCGAAACTTCCGAATGGAGTTCCCTTGGCTTCTCCTGGTTCATAACCAAAAGCCCTTCTCTGCGGCTAATTTTTTTTAACCACTGCACACAGGGCTTTATGTCGGATCGATCAGGTAGGATCGGATTCCCATCACGATCAGGAGCTGGGCGATGGCATAGGTGCCCATGATGAGGATCCCCGACTCTGCAAAATCGTGGAAAAACCTGCTGATGGCAATCGCCCCGTCGGAGATGAAAAAGAGGATTGCTCCGACGAAAACCTGCCAAAACGAAGCAGAATTGCATTTTTTGAACCGTTCCCTCGCGGTGGCCACCATGGTGACGATGACAATGATGTAGGCGATGACGGGGATTTTCATGCTGCCGAGCTTGGGGTTTACCAGATAAAACACAAATGCCGCCGCGAGGTAAATCGGGAGGTTGTAGAAAAACGATTTCACAAAATTCACCTGCTCCAGCCGGGTTGGGTTTTTCTGCGCAATCCTAAAGCCGATGAAGTAGCAGACATGTGCCATCAGAAAGGCACCCAGTCCATAGATGAACAGGCGGGACCACATGAGCAGGATATCCCCGATCCAGGAAAAGACCAGCGCGCCCAGGATGGCTTTGGTCAAAAAGGTGGAGGCAATCGGCCGGGTAATCCGGTAGAAATACACAATCAAACCCAACAGAATCAAAGGCTTTGAGTAAAATCTCATTTCGGAATTTCCTTCGATCAAGAAGGCCAAATCGACCAGCGTTGCAACCAAAAACAAATAGAGCCAAGGGATGTTTTTGTCTTTCAAGGGAATAATATTCTGTTTTTGACTCTAAATATAACCGAATTTACTGCTTGTCCGGGCGGTGGCCATATCCTGGTTTGGGAATGCAAAAATGGGCTTTTGTGCAAAACCGGGTTCTGATGTGGCTGGATTTTTTGGATTTTTGGTTTGGATTTTTTAAATCCCCTTCAAAAAACTTGTGTTTTTCCCCAAAAAAACACAAAAATTGTTCAGGGAGGGCTGTTAAGCTTTCGTTAAAAAATGTGAAATTTGACTGGCAAAACTTAACGTTAACTACCCCTGTTTGCCGGGGGCCAAACTTACCTTTGCAGGGATTCTTTTTCAAACCAACTTTTACCAAAACACAAACTTATGAGGCAAGATTTACTGAAAAACTTGATGGCAGTGCTGTTTCTGGTGCTCAGCACGGGAGTCACGTTGTCGCAGGGCGTGACTACTTCCGGCATTTCCGGCGTAGTGACCGAAGCCAACGGCCAACCGCTTCCCGGAGCGAATGTGGTTGCTACCCACCTGCCGTCTGGCACCCGGTACGGGGCGGTTTCAAACCTTGACGGGAAGTATTCCATTCCCGGTATGCGTGTCGGAGGCCCTTACAGACTTTCGGTTTCGTTTATCGGATTTACCACCCAGGATGTGGAGGGGATCGTCCTCTCCCTGGGCGTGTTTTCCAACGTCAATGTCATCCTGCTGGAAGACGGACAGGAGCTTTCCGAAGTGCTGGTGACAGCAAGTGCAAACAACCTGTTTTCGAGTGAGCGGACCGGGGCGAGCACTTCTATTGACAACCAGACGATCAGTAAACTTCCTACCATCTCCAGGAATATCAATGACTTCACCAGACTGACCCCCCAATCCAACGGCCAGTCGTTTGCAGGCCAGGATTCCAGATTGAACAACATCACGGTGGACGGTTCCTACTTCAACAACTCCTTTGGATTGGGAAGCGGAAGCAATCCGGGCGGAAGAACGGGCGTCTCCCCCATTTCTTTGGATGCCATCGAGCAGATCTCCGTCAACGTGGCTCCCTATGACGTCAGACAGGGCAACTTCACCGGAGCGGGTGTCAATACCGTGACCCGTTCGGGAACCAACGAGTTTTCGGGCTCTGCCTATTACTTCTGGAGAAACAACAACAACGTCGGTACCAAAGCAGGGGAAAACACCTTTAATCCGGGGGATTTCACCTACAACCAGATTGGTTTCCGCGTAGGCGGGCCGATCATCAAGGACAAACTGTTTTTCTTTGCTTCTTTTGAGGATGAAACGGAAGCCAGACCCGGTACCACCTGGGTGGCCAGACAAGGGGATGAGCCGATTGAAGGCAATGTGACCCGGGTAAGGGCTTCTGATTTGGATCAGTTGAGCGGGTTTCTCCGCGACAATTTTGGCTACGAAACCGGCCCCTACCAAGGCTATGACAACAAAACCGTAGGCACCAAATTTCTGGTCAAACTGGACTACAACATCAACGACAAGAACAAGCTGAGCCTGAGATACAATCACCTGGATTCATCCACGGATGTGCTGATGTCGGGTTCAACCTCTCTTGGATTTGGGGGAAGAAACGGAAACCCAAATGCCCTGAACTTCCAAAACTCCAACTACAGCATCCTGGAAAATATCCGCTCCGTCGTGGCAGAACTGAACTCCAGGCTGAAGGACCACATGACCAACAACCTGATCGTGGGCTACACCTATCAGGATGAAAGCCGCGGATACAAGGGGGAATTCTTCCCGATGGTGGATGTCCTGCAGGACGGCGCGACCTACACTTCCTTCGGCTTTGAGCCTTTCACCCCAAACAACGAGCTGAGATACAAGACCTTCCAGATCCAGGACAACCTCCAGATCTTCAAGGGAAAGCATACCATCACCGCAGGGTTCAGCTACGAATACTACGAGTCTGAAAACGTGTTCTTCCCTGGGGCGCAGTCGGTGTATGTGTACAACTCACTGGCCGACTTCTACACCGATGCCAACAATTATCTGGCAAACGGAAATACGGTGCCTTCAGGTGTCAACTTGGGAAGGTTCCAAGTCAGATGGAACAACGTCCCAGGCTCCGAAAAGCCCATGCAGGCCTTGAAGGTGAATTATTTTGGACTGTATGGCCAGGATGAAATCCAGGTAAGACCCAACTTCAAGGCCACCATCGGGCTGCGGGTTGACGTCCCGGTCTTTGGGGAGACCGCCTTGCGCAACGAGGACGTGGAAGCGATGAACTTCAGAAATCCTGCGGGAGAAACTGTCAAGTTTAGGACGGATCAACTGCCTGAGCCGAATCTGCTCTGGTCTCCGAGACTTGGATTCAACTGGGATGTATTCAATGACCAAAAAACCCAGGTACGGGGCGGTACGGGGATCTTCACCGGCCGGCCGGCCTATGTGTGGGTTTCCAACCAGGTCGGAAACAACGGGATGTTGACAGGCTTTGCCCAGCTTGACAACACCACCGAAAGACCTTTCAATCCCAATCCCGACACATACAAGCCGTCCGAAATTTCCGGCGATCCGGCAGCATCCTATGAATTGGCCCTGATCGAGCCGACCTTCAAATTTCCCCAGGTATGGAGATCCAATATCGGGATCGACCAGCAGCTTCCAGGCGGCTTGGTGGTCACCGGTGAGTTTATCTACAGCGCGGATGTGAATGGCATTGCCTACTACAATGCAAACCTTCCGGTGCCGACCGGCACATTTTCAGGTCCGGACAACAGGCCCAGGTGGGTTGGCTCCAACAGCAACCGGATCAATTCGATCATCCCCAATGCCGTCACACTTTCCAACCAGGCCGTGGGCAACTCTTGGGTAGCTTCAGTGTCCCTGGAGAAACCCTTCTCAAACGGCCTGTATGTGAAGGGGGCCTACAGCTATGGGGAATCCAAAAACACGGTCGATCCGGGATCCATTGCGGCGGGTACCTGGTTTGGAAATGCCCAGCAGGGCGATCCGAACAACCCGGGGCTTGGCTTCTCTGCCAACAACCTGGGACACCGGGTGTTTGGGGTGCTTAGCTTCAACAGGGATTTCTTCAAATTTGGCAATACTTCCTTCTCGCTCTTCTGGGAATCCAGAACGCTCGGAAACGCGAGCTATGTATTCGGAGGAGACATGAACGGGGACGGCGGTACTGCCAACGACCTGATCTACATCCCTGCGAGTACCAGCGAAATGAACTTTCAGGAATTTACCGCCAGCGGAAGAACCTTTACTGTGGCTGAGCAGACCGCCGCTTGGGAGGCCTACATCCAGCAGGACGAGTACCTGAGCGCAAACCGGGGCAAATATGCCGAAAGAGGCGCAGTGATCATGCCGATGGTAAGCCGTGCGGATTTCACCTTTGCGCAACAGTTGTTTACCAACATCAGCAACAAGAAGAACACGCTGGAATTCCGGATTGATATCCTGAATGTGGGCAACCTGCTGAACAAAGACTGGGGCATTGGAAAGACCTTTAACTCCACCCAGCCGCTCGTCGTGCCGACGACCGCCCAGGGAGGCCCCGCCGATGCCAACGGAGTTCCCCACTACAGATTCAGAAACCTGGGGGCTGAGCTGATTTCCGAGACTTACCGGCCTACGGCCACCGTGAATGACGTGTGGAGAATGCAGTTTGGTCTGAGATACATTTTCAATTGATCGGTGATTTTTAAGCATTTTGAAAGCGCCCCGAAAAACGGGGCGCTTTTTTTTGTTTTTCAATCAGTTGATAAAATGTCACGTGCGTGGGACGATGACTTGTTGATCGACTTGTGCCCAATCGCCCGCTCCCTGGGCTTGCCCCTGCAGAATCACGGGGAGCCTGTCCTTGGGTTTCAATCCCAGGCGTTTGCAATTAGGAAAGCACTGCGATTCGGGAAGAGGGCGAGCCCGATTGTGGATAACTTTCTCCTTTTACCCCGAAAAATACCCAGTACCGGGTATCTTTTCCTTCCCGTTTGACAATCAGCAGCGATACGGTTCCTGTTGATCAGGATGGTAATTTCCGGTGGGTGGGAAACTATCAGGAGGGCCTGAGAGGATTCAGTATTTATGTTTTACCGGACAAACAGCCGGGAACTTACCCTTTTAATTATAGATTGGTAGATTGTTCTCCGAATGATTGTGATACATTCTCTGCAGGAGGCAGATACCAAATTGACATAAAGATATTGTCCCAAGAATAGGTAAATCAACAGTCGGTATATACGATTTCAGACTTCTGATTTCAGTCCCGATGGCTATCGGGATTCGATTTCACGGTTCTAGGCTCTTGTTTCTTGCTTCTCGGCTCTTGGACGCGGCGATTTCAGACTTCTTCCAAGACCCAGCGCCCAACATCCGCCAAAACCCCTTTCGTCCCCGCTTGTGAATTCTGATTCATGTATGTATTTTTCACCGCGCCTCAACCCAACCCATCGCCGACAGCCCGGCCCTGGGTGGTTTGGGGACTTTTGGAATGTGCTGGCCTGTTGTTTTTGACCCATGGGGGGCACAGCAGGACAAACTGTAAAATCATCTTTAACCAAACCTGTGTTTTCTATGAAGAAGTGGCGGATTTTTTTGATCCTTTTTTTGGTCGGCTTTGGAGCCAATGCCCAGACCGACACCTTGACCCTAAGCAACAACGACCTGATCATCGGCGAAATCAAAAGCATGGACAAGAACATCCTTGGCATCGAAACCGACTATTCCGACGTGGATTTCAAGATCAAGTGGGGCAACATCAAGCGGGTGCATTCCAAAACCAACTACCTCATTACCCTTTCTGACGGCAAAAGGTACAACGGCAAGATCCGAAGCCTGAATGACAGCATCGTGCAGATCGACACGTTTATGCCTGAAATGATCCTCAAGTTTTCGAAAAAATCCGAACATCTCGAGCAGCCTCCCGGCAACTTGGTCGAAGTGGGCAAAGACGAAATCGTGTATCTCAATGCATTGGATGAGGGCTTCTGGAGTAGGCTTTCGCTCAATTTTGACATTGGCACGAATCTTACCAAGGCCAATGACCTCAGGCAGTTTACTTTCAATGCCGGGATCGGCTACCTGGCCGACCGCTGGAAAGGCAACATGACCTTCAACAATCTCAGATCTACCCAGACGGAGACCGATCCGATCAAGCGGACCGAGTTCGTCTCCACCTTCAACTATTTTCTGCCCAACGATTGGTTTGCGCTGTACAATCTCAATACCCTGTCCAATACGGAGCAATTGCTGGACTTGCGTACCTCCAACATGATCGGGATTGGCAAATACCTCGTGCATTCCAACCAAACTTACCTTGCCGCGCAGACGGGCCTCAACTTAAACAACGAAAAATTTGAGGGAAATGAGAGCTCCACCCAATCCGGGGAAGTGTTTGTCGGAGCGCAATACAACATCTACGATATCGGGGATTTGGACCTCTTGACTACGCTGGTTGCTTATCCCAGCTTCACCCAAAAGGGACGTTTTCGTACCGACTTTAAGTTTGATATCCGGTACGAATTCAAGTTTGACCTGTATTTCAAGATCAATACGACAGTCAACTTTGACAATCAGCCCACCGAAGGAGCCTCAGATCTGGATTATATCTTCCAGACCACGATAGGATGGTCTCTCTGAGCCTTGTTCTCAGGAGAAAATTTGCCCTGGGACAAAAAGTCCAAAAAGCATCCTCTTTTTTATCCATTGATAGCGGAGATTTGCCATCGGTGTCTTTTATGTGCAATGGCCCATTTTATGGCGTAATTTAGACTTCAGCTAAACTTTGAGCTTTTTTGTAAGTCTAAGTTATCATGTTGTATTTCAAAGAATTTGTTCATCCGCAAAGCAGCGAATGGGTGGTCTTCATCCATGGGGCAGGAGGCTCGTCTGCCGTTTGGTACAAGCAACTGAAGGAATTCCAAAAGGAATTCAACCTCCTGCTGATCGACCTCAGGGGCCATGGCAAATCCGCGGGTCCTTCCCGGATTGTTTGGGGCGATCAATACACTTTTGGGGCAATAGCCCAGGACATCATCGAGGTTTTGGACCACCTCAAGACCCCACCGGCCCATTTTATGGGCGTGTCCTTGGGGACGATCATTGCCCGGCAATTGGCAGAACTCCAGCCCCAGCGCGTCAAGTCGCTGACGATGGCCGGGGCTGTCACCCGACTCAACGTGACCAGCAGGGTTTTGGTGTTTCTGGGCAATGCCTTCAAGCGCGTGGTTCCCTATATGTGGCTCTATCGGCTGTTTGCCTTCGTCATCATGCCCAGGAGACAGCACGCCGAATCCCGCAATCTTTTCGTCCGGGAGGCCCGCAAGCTCTGCCAAAAGGAATTTATCCGCTGGTTCAGACTCACCCGTGACATCAATCCGCTGCTGGGATATTTCAAGGAAAAAGACCTGGAAATCCCGACGCTCTACGTGATGGGAGACCAGGATATCATGTTTCTCGAGCCGGTGAAAAACCTGGTGCAGCGGCACCGGAAGTCCATCCTCAGTATCCTCGAAAAATGCGGCCACGTGGTGAACGTGGAGCAACCCGACCAATTCAATCACCTATCCCTGGCTTTTATCAAAAACCAACAGTAACCTGACCTTTAGCCTTAAATGAAAAAACAGACCAAAATTGCCCTGATTGTAGGCATAGTACTGATTGTTGCGATTGCATTTTTCTATCCAAGACTGAATCTCATAGAGGAGGGCGGGCCTGCGGCCACCGTCGGTACCGGCGGGGGAGCCGATCAGCCCTTGCCGGTCAATGTGATCAAGCTGCAAAAGGAAACCCTCCGAAACCAGCTCCAGGTCACCGGGACGATCCTGCCCAACGAGTCCGTTTCGCTTCGGTCCGAGATCTCCGGCCTGGTGACCCGAATAGCGTTCAACGAGGGGCAATACGTGACCAAGGGCACCCCCCTGATCTACCTCAACGACGACGAGCTCCAGGCGCAGTATCAGCGATTGCAGTACACCCAGAAGCTTTTTGAAACCCAGGAAAACAGGCAGAAGCAGTTGCTCGCCAGGGAAGCCATCTCGCAGGAAGAATACGATATTGTGCTGAACCAATACAATACAGCCCTTTCGGACATCAAATTGGTCGAGGCCCAGTTGACAAAAACCGTCATCAGGGCGCCTTTCAACGGGATGTTGGGATTGAGGCTGATCAGCGAGGGAAGTGTGATCGGGCCAAACGACGTGATCACCTCGGTGGTCAACATCGATCCGATCAAGATCGAATTTTCGATCCCGGAGCGGTATGCCAATCAGGTGACGGTGGGCTCGGCGGTTTTCTTTACCAACGAATCCTCCGCCGAGGAAGTCCAGGGGCAGGTTTATGCCTTTGAGCCGCAGATAGACCTGGCTACCCGAACCCTGAGACTCAGGGCACAAAGTCCAAACAAAGGCGGTAAATTCCTTCCCGGGATGTTTGTGAAGATCCGCTTCATCCTGGAAGTGACAGAGGATGCGTTGATGGTTCCGGCGGAATCGGTGATCCCAGAGCTTTCCGGCTACAAGGTGTTTGTAGTGGGAGCCGAGGGCAAAGCCGAGCAGCGCATCATTGAGATCGGAACCCGGACAGATTCCCAAGTGCAAGTCCTCAACGGACTCGGCGAAGGCGATCTGGTACTCACCACAGGTGTGATGCAAGTAAGGAATGGAATGTCCATCCAACCCAACCAACTCAATTAAGCATGGCTAGCTTATCTCAAATCAGTATCAACAGGCCAGTATTGGCCATCGTGATGTCCCTCGTCATCGTGCTGTTTGGCGCCATAGGGATCTCGTTTTTGGGTATCCGGGAGTATCCCAGCGTGGATCCGCCGGTGATCAACGTGAGCACCACCTACGTCGGTGCCAATGCCGATGTCATCGAGGCGCAGATCACCGAGCCGCTGGAGGAGCAGATCAACGGGATCCAGGGGATCAAATCCCTGACCTCTGTCTCCGCCGATGGCAGAAGCAACATCACGGTAGAGTTTGAGGTAGGCGCCGACCTCGAAGCCGCCGCCAACGACGTGCGGGACAAGGTCTCCGGCGCCCAGCGCAACCTGCCCCCGGATGCCGATCCCCCGGTAGTTTCCAAAGCGGATGCGGATTCCCAGCCGATCGTGGGAGTCAACGTGAAAAGCGAGAGCCGCAGCCTTTTGGAGCTCTCCGATCTGGCCGACAACATCCTCAAGGAGCGCCTTCAGACCATCCCCGGGGTCAGCAGGGTGCAGATCTGGGGTGAAAAGGAATACGCGATCCGACTGAGAATGGACCCGCTCAGGATGGCCTCCTACGGGATCACCCCCCTGGATGTACTGAGCAAGGTCCAAAGCGAAAACGTGGAGCTGCCCTCGGGCAGGATCGAGGGGCAAAACATCGAGCTTTCCGTGAGGACCAAAAGCCGCCTGGGTTCCCCGCAGGAATTCAACAACCTGATCATCAAAGAGGATCAGAGCAATATCGTCCGCTTCCAGGACATCGGAAAGGCAGAGCTGACTGCCTTGAATGAAAAGACCGTGCTGAAGCGGAACGGCGTACCCATGGTCGCGGTGGTCTTGGTGCCGCTCCCCGGCTCGAACAACATCGAAATTGCCGACGAATTCCATCGCAGGATGGAGTTTATCAAGAAAGACCTTCCCTCGGATGTCAGTGTTGAGCTCAATTTTGACTCGACTTCCTTTATCAGAAGTTCGATTGCGGAGGTGGAAGAGACCATTATTACCGCCTTCCTGCTGGTGGTGGCCGTTATTTTCCTGTTTCTGAGAGACTGGAGGACGACGTTCATTCCGGTTTTGACCATCCCGATTTCCCTGATCGGCGTGTTTTTCTTCATGTACCTGATGGATTTTTCGATCAACGTCCTGACTTTGCTCGGGATCGTACTGTCCATCGGGCTGGTAGTCGACGACGCGATTGTGGTATTGGAAAACATCTATACCCGGATCGAAAAAGGCGAAAACCCCAAAGATGCCGCCGAGAAAGGATCGGAGGAGATATTCTTTGCCGTAATCGCCACCACGGTAGCCTTGGCGGCGGTTTTCCTTCCGGTGATTTTCCTGACAGGGACTACCGGAAGGCTCTTCCGCGAATTCGGGATTGTCGTGGCCGGATCGGTGATCATTTCCGCCTTTGTGGCACTGACCATGACCCCGATGCTCAGTGCGAGGATGCTGAAGGTGAGGGAAAAGCAAAATGCCTTCTACAATTTCACCGAGCCGTTCTTTGTCTGGCTCAATGCCTTCTATGACCGCTTGCTGGCGGCATTTATGAAAGTCAAATGGATTTCATTCCCCCTCGTTGCACTGGTGGGCGTGGGGATTTACGTGCTGTTTTTGCAGATTCCTTCCGAATTGGTTCCGATCGAGGACCGCTCCGAGCTGAGGATCAACATGTCCGGCCCGGAGGGGGCGACCTTTGGGTACATGGATCAGGTCGTCGACCAGATCGCCGCCGAACTCCAAAAGGAAATCCCCAAAGAAGAACTCATCGGATTGACCAGCGTGACCTCCCCGGGTTTCGGCACTGCCAATACCAACACCGCATTCATCCGGCTCTACCTGACCGAGTCGGGCAAGCGTACCCGTACCCAGCAAGAAATATTCAATTCGGTAAATGCAATGCTCAAAAACCAAACGGCCGTCCGGGCTTTTGCGCAGCAGCCGGTTTCGATCGGGGACAGAAGGGGCGGCCTTCCCGTCCAGTATGTGATCCAGGCGCCGACTTTGGAAAAATTGAAGGAAGTCATTCCGCCCTTTTTGGAGAAAGCCTCCCAAAACCCGGCCTTCATCTTCACCGACATCAACCTGAAGTTCACCAAGCCTGAGCTGGAAATCGAAATCGACCGGGAAAGGGCCCGAAACATCGGGGTATCGGTGCAGGAAATCGCCCGAACGCTGCAGCTTTCCTATTCCGGACAGCGCTTTGCCTATTTTATCATGAACGGCAAGCAGTATCAGGTACTCGGGGAGATGCAGATCCAAGACCGAAACGAGCCCATCAACCTGAGAATGCTCTATGTGAGGGGAGGCAACGGCCAGTTGGTCCAATTGGACAACTTGGTGCGGGTGGTTGAGAAAAGTACGCCACCACAGCTCTATCGCTTCAACCGGTTTGTGAGTGCCACTGTGAGCGCAAACCTGGCCGAAGGGTACACCATCGGTGCCGGTTTGGACGAGATGGACAAGATCGCCGCTGAGGTGCTGGATGACTCCTATTCCACGGATGTTTCCGGGCCTTCCAAGGAATTCCGCGAAAGCTCCAACAGCTTGTTGTTTGCCTTTGTGTTTGCCCTGGTCTTGATCTATCTGGTGCTCGCCGCACAGTTTGAAAGCTTCATGGATCCCCTGACGATCATGTTTACCGTGCCGCTGGCGATATTCGGAGCCTTGGCCACGCTTTGGTTCTTTGGCTTCACCCTGAATATTTTCAGCCAAATCGGGATTATCATGTTGATCGGCTTGGTCACCAAAAACGGCATCTTGATCGTGGAATTTGCCAACCAGCGAAAAGCCCAGGGAATGGATGTGGACGAGGCGATTTTTGGAGCCGCAGTTGCCCGGTTTAGGCCGGTTTTGATGACCAGTATGTCCACGATTCTCGGGATTTTGCCCATTGCCCTGGCACTTGGTGCCGGTGCGGAGAGCCGGGTTCCCATGGGAGCGGTGGTCATCGGAGGCTTGACATTTGCCACCGTCCTCACCCTGTTTGTCATCCCGGCCATTTATACCTATCTCACTTCTAAGCAAGGAAGATTAGCCAGAATTTAATGAAAAAA
Source organism: uncultured Limnohabitans sp. (assembly GCA_964530015.1). GTDB lineage: Bacteria > Bacteroidota > Bacteroidia > Cytophagales > Cyclobacteriaceae > Algoriphagus. Next base: position 40,821 of record CAZGYC010000026.1, on the reverse strand, counting down.
ATAGCCTTTTTGTTCGCTTGGGGAAGTCTCCTGACCTCAGTGTCGGCTTTTGCCCAGGAAAATTTAGACCTTGAAAAAGCAATCCAGATAGGTCTGGAGAAAAACCTCCAAATAAAGATTGCAGTCGAAAATGTCAACTTACGGGAGGGGGATCAGAAGATCGGCTCGGGAGAGCTCTTTATGCCCATCGTGGATGCGACTTACCTGAGGTCCTTCAGCAAGGAGGATGTGACCCAGAAATTTGTCAATGATCCCGAACCCCGACAAATCGACGATGCGAGGTCCAGCAACAAGAACTTCAACATCGTCGGAGTCTATGGGTTTCGTCCCGAATCGGTCGTGATCATGAAACGACTCGGCCAATTGACCGAGATCAGCGAACTCGAGGCAAAGATCTCGGTGGAAAATACCGTGGCGGGAATCTCCACCGCCTACTACCGCCTCATCCTCGAGCTGCAGCGGTTTCAGGTGCTGAGAGAGACGCTTAACCTCAGCCGGGCACGCTTGAACATTGCACAGGCCCAATATGAATTGGGGGGTGCGGGCAAAAGAGACTTCCTCACCGCTGAGGTGGACTACTACGCAGATTCCAGTCTCCTGCTCACCCAGGAGCAGATTATCCAAAATGCACGGGTAAATCTGAATGAACTGATGGCCGTCGATCCCCAGGAGGAGTTCCTTGTGAACGACACGATCTTGGTCGGGAACCTGCTGACCAGGGTTGATTTGGAGGAAAATGCCTTTCTGGAAAACAAGCAGTTGCTGGTTATCCAGAGACTTGGTAATGTGGCATTTCTCCAAACCCGCGAACTCCAGGCCTCCAGACTGCCCATGCTCAACCTGAATGCGAACTACGTGAACAACACCTCGAATTCCGATGCGGGCTTTTTGATCCAAAACCAGCGCTCGGGATTCAACTACGGGGGCAATATCACCGTCAACCTGTTTAGCGGCCTGACCCTGAACCGCAGAATCCAGAATGCCAAAGTCCAGCAACGAATCCAGGACAACACGCTGGAGCAGTATGAGATCCAGTTGAAATCCGACATCGCAAGAGCCTACAACACCTACGCCAACAATCTCAGGCTGTTGGAAATCGAGCGGAAAAACTACCAGGTGGCCACCGAAAACACCGACATCGCCCTGGAGCGTTTCCGATTGGGGATCGCTTCCTACCTGGAATTCCGGGATGCACAGGTCAACCTGCTGACCGCCAAAAACAGGCTGATCACCTCCATCTACCAGATCAAAGAGCAGGAAATCGAGCTGCTTCGGCTGTCCGGCAAAATCTTCTTTGACAACAGTATGGAGGAGCTTCGGCTCCCCGAAAATTGATCCAAAAACGGAAGCTTCCAGAGCTTCCGTTTTTTATTTGCTTTTTTTAAGAATCACTTTATTTTTATTTTGGCATAGCGTTTGCCAAATGGGCTTCATCACCATCCCGCATTATACGGAACGGAATGAGAAAAACGCTGATCTTGACCTTTTCCCTATTCACACTGCTGCTTTTTGGCGTCCAGTGTACTTTTTTGGAGAAAAAGCTCGACACCCTATTCCATGAGCCCTACGTGTTGGATCTTCAGGGGATCAAGGCCAGGGGCACGCTGCGTGCCGCGGTTGACAACAATTCGACGAGCTACTACATCTACCGTGGCCGCCGGATGGGCTATGAGTTTGAGCTGCTGCGTGACCTGGGCAAAAGACTGGGCGTGCAGGTCAAATACGTGGTGGTGAGGGACATCGAAACTGCCTTTGACCATCTGGAAAACGGCAAAGTGGACCTGATAGCCCTGAACCTGGAGCAGAGCCGGCAGCGCTCCGAACGAATCGCATTTACCCAGGCCCTGGGCTCGATGAGCACCGTGATGGTCGGCTTGAAATCGATGGAGAAGCCCCTGATTTGGGAGGAATTCGGAGACGACACGATCTATGTCCGCAAGGGCACCGTCTATAAATCCCAACTGGGCACGATCCGGGATTCGCTCTCGCTTGGTTTTACCGTTTTGGAATCCCCGGAACACGAGGAGACCCTCATCGACCAGGTCGCCGACCAGGCGATCAAATGGACGGTTGCCGACAAGAACATCGCCCAGGCAAATGCCACCTACTACCAGGGCTTGGATGTCCACCTCAAGGTGTCGGAGGAAGGGAGCGTGGCTTGGGCAGTCCGAAAAAACTCCCCCAAACTGCTGGAGGAGCTGAACATCTGGCTTGCCGACAAAAAGGGGCGGTTTATCCCGGACCTGTACTCCAAGTATTTTCTCAATTCCAGAAACAGTTTTTATAGATCCAACAGCCAGTTTTCCTCTTTGGGCGGAAACAAGATCTCCGTCTATGACGACCTCATCAAGGAAAGCGCGGGGGAATTGGGCTGGGACTGGCGGCTTTTGGCAGCTTTGGTCTATAAGGAATCGGGCTTTGACACCACGGCGACCTCCTATGCCGGTGCGGAGGGACTGCTTCAGTTGATGCCCGTGACGTTGCAGCGGTTTGGCGTGACCAATCCCAATGACCCGGTGCAGTCGCTGAAAGGCGGCGTGAAATACCTCCAATACCTGGACAAATTTTGGAGGGAGCGGGTGCCCGACTCCAAGGAGCGGATCAGGTTTGTCCTCGCCTCCTACAATATCGGCCAGGGACACGTGGAGGATGCCTGGAGACTGACCCTGAAATATGGGAAAAACACCCGAAGCTGGAAGGACGTTTCGGTCTTTCTCAACCTAAAAAGCGATCCCGAATACTATCAGGATCCCCTGGTCAGAAGCGGCTTTGCCAAAGGCCACATTGCCGTAAACTATGTCCGCGATGTGCTGGGTCTTTTCGAGTCGTACAAAACCCTGGTTGACCCGTGATTTCAGTGAAGCTCAAACAGTGCCTCGATCTCTACCGGGATATTGTCGGGAAGTGAGCCCATGCCCACCGCGGAACGGACCCCGATCCCGTTTTCCTCTCCCCAGACAGCCGCAAACAATTCACTGCATCCGTTGATGACAAAGGGGTGTCGTTCGAAGTCCGGCGTGCAATTCACCATTCCGAGCACTTTGACCACACGCTTTACCTTATCCAAGCTGCCGATGTTGGCTTTGATCGTGGCCAGCATCGCCAGGCCCACCTGTCTGGCGGCCAATTTTCCCTGATCGATGTCCAGATCGACGCCGATCCTTCCGATGATCAGGCTGCCGTCGTCTTGTACCGTGCCGTGACCGGACAGGTAGAGGTACTTGCCGTCGATGAGGCAGGGTTTGTACACGCCCAGTGGCTTGGGGGCAGGCGGCAGGGTCAGTCCGAGCTTCGCAAAGTTGATTTCAGGAGTTTCCATCGAGGTGAATTTGGGTTGAAATTAGACAAAAAGATCCAAAATCAGGACTCCAAACAAGCCCACGACTGCCACAATGGTCTCCATCAGGGACCAGGATTTGATGGTGTCCTTGATGCTCAGGTTGAAAAACTCCTTGTACATCCAGAATCCCCCGTCATTGAAATGGGAAAACATCAGGCTTCCCGCGCCGATGGAAAGCACCAGCAAATTGGCGTCGACGTTCATGGTCGTGACCAGCGGGGCGATGATTCCCGCCGTGGTCAGGCCTGCGACGGTAGCCGAACCCACGCAAACCCGGATCACCGCAGTGATCGTCCAAGCGAGAATCAGCGGATGGATTTCCCAGGTTTTCAGGCTTTCGGCGATGGTCAGGCTGACGCCCGTATCGGTGAAGATCTGCTTGAGCGCACCGGCACCGGCCACAATGAGCAGGATCATGGACACGTCTTTGGTCGCCACGGTATAGATGTCCATCAGCTTCACCATGTTGGTCTTTCTGAGTATCCCGAGTGAAAAAGTGGCATAGAGCAGGGAGACCAGCATGACCACACCCGGATCGGCAATGAAATGGACGATTGGCCGAAGCGGGTCTTCGGGAGAAATGTTCAGGTTCAGGGCGGTGGTGCCGATCAGCAAGATCACGGGGAGCAGGGCGGTGAGGATACTGTTTCCGATTCCGGGCAGCTCATTTTCCGGCTTGGGCTCAGCCTGAAAAGTCTTCAGGGGCTCGGACTTGATGTTTTTCAGAAAAGGGGCGAAGAGCGGTCCGGCAATGATGATGGTGGGGATCGCGATCAGAAACCCGTAAAAAAGCGTCAGGCCCATATTGGCACCAAACTGTGCCACCAATGCCGCCGGAGAGGGATGCGGCGGCAAAAACCCGTGGGTAACCGAAAGTGCCGCCAACAAAGGAATGCCAACATAGACCGCAGGGAGCTTGTATTGGTAGGAAACGGTGAAAGCCAGCGGTACCAGCAGGACGAATCCGACATTGTAAAACAGCGGGATCCCCACAATCAGGCCGGTCACCGCCATCGCCCAGGTCATGTACTTTTCCCCGAAGATTTTCATCAGAAAACCCGCAATCCGCTGCGCCGCGCCGCTTTCTGAGACGAGCTTGCCGAGCATCGCGCCGGTCACGATCACGATGACCAGATCGCCGAGCATGGCTCCCATCCCTTTTTGGACGGATTTGGCGACCTGGTCGGCCGGGAGTCCCAGCATCAGTCCACCGGCGATGGAAGCGATGAGGAAGGCAAGAAAGGGATTGAGCTTGGCCCATACGATCAGCAGCACCAGGATCGCTATGCTGAGCAATACAAAAACAAAGGTCATAGGTTGGATTGGGGTTTGTGGAGTAAGATAGGAAAATCGGGGAAAAGTGCTTTTCTGCCGGGAAAATAATCAGCGAAACTACTTTTTGATCCTTTCGGTCAAAACGGTGTGATGGAGAGCGATTCAGGCTTGCCCATCCACCGCAAAGGCCCACTATTGAACACAAAGGGCCATGGGTTTGAAATCCCCCGATGAAGCAGGACCAAAGCGTGCTGAAGGCACGACATGATAGCAGCCTGGGGTTCCGCTATGCTCCACCCCAGACTCCCAATGGGAGAGAACAAAAAGGCAATATCCCTCGGCCGAGGGGCATCGTGGGAATCGAAATCACCGTGCCGGGGAGGGAATGGATTTCGGTGGAACCTACATCCCCGAACAGGTAGGCAATGAACCTGGCGCAGTGGAATTGCAAATTCCAAGAATAGTAGGACCGGATTGCAAATTCTATACAACTGGCTATTTATCAACCGCAACAAATCATCTAAATCCAGTTGTTTAACTTCTCTAAAAAGCTTCTGCGCTTGTTGGGTGTAAAGTCGAGGAGCGGCGGGGACTGGCCCTGAAGCGATAGTCCCGATGGACGGAGTGATTTCGGGAGAGGCCATTTATAACAACCGTGGGTTCCGCTACGCTCTACCCACGGCAAAAAAAGCAAAGGCCTTTGACCCCGGCGCAGATGTATGATTTGGAAAAAGGCAGTCGATGCCGGGGTACGGAGACCTCGTAAAATGGGAAAGGTCCAAGGGAGATCGAGTATGGGGGGCCGTTTCCAGTGAAACAGGACAACAAAAAGCCGGATTGCAAACTCTATACAACTGGCTATTTATCAACCGCTACAAACATTTGAATCCAGTTGTTTAACTTCCCTAAAAAGCTTCAGCGCTTGTTGGGTGAATCCCCCCCAGCCGGAGTAAGATAGGAAAATCAGTGAAATGTGTCTTTCTGCGCTGAAAACAATGAAATTATTTCCTGATCAACTTTCCAGCGAAGGAATGCTGACCCGAGATTATCCCTACAAAATACACCCCAGGAGCTATATTTTGGACGATCTGGGCAAGGTCAGCTTCCAAATAGCCTGATCGGTGGACCAGTTTTCCCCGGGCATCCTGGATGATGAGTTCGGACGCTTTCCAGTCCAGGTGTTCGGGAAGAACCACGTGCAGGGTGCCATAAAAGTAGGGATTGGGGTAGATGGTCAGATTGCCCGAAGGGGCATCTTTTCGCCTGGGTGCCGCGGTCACTTCGCTCCAAGTCGCGTTTCCGGCGAAATCCACCCATCTGATTCGATAGTAGTTGTCCCGGTACCGATCCGCGGCTTTATCCAAAAACCGGTATTCCCCGGTCGGATTTGCCGAGTCATGGGGGGCTGTCTCCCCGATCTTCTCCCATTCCAAAGCGAGGGGGGGTGTGTTTCTGTAAACTTCGAAAAGTGCGTTTTGATCCTCCCCCACTACCTCCCACTTGACCCATATCCCTTCGTCGGTGAATTGTGAGCTGATCCCGAGCCAGAATACGGGCAAAACGGAGAGCGTGCGAAAGCTCCCGACGGTGAAGTTTTTCCCCGGCAAATCTGCAAATGTCAGATCCCGCCTGGCCCAAAGCTCCACTGGATCCAGGCCGGGCAAGTGGGTGCCGGGCGCGGCATATCCGGTGCCGACGATCCGAAGGTCGTCCACATCGTCCACGATCAGTTGGTGGGCCGAGATCCTCAGTTCCAGCGGATTCGCACTCGGAGTCACACCGGAAAACTGGAAGTAGCTGAACAGGCGGTACAGGATCTCGGTGCCGTCGGTATCGTCAAAGCCCGAATTGTATTCTGCTCCTTTGTATTCCGTAAAGGTGATGGATAGGTTGCCACCGGGTGAATTTCCCAATAGTTGGATCTTTCGAAGACCTCCGTTACCCAAATCCTCAAACGGGAAGGTAGCGTTGCTTTCGGTCAGGACAGCCGGAATGCCGAAGTAGGTCAACTGACCCATGTTTTTCCAGGATCCGCCGGAGTAGTTGAGAGAGCCGGTAAGCCCGGTATTGATGGAGAGGTCATTTCCTCCCATATCCATGCTTCCTTGCGTCAGTGTGAGGTTTCTTTGGATGCTGAGATTGGAATTTGGGTAAAAAACCCCTCCGCTTTTATTCAAAGTCAAATCTCTCACCACCAGCGAAAAGCCGAGGATCTCCTGGTCACCGGCTCCCATCAAGGTCAATTCGGTGTTGCCGGTGATGAAGTTTCCCGATCCGCTTTTCTCCAAATTTCCCAGCAGGGCCAACTGAGGCGGAAGGGTCAGGTCGTATGGGCTTTGGAGCTCGAGGTCACGCACGGTGACAGGATTGGAGGCATCCGCAAATGAGCTGGAAAGATAGCTTTTTGCAATCGACCCTCCCCGAAAGACCACTTTGCCGTTCAGTTGGAAGTTGGCCGCTTCGATCCGTGGAGCGTTTCCTTCCAAGATCAGCGTGCCACCGTTTTGGAGCTCGAAGTTGAGGGCGCTGGTGGAGACGGATCTGAACAGGATTTCCGAATTGCAATCGGTTAGAAATGTTGCACCAGGCTCGATGATAAATTCTCCAAAAGGCCCAACGCCAAACATTGTTTCGTTATTGAATGAGAATGTGGGACAGTCGGCCGGGATGACACTTGTATCCAACTTTTGAAAAACTGTTCCCGATCTGACGGTAAAGGAAAGAGCCTTAAAGGCTTCTTCTATCGTGAGCACAACTCCATCACCGGGATCAAAGATCACCGAATAGCGACTATTGGTACTGAATCCGCTCCAAGCTCCTGAGGGAATGATGGTTCTGGAATTACCCCTGAATACCAGCCTGCTGGTAAAGGAGTTTCCGATCCAATTTTGGCTGTTCCAAGCTCCCTCCGGAATACCGGGAGCAGCACCCGAAAAAGCATTGAGAGAGCCATATACTTCTAGCTGGAATCCGGAAAGATTCAATTTTTGCATCGCATTTGTTTCCGCATTGATAAAAACACTCTTCACGGCCTCGTCTCCGACCAGTGTCAGGGTGTGGGTTTGGTCGATGTAGATGTCATTGCTTTGGCCGGGCTTGACGGTGGCCGGATTCCAGGCGGATCCGTCCCAAACCATCCAAATGGACACGTCCGGGAAATTGCCGACGCCGATGGTTTTGTACGCACCCAACTCCTGTGAAAAAGCGGGTCTGAGAATCAGGCAGACTTCTCCAACTGCCAGGAATAACCAGTATATTCGGCGCGTAAAAAATCCCCTCAAGCAGGTCAAAAAGGAATCGGAATCCATAAAAAAGTGGATTTAAAAAGTAGTTTAATTTAAGAAAATGGCGTCTATAAACAAACTAATTTGTCTTCTTTTTTTTCTGGCAGTCATGGGCATAGCCCCTGCAAAAGCCCAGGTTTACGAGATTAGTCTGTTGACCTGCTCACCGGGCGACGAGCTTTATTCGAGCTTTGGACACAGTGCAATCCGGGTGCGGCAAGTCATGCCGGAGGGCCAGGATGTGGTCTTCAACTACGGGACTTTTGACTTCAGCGCACCGAATTTCTATGGAAAGTTTGCCATGGGAAGACTGGACGGCTACTACCTCAGTGTCACGACCTATGCCGATTTTATCCGGGAGTATGACTATTACCGGCGGGATGTGCGGGAGCAGGTGTTGGATCTCAGCACTCAGCAGCAGAGCTTTTTGATCCAGCACCTTTGGGTCAATGCCGATCCTTCCAGGAGGTTTTACAGCTACGAATTTTTTTATAACAACTGTGCCACCAAGATCCGCGATGCCTTTGAGATCGCGCTGGGCGATGAGCTGGTCTGGGCCGAGGAGGTGGCCGGGGAGGAAAAAACCTTCAGAAGCCTGATCGACGAGTATGTCTATCCGCTGCCTTGGGCGGATTTGGGCATAGACCTGGCCCTGGGTTCCGTGATCGACCGAGATGCCACCGAGCGGGAAGAGCAGTTTTTGCCGGATTACATGGAGGCGGCGTTTGCCAAGGCCACCATCCAGGGTGACGGCCCTACCCGTCCCTTGGTCAAGAGTTCACAGGTGATCCTGGAATATCCAAAATCGGAACCTAGGATGGATTTTCTGAACCCCTACACGCTGATGTGGGCCGTGGCGATCCTGTTTGTCCTGGTGACTTTCTTTGGGCACAAAAAGAAGCGGCTCCTCATCGGCTTTGACCTGGGATTGTTTTCAATCCTCGGGATTCTGGGGATCGTGGTTACGTTCCTGTGGTTTTTCACCGACCATACGGCCACCAAATGGAACTGGAACATCCTCTGGGCCTTTCCGGGCCATCTGGTCTTGGTATGGGGATTGGCCAAAAAACAGCCGGCGCTTTGGGTGAGAAAATACCTGCTTTTTGCACTGATCATGGCGGATGCGGCGGTGGTTTTTTGGATATTGGGCTGGCAGTCTTTTCACCCCAGCCTGATCCCAATCCTGCTGGTGATCATCCTCCGGACAAACTATCTCTACTATAACCTGGGAAACAGATCCCTGAAAACCAGTTGAATTGGCATTTTGAAAACTTTTTGCCCAGCTTGTGGTGTTGGGATTGGAAGACTAAGCTATGGACTTTAAACTCACCTCTGACTACCAACCGACCGGCGACCAGCCCAAAGCAATCCGGGAACTTGTCGAGGGGACAAGATCCGGAGACACTGCACAGGTGCTGCTCGGTGTGACCGGCTCGGGAAAGACCTTTACCATTGCCAACCTGATCCAGCAGACCCAAAAGCCGACCCTGGTGTTGAGCCACAACAAGACGCTGGCCGCCCAGTTATATGGGGAATTCAAGCAGTTTTTCCCCGAAAACGCCGTTGAATATTTTATCTCCTACTACGACTACTATCAGCCGGAGGCTTTTATCCCCAGCTCGGGAACCTACATCGAAAAGGACCTGAGCATCAACCAAGAGATCGAAAAACTCCGGCTCAGCGCGACCTCATCGCTGCTGACAGGCCGAAGGGATGTGATCGTGGTAGCCTCCGTGTCGTGTATCTATGGGATCGGAAATCCGGATGAATTTGGCAAAAACGTGGTGAAGCTGCAGGAAGGCGACCGGATTCCAAGAAACCAGTTGCTGTTCAAATTGGTGGATATCCTCTACAGCCGGACGCAGCAGGAGCTGACCCATGGGACTTTTAGGGTGAAGGGAGACACGGTCGATATCTTTGTGGCCTATGCGGATTTTGCCTACCGCATTTTCTTTTGGGGAGACGAGATTGAAGCCATTCAGCGGATTGAGCCGGCCACGGGGAAAAAACTTTCCGACGAAAAAATCATCTCGATTTTCCCGGCAAACCTGTTTGTGACGGGAAGGGACACGATCCAGACCGCTATCCATGAGATCCAGGATGACATGGTGGCACAGGTGAATTTCTTTGAAAAGGAAGGAAAATACATGGAGGCGAAGCGCCTGCAGGAGCGGACCGAATTTGACCTGGAGATGATTCGGGAATTGGGCTACTGCTCCGGGGTGGAAAACTACTCGCGCTACTTTGACCGCCGCCAGGTGGGGGCCAGACCGTTCTGTCTGCTGGATTACTTCCCGGACGATTACCTGCTGGTGATCGACGAGAGCCATGTGACCGTGCCGCAGATTCGGGCGATGTGGGGAGGGGATCGATCCCGGAAAGTGAACCTGGTGGACTATGGATTCAGGCTTCCCTCTGCTTTGGACAATCGGCCGCTGAAATTTGAAGAGTTTGAGGCTTTGGCCAACCAGGTGATCTATGTCTCGGCCACGCCGGCTGATTATGAGCTTGCGCAGACCGAAGGAGTGGTGGTGGAGCAGATCATCCGTCCGACGGGGCTGTTGGATCCGACGATTGATGTACGCCCGAGTCAGAATCAGATCGATGATCTGCTGGAGGAGATCGACCAAACCATTAAAACCGACGCACGGGTGTTGGTGACGACCCTGACCAAGCGCATGGCGGAGGAGCTTCAAAAATTCCTGGAGCGTGCAGGCGTCAAATCCCGGTACATCCACTCCGAAGTGAAGACGCTCGACCGGGTGGAGATCCTGCGTGAGCTGCGGCTCGGGGTGTTTGATGTCCTGGTGGGAGTCAATCTGCTGAGAGAGGGCTTGGACCTTCCGGAGGTTTCCCTGGTGGCGATCCTGGATGCGGACAAGGAAGGCTTCCTGAGAAACGAGCGGAGCTTGGTACAGACCATCGGCCGCGCCGCGCGAAACTCGGAGGGGCGGGTGATCATGTATGCGGACCGGATCACCGATTCCATGCAGTCGGCCATCGATGAGACCAGGCGCAGGAGAGCCCTCCAGATGGCCTACAATGCCGAGCACGGCATCACCCCGACTACGGTGGTCAAGTCCCGGGACAAAATCATGGGCCAGACCAAGGTCGCCGACTCCAAGAAAGGCGTGAAATTCTATGCCGAACCCATGCCGGGTGAGGCGCAGGTGGCGGCAGACCCGGTAGTCGAATACCTGAGCAGGGACAAGCTGGAAAAGCTGGTCCAACAGACCCAAAAACTGATGGAAAAGGCCGCGAAAGAGCTCAACTTCATGGAGGCAGCCCGTTTGCGGGATGAATGGCAATCCCAAAAATCCCGATTGGCGGAGCTTGGTCGGGGAGTAGGGAACTAGAGTTTTGTTAACCGCAAAGTGACCTTTCGACTTCGCTCAAGGTGACACAGGCTGGTTCCGCTCTCAAGGTGACACAGGCTTGTCAGGTCGAGCGGAGTCGAGACCCTGCTTTTGGTGACCTGCCATACTTGAATTAACACTCGTACAAACCAATATCCTTTGAAATTATGACCCTTCAGGAGGTGAAAGCCTTGGCCGCAAAAGGCGAGGGGCTGAAGATTGAATTCAAGAAAAAGGCGGCTTTTCCCGAGAAGATTGTCCGCGAAGTGGTTGCCCTTGCCAACACCGAGGGGGGTGACCTGCTGATCGGAATCGATGATGATGGCACCGTAAGCGGGACGAGGTTTATCGAAGAGGAGATTTTTGTGCTGGAAAAAGCCATCCGGGAGCTGATTCTTCCGGAATTGAACGTGGAGGTTTTTACCGTCAAGCTGTCCGAGAAAAAGGGAGTGGCCGTATTTCGGATTCCGCTTAGCCCGGATCGGCCGCACTACCTGCGGGAGAAAGACCGCAAGCAGCAGGCCTATATCCGGGTGGCAGATCGGAGTATCCAGGCCAGTCGGGAAGTATGGGAGGTGTTGAAAAAGGGGAGGGTTCCCAAGGACACCATTTTTACCTATGGCCGGAAGGAGGAGCTGTTGATCAAGGCCCTGGGAGAAAAGGAAAAAATCACCCTGAAAGAATTTGCGAAGCTGGCAAAAATCCCGCCTTTCATCGCTTCCAAGACCCTGGTGCGGCTGGTCACTGCCAATGTGCTGGCCATCCATCCCCAGGAGTCCGCCGATTACTTCACGCTCAAAGAATAGGCAGGTCGATTCCGGTCCTTTCGGCAAATCCCGCATTGCCCTGAAGTCCGCCTGTGTGGACCATCAGGATGCGCGACTGCTTTGGAAAATGGTCTTTGCCGATCAAATCCCATAGCCCGTAGGCCATTTTGCCGGTGTATATCGGATCCAGGGGAATGGAAAATTCCGAATAAAACCACCGGATAAACCCAATCAGTTCGGGCTTGAATTTCCCATAGCCGCCGAAATGACAGTCCTTTCGGATTTCCATCTTCCTAGGTGATTCAATGCCGTGGGTCGCGAGCAGTGTTTCGATTTCCCCGGAAATAAACTCGCCTTTCAGGGATGAAAAGCCGATCAGCGACTGGTGATTCTTGAGACTGGCGGCCAGTCCGGCAAAAGTGCCTCCGGTGCCGATCGACACGCAGCTATGGGAAAAGCCGGAATAGGCCTCGCCGAGGATTTCTTGGGTACCCCGAATGGCCAGCCCGTTGGTGCCTCCCTCAGGGATCAGGTAAAAGTCCCCAAATTGGTCACGTAGCTTTTCCAGAAATTCGGGGGAATTTTTGGTTCTGTAGCTTTCCCTGTCCAGCAGATGCAAGCGCATCCCCATTTTTCTGGCGTGGCGCAGGGTTGGGTTTTCGGAATCGGCATCCTGGCCCCGGATGACTCCGATGCTTTGCAGTCCTTCCGCATGGGCGGCGGAGGCCGTGGCATGGATATGGTTCGAAAATGCTCCCCCAAAGGTCAGAACCGTCTTTTTCCCGAGTTCTTTGGCGGTTTCGAGATTGTATTTGAGTTTGAAAAACTTGTTGCCCGATACCTCCGGATGAACCTGATCCAGCCTCAAAACCGCCAACTGGACCTCCTTTTCTGTCAAAAGAGGATGCGAAATGGATTGAAGGGTAAGGGTTTGGGGGCTAAGCATTCCGGGACTTTTGCCAAAGTTACGCCACATCCTCCTATTTTTGCGGCATGAGCCAACAGCCCGACGAAGAGTTTGAAGAGGACGAGTTAGAATTGTTTGAGCGCCACCGCATCCTGGTGGACAAGGGACAGTCCCTGGTGCGGATCGACAAGTTCCTGACCGAGAAAATCGCCCATGTCAGCCGAAACAAAGTGCAGCAGGCAATCGACAATGAGACGGTATTGGTCAATGGGAAGCCTGTCAGGTCAAATTATAAACTGAAACCCCTGGATGACATCCAGGTTTTCATGGATAAACCCAGAAGGGATACCGAAGTTATTCCCGAAGATATCCCCTTGGATATTGTATTTGAGGACAAATGCCTGCTGATCGTCAACAAGCCTCCTGGGATGGTCGTCCACCCCGCGCACGGCAACTGGAACGGTACACTTGCCAATGCTTTGGTTTATCATTTTCAGCATCTGCCGGAGATGAAAGGCAATGAAGGCCGGCCCGGTTTGGTTCATCGGATCGACAAAGATACCTCCGGGCTCCTGGTCATTGCCAAATCCGAGGAGGCGATGACTCCCCTGGCCGCCCAGTTTTTTCACCACACGATAGACCGGACCTACCTCGCCCTGGTCTGGGGAGAGCCCGAGGCAGACTCCGGCACCATCCGCGGCCATGTGGGCAGGAGTGCCAAGGACCGCAAGGTGATGGACGTGTTTCCGGATGGAAGCCAGGGCAAACATGCCGTGACCCACTGGAAAGTCCTAAAGCGACTCCGCTACGTCACGCTGATCCAATGCAATCTGGAGACCGGCCGAACCCACCAGATACGTGCCCACATGAAGCATATCGGGCATCCGCTGTTCAATGACGCGATGTATGGCGGGGACAAGATCCGGAAGGGAACCCAGTTTGCCAAGTACAAGGCCTTTGTGCAGAATTGTTTTGACCTGATGCCGCGCCAGGCCTTGCATGCCATGAGCTTGGGCTTTGTCCATCCGCTTACCAAGGAGCGGCTGTATTTTGAGGCGTCGCTTCCGGAGGACTTCAGATCCGTTTTGGAAAAGTGGGAGCATTATGTCAATTTTGAATAGCTGGTTGCATATTGGGCAATAAAACCCATTTTATGATATCAATAATGTAATGAAAATGGCTCATTTGTATCAAAAACATAAAAAACAACCCGCTTGTTGACAAATCGTCAAAAACAGGAGGCAAAGGCGAAGCAAGTTTGAATATTCATTATTATTCAATCGTTTTCATTAAAAATACTGTAAATATTCAGTCAAAAGTTTGAATTATTTGCAATAATCGAGAAAGCTCTGCTATATTTGAATCATCAAAAGGGGATAAAAGATCCCCCACACAATGTAGGATGTTGAAACTGGCAGACAAGCCCTCCTGTCTCGGGGGTGGAGGTCATGGGACAAAGCATTTAGCGAGCTCGTAAATTTGCCTAACTACTCCGTGGAGGTTCGAATCCTTCTCCTACAGCAGGTTATTTTGGGTTTATTGTTAATTGACTAAAACCATGGAATTTTATTTCATGGTTTTTTTATTGCCAAAATTTTTCGCAGGCAAATAAGATTCTGTCTATCGTCAAAAGGGCAAAATTAACATCAGGCAAAATCGACATCCGTAAGCGATTAACAAATCCCTAACAAAAACATGATTTTTGGGGACTTCATTTTCTTTTTTTCATCATTCGTCTCATTTATTTAAAAATAATGTAAAAAATAAAAATAAAACTTGCCAAAATTTTAATAAACCGCGAGGATTTCTAATTTTGGGGCATTCAAGTTCTCAAACCTATTTCAACCTATTACTGAAAGCTCGCAAGAGCTTTTTGGCTATCAGGGATTTAGGGCAATTTTGGTCAGTTGACTGATTGGGTCCTTTCTCCGGCTTTGCAAAACCAACCTATTGTAGGATGTTGAAACTGGCAGACAAGCCCTCCTGTCTCGGGGGTGGGGATCCCGTCCCGATAGCTATCGGGGTCGAAACAGCACAAAGCGTAATTCAACCGGACTACTGCCTAACTGCCCCGTGGAGGTTCGAATCCTTCTCCTACAGCCACCCAAAAAGCAATGCACCGCATTGCTTTTTCTGTTTTTGGCCTTTTTTGTGCTATCTTTTGAATACGTAATTCTTATTTCACTTTTATGGAATCTGGGAAAAGGGAGAAACATTTTGCCCATCCTGTTCGAAGGAGAATTCTCCGGGTTGGAATGATCGTGGTGCTTTCCCTGCTTTTCCTGGAGTTTGTGGTCTATTTCGGATCCAATATCTTTTTGAAAGAATTTGCCCAGCGGAAGATCAACGAAGCCTCCAAAGAAGTCTATCTGATTGATTTCAACCGATTTAGCTTTTCCCTGATCCGCCGTGGTTTTTTTCTGGACGGGATCGTCATGAAGCCGGCCAATCCAGACAACAGAAAGGCGGACCAGGCACTGTTTGACGTGACCTTGGACCGGATTTCTTTCCGGGACCTCTGGTATGACTTCTTCGACAAGAGCCTCACGATCGGCAAGATCTACATCGACAATCCAAACATCAAACTGGATTTGCCTGCGAATGCCAGCCAAACAGAACCAGACAGCGCCAAAGACGGGCAGGATGCGGAGGAAAAAGTTTCGCCCATAAAAGCACTGGAAGAAGAGATCAAAAAAACAGTCCGGAGGGTCAATCTCACGGGACTCCTGATCCGGGAAGTGGAGATCGGCCACGCCAATTTTTTCTTTTCCAATTTCCTGAGCCGCTCCGATCTGAAGGCGGACAACACCTCCCTTTTGATCAGAAACATCGATTTTTCGACCCGGGAAGAATGGAAAACCCCCTTCAATGCCGAGGGCTTTGAATTTGAACTGGAAAAGGTCAGCTATCCCCTGGCCGATGGAGTGCACCTGATCCGCGCGAACCGGGTTTTTATCTCCTCTTTGGACAACGTCATCGACATCAATTTCCTGAACCTGACTCCAAACAGGTCCAGGGAGAGCCGGGCCTATTACAGTGTGGGCCTCAAGGAGCTGCGGGTTGGAAACGTCGATCTCAACAAGGCCTTCATGACCTCCATACTGGAGATCGACGAGCTGATCCTGGACAATCCCGATCTCGAGGCGCTGAGCAATCCAAGGGCGAAATCGGACAGTGCGGCCTCGGGTGACCTGAATGATTTCATCAGGGGAACCCTGGAATCGGTCAGCATCAAAGAGCTGTCGATCAACAAGGGCAAATTTGTGAGAGCAGAGCTGGAGGACACCCTGAAAAACAGGATTGAGCTGGATGAGCTGAGTTTTAAGATGGTTGGATTTTATATAGGCGAGGATTCCCTCAGAAGGGAAAACCAGTTTTTTTATGGAAAAGATGCCGCAATGGAAATCAAGGGAAGCCGGATATATCTGGGGGATCAGATTCACCTGTTGCAGGGTGGTGAGGTGAGTGTGTCTTCCTTCAAGGACGAATTGATCGTGAAAAATCTGAGCATTCAGCCCAGGCCGGAGGCACTCGATGCCCTAGACCCCGAAAAGCTCCTGAAGCTCGAGCTGGCGGAGTTGTCTGTCGAAGAGGCAGACCTGAGGGAGATGTATAACAAGGGAATCTTCCATGCGGAACGGATTAAGATCTTGCGTCCGCAGGTAGAATATACGGAGCTGGTCAGGTCAAGGTCTGACAGGGGAAGTCAGGCCCCGTTGGGAGAGATCGTCGGCGGATTTATGAATGAAGTTGCAATCGGCTCTTTTGAGGTGGAAGACGGAACGATCCAGTTTGTCGGTGCGGGAGGCCAGCGGAGGAATGACATCGGTTTTGAGCGGTTCAGTTTTCGCCTGAAAAACATCCTTTTTCAGCCCGACGACTCGAAGGAAATCCAGGAACAGGTCCAGTTGGATGAACTGTTTCTCACCTTGGACAAATACCGCCTAAAGCTGAAAGACAACCTACATATCATCCTGGCGGATCAGCTCACGATTGATTCCAAAGGCCAGTTGCTGGAAGTAAAGAATCTTACCATCCAGCCCGAAAATCCGGAGCAGATCCAGGCCTCCCTGGAGGCCTTTGGCAAGACTTCGACAATCGATTTTTCGGTTCCGGTTTTCAGGGCTGAGGGAATAGACATCAAGGCTGTTTTTTACGAGGAAAAGCTTTTCGTGCATCGGATCCTGATGCCAAATCCCGTGTTTTCGATCACTACACACCGGGAAAAGACCAGGCCCAGCGGTGACTCACCGGGTTCAAATGATGAGCTGAGGGAGATCCTTTTGGGATATTTCAAGGCGATTGCCGTGGACACGGTCAGTCTGGACAAAGCCCAGATCAGCTACCGGAGTTTGGTCGAAGGCCAGCGCTCAAATTTTGAGGAAAACAACTTTTCACTCAGCCTCAAAAATTTTGTTTTGGACCAAAACGAGGCGATTTCCCATGATAAAACACTTTTTTCGGATGAGATTGACCTGGTATTCAACAATTATTCCTTTAGTCTGGGTGGAGGGAAGTACGAAGTGACGACCGACAGACTCCGGTACAATTCCCTGACGCAATCCATCGAGGTGAAAGACCTGGTGCTGATCCCCAACGCTGATTTTCCGGGAAGAATCCAACTGGGCTTATTTTTTCCAACGGTGGATTTCAAAGGGGTGGATGTCGAGCAGTTTTTCTTCGAAAACCGACTGGATTTGAACAAGTTGGAGATTGACGGAGGTCTGATTGAGATCGCGATCGACCGGGAAGTCGCTACCAAATCTGCGTCCGACGGATCCCGAAGGCCTGTGAATACACGAAAAAAATCCCTGGAGGAGATCTTGATCGATACGATTCAGACCAACAATTCAAGGCTGTCGATCAACTATCAGCTCGACGAATCCCCGGTCAACTCGATCGAGACCGACTTTGGCTTGTTGATCCGAGGCTTCAGGCTCGATTCGGCCATTGCAGCGACCAAGGACGTGGGCAGCCTGTACGACGAAGTGAGCCTGAGCCTGAACGAATTCAGGTTTGCGCTGCCGGACAGCGTCCATACCCTCGGGTTTTCGAAGGTGGAAATAGGCACACGGAAGGAGGAAATCGTGTTTTCCGATTTTTACCTTACCCCAAGAGACCAATTTGGAATGCCCGGAAATCCCGCCCTGGATGCCAAGATTGATCAGGTGGTCCTCAAAAACAACCGCTTGGCGGAAATTCAGGACACCGGGATATTTGACCTGAGGGAGCTGAAGTTGGTCAATCCAAGATTCCACCTGTATCTGGACACGGCCAAGGTCAAGAAGGAGCCCAAGGTGGCCAAGGCAAAATCCCCCGCTTCGCTGGTCCATACCGTTTTGCTTGGGGATTTTCTTTTGGAAAATGGGGAAATGGTACTGCACCGAAAGGGCCAGGGGCCGATTCCCAGGCTTGATTTCAAAGGGATATCCGTAAATGCAGCGGGCCTAAACCTGAATCTCCTGGATGGCGACCAGTCGCTTGATCTCAAGACGCTGGCGGAGAAAAACACCCAGTTTGGCCTCAAAGGCTACTCCACAGTCACTCCCGACAGCCTGTACCAAGTGGACATCGGCCAGGTGGATTACAGCCAGGGAAACTTGGTTTTGGAGGACATCTACTACCGCCCCGTTGATGGGAACTACGCCCTGCTGGCGAAACTGCCCTTTCAGTCAGATGCCGTCACGGCGCGGGTCGGCGCGATCCGGATCAACCAGGTTGATCTGGGGAGGTATCTGGAGGGAAATCCGGCAAAGGCGGAGGAGCTGATCGTGGAAGATCCCCGGGTGGATCTTTTCAGGGACAAGAGATATCCGGTTGACAGCTCGGCCCAAAAGCCCATGCCGCAGTTTCTGCTGGAAAACGCGGGAATCGATGCGGATCTGATTTCATTTCGGATCAGAAACGGCCGTGTCCGGTATTTTGAGTTTGCCCCGAAAGGCATGGTTCCGGGAATGGTTGCCTTTGACCGGATCAACCTGGACATGGCGCCGTTTTACCTGAGAAAACCCGGCCAGGACTATCCCCTGGACCACCTCAGGCTGGGAATCGAGGCCCACATCATGGATACCTCCAAGGTGAGCCTGGACGCGGTGATGTACTTCCGGGAAAAATATCCGATGGACGTCCACGTGCGGATGGACAGCTTTGCTTTCAGCGAAGCCAACGACCTGCTGTCCAAGACCCTTTTTATAAAAGCCGTGGACGGGACGGTGACCGACGGAAGCTGGAGTTTTACCCTGGATGAAGACGAGGCCAGGGGGGAAATGGAGTTTGGGTACACCAACCTGAAAATCCAGTTTTTGGATTCACTGACGCTCGAAAAAGGCATGGGGAAGCTGAAAATATACACCTTCGGTGCCAATTTGTTTGCCAAAAACTCCAACCCGCGTGCCTTGTCCTCCAAGAAGGTGAAGCGCAACATCTATCAGGAGCGGGACAAAGGCAAGTTTGTGTTCAGTGCCTGGTGGAAGGCCACCTTCAGCGGGCTGCGGGGCACCGTGGGGCTGGGGCGGGCAAAAGCGCCGTCCAGGAAGGAATAGGGTGAAGGGAAAGTCCCAAACCCGGTCGCCCGTCTCCTCCGGACAAGCAAAAAAACGGCATCCCTCAGTGGGGATGCCGTTTTTGCCTGAATGCGGAAGGAGGGGGATCAGTTCAACTTGTTCTCCGTGTCGATGTAGTCGCCCGTAATGGTGACGTTGCTGCCTTTGTTGACCTTGCCGTAGATGGTGATCACATTGCCGCTTCCGACGAACTCCAGCTTTGCCCCGCTGTTTAGGTTCAGGTCGCCGTAGATGACGATGGCGCCCGAGAGCTTCAGCGTGGCGTTCACGTTCATTTGCGTGCCTGCATTGTATTGGCCAAAGGCAAGCGCACCATACACCTCGGTGACGGAATTTGCGTTCATGTTGAATTGCTGCTGCACTGCCAGTGAGCCGCAAAAAAGGAAGTTGGAGTTGTTGTTGATCCCGCCAACGGATGCGGATCCGCCGTAGGCCTTGGTTTCTCCGCTGTTGACGTTCAGCCAATAGTCTCCGGGGTAGGGAGGTAGACCCTTGCAGGCTTCTTCGCTGGGGTCAGTATCGTTCTGGTTAATTTTCAGGATCTGCAATCCCCCGGTGCCGGTGGCCACAAAGACAAAGTTTTCCTCATTCCTGACAAAATTGGAAGAGCCGTCAAGATCCAGGATCCCGAAAGACTTGATGTCCTCTATCGTGCTCACATCCGAGATGGAGACCCCTGCGGCTCCGTTGGCCATAAACAACAGGGAATTGTCCACCGAAACCGCATTGGTGACCACGTCTCCGGGGTCGGTGTCGGCAGGGTTGATGGGAATCGGGAGTTTGGCGAGTTCGGCACCATTGTCCAGTCGGTAGATGCCGGCCCCATCGGCCCCTTCTGCGATATAGACCCGGTTGTCATGGATGGCGATGGTGCGCTTTGACTCGGGGGTGGCCGGTGCCAGCGGGATGCTCGCCGTGGTGGACAGGTTGTCCGGGTTGAGGATCGTCGCCCCATTGGTGCCGCTCAGGACGGCCAGGCGGTTGTTTCCGAAGGCGACACTTCTCAGATCCTGCAGCTCAAGTTGGTTGGAGAGGTTTCCGGAATTGTCGATCAGTCCCAGGATGCCGTTGCTGCCGCTGGTGATTGCGGTGGAATTTTGGGTGCGGGCGACATCCGTGGCCACATGGCCCGGGATGGAGGTGAATCTGAATCCGGAAGAAAAATTGCCTCCCGAAACTGCCACAGTCGCCAGATTGGCGGGTGAACTTACCCCCTGTGCGCCGTCCACATCCACCGCCATAGCCAGGTAGAGGGTGCCGGAGGAATACTGCAGGGAGCTGACTTCCGCGTCCGTGAAGATGGCCTGGGAGACGATCCTGGGCTTGTAGGCATCCGAAATGTCGAAAATCTCCACTGCGCCCAGGTAGCGGTCTCCCTCCAGGTTGTAGCCCACGTAGGCAAAATCCCCGTCGATGTCCACATGGGTGGCACGAAGTCGCTGTCCCTGATATTCAGGTCCCGGCACCTGCGAAACAAGGATCAGCGGAAGCTCGGAAGAGCTTTCCTGGATTCTTCCTGCCGGGGCATTGGGGTCGATCAGGGAGACCACCCCCGTACCCGTGAGGGAGATCCGCTCGCTGAGGGTCTCGCTGTCTGTGCGGATGAGGATGGATTCGGGCTCTTCGTTGTCCTGACAGGCACTGAGCAATCCCGCAGCCAAAAGAATGGCTAGACCGTACTTTTTCATAATGCTGGAAATTAGGTAGGTTAAATAGTGTTGTTTATACCTGGTAAAAGGTATTTTGTTTTGTTTTCGTTTGTTTCACGAAATTTTCCGCCTGCAAGTTCGCCAATTTTCGCTTTGAAACAAACAAATGTGTGGGTTGCAGGGTTTTGGTACCAAAGCCTTGGGCTGGGCAGGTGGTTCGGTCGGGAATACCGGGCACAAAGTTACCCGGTTTCAGATGACATGCAGAAAAATGCACTTCATTTTTTTACAATTCTCAGGACCTCGGCGTTTTCGCCCCAAACCACGCGGATGAGGTAAACTCCGGGGGGTCGGCGGGTCAGTGCGTTTCTCAGGGATTCGTTGATTTCTTCGGGGGATTCTCCCGAAAGCAGCTCCTCCTGTCCCAGCGTATTGCCCAGGATGACTTGCGGATCCGGTTTCTCGCCTGGGTTTTTTGAGCGCAGCTCCAGGCGCAGGTCGGTTCCGTCGGTGGGATTTGGATAGGCCACCCAGGCCCTGGTGCCCGCCACCGGCCGGACCTCGATGGCCCGGGTGTTGGAATAAGCGGATTTGCCGTCAAAATCCACCTGCTTTATCCGATAGAAGATCCGCCCTCCACCCGCAGGAAGGAAGCTGTCATAGAAAGAATAGGAGACCGGGATATCCGAATAGCCGCTGCCTTCCACGCGGCCAACGGTCTTCCACTCCTTCACGCTGTTCACCGCCCGCTCGATCTCGAAGTGGGAGTTTTCCCATTCCCTGGCGGTGGCCCATTCCAGAAGGGCGGACCTGTCCGGGGACCGGTAGCTGGCATCAAAGGAGAGAAATTCGACTGGGAGTATAGAAGCGCAAGAGGTGTTAATTGTTTGATAGGCGATGCCTCTTCCTTGAAAGACTATTTGCGCCAGGTTGCAGGGAAAATCTCCTGGATCAGGGGGAAAAAAACCACAGCCATTGTTGTAAGCAGCATTTGATGTTAACACCGTACCACTTCCGCCTCCAACTGGCAAAGGAAAATATGAACCCGTGCCTCCACAAACAAGGGGTCCATGTAAGGTGTACATTTGTGGATTTGTCCCGGTAAACGTGACGTTGTATCCTATTCTTGTCTCATAACCAAAACCACCTGGACACCAATTGCCGTTGACGACGGTTTCTATCAATTCCAGTTCCACAGTCACGCTATAGGTGTCTCCTACAACAGTAACCGAATTGCATTGCCCCATCACCTCACCGCCCCACCACATCCCTACACAGCAAAAAACCAGAAAGACAAAAATAGACCTGCTTTTCACTCGTAATGAAGTGTTGATTTTTGGTAGCACTTGCTTTGAATTGGGTCGATCGGGCAAAAAAAACTTGGCGGCTCTGAGTATTGAAATGCAAATATAATATAGCCAAGTTCGAATAATTGTTAGTTTTTTGATGGGGTTTTTCCCGGAAACATTCACAATGGACAGGAAATAAGTGGATTATAGCAGTTTCCGACTTGTGTTTGTTGTTCCAAAAGTGACATAAGCCAATTTATATTCTATGAATGGCGAAAAAGTGCGAATAAAAAAATATGGAAGAAATTTTCCGGTCAGATTGATTTTCGAGGCGTTGCCCGGGCAAGCTCACTTGCGAAAAACCACTTTCCTGTGGCCTGCGTCCCTCACCCAATTGGATAGATTGCAAATCCCGAGGGGCGGAAAAACCCTTTGCCCGTTTGATGATTTCGGCAACAGCAGTCTCCAAGGTTTCATCTTTTCCGGCCGACCTATCGGGAAGTTCATTTTTGACCTTCCGCCCCGGTCTGTGTGACACAGACCGGAATGGCCAATATTGTCAAATGGAAGTGGACTGTGGAGATTCTGTCTTTGGGAGCGGGGGTCAGGCGGTTCTGCGGGTCAAATCAGGCCTGCCGTTTCAAAAACACAAATCCCTTTGCGTTTCCCGGCGTCTCCCGCGGTTAAAAATTTCCCGCTGCCGGGATCGCTCTTCATGTCCTTTAGCCCCATCCTGCTTTGGGAGTCTGTCATCGCGTTTTCAGCTTTCTTCAATGGGAAATGAAGTGGCCGCTTTAAAAGCGGTTTTCCTGAGAAGTAGCCAAACGAGAACAGACTTTTAGTATCCTGTTCAACTAAGAAGCCTCCTCCATCCCCAACAAGCCCTTTTCCAACAAAGGAATCCTGAATCTTTCCAGCTCGGATGGCTGATGTGCTTTTGCGAAGATGGTTTCAGCTTGAGCGAGGATTTCTGGATTGGCTTCTGCCACATTGTTGGTTTCCAGGGGATCTTCGCGGAGATTATAGCGTTCCAAAGTTGGGGGTTCCTTGTCTTTGAGATGCTGGCGGATCAGCTTCCAGTCACCAAAACGGATGGCAACCTGCCCGCCGGATTCGGGAAATTCCCAGTAGAGGTATTCGTGCTTCTCCTGCCCGACTTTGCCCAGCAGGGTAGGTAAGATGCTAATCCCGTCGTTTTCCGGTACTTCAAATCCGGTGATTTCTGCAAAAGTCGCCATCATGTCGATAGGGGAAGAGATCAGGTCTGAGGAAGTTCCGGGGGCGATCTTGCCCGGCCAGCTCGCGATCATCGGCACGCGGATACCTCCTTCATACACATGGCCCTTGATTCGTTCACCATCTTCCGAAAAAGGTCCGGCACCGTCAAACCACTGGGAATCCGTTCCGCCGTTGTAGGTTGGGCCGTTGTCAGACGTGAAGATGATCAGGGTGTTTTGGGGGTACTGCAGCTCCAGGCAAGGCAAATCGCCAGCCCAAAATTTAAAATTCTCGTGTACATGCGTCCAAATTAAACCTGTTCTGCGACTGATTTCAAGAAAAGCCGACCGGGATTTCTGTCGTATTTTCGAGACCGGATTTCTGGCTGGAAAAAAATCTGACTTCGCCGGATGGAGGGTCAGAGCCATTTTTTAAAAACGAAACCGCCAAAATCACATGACTTTGGCTGTTTCGGTCAAACCGATCAATAGGTTAGATATCTTAATTTGCCTATACAGCAGCGTTAACTATCGAGTGGCTTAAGAATGCACATCGCCTCCGCCAGCATACATCCAGACAACATGGGGGTCAATGCCACCGGATCATCATCCCCGGGGGCTTTCCACCAATCACCACCGTAAAGCATGGTGTTTTGGTTGACCGCATTTTCTGCCATTACCGTTGCACACTTGGTGATGTAGGCATGAAACTTCCGATGGGTGGCGGCATCCAAGTCCGGCTCATTGACCAAGCTCACAAAGTAGCGGAAGAAAATCCCGTTGAAAAGCCCTCCGTCTCCGGAGGTGGAATTGGCAAGGACTCCATTGTTGTTGGACATGTGGTCGATCACATAGTTGGACGCTTGAATGGCGTCATCCAGGTACTGTTTTTCGCCGGTGATCTTGTACAATTCGTGGGCAGCTCCGATGAATGTCCCTTGGTTATAGGTATAGATGGCCCGGTTTATCCCACCGTTTCCATCCATATTGTCGTACACTTTTCCTTCCGCAGGATCATACAGCCTGTCCTTCAGCCAGGAATATATGGCTATGGCCTCATCCAAATAGGCCTGCTTTGGCTTGTCCCCAGGGGCTTTTACCTGGTCATACATGCTGTAGATCCTTGCGGCTACGATGGCCGCCGGGCCGTTTGAGCAGGCATTTTTTGTTTTCTTCACATCGGTCTTCCAGGTAATCCCACCGTACCAAGGTGCCTCGTCTCCAGGCCCCCAGTTTGTCCATATCCAGTCATTGTACATTTGCTTTGCCTTGGCGTAGTATTTTTCATCCCCGGTGGATTCAAACATCCGGAGCTGTGCCAGTACGATCCATTCCATATCGTCCACAAAGACATTCCACCAGGGATCCTCTTCCCTTCCGGAGAAATTGTACCTCGGCGCACCATCCCACCAAAGCGGATACAGGTCGAGATAAAACCGGTCAGAAGTACGCTTGTAGGCATCCACCACTACATCCATGGCATGGGCCTGGGGCCAATAATGGTTGGTGGTCATATTGGACATATCACTTCCATAGTTGAAGTAATATCGATCTTCATGCCCTTCGAAATTTGCGCCCCAGAAATGCCGGACCAGTGCACGGCTCATTCCTTCTGCCAAATTTTCCCAATAGGCAAGATCCTTGTTTGCTTGGTTAAGGTCTAGTGGCACCGGGTTTTGATTTGAGCCCAATTCATCGCCAGTCTCACTCTTGTTTCCAAAAAAGGAAAAAATAACGAGTGTGGATAATGCTATTAATAGATTGACTTTTCGCATCTGTATTGATTTATAGTGTAATAGAAGAGGGCTTTTGAATACACAGTTCTGATCCCTATGTAGCCTTTGGGGCGAAATTGCCACTCACGTAACTAACTGCGGTCTGACAGGGACTGGGATTTTGTCCCACACCAAGTCAAACCGCGGTAAGTTAGCCTACTCGAAAATCCCTTCGTCCTGCAACAATGCCGCAGCCTCCATCAGCATCATTCCTGACAACTGGGTCGTCAGGTCGGTCTGTGTGCCGGGAAGCTGTCGCCAATTTGGCCCACAGAGCATCTCAGGCCGTTTCAACCCGCTTTTGTAGAATGTCGTGGCGTTGAACCTCAGGTAGTCGACCATGCTTTTGCGGTCGGCATCGCTGAGGGTCGGCTCCTGGATCAGCTCCGTAAAGTACCGTACGAAGATGCCTTTGAACAATCCCCCGTCTCCCTGGCCTTCGTCTTTGAGGATTCCCTCGGTGGAAATCTCCGATCGGGTCATCGAGGATTTGGCGGTCTGGATCGCATCTATGAGGTAGCCATTCTCGCCGGTAATCTGGTAGAGTCTCAGCCCCGAGCCAATCCAAGTCCCGGCGTTATAGGTAAAAATCCAGTCTTTCTTCACCGTAGGGGTTCCATCGACCAATTCGATGTTGTCCCAGACGAGACCCGTCTGCGGATCTACCAGATTTGCCTTTTGCCAGTTGTAAAGATCCTTTGCCCAGTCCAGGTAGTATTCATCCTGGGTGACATGGTAAAGCCGGGTTGCCAGCACGATGGTCGGTCCATTGGAGACTGCATTTTTGAGGTTCGGTGTGTCTTTTTTCCACGTGATCCCACCTCCGAATACATTACTGTAGCTTTCCAGCACGTCGTGCCAAAGGAATTTGGCCACTTCCAGGTACTCCTCATCGCCGGTGGCTTCGTAGGCACGGACACAGGAGTTGCCCAACCAAAGCATATCGTCGTTGAACACATTGGAGTAGGTGTTTCCGTTGTTGGATCGGATACCGCGAAGAAGCCGCTTCATCCTGTCCAGATAGGCCCCATTCCCGGTTCTGTTGTAGCCATCCACGTACACATGCAGTGCGTGGGCGTTTGGCCAATACCCGCCAAATGAGCCTCCTGGATTGAGATTGAACGTGCCATCGGCTGCGATATAGAGGGAATACGTCGAAGACTGCATCGAATCTGCCGTGGCTCCCCAGTCGTACTGGACTGTTTCCACTTGCTGAAAATCCCTTCTAAGCGGCCCCAAATCCCCGTCCACACATGAGGTGAACATCCATCCCAACACAGACGCCGAAAGGGCTATACTACTGATTCTCATTGCTTACTAAATTAAAGTATAGTTAATTTACTGATATGGTATGCGTGTAATTGGGCACCTCCGCATTGAAGATGACGCTGATGTCGGCATCGGCATTGTCCACTTCCGTGGCAAACTTGAAGCAGTTGTTCCAGCGGTCATCGGATACAGGTACCATGTGCCAATAGGCAGGCCCCGTGGAATCGGTTGGCCGCTGGTTGTCGCCGTTGGTGCTGCCAAACCACTCTTCTGTCTCATTGCCCGCAGAATTCTTGGTCATGAAGCGGAATTTGTACCGCTCATCCCGGCCCCAGCCTTCTTGTCTGAACACGATGGGGAAATCCTCCACCGACCAGGTTCCGTTGGCGAGGTAGGGAAGCTCGGTAAGGAATACACCGTCAGGGGCAAACCAAAGCTCGACCTTGGTGACTTCATGTAACTGGGTAGTTCCGTTAGAGAAATCCACCCGGATTCTATAGACTTTTTCGTCACCTGTGTATTCTGTTTCCCCATCGGCGCGCAGCTTGTCCCCCTCGATGTAGAAGGTGTCGGGCTCCCCGGAGTTTCTTGTCGCAAAGAAATAGGATCCGC
Organism: uncultured Limnohabitans sp.; assembly: GCA_964530015.1. Taxonomy (GTDB): domain Bacteria; phylum Bacteroidota; class Bacteroidia; order Cytophagales; family Cyclobacteriaceae; genus Algoriphagus. The sequence continues at coordinate 13,518 of CAZGYC010000026.1, read as the reverse complement.
TTGCCAATGAAGTATAGGCCTCGAAGGTATTGGCACCGGTCTTCTTCATCAAGATCGCATCTGCAAGTCCCTCACCTGCCTCTGTGGCAGAGCCAGCAAGGTACAGTTCATCGGGAGCCGGGAATCCTGCCGGTCTTGCCACTTCTATTGTCCTGATTTCCATCAGCGGCTGCACGTTGATGCCTTTGGAGGACTGGACAGACCACTGGAGCTTGCCTGTCCCCTCGGGCTGTATCCCGGCCATCTGGGCGATTTTGTTCAGCTCCGAAAACGGCAGCGTAAGTCTCCGCTGCAATCCCCTTCCATCGGAGGGAAGTACGTAGAGCGGATTGGAAAAATCGCCTGATTCTGTGTCAAAGACGACATCATACAGCACCACGCCGTTATCGGCCGCTTTGGCGGCTTCCCATTCAAATATTGCAGAACTCTGCGCCCCCAAGTTCATGTAGGCATTGTTTGTCGGAGAGTAAAGCGAGTTGACAGGGGTCACTTCAGTGTGCAGTTCGGTGTCCTCCTGGCAAGACCACAAGCTGGCCAAAACACACAGGGCACCAAGAAATTTATAGCGTATATTTTTCATTTTGAGTTGATTTTAGGTTATGGGGCCAGGTTTATTCCCAACCTGGGTTTTGGGTCAAATTCGGATTCATGTTGCGCTCGTCGCGGGGAATAGGCCAGAGGTAATGCTTGGAAGGATCAAAAGACCTCAGATTGACGCGGAGGTAGCCGTTATCCTCAGAGGGAGGGCCGAATTTGGCACCGTGCGCCCATCCGTTCAGTACGTTCTCTGCGATTCTCCATCTTCTGATGTCGAAGATCCTCAGGCCTTCCATGGCCAATTCTGTCCTTCGCTCGTTTCGGATGACCTGCCGCCATCCTTCCTGGCCCAGGCCGGCGTCAAACGCCAAGGCCGGACCGGCGCTAAATCCAGCCCGCTGGCGTAGTGCCCGAATGGTCTGGTTCCAGGTGCTCTCGTCCATTTGGCCGAGTTCGTTTTTTGCCTCCGCATACATCAACAGGACATCCGCATACCGGATCAGCATCAGATTGAGTCCTGACGCAAACCCTACCAGGTGTGTGGGATCGAAGTATTTGCGGGTATAGTATCCCGTGGTCGTGCTGGATGATCCGGGCACATACTGGTTAGGCGCAGATGGATCGGGATCTGTACCCGGCTTGATGTAGATCGTGTGACGCGACCCGTTTTCTTCCCAATCATACAGATGGTACACGATGGTGGCCGTGAGGCGGGGATCGCGGTGCACGTAGGGATTGTCCTCATCGTACCCCGAATCGGGGTGGCCTATGGCCAGACCATTTTCCATGAGGTAGCTGTCCACCAGCTCCTGGGTAGGCGCCAGGGCATTCAGCCGCGCTCCTGCGGACAAGGGTGCCATGTCGAAAAACTCGCCCCAGGTCCTAAACTGCGGCACATACTGCAGGCTGAGAATATCTTCCGGGTTGTATTCGTTTTGTGGCAAAAACAGGCCACTGTACGAGGGAAAAAGCCCGTAGCTGCCGTATCCATCTCCGTTGATCAGCGCCTCGGTGGCCTGCACCACTTCCTGCCACTGTCCTTCGTACAGGTGTACCCTGGCCTTCAGGGCCAGGGCCGCCCCACTGGTGATACGGCCTCTTTCGGCATCCGGAAGCTGCTGGCGGGTAGGCAGGACCGTACTTGCGTACTCCAATTCGCCCAGGATAAACGCCAGCACTTGGGCCTTGGGGGTGCGGGTGATGACCTGCGCTTCCTCGATGGTGACATCTTTCTCAAGAAGTGGGATATCCCCAAACCAGGTCATCAACTGAAAGTGCAGATATGCTCGGATAAAGCGGGCCTCAGCCTTCATTCTGGCCTTCACGTCTTCATTCATTTGTGGCACTTGGTCAATGTTCTCCAGGATGATGTTGCAGGTTTTGATCCCACTGTAGTTGCCGTTCCACTGGCTCTGCAAGCGACCCAAGGAAGGATCATAGGTGCCCGCTCCCAAAGAGGCTGCCCCGGCATTGTCTCCCCGTCCGTTGTAGGCATTGTCAGACGTGCCCTCGTCGTAAAAGAAACGGTTGCTGTCAAACATCTGCGAATAGGCCGTGTTCAGCATGCTCTGCGCCTTGGCCTCAGAATCCCAGTAAGTAAGGTCCGTGAAGGTGTTTTCAGGGGCCAGGTCAAGTTCCTTGCATCCGGTCCACAGCAAGGTGCCGAACGCAGAAAGTATCAATGTATATCGTTTGAGTTTTTTCATCTTGGAGGTTGGTTAAAAGGTGATATCCAATCCAAATCCGTAATACACCATGGTAGGATAAGCCCTGGCACTATTGGCACCGCCGCTTCTCATGCTGTTGTCAAATTCGGACAGCTCCGGATCCACAAAATTCACCTTGGACAGGGTGAAGAGATTTTGGCCCGATAGGTATGCCCGACAACTCTGCATGCCGATCCTCTGAGAAGTGGCCTGTGGCAAGGTATAGCCGATCTGTACGTTTTTCAGGCGGAGGTATGCCCCGTCAAACAGATACATGTCAGAGCCCCGCCGGAAGTTGTTGGTGTTTGACTGGCTCCCATTCTCCGCAAGTATCGGATAGCGTGCATCCGGATTTTGGGGTGTCCAGTAGTCCAGTTGATGCGTGTACATCGTCATTCCGTAGTTGAAATGGAAAGGCTCCACGATTTCACCGCGGATCATCATGGTTCGTTTTCCCACCCCTTGGGCGAAGATATTGAGGTCAAATCCCTTTACTTTCACGTTGTAAGTGAGGCCGAAAGTCATTCTTGGAAACGGATTGCCAAAGACAAATTTGTCATCGTCATCGATGACACCGTTGCCGTCCACATCCACATACCTGTTGTCTCCCGGCTGCACGTTCAGTCCTTCAGGCTTGGGGCCGCTTTCTACCTCGTCCAGGTTTTGGAAATACCCGTCACGCTTCAGGCCCACGTAGGAATTGAAGGGATATCCCTCCTTGAGGAGCACCTGCAGTTCTTCCAGGCCGGTGAGGCGTTCCTCTCCCTGAAAATCCAGTACTTCGTTTCGGGAATCGCCGAGATTGAAGGAGAAGGAATGGTTGAACAACCGTCCGCGATGTCTGTAGGCAGTGGTCACTTCCCATCCGCTGTTGCGTACTTTGCCGCTGTTGAAGTCCGGCAAGGAAGTGCCGAATACGCCCGGCACGGCAGGAGGCACGAGGATATCCGAGGTCACCTTGTCGAAATAGTCCATGCTCAGGGTCAGGGCGCCATCCAGGAAGTCCAGATCAGCCCCGATATTGAAGGTGGCCGCACGCTCCCATTGGATGTTTGGGTTGGCATAGTTGAAGCCCGTGCCGCCTACCGCGGAATTATTGAAGCCATAGGCATTTTGGTAGGTAAAGAAGGTTGTCTGGTATTGGTAATTACCCACGTTCTGGTTTCCAAGTATGCCGTAGGAGGTTCGGATCTTCAAGTCCCCAAACCGTTCCCTGTAGCCGCTCATGAAGGCTTCCTCCGACAGTCGGTATCCCAGTGAAGCGGATGGGAAAAATCCCCATCTTTCTCCATCGCGGAACTTGGACGAACCGTCATAGCGGAAACTGAGCTCCGCAAAATATTTTTTGTTGTAGTCGTAAAAGACCCCTCCAAACACCGAGTACAGGCTGTTTTCGGAAGAACTCAGGTTGGAGTTGTAAGAATTCGGGCTGATGACGGTCTCGGTCACAGGAGTGCCCAGATCGGGATCCGTAAAGGTCTTGTAGATCCCGATGCCGCGGTCGGTATGGTTCTCATTGGATGCTCCCAAAAGGAAGCTGACGTCATGGACTCCGGAAAAAACCTTGGTGTAATCCAGCATCACCTGCGTGTTGAGATCCATGCCTTTGCGGCTCTCGTCGTTGGTGTTCCTGTTGCCACCGTACATTCCCCTTGGATAGAAATCCACCTGCATCACCCGGCCATACATCGTGTTTGAATACATATTGAAGCCGAAAACACCCCTGACCTTGAAGTGGTCACTGAGGCGGAACTCACCGCTGAGATTGCCGAAGACGTTGTCGTCGATATGCTCACGGAAGCCGCCCTGCTCCAATATGCCCAGCGGGTTAAACTCCTGCAGGATATCATTGGTCAAATACCTGCCCAGGGAGTCCTTTTGGGTATAGTACAGCGGCACACGGTTGGCATCGGCCATCAGCGTGCCACTGGAAAACGAATGGTCGGTGATCAGTCTGCGGGTATAGGCCAGTCGTGAGCTCAGCTTGAACCTTCCAAATTCATTGCTCAGGTTCATCCGATAGTTGAAGCGCTTGTAGCCTTTGGCCGGGCCTACAAAATTGCTCTGCTGGTCTGTGTAGCCAGCCGAGACGAGGTAGGTACTGTTTTGCCCTCCACCAGACACGGTCAGGTTGTGGTTTTGCTGGACGGCGTTGTCGAAAATCTCTTTGGCAAACCACTCGGTGTCGCCGTTTTCCCGCATCTGCCGGATTTGCTCCGGGCTGAATATCGCCTCGCTTCTCCCGGCATTGAACGCCGACTCGTTGCGGAGCATGGCATTTTGGTAGCCATGCACCGGTGCGGTGAAAAACTGCGGGGTGTTCACGCCCACCAGGCCGTTGTAGGTGACGTTGGGGCGGGAGTCTTTTTTTCCCTGCTTCGTGGTGATCAATACCACGCCGTTATTGGCACGTGAACCGTATATCGCGGCACTGCCGGCATCTTTCAGCACGGATACGCTTTCTATGTCAGCCGGATTGAGCAAGTTGATGTCGCCTCCGATGACCCCGTCTATCACGACCAGGGGGGAATTGTCCCCCAGGGTACTGATCCCCCGGATGTTCAGATTGACACCGGCACCGGGCTCGGAATTGCGCTGCTGTACGATCAAGTTGGCGGAGACTCCCTGCAAGGCCTGGCTCATCGTGGCCACAGGCCTGCCTTCCAGCGCTTCCTGTCCCACCTGATCCACTGCGCCGACCAGGCTGACTTTCTTTCGCGTGCTGTATCCCACCACGATCACCTCGTCCAGCGCTTTCTCGTCTTCTGCCAGCACCACGTCGACCTTGGATTGGTTTTCGATCGCTACTCTTTGGCTTTTGTACCCGATAAAGGAAAAAACAAGCACCTCGCCCGGTGCCACATCGATCGAATAGCTGCCGTCCACGTCCGTGACGGTGCCCTTGGTGGCTCCCTCGACCAGGATAGTCACTCCTGGCAGAGCCAGTCCATTTGCGTCAGTGACGACTCCCGAAATCTGGATTCTTTCCCGTCGTTCGATTTCCACTTTGCTGACCACCCCAGAAGTGACCGGCCTCACATGAATGTTTTCGTTGATCTGGACAAACGAAAGCCCTGTCTGCCTGATCAAGTCTGTCAGGACATCGTACAGGCTGGTTCTAGATCGGTCCAAAGTGACTTTTTGCGACAAATCCACTTTGCCTGTATTGTAGGTAAACTTGAATTTCGTCTGTTTCTCAATGTTTGAGAACACCGAGGAAAGCGGGGTATTCTCAAGCCGGACTGTCACCATTACCTCTTCTATGGTCTTTCTTTGGGCATTTCCCTCGTTGGCGAGCAGGAATGTCACAAAGAACAGTTGGAGTGCAAAGGCGTACAGTAATCTTTTAGACAGCATAAGCAATTGTCCAAGTATTGGTTTTTTCATACAATTGTGAAGATTAATGTGTGCAAATACTTAATCGGCTTGCCTTTGAAGGGAATTGGACCCAAAGGCAGGCGTACTGGCAGCAGCATGTTCCTAGCCGAACTGCTGCTGCTTTTTTATTGTCCCCCGATGGAAAAACATCGCGAACAATTCCTGAAAAGCTTGGAAATTTCTACGGAAAACTCCTCTGTCAAGGACTCAAGTCCTGGATTGTTGGGAGTTTCTAAGGTTGGTGGGAATCTTCGTTCATCTGGGCTGTGTTGGGTTTGTTGTGAAATTGTATAATCCTAATCGGCTATATTCCATCATTTTGACTGGGCGGAGGGAGGTCTATTTCAAACGATTGATTTCCACTGTATTTCCGTTGAAAGAGTATTCCATCTGGGAGGTTTCACGGATCCCTTTTAGGGTGTTTTCCAGGCTTTCGTCATAGTAGGTGCCCGAGTAAAACCAGTTTTCCGGAATCCGGTTCGGGTACTTGATTTCCACGCCGTACCAGTTTTCCAGCTTTCGTATGACCGAGAGGAAGTCGTCATTTTTGAAGACCAGGTACTTGTCCTTCCAGCCGGTGATCTCCCGGATGTCAAAAGATGTTTTTCTCAGCTTGCCGTTTTCGTCGATTTGGAGCATTTCCGAGGGCACGAGCATGACCTGGTTGCCAAGGGTGTCCCGGATCTTTACGGCACCTTCGACCAAGGCCACGGTCAGTTGCCTGTCGCCGGTTTGGTTGACATTGAAGGTCGTCCCCAGCACCTCCACTTCGGCCTGCGGCATGAGTACCGTAAACGGCCGGTTTTCTTTCTCCACATCAAAAAATGCCTCGCCGCTGACCAGCCTTACCTCCCGTCTGGAGTCGGAGAAGTCTTCCGGATAGGAAAAAACCGTGTTCGAATTGAGATGGATCAGCGATCCGTCCTTTAGCCTGAGGGTAGTCTTCTGGCCTTTTGGGTTGGATTTTGTGATCCATTTCACCTCCTCAATGGGTTTCTCCGCAGTGGGCCAGGACGAATAGATTGCCCAAACAGCCAAGCAAGCCAAGAAGAAGACCGCGACGCGGCGGACGGAAAAAAAAGAATACCACTTCTCCTCCGGGGAAGTCCTGCCGACAAAAGTCCGCTTTGGCCCTTCGTCGGCCTTGATGATGTTTTCAAAGATCTCCACATAGGACTCATCACCCAAAGCAGCGCCAGAGTTATAGTGGATAGCCCGGATTACCTCAGCGGCTTGGCTGACCGTTGCCCGTCTGCCGGGATTGGCTATCAGCCATTTTTCCCAGAAATGTGTCGTGTTGTCATCAGGATTCTTTACCCATTGGACAAAAAATTCATCCGAGAGAAACTCTTCCATTTCATAATCCTCGAACTTTTTGATATTTCCTTTGCCAGACATGAAATTAGCTGTTCGTCGTTGGTTTGATAAGTTCCTTTAAGCTCGCAATCGCCCGGTAGATGAGCTTTCGAGCCGTTTTTACTTCCGAAAAATCCATCAAAGCCGAAATCTCCCGGTAGCTCAGGCCGTCTTCGTAAAAGAGCAAGAGTGCCTTGCGCTGCTTGGGAGTGAGTTGGTTGAGCGATCTGCTGAGCAGTTCGTGTTGGAGGAGCGCGGATTCACGGTTGATCAGGGTGGTCTCCGGGGAGAGCTCTATCAGAAAGGCATCTTCTCGGAAGTCAGACTCGATACTCTTAAACCGCGCCTCGTTTTTTCGGTTTTTTGAAATCTCCGCCTGAAGGCATTTGTACAGATACCCTCGGATGCTGAGAACTTCCGAAAGCTCTCCACGCTTTCTCCTCAGGTAGATGAAGAGATTTTGTATGCAGTCTTTGACCAGATCCCCGTCCTTCGAGTATTGCCAGCCGTACCGGTACAAGTCCCCAACGTAGGTTCGGTAGATGTAATTGAAAGCCGTCTCGTCGCCCAGATTGAAGGATTTCCAGATCTCGGGATCAGACTTACCCTCGTAAATCTTGACCGTCTCGAAATGCTTCAAGGGGATAGCCGTCTTTTCGGCAGGTATTTTTGGGTTTTTGTTCATTAAAATCCTGAATTCCGGAAGTATTCAATGGTAAGAGTCAGGGATTGGGCCAAATGACCCCAGAAAATCCGTTTTATTTTCAAAGTTTTTTTTCGGGATCTAGCCCGTCCCGCAAAATCGCGGTTGCCGGCCTGTTTCGCCCGATGTTTTGGGGACGCCCCTGCAAGTAAGAAAAAGTCAGAATTCACAAAAAAGAAATGAAGGCAATGAACTTGGGAAAATAGCGGCTGTCCCTCCCTGAGCTGCCTGTCCCGTCCGCCGCGGCAGATCGGGAGAGTCGAGGGATCCTCCACTCCTGTCAGGCTGAGTCTTAAATATTCTGTCCTAAATATTCTGCGTACATACAAAAAGAAAATGACAGGAATCGCTTAATAAAAAGCCGATAGATTAGAATAAAATTTGGAAATATTGATATTTTCAATACTTAACATGCTCTCTCATTGGTAGCGAAGTCGAAGTGTCGGACTGACACACCATTTGTGGCTTTAGCTGGATTTCCGTCATCGGGTAGGGACAGGGCACAGGTTTTTCGGTCGTTTTCCATCCTGATTGCCCCGCAGGAATCCCGGGAAGACCTGCCAGATTTGTAATTCCAGTACCAATTTGAATTACACCGCTTTTGCTGTTTCCATCTGATTGATGATGTCCTCGTAGTCGAGGGTATTCCAGTTTTCGGTGATCAGGGGATCTGCCATCACCTTGTTCATGATTGCTTCCTGGAGTTTCCCCTGCGCATAGGCTTCTGCATAGCCCATATCGGAGAAGGTCACCATGGTATAGAGCGGAATCCAGTCGTTCGGATAGAGTTCGTGGAGCTTGGTCTCGATCTTTTTGCGGAGCATAAACTTGGGATCTCCCACGGAATCCCTCATTTCCCTGAAATTCTCCATCGCCAGTTGGCAGACGGCATCGGTATCGGGCTTGCGTTTTTTCTGGAATTTTTCAAAAACCAAGTCCCAGGCATTGGTTCCCAATTTGTCGATCAGACCGTTCAGAATATAGCAGTCTTCAAAACCGCAGTTCATCCCCTGTCCGTAAAACGGCACCATCGCATGGGAAGCGTCTCCCAAAAGCAGGGAATTGCCCTGAACCCAAGGGTAGCACTCGATATTGATCAGCGCGGCGGTCGGGTTTTTGAAAAACTCCGACTTCAGATCCGGCATCAGTTGATAGGCGTCATCGAAATAGGCCCGGAACACGGTCTCCAGGTCTTTTTCGTCCTGGATTTTTTCAAAGCATATCTTGGTGCCTTCGAAAGGCAGGAAAAGCGTACACGTGAAGGATTTGTCGGGATTCGGCAGCGCAATCAGCATGAATTTGCCGCGCGGCCAGATGTGCAGGGCATTGGGATCCATGGCGAATTCCCCGGCAGCGGTCGCCGGAATCGTCAGTTCTTTGTATCCGTGGGGGATGTATTCCTGCTTGTAATTGAACCGAATCTGCTTTTGCATCGCCATCCTCAGGGAAGAATAGGCCCCGTCCGCTCCGATCACCACCTTTGGGTTGAGCTTCATTTCTCCCTCCGGAGTGTCGAAGGTCACTTCGTTGCTTTGGAAATCCACATCCACGCACCGGTGCCCAAAGTGCACGGCGGCGTTCAGCCGCTCCGCTTCCTCGACCAGCAATTGGTTGAATTTTCCCCTGGAAATGGAATAGATCGCCTGGTTGGCCTTTCCGTAAGGAATGAACGAGGTGTTGCCATGCTCGTCGTGTACTTTCCTCCCGTACATCGGGATGGCCAAAGGCAGCACTTTGTCTTTCAGCCCAACCTGCTCCAGACTTTTCCAACCTCGATGGCTTAGGGCCATATTGATGGATCTGCCGGCTTCAGAATAGGGAGTTTTGCGCGGGTCGGGCCTTTTGTCGTAAACAGACACTTCCAAGCCCTGACGCTTGAGGTATATGGCCATCAGACTGCCGATCAGGCCGGCACCCAGGATGGTGATTTCGTTTTTTTTCATCGGATAAGTTTACCCACGCTTCTTTTAAGCGAATTTCTCCAGGGAATGTTCCAAAATCTGTGCAAATCGAAACACGTCCAAGAAGCTGTTGTACAGCGGGGTAGGAGCCAGACGGATCACGTTAGGGTTTCTCCAGTCACCTACCACACCATGTTGATACCACTCATCGAAGACCGCTTTGCCGCCCCGATGAATCAGCAAAGATAACTGACAGCCTCTTTCGGCAGGGTTTTTTGGGGTAATAATTTCCAAAACCCCTGATTCCCCGCTGATTTCACGGATCAGGAATTCCAGGTAGCCGGTCAAGGCCTCACTTTTTGCACGGAGGTTTTCCATTCCCGCTTCCTGGAAAATATCCAGGGAGGCCTGATGTGCCGCCAAACCCAAAACATCTGTATTGGCCAACTGCCATCCATCCGCCCCAAACATGGGTGCAAAGCCTTTCTCCATCCGGAATCGCTCCCCCTCGTCGTGTCCCCACCAGCCCGCAAAACGGGGCAAATCCGCCCGCTCGGCAAACCGTTCGTGGACAAATATCCCGGATATGTTTCCCGGACCGGAATTCAGGTACTTGTAGCTGCACCAGGTCGCAAAATCCACGTCCCAGTCGTGAAGTTCCAAAACGGCATTTCCCACGGCATGGGCCAGATCAAATCCAGCCACTGCTCCGACGGAATGGGCGGCTTCGGTGATGGCCTTCATGTCAAAAAGCTGCCCGGAATAGTACTGCAATCCGGCCATATTGACCATGGCCAAGGCATCGCCCTGTTTGTGGATTTCGGTCAGGATATCCTCGGTTCGAAGCGTATGCTCTCCTGCCCTGGGAGTCAATTCCACCAAAGTTTTTTCCGGATCCAGTCCGTGAAACCTGATCTGGGTCTCCAGCATGTACTGGTCGGAAGGGAACGCCCCCGCCTCCACGATGATCTTGTAGCGCTCCTTGGTCGGCCGGTAAAAAGAGACCATCAGCAGGTGAAGGTTGACCGAGAGGTTGTTCATGGCCACCACTTCATGCTCATGGGCTCCGACGATTTCCGCCAAGGCAGGTTTGGACTTTTTTCTGACATGAAACCAGGCATCTTCTCCGTGAAAATGCCCGTCCACTGCCAGATCCGCCCAGTTGTTCAGTTCTTTTTCGAGGTGATCTTTGACCGATTTGGGTTGGAGCCCAAGGGAATTGCCGCAGAAGTATATGGCTTCCCGGCCATTCACTTTCGGAAAATGAAACCGGGATCTGAAATGTGCCAGGGAGTCTTGCGCATCCATCTCTCGGGCAAAGGATTCGGAGTATTGGAAGGGAATTGGGCTCATACTTGGGTGTTAATCTGTTGCAAGGTGGTAAGGTTGTAAAGTGGCGTGATTCATCGGTTTATTGAACTTTGCAACCTTCCAACTTTACCACTTTCCAACTCCTACTTTTCCATATAATTCCCGCAGCTTTTGCAGGTTCTTAGCGCATCATTGGACCAAAACCGCTCCATGATCGGGGGGAGTTGGGAGACGATGTCGGTGAGTTCGACATACTCCTCATGGAGCTTTTCGCCGCAGTTTTCGCAGTGCCAAATGAAGCCGTCCAACTCACCCGTCTGACGGTAGCGCTCGATCACCAGGCCAACCGTATTTGCAGGTCTGCGTGGGGAATGCGGAACTTTGGCTGGCAACAGGAAGATCTCCCCCTCCTTGATTTCGATGTCTTTGGGCTTGCCGTCCTCGATGATCTTCAGGACGATGTCTCCTTCGAGTTGGTAGAAGAACTCCTCGCTTTCGTCGTAGTGATAGTCCTTTCTCGAGTTGGGTCCGCCCACGACCATCACGATGAAGTCGCCGTTGCCTTTGTACACCTGCTGGTTGCCAACGGGGGGCTTCAACAAATGCCGGTTTTCATCAATCCATTTTTTGAAATTGAAAGGTTTTGCTACAGCCATAGGTTTGCTTGGATTTGGGATTTGATTTCCTCCAAAGATAGGTATTGAAAGGAAAATCAGTTGTGAAATAGTTTTATGACTGCTAGGTCTTCTATATGACAGAAAATTCATGGGCTATTCACAAAGCCGCTCCATTGGCTAAAATGGTTGAAGCTCCTCAGTCCCTCGTAAATCGTACTTCGTAATTCTTACTTTTGCCTATTCCTTCCCGAAAAAAATCATGACCTACCCCATCGCCGATATGCACTGCGATTTGCTGTCTTTTATGGCAAACATCCCCGGTGCAGACCCTTTTGACCGAGACCAGATTGCCTGCGCTTTTCCCTGGCTGAAAGACGGAAATGTAACGATGCAGGTGATGGCGATCTATACGGATGTCAATCCGGGAAGCATGGCTTTGGCCAACAAGCAGGCTGAAATTTTTTCGGATTTGCTTCGCAAAGCCAAGGATACAGTCACCCGTTTTGACTCAGCTTATATCCAAAGTCAACCGGAGCAAATCGGTATCATTGCCTCCGTGGAAAACGCGGCGGGCTTTGGCCATGAAAATGCCACCTGGAAAGAAATCTATTCGCAGTTTGACTCGATTGTGGACAAAGTAGGGCAGCTCGCCTACATCAGCCTGACGCACCATACCGAAAACCGCTTCGGCGGCGGCAACTACACCGAGGGCGTTGGATTGAAAGAAGACGGCAAACGACTGTTGGACTACATGGCGGGAAAGAGGATTCCAATCGATCTTTCCCATACATCCGATTTGCTTGCCGAAGGAATATTGAATCATATCGACCGGCATCATCTGCCGATTCCGGTGATCGCCAGCCATTCCAATTTCCGGGCAATCTGGGACCACAAGCGGAATCTCAGCGATGAATTTGCGCAGGAAATCATCCAAAGAGGAGGAATCATCGGGGTAAATTTTCTCCGGGCTTTTCTGGATCCGGAGGTTCCGGAGCGGCTTTTTGAGCATCTTTTGCATGGATTCAGCCTGAGTGAGGATTCGGTCTGTTTTGGGGCGGACTTCTTCTATACGAAGGATTTTCCGGACAAAAGCAGGCATCCTCTTTATTTCCCTTTAGCGGAAAACGCAGGAAAATATCCTTCGCTTTTGGATTCCTTGGGCCAAAATCTGAGCGAATCCCAGCTTAGCAAACTGGCCTCTGAAAACGTCTTCAATTTTTACCAAAACCTCTGGAGCTGATGTCTAGCCACCATTTTGTCAAGGACCAACAGGAACCGGCGGTGTTTATCTTGGACACTTCCGAACTGGGTTTTGAGGCCGTTTCACCGCTGTTGGAATGGGTTCCCACGGTCTTGGTTTCGCAGGGATGTTTGGAGGCGGTGCTGAGCTGGGGGATCAAGATGGATGTGATTTTGGCGACGGAAGCCTTTCAACAGGAAAATCTCCAGTTGCTGGAAGAGCAGTATCCGGTCAAGTTTCTGACCGCTTCCCCAGAAAATACGCTGGATGAAGGCCTGCAATACCTTCTGGCAACCAAGCATCCGGCCGCACATCTGGTTGGGGTTTCGCATCTAAGTTGTATGGATTTGGGGGAAAAGCTGGAGCTGTTTGACCTGACGGTGATGGACTCAGGCTGGAAATACTATCCTGTCAAAAGTGGCAAGTTCAAAAAGTGGTTTGCCGAAAGCACCATCCGAATCCTGGGAAAAGAAGGAATGCCGGTGGAAATCTCCAATGAAAACGGCAAGCTGATGCTTCCGCTGGTTTACTTGACCCAACTGGAAGTGCCGGAGGGGGTTACGGAGATTGAGGGGAAGGGGATTTTTTGGATTGGGGAAGAGGTGAATTCTGAAAGCTGAAGTGAGAAAGCTGAAAATTCGACATCCCTATGAAAAATTAGATTTTTATTTTGCAGCCTTACTTCTTTTGTCCAAGAAGTAAAACTCCAATTTTATTAAACCCTAACTCCGCAACCTTTTACCCCGTCTAATTGAAAAAATGCCAAAAA
>CAZGYC010000025.1:3768-54248 GCA_964530015.1 uncultured Limnohabitans sp. | reverse complement strand
CAGTTGGGGAGAAAAAACTTCTGGGGATCTCCCTCGAGCATCTCCAGTTGAAAGTACCCCAAAATGGATGAAAAAGCAGGAAAACCCTGACCCCGTTTTTTTCAGGGCGGACTATCGTCAAAAACAAAAAGCCACAGGGATGATCTCTCTGTGGCTTTGTCACTAATTGTTTTTAAGAAAATCAGTTGCTCAAGGTAGCGGATGCTTTTCCATATTCCCATCTGATCTCAAAGCTGCCCGGCTTTACTTCATACACCAAGCGCTCTTCCATGGTGGAGTTTTCTCCGGATGGAACGTCCACTCTCAGCACGTCTTCTTTTGAATCATAGTTAAAGGCACCCCACTGTTGGGCCACTTTGTTGAAAATGAAGGTGGACTGCCCGGATTCGCTTGGAATAATAAAGAAGCCGTAGGTTCCGGCAGGGAGTTTTTTTCCCTGTACTAGGATATCCTTGGTCGTGGTAAAGGTGGTGGCCTCATTGGCTCCGGCTCTCCAGACTTGGCCCAGCGGCACCAGATCCCCCCAGATGACCCTGCCTTTGACCGCAGGACTGCTGTAGTTGATTGTGATTTTCGCGTCGCCGACGGTACCCTCTGCTACTTTGGCCGGGCTGGCTTTTTCCTGCGCGAATACTGCTACTGCCGCAAAAGCGGTAAGTGCGATTGAAAAGATTGTTTTTCTGAAATCCATTGTTTTTTACGGGTTTGTTAAAGGTAAATTAGTATTAATTGAGTCAATTCATTTCTTAAAACTGGCTTGAAGTTTGAAAAGTTGCCCCTAGTCAAAAAAGCCTTTCCAAAATTCAATCTGGAAAGGCTTTTTGACATTTGCTTAGATTGTGACCCAAGCTTGTTTTTTGTTGCTTTCGACGATCCTTTCACCGATGATCAGTTCTCTCAAACCGCTTGCGAAGGTCGGGTAGGACGGATTTTCAGGCTGTTTTCCTGTGGCCACCGCGGCATAGACTTCCTTAAACATCTGCTTGGACGTATCCGGGAAGCCTTCGTTGTGCCCTCCCGGAAAGCTGATCAGAGCCGAGGCTTCGGGATGGAACAGGGAAGGATCCTTCATCAACTGCTCGTTGGCCTTTTCACGCTTGCCGATCCAGAGCTCATTCGGTCTTTCTGAATTGAATTCAAAATTGGACTTGGAGCCCGAAATTTCGATGTTCAGGCGGTTTTTGCGGCCTGCACTAACCTGGGAAACGGTGACGGAGCCTTTGGAACCGTTGTCAAAACGCAGCAAAACGGTCGCGTGATCTTCGGTATTGATCGGAACTTCGGCATAGTCAGAAGCTTCCAGCATCTTGCCTGAGTAAGTTTCAATCGCCTTCAGCGGCTTCAGTCGGGTCTTGTGGACGGTGGAGAAGTCGGCCATCACTTCGGTGATCTTCAGGCCGGTCACGTATTCGGTGATGTCAAGCAAGTGGGAACCGATATCGGCGATCGCCCTCGAATCCCCGGACTTGTCCGGTTCCAGTCTCCAGTTGTAATCGGTGTTCAGATACAGCCAATCCTGCAGGTAGGAGCCCATCACGGAATATACTTCGCCCAGTTCGCCTTTTTCACGCATGGTTTTCATCTGGCGGACCATCGGGTAATAGCGCAGGTTGAAGTGGACGGCATTGACCAGTCCTGTGGCAGAGGCAATTTTCACGAGGTCTTCGGCTTCGTGGATCTTCACCGCCAGGGGCTTTTCGCAGATCACGTGCTTGTCAGCTTCCAAGACTGCCTTTGCCTGGGAATAATGCAGAAAATTGGGGGTACAGATATGGACGACGTCGATGTCGTCCTGCTTGAGCATTTCTTCGAAAACATAAGCTCTGGGAATGCCCAAGGCCTTGGCTTTTTCATTGGCAAGCTCCTGGGTGACTTCGCAAAGGGCCACGACTTCGACATTGGGCAATCTTCTAAGTGCCTCGAGATGGGCCGGTCCGATAAATCCGGTACCCACGATGGCAGCTCTGATAATTTGGGACATAGGTTTGGGGTTTTGTTAAAAAACAGTAGGGTCGAAGATAAATAAATAATTTGCAAGAAACAGGGCAAAAAACGCCGGATTCTGGTCGGAAACGGTGAAATTGAAGGGTATTGCCCGGATT
This sequence comes from uncultured Limnohabitans sp., assembly GCA_964530015.1. Lineage (GTDB taxonomy): Bacteria > Bacteroidota > Bacteroidia > Cytophagales > Cyclobacteriaceae > Algoriphagus. Next base: position 52,146 of record CAZGYC010000025.1, on the reverse strand, counting down.
TTTTATGAAAAGTATCGCTAAACTCTACCAAGTCAGGGAGTTAAATCCCGCCATTCTGTTGATCCGGCTTTGGCTGGGCACAGTCATGCTCAAGCACAGTGGGACGTATCTTTTTCAGGACAAGGTCCCCGAATTGGCTTCTTTTCTCGAAAGCCTGAATTGGCCCTATCCGCTGTTTTTGGCGTATGCCTCCCAAATCGCCGAATTTGCCGCCGGGATTTTGATCCTGCTTGGCGTCCGGTTTGGTGCCTGGATGATGGCGTTTACCTTGGGCGTTGCGGTGGTTTTTGCGCACTCCGCAAAGATCTATTCGGAAGCCGAATTGCCTTTTAATTACTTCCTGTTCAGTATCGTCCTTTGCCTCACGGGATGCGGAAAACCGGCACTCGACCAGGTTTTGTTCAAAAGAAGAAAAAACCATTCACCCTATCGGAGATCCTGACAGGCTGTCCCTTCGCCTATGGATGCATAGAACAGCCCGTAACATTCTTTGACAAATCAACTGGTTTTCAGTCTCCAAAACTGGATTTATTCCTTAAATTATCTGTCTGAAAAATCAAAACCTATGGCAAACTATAACCTGAAAATCAACGGGAAAGCCCACACCGTCGATGTGGCCGACGACACGCCGCTGCTTTGGGTCCTCAGGGACCACCTCGGATTGGTCGGTACCAAATTTTCCTGCGGCATCGCCCAGTGCGGTGCCTGTACCGTCCATGTCAACGGCAGCGCGACCTTTTCCTGCGTCCTGCCTGTCTCCAGTGTCGGCAAAGCGGAAGTGGTGACCATTGAGGGACTTTCCAAAGACTGCAACCATCCGGTCCAAAAAGCCTGGGCCGAGGTGGACGTGGCCCAGTGCGGGTACTGCCAAGCAGGGCAGATCATGACCGCGGCGGCGTTTTTGGAGGAAAATCCAAAACCCACCATGGAAGAAATCGACAATGCGATGAACCGGAATATCTGTCGCTGTGGTACCTATCATAAGATCCGCGAGGCAGTCGCCTTAGCCGCTAACACCAAATAATCATGAGCATAGTCGTCAAAGCAAGCAGGAGAGACTTTCTCAAAATCGCCGGAACGTCCGTCGGCGGATTGGTCATCGGATTCAACTGGTTCAGTTGTGATTCGCCAAAAGTTGAGGTGATCAGCACCGAGGAGATTTTGGCCCAGGCCAAGTCCTTCAACAGCTATCTGTCCATTTCTCCCGCGGGAGACGTGGTGATCTACTCTCCAAATCCGGAGTTGGGTCAAAATATCAAGACTTCCTTCCCCATGGTGGTAGCCGAAGAGCTGGAAGCGGACTGGGAAAAAGTCCGTGTGGTCCAGGCGAATCTGGATACCGAAAAATACGACCGCCAGCTTACCGGAGGGTCAGGGGCCATGCCGCATAGCTGGGAAATCCTGAGAAAGGCCGGCGCCACGGCGAAATACGTCCTGGTCGCCGCCGCCGCCAAAACCTGGGATGTTCCTGCCGATGAAATCACCGTGGAAAAAGGGATCATTTCCCACAAAGCCTCCGGCAAAAGCGGGCATTTCGGGGAGTTTGTAGCCGAAGCATCCACGATGACGGCACCGGAAGAGGTGACTTTAAAGGACAAAAAAGACTTCAAGATCATCGGCACTCCGGTCAAAAATGTGGATTCCAAGGAGATGTACACCGGAAAGCCGCTTTTTGGACTGGATTTTTACAGGGAAGGAATGCTGCACGCCATGATTCAGCGGGCGCCATTTGGCATGAAGATCAAGTCAGTGGATGACGCTGCAGCCAGGGCTGTCGCCGGGATTACCGACGTGGTCACTTTCGGCACCAGTGTAGCCGTCGTGGGTACTTCTACCTGGCCGCTGATGAAAGCAAAAAAGCTGGTAAAAATCGAATACGAACCGGATGGGACGGTAGAAAACTCGGCAGACCACGACCGGATTTTTGCGGAATTGTTGGCCTCAGGCAAGGCGGAAGTGAGACGAAAAGACGGAAATGTCGATGCAGCTTTCAAAAATGCCGCCCAAGTAGTGACCGCGGAGTACCAATGCCCGTTTCTTGCCCATTCTCCCATGGAGCCGGAAAATTTCTTCGCCCACGTGCAGGGAGACAAAGCCGAACTGATCGGTCCAACCCAAACCCCTGACCGGGCCAGACAGGAGACGGCAACGCTTTTGGGGATACCTCCCGAAAACGTCACCGTAGAAATCACCAGACTTGGTGGGGGATTTGGCCGAAGGCTTCGGGCTGACTATGTAGTCGAGGCGGTGGAAGTTTCCAGGGCTGTCAACGCCCCCGTAAAAGTCACCTGGAGCCGTGAAGATGAGCTGACAGGCGGAGCCTATCGGCCTGCGGTTCGCTACCGGTTCGAAGCCGCTTTGGATGCGGGGGGAAATATGGTGGGATATAAGCTGCGGGGTGTGGGAATGAACGCCGGGAATTGTACGCGGGAAAATAATTTCCCTTCGGGAGCCGTGGAAAATGTCCTGATCGAAAGCATCGACCACAAGTCAAGCATCACGACCAATGCCTGGCGGGCACCGATCACCAACTTCCTGGCCTATGCCGAACAGAGCTTCTTGGACGAGGTGGCTTTGGCAGCGGGAAAAGATCCGGTGGAGCTGCGCCTGGAGCTGTACGAAAAGGCAAAAGCCAACCCGGTCGGCAGGATAGACTACAATGTCAACCGCATGATAGCCGTCACCAAAGAAGTGGCTGAAAAGTCCAATTGGGGCAGAAACCCCAACGTCAAACAGGGCCTGAGCGTGTATTTTTCCCACCGATCCTACGTGGCTCAGGTGGCCGACATCGAGATGCAAAGCGGCACGCCTGTATTGAAGAAGATCACTGCCGTGACCGACTGTGGGATGGTGGTCAATCCCATCGGGGCAAACCATCAGGTCAGAGGCGGGATAGTGGACGGGATGGGACATGCGATGTTTACCAATCTCACGTTCGAAAACGGCGTTCCCAAGCAGCGAAACTTCGATGCCTATCGGCTGATCCGGATGAAGGAAGTTCCCGAGATCGATGCCCATTTCCTGGATTCCGGATTTGATCCGACGGGATTGGGTGAGCCTGCACTGCCGCCCACAGGCGGGGCCATTGCCAATGCGATCTTTGCCGCCACGGGCAGGAGACTTAGAAGCCAGCCCTTTATCGAGCAGAAGGAATTTTCGGATATTAAGCTGGAAATCAGGAGGGCGTAAAGAGAGACGTAAGATTTAAGAAGCAAGATATAAGACAGAAGACCGATGTTTGAATCTGGACGGTGGACTTTGGACATGGCCAACTCCCCCTTTGACCTGCAATCTTGGTTTGGAAAAGCATCTTGGAAAAAGGGGCCAGGGGGGATTTGGGACGGAAGACCGGAGACCGGTGCCGGATGTCCGATAAAATGGAATCTTTTATAGTCAAGTCCTAATGAAAAATGCCACTGCATAAAATCAGTGGCATTTTTTTTTGGTGAAAGGCTCCTTTGGCGCCCTCGTGAGTGTCATCACTTACAAGCAAAACGGGAGTTTCTGAAGGCACAAACCACGGCTCTCCGAAGTACAAATCACCAACTGTCGACTGTCGTCCGTTGACAGTTAAATCTCAACCAATCTTTTCCGCCTCAGCACGGAGAATCCCATTTTCATCGGCTTTTGCCGACTCGATGAAATCAATGGCTGCCTGAGTCTTGGATTGGCCCTTTTTCAGCAACACGCCCAAAGCAAGGACCACTGCAATCCGGGTTCCCGTCTTTTTGGCCGCAGTGCCAAAGAGTGGCTCCAGTTCCCCATAAGTCACTTCCTCGGCAAATTCCCGGATGGAATCCATGGCTGTTTCCAGCTTTTCTCCGGATAGGTTGGTGAGTTTTTTCCCGATTTGTTGGATTTCGTTCAGAGCCTTGCGCTGGCCTTGGGGCTGTGGAGAAGCTTGCGCGTTGGGTTGGTTTTGGGGCTGGGTTTCGGTGTTCTGCTTCGCCCAGGTGTCTTTCAGCCCAACGGTTTTGTTGAAGACCAACTTCCCGTCTTTTGAATCGGGATCCAATGTGAAATACCCCAAACGCTGGAACTGGAATTTATCCTCCAACGAAGCACTCGCCAAGAAAGGCTCTAAGTAGGCTTTTTCGATGGTTTTTAACGAGTTGGGATTCAGGAACTCCAGGAAGTTTTTGCCTTCATGGGAGTCCGGTGCCTCATCCAGGAACAGCCGGTCGTATTCCCGCACTTCGGCCTGGATTGCCTGGCCAATGGAAACCCAATGCAGCGTGCCTTTTACCTTTCTCATGCTCGCCTCGGTACCGCTTCCGGACTTGGACTCCGGATCGTAGGCAGCATGGATTTCCAGGATATTTCCCGCCTCGTCTTTCAGGACAGATTCCGCTTTGATGATGTAGGCACTTTTCAGGCGCACCTCATTTCCAAGAGACAGCCGGAAAAATTTGCTTCCGCCATCCTCTTTGAAATCTTCCCGCTCGATGTACAGTTCTCGGGAGAAAGGCACTTCGTGGGATCCGGAATTGGGCTCTTCGGGATTGTTTTCCATCTCCAGCAGTTCCACTTTTCCCTCGGGATAGTTGGTAATGACCAATTTCACGGGATCCAAAACAGCCATCACCCGGGTTGCGGTTTTGTTGAGGTCTTCGCGGATGCAGAATTCAAGCAGGGAAACGTCCGTCACGTTGTCGCGCTTCGCAATCCCCGCCACGTCGCTGAATTTGCGGATAGAAGCAGGCGTATAGCCCCTTCTTCTCAATCCCGAGATCGTCGGCATCCGGGGATCGTCCCATCCTGCCACTACCTTGTTTTGCACGAGTTCCAGCAGTTTTCGCTTGCTCATCACGGTAAAGCTGAGATTCCGCCGGGCGAATTCCCGCTGCTTTGGCCTCAGGAGCTTGGGGTCATGGATCTGGTCCAGGTACCAGTCGTAAAGCTCCCGGTGGGCTTTGAACTCCAGCGTACAGAGCGAATGGGAAACCTGCTCGATGTAATCCGACTCCCCATGTGCCCAATCGTACATCGGATAGATGCACCAGTTGGTGCCCGTCCGATGGTGGGCCGCATTGATGATGCGGTAGAGAATCGGATCCCGCATGTGCATGTTGGGAGAGGCCATGTCGATCTTTGCACGCAGGAGGTAGGATCCGGCTTGAAATTCCCCGTTTTTCATGCGCTCAAACAGCTCCAGGTTTTCCGAAACCAGCCTTTCCCGGTACGGACTTGGCCTTCCCGGCACAGTGGGGGTTCCTTTTTGCTCCGCGATCTGCGCCGAGGTCTGCTGATCGACGTATGCTTTTCCGGCTTGGATCAGTTGGACTGCCCAGTCGTAGAGTTGCTGGAAATAATCCGAGGAGTAGCATTCGTTTGCCCATCTGAAACCCAGCCAGGCAATGTCCCGCTTGATGGCATCCACGTATTCCTGTTCTTCCTTGGCGGGGTTGGTGTCGTCAAAACGAAGATTGACCGGCGCGTCGTACTTTTCCCCCAAACCGAAATTCATGCAAATAGAGGCCGCATGTCCGATATGCAAATAGCCGTTTGGCTCGGGAGGAAACCGGAAACAGAGTTTTTCCCTCGGAAAACCACCGGCCAGGTCTTCTTCGATGATATGTTCGATAAAATTCAGTGATTCTGCGGATTCTTTCATGTGTAGGGAATTTTATTAAGGCCACATGGAATCTCGCACCTGCCTGCCGGCAGGCAGGTGGCTGAGAATCATTTTTCCTTGATTCGCTTGCGCCTTGCTCGATTTCATAGCCAAAATAGATCGCCAAAAATACTTCAAATGCTAGGAAAACCAACCTAAATCCTGGCGACGACTCTGTTTTCTTATGCCTTGCTTCTTTGAGTCTAACCTCTTCTGTCTCAGATTTCGTCCATCTCCCGACTCGGCCAGAACGCCCCCGTCAGGGTGACTTTTTCGGCCAGATGATCAATTTCAAAGGTCAAATCCATCATTTCCCTTGCCTGATCATGGATGGCCAGACAGGCATTAAAATGCACTAAATCAAACGCTAAAGTCAGCTTTCCGGAAGTCGGGGTTTCAAACTCAGGTTCGCCGTTCAGCTTAACCTTTTCGGCCACAGCACCTTCATTTTTGAAGTAATAGGAAAGGAAGATGCCCAGATCTTTTTCCTGGTCTTCCAAAATGCTTTTAAGTTGGATTTCCGGTGAGGAAGTTTTTGGGAAATCAAAAGTCCAGGTTTCTTGCATAGATTCATTGGCCAATAGGCCAAGTTACTTGAATTCTATAAGCGAACCGACAGGGGAAAACACTATTTTCAAGCCCATGAACTATCCCGTTTACCTCGACTACAACGCTACCACGCCCTGCGCTCCCCAAGTCATTGAGGCGATGCTGCCGTTTTTTGGGATCCACTTTGGCAATGCGGCCAGCAAAAGCCATCCCTTCGGTTGGATGGCAGAAAATGCCGTAGAAGAAGCGCGGGAAAAGATCGCGCAACTGATCGGGGCAAAACCCAAAGAGATCATCTTCACTTCCGGTGCCACAGAAGCCATCAACTTGGCCATCCGGGGGATTTTTGAAGCCTATTCTGGAGACAAGCAGCATTACATTACCTGCCAAACCGAGCATAAAGCAGTATTGGACACTTTTTCGGAAATCGGAAAAAGAGGTGCTGAGATTGGCTATCTGCCTGTCAATTCCAAGGGAGAAATCAGCCTGAGCGAGCTGGAAGACACGATTCTGCCCCATACCAAGATGGTCTGCCTGATGTGGGCCAACAACGAAACCGGAATCGTCCATCCCATAAATGAGCTTGCTGACCTTTGTGAAAAAAGGGGAATCATCTTCTTTACCGATGCAGTCCAGGCGGTCGGAAAAATCCCCGTAAGCGTGAACGGCATCCACCTCATGGCTCTCTCGGCCCACAAGCTGTATGGACCAAAAGGCATTGGAGCCTTGTTCGTCCGCCACAACCATGAGCTGCCCAAACCTTTGGCCCAAATCCATGGTGGAGGACATGAAAAAGGCATGCGCAGCGGCACGCTGAATGTGCCGGGGATTGTGGGCTTCGGGAAGGCGGCCGAATTGCGGCTAGCCGAGATGGAGCAGGAGGGAAACCGTTTGGGAATGCTTAGGGACAAGTTGGAAAAGGGGCTGTTGGAGATCCCAGGTACGATCCTGAACGGAAGTCAAACATACCGCTTGCCCCATGTGACCAACATCGCTTTTGCCGGAGTGGAAGGAGGGGAGCTGCTGCGCAAAGTCAACCTCAAGGTAGCCGTAAGTTCTGGCTCGGCCTGTACTTCCATCTCTCCCAAACCCAGCCATGTGCTCCAGGCGATGGGCTTGGACCCGGATTTGGGTAGGGCTTCCATCCGGTTTAGTTTGGGGAAAAATACCTCCGAACAAGATGTTTTGGAGACACTCTTTTGGGTAAAGGAAGTCGTGACTTCTCTCATAAGGAATTGATTACTAGCCGCAAATTCCGATAAATCCGAGTATTTTTAAAGCATGGAAAGAGATAAACAAGACACAGTCAACGAACCTCAAGCGGAATATGGCTATTATTCCTATGCCGATTATTTGACTTGGAATATAGATGTGGTGGTTGAATTGATCAAAGGAAAGATTTTCAAAAAGGCTGCAGCAGCTCCCAAAAGAATCCATCAAAAGGTAGCAGGTGAATTGTTCATCAGGTTGGGAAATTTTCTAAAAGGTGAAAAATGCGAGGTTTATATCGCCCCATTTGATGTTCGCTTTCCTGTAAAATCCCAAGAAGATCGCAAAATCCACGACGTGGTTCAGCCGGACATTTGCGTGATATGCGATCCGGAAAAACTGGACGACAGAGGCTGTATCGGTGCGCCGGATCTCATTGTGGAAATCCTCTCCCCGGGAAACAGCAAAACCGAGCTCAAGCACAAATTTGAGCTCTATGAATCCCAAGGAGTCAGGGAATATTGGATAGTCTCACCCGAGGCCCAATACCTGCTAATCTATACCTTGACTGACGGAAAGTATGTTCCATCCCGATTATTGACTTCTGGGGACGTGGTGGAATCTGCTGTATTGGAAGGCTTTAGGCTGGATTTGGAGGAGTTTTTCAAGGATATTGAGTAATCACTTTCAAAATGGAAACCAAAAAACCGGATACGGTCAATGAACCTCGGGCAGAATACGGCTATTATTCCTATGCCGACTACCTGACCTGGCAGATGGAGGAAGTGGTCGAACTGATCAAGGGAAAGATTTTCAAAAAAGCGGCGGCGGCACCCAAAAGAATTCACCAGAAAGCTTCCGGTGAGTTGTTTTTTTTATTGAACGGATTTCTGAAAGGCAAAACGTGTGAAGTGTATTCTGCCCCTTTCGATGTTCGCTTTTTTACCAATTCCAAGGACGACAAAAAAATCCACGACGTAGTCCAACCGGACATTTGCGTGATATGCGATCCGGAAAAACTGGACGACAGAGGCTGTATCGGTGCGCCGGATCTCATTGTGGAAATCCTCTCCCCGGGAAACAGCAAAACCGAGCTCAAGCACAAATTTGAGCTCTATGAATCCCAAGGAGTCAGGGAATATTGGATAGTCTCACCCGAGGCCCAATACCTGCTAATCTATACCTTGACTGACGGAAAGTATGTTCCATCCCGATTATTGACTTCTGGGGACGTGGTGGAATCTGCTGTATTGGAAGGCTTTAGGCTGGATTTGGAGGAGTTTTTCAAGGATATCGAATAACCACTTTCAAAATGGAAACCAAAAAGCCGGATACGGTCAATGAACCTCGGGCAGAATACGGGTATTATTCCTATGCTGACTATCTGACTTGGCAGTTTGACGTGGTGGTCGAACTGATCAAGGGAAAGATTTTCAAAAAGGCTGCTGCGGCACCAAAGCGGATTCATCAGCGGGTCTCTGCCAAACTCCTTACCAGACTTTACGTTTTTTTGGAAGGCAAAAAATGCCAAGTTTATGATGCTCCATTCGATGTGCGATTTCCAAAAGAATCCAAGGAAGACCACAAAATCCACGACGTAGTCCAGCCGGATATCTGCGTGATATGTGATCCTGAAAAACTGGATGACCGCGGTTGTGTCGGCGCCCCGGATTTGATTGTGGAAATCCTTTCTCCGGGAAACAGCAAGACCGAGCTCAAGCATAAATATGAGCTATACGAGTCCAACGGGGTAAAGGAATATTGGGTGATCCATCCTGAAAATCAGGACATTCTAATCTATACGCTTACTGATGGAAAATATGTGCCATCGCCGCTGTTAACTTCCGGTGACGTGGTGGAATCTGCTGTTGTAATAGGATTCAAACTGGATTTGGAGGAGTTTTTTGGGGATATGGAGTAGCGATTTCTCTGCCAAAAACTTCAATTCTTTAATCCTCAAGCCTCTGCACGATCCAAATCCTCTTGTGTATCTATATCAACTTTGCCGAGCGGAAAAAGAATGAAGGCTGTGTCCTCAGGGTTTTCAAGGGCAATTTTCTTTGCCCCTTCGTCTCCAGACAGGCTTTTTAACTTCTCGAAATATGCTTTTGTAAAAAGAATCGGGACACCCAAGGTCTCGGAGTATTTACAGGCAACGATCCCTTTTCCGGTTTTCTTTTGCGCAGCAATCAGCTTGTTCAGCACTTTGGAGTCCACAAAGGGCATATCGCAAAGCATGATGATCACTTGATCGGGAGGGTTGATTTTCAACAGGTATTCCAATCCCTTTTGCATGGTGGATGACATTCCTTTTTCCCAGGCTGGATTCGGGATATTGGGGATCGAATCGCCACGGAACGTCTTTTTGATCTCGTCCCGAAAGGCACCCAATACCAAAACTCGCTTGTCTGCTTTGGCATCATTTGCAGCATCGATGGCAATCTGAAGTAGGGTTTTATCCTTGATCTTTGCGATCTGCTTGGGATAACCCAATCGCGTTGATTCGCCTGCCGCTAGGATGATAATCCCTGTTGTCGCTTTTTCCATTAGTCGTTTTGGTGAATTGGACCTTTTAAATCTCTGAGAAAGCTACCTGTTTTTCCCGCCAATACCGCTTTAATTTCCGCTAATGCCGAAAGTGCAATTTCCTCAGAATTTTCTGCTCCGATGGCTAGTCCAATGGGTGCATAGACCTTTTGCCAATCGAATTGAATGGCTTTGGCTTCCAGTCTGGCTCTCAATTTTTCCGATTTCTTCTTTGGCCCCAAGATCCCAACATAGGGCAGACTCTGATTGAGCAAAGTTTCCAAGACGATCGCCTCGTACTCAAAATTATGCGTCATCAAGAGTGCAACCGTTCGATGATCCATCTGAATTCCTTCCAGCGCGGTTTCTGCCGGAGAAACCTGGATTTGAGAAACACTTGGGAATCGCTTTGCACTGGCTTGACTTGCTCGGCCATCAATCAAGATCACTTCAATTCCGAGCAAATCGGCCATTTTGGCCAAGGGCTGGGTGTCATTGCCTGCCCCAAAAAGCAACAGTCGGACGGCTGGCTGGATCACTTCATAGAATACGGAATGCGATTCAGAGATAGCCTTGATGTGACTTTTTGTAGTCAGATCAGAGTTTAAGCGGGCTTGTATTTTACTGAAAAGCTCGGGTTCGATCCCTTCAGCGTTCGCTTTGGTGAAGGAAGCCTTCTGAAGAAATCGGGTTCCTATCTGAGCAGATTGGGAGTTTTTGACTGAAAAAACCGTGGCCAAGATCGCTGCCTCGCGACCGGCGGTAGCCAGCTTGAGAAGTTCCACAGGATTTCCCCCATCTTCAAAATCAATCGGCTCGATCAGGACATGGATGATCCCATTGCAGCCCAAGCCAACTCCGAATTTCTGGTCGTCCTCATCGGTGGTGTCGTAGGTAACCAGCATGGATTTTCGCTGGAAAATAACCGCCTGGGCTTTGCGCAGCGCATCTCCTTCCAAGCATCCACCGCTGATGGCTCCGGTCAAATTTCCCTCCTCGGTCACCAGCATTCGGGCTCCGGGACGACGATAGGCCGACCCATCCACCTTCACCACGGTGGCTAAAGCAACTTTTTGATTTTCCGATTTGCAGACTTCATACGCCTGAATGATTTGTTGAAGTTCTTTCATCTAGTGTACTGTATTTCAGGGATTTAATTGCAGTTTTTCCTTTCTGAAGGAAAACCAGAGGAAAAGAAAAACCGATACCAAAAGGTACCCTGCGAAAATATCCACCGCTCCGGGAAATACCTTACGCAAACCAAACCAATCGCCCGTGGAGACAATAAAATACATTGCGTAGCCGAATTTCAGGAGTTCCCAAATCCAGGCATTTGGATTGCGATCCATCATCTCTGTAAAAGCATAAACGGTCAGAAAGACAAATCCCCCATAGTAGAAAATCCCCGGAGCGCCGATTTGGGCAATGTTTGCAAACAGAAAACTCAGCAAAAGGAGTAGGACAATCAATTGGGCAAAACTCCATACCAAGAGACCTTTGCCCAGGGCAGGGTTGTATTTTTCGAAATGGTACACGTCTTGGATCTTGTGTACAGGATAGTTTTCCGCGACATCCGCCGGTCTCCAACCCAAGGGCATAAACCAGATTTTCAGCTTGTCTTTCCAACTCTTTGCCCTCCAGGCGTCGGTGATCAGGAGCCAAAGGTGCATGAAGTTGATCTTGATCGGGTTCCAGGTTTGTACAGGGCGGGTCACGCCATAGACTGCCGGGATTTCTTCTTTTTCCTCCTGAAAAGTGCCAAACCACCTGTCCCAAAAGATAAAGATCTGCCCGTAGTTTTTGTCCAGATATTCGGGATTGATGGCATGGTGCACCCGGTGGTGGGAGGGGGTGACGATGATTTTTTCCAAAAACCCCATTCTTCCGATATGCCGGGTATGGTACCAAAACTGCGCAAAAAGGTGAAGCGGCGCCACCACGGCGATCACTTGGGGCGGAACGCCAAAGATCGCGGCCGGAACCAAAAACACGGCAAAAATCTTCACGATCTGGGAGATGCTTTGCCGGAGCGCGCAGGCCAGGTTGAATTCCTCGGAGCTGTGGTGGATGATGTGGTTGTTCCAAAAGAGGTTGTATTCATGGGCGATGCGGTGCGTCCAATACCCCGCAAAGTCCAGCGCGAAAAAAGCAACGACATAGACCAGCCAGGTCGCTTTGATCTCGAAAAAGCCCAGTTTGGAGTACAGCCACTGATAAGAAATCACCGCAATGCTGAGCCCCAAGACGTCTTTGGTCACATTGGTGATCCCCGAACTGAGGCTGGAAATCATGTCGTTCAGGGGGACGGTGTCAAACCCTTTCCACATGCCCCAAAGCTTTTCGAAAAGCACCAGGATGAAAAAGGCCGGCATGGCAATCAGCAGTATCTGTCCGTAGGCTTCCATTTGGGTTTACCGTTCTGATTCTAAACTTAGATATAAACCAAATTGTATTCAATACTTCTTTTTGGGACAGGATATTTTTGATCTTGGTCAAAAGATTCCATCCGCATTTTTTTGGATGCAGGATGAAGCATTTGATTAAACTTTTTACTTTTCAAAATGGAAATCCCTTCACTCGCCGCACTCAAAAAAGACCTCGGTTTTCTCTCTGAAAAGGAACTCGTCCTTTTGCTGACCGACCTGGCGAAGTTTAGCCGGGACAACAAGGCCTTCCTGTATTTCAAACTCAACGAAAGAAACCAGCCGCAGCTATTTGTGGACTCGGTGAAAGAGGACTTGAATGGGGCTTTTCAGTTGGCCAATACCCGCAATTATCATTTGGCCAAGAAATCCGCGCAGTCCATCCGAAGAAAGCTGAACCAGATGCTCAAGCTGGGAAAGAACAAAGCGGACCAAGCCGAACTGATCCTCTATTTCTGCGAGCAGATGAAAGAATATGGCTATCTCGACTTTCGCCATCCAGTCATCGACAACTTGTTTGCGGTACAGGTCGGAAAAGCCCAAAAGCTGATTGCAGGGCTTCACGAGGATCTCCAGAGTGATTATGGTTTTAGAATTGAAGCCCTTTTTGAAAAATAACCCGAACTCATGACCATCAACATTTCCCAAAATCCAGCAGAACTTGGCCAGAAGTCTGGAAAATCAGGCGCGAAACTCATCCGTCAAGCCATCCAATCCCAAGGATCCGCTGCAATCATCCTCGCCACGGGAACCAGCCAGTTTGAAACACTAAATCAGCTATTGGCTGAAAAAGACATCGACTGGAGTAAGGTTACCGTTTTTCACCTGGACGAATACATCGGCCTGCCGGTCTCGCATCCGGCCAGTTTCAGGAACTACCTGTTGGAGCGATTTTTCAGGCACGTTCCCCAACTGAAAGCCTATCACCTGATCGACGGGGAAAATGATCCCGGGAAGGAATGTGAACGGCTTTCCGGCTTGATCCAGGCACAGGGGATTGATGTGGCCTTTGTCGGGATCGGCGAAAATGGCCATCTGGCATTCAACGATCCTCCGGCCGATTTTGAGACCGAAAAGCCCTATCTGGTCGTCAATCTGGATTTGGCCTGCCGCAAGCAGCAACTGGGCGAAGGCTGGTTTCCCGATCTGGAATCTGTCCCCACCCAGGCGATCAGCATGTCCATCCGGCAGATCATGAAGTCCAAAGCCATCGTCTGCTCTGTGCCGGACCGGAGAAAAGCACAGGCAGTAAAAGACTGCACGGAAGGCCCGGTCAGCCCGCTACACCCGGCTTCTGTCCTGCAAAACCACCCTGCCTGCGAAATCTTCCTCGACCCCGCCTCTTCGTCCCTTCTTTCCGGTCATTAGTCTGAATTCGGTTGTAATCCTGAAATTAAATTTGGTATTTAAGGAAACAGATAAAAGAAGCAGCCGATCAAACACACTACAGGTGAATGGTTTCATTCCCTGTAGGCCCAAGTCCGGCTTTTGTCCTCCATTTCACCCAAAAACCCATGCCCAAATCCGCTGCGGCAGTGCGTGCAGATTCACTCAGTCCAAGAGACACCTGGATTTCCATCGGAATCATCGGGACACTGTTCTTCATCTTCGGCTTTGTATCCTGGGTCAATGCCATCCTGATTCCCTACTTCAAGATCGCCTTTACGCTCAGCAATTTTGACTCCTATCTGGTGGCCTTTGCCTTTTACATCTCCTATCTGGTGATGTCCGTTCCGTCTTCCTTTTTGCTCAAGGCGGTCGGTTTCAAAAAGGGAATGATGTACGGATTTTTTGCAATGGCTTTGGGCGCTTACATCTTTATTCCGGCGGCTTTGGGACGGACGTACGAGGTGTTTTTGCTGGGCTTGTTTACGCTTGGCACGGGCCTGGCCGTACTCCAGACTGCCGCAAATCCCTATGTCACGATCCTGGGTCCCAAGGAGCGGGCGGCCCAGCGGATCAGCATCATGGGGATTTTCAACAAAGGCGCGGGCATCTTGGCCCCGATCATCTTTGCGGCCGTCATCCTGAGGGTGGGGGATACCGAACTCTTCCAACAGCTCGAAACGATGGGAGAGGCCGAGAAAAACGCAGCCTTGGATGAGCTGATCCGCAGGGTGATCGGCCCCTATGCTGTGGTCGGGACGGTCTTGCTTTTACTGGGAATCCTGGTCAGGTTTTCTCCCTTGCCCGAGATAGACACCGAGCATGAAAGTCCCGAAGTGGCCGAGGCAAATTCAGGCAAAACCTCCATTTTTCAGTTTCCGCATCTGATCCTGGGGGCAGTGGGCATCTTCCTGCATGTCGGCACGCAGGTGATTGCCATCGACACGGTGATTGCCTACGCCAACTCATTCGGAATTGGCTTGATGGAGGCCAAAGTCTTTCCTTCGTACACCCTGGCATTTACGATTATCGGGTATGTCATCGGGATCTCACTGATTCCCAAGGTGATCTCCCAAGTCAATATCCTTCGAATTTGTACGTTTTTGGGGACGGTTTTCACGCTTCTGATCATCTTCACTTCCGGTCAGATCACCCTGCTTGGGATTACCTCGGACGTGTCGATTTGGTTTGTGGTCTTGCTCGGTTTGGCCAATTCCTTGGTTTGGGCGGGTATTTGGCCCTTGGCTCTGGACGGGCTTGGGCGTTTTACCAAGCTGGGCGCATCGGTGATGATCATGGGGCTTTGCGGCAATGCCTTCATGCCTTTGCTCTACGGCTATTTTGCCGATTTGTACAGCGTCCGACTGGCCTATTGGGTCTTGTTTCCCTGCTATTTGTATCTGGTGTTTTACGCAGTTTACGGCCACAAAATCAGGACATGGAAGACAGTCTGACCCTTTATGGAAGATCATTTCGGGACGGAACGCCTTTAGAAATTCAGGTAGTCACGGATCGCCTGATTTCAGTAAGACGAACCGAAAAAACCATTCCGGACGAGCTGTTTATCGGCCCTGGATTCACCGATATCCAGGTCAACGGCTATGCGGGGCAGGACTACAATGCGCTCCAAAATGACGTTTTGGCTTTGGGTCAAATCTCACGGGAGTTGCTGAAAGTTGGTGTTACGGGCCATTTTCCCACCCTCATTACCAATAGCCCAGCACAGATTTCGAGACTGATCCGTCAGGTTGTCGAACTTCGGAAAGAGGATTCGATCGCCCGCGCATGTATTCCGGGCATCCATATCGAAGGACCCTTCATCTCCCCCGAAGACGGCCCGAGAGGCGCACATCCCCGGGAATTTGTGCAGGCACCGGATTGGGACTTGTTCCAAAGGTGGATGGAAGAAAGCGAAGGTTTGATCCGCATGGTGACCCTCTCACCGGAATGGGAGGGCTCGGTTTCTTTCATCCAAAACTGCGTCAAAAACGGAATCCTGGTTTCCATCGGTCATACCAATGCCAGTCACGGGCAGATTTCCGAAGCGGTACAAGCGGGCGCACGGCTTTCCACTCATTTGGGAAATGGAGCGCACCAGCTTTTGGCCCGGCATCCCAACTATCTCTGGGATCAGTTGGCTGAGGAAAGGCTCGCCGCCACCATCATTGCAGACGGTTTTCACCTTCCCAGGGAGGTGATCCAGGTTTTCAAAAAAGTGAAGAACGAAAATCTCTTGTTGGTAAGTGATTCTACTTCGCTTGCCGGAATGCCTCCGGGAGACTACAACCTGCATATCGGGGGTCAGGTGACGCTCTCTCCGGAAGGCAAACTTCACCTTCGATCCAATCCCAAGATGCTGGCAGGATCGGCGATGAACCTCCTTCAAGGGCTTGATTTTCTTTTGAAAAACGGGTTGGCCTCGTTCAGGGAAGCATGGGAAATGGCATCGGTAAGGCCGCAGCGGCTGTTTGATCCGGATTTCGATCCTTTCCAGCCGGGACAAAAAGCTGACTTGGTCCTTGCCAGAAAAAACCGGAAAAATCAGCTTGAAATCCTGAAAACCATCAAAAATGGGAGAAGAGTCTTTTCTTCTTTATGAGCATAATGTTGCACGTAACGAAATAAAATTCGGAAATGGCTTCCCCTCGACGTCGCTCGGGGACCGAAACTCCTCAAGGTTGGGGGGAGAGAATGCGGCGCAGCCGCATTCTCTCCCCCTAAGAACCTGTAATTCCGGAGGCCGAGCGAAGTCGAGGCCATATTGTTGATACATGCATCTATGCTGGTACACATATTCTTCTTAAACCCAAGCCAAAAACCATAAAAGCTATGAAAAAGGACTTTAACCGCCGGACTTTCCTGAAGACAGCCGCAACCGGAACACTCGGACTCGGCGCGATGTCTTCCGCGTTTTCCTTCAATATTCTCCCCGAATATCCACTGAAGGACAAATACCGGGTGGCCGTAGTCGGTGTAAACAGCCGGGGACTTCAGCACGTCCAGGCCTTTGCCAAGATCCCAAATGTGGAGCTTGCCTACATCTGCGACGTGGACTCAAAAGCGAGGGAAAAGGCAATCGAGCTTGCCAGAACTTCCGGCGTGCAGACACCGCCCCTCGGTTTGGTCGATTTCAGAAAAGCGCTGGAAGACCAAAGCCTGGATGCGGTTTCGATCGCCATGCCCGATTTCTGGCACACACCGGCGGCGATCTCGGCAATGCAGGCAGGAAAGCACGTGTACCTCGAAAAGCCGGGTTCCCACAATCCAGCCGAGTCCGAACTGCTCGTCGAAGCCACCAAAAAATACGGAAAAACCGTCCAGATGGGCAATCAGCGCCGATCCTGGCCTAGAGTGCAGGAAGCGATCAATGAGCTCCACACCGGGTCAATCGGCCGCGTGTACTATGCCAGAGCCTGGTACACCAACACCCGCCCGAGCATCGGCAAGGGCAAAACCGTCCCGGTTCCCGATTGGCTGGACTACGAGCTTTGGCAGGGTCCGGCGCCACGGGAAGCCTTTGTGGACAACCTGATCCACTACAACTGGCACTGGAGATGGCACTGGGGAACGGGCGAAATCGTGAACAACGGCGTGCATTTCCTGGATCTGGCCCGATGGGGATTGCAGGAAGATTACCCGATCAAGGCTTACTCCAGCGGCGGCCGATATCAGTATCAGGACGACTGGGAAACTCCGGACACGCAAATCGCCTCCTTTGGATTTGCCGATGGCAAATCCATCCTCTGGGAAGGCAGAAGCTGCAACGCCCGTGACATCAACAGCATGGGATCCGGGGTGTCTTTCCACGGGGAAAACGGCACCCTGGAGCTGCTCAACAATTCCTACAAGGTTTTTGACAACAAGAATCAACTGGTCAAATCCGCTGATCCGACGAGCAACACTGTGGTAGATCAGAGCGGAGCTGGATTCGACATGGATATCACCCATTTCACCAATTTCATCCAGGCGATTGACAAGGGCGAGCCCTTGGTTTCCCCGTACCCGGAAATCCAGAAAAGCGTGCTTCTCTGTCATCTGGGCAATATTTCCTACCGAACGGGAAGAGCCTTGGAGATTGACCCAAGTTCGGGAAGGATACTGAAAGACAAAGCCGCGATGAAGCTTTGGAGCAGGGAATATCAAAAAGGCTGGGAACCCAAACTGTAATCCTATGGACCTTCTGATCAAAGAGCCTTCCAAACGATTGGTTTCCATCGACGCACTCCGTGGTTTTGACATGCTGATGATTTGCGGTGCCGACGCTTTCTTCAGGAGCTTGGAGGGGAAAACCCAATTGGCTTGGGTGGATGTCCTTTCGCGGCAGTTTGAGCATCCGGAATGGATTGGCTTTGCATTCTACGATTTCATCTTTCCGCTTTTCCTGTTTGTTGCCGGGGTTTCGATTCCGTTTTCTTTGGGCAAAGCACTGGAACAAAATGCCCCCAAAACCGAAATCTACCGGAAAGCCTTTGTCCGGATGCTCATCCTGATCGGATTGGGAATGCTCGACAAAAATGCCCCGTTTCCGTTTTTTGACTGGGAACAGATCCGATTGGGCAGCGTCTTGGGAAGAATTGGCATAGCCGGGTTTGTGACGGTCGTCTTGTATCTGAATTTCAATGCTGCCAAACGCCTGATGGTGGTGGGAGGGGTGCTCCTGCTGTATTATGCAGCGGTGTTCCTTGTTCCGGTTCCGGGTTTTGGAGCCGGAGACCTGAGCTTTGGAGGGAATCTGGTTGGCTGGTTTGACCGGACTTTCCTGCCCGGCAGGCTGCTTCAGGGGCAGTTTGACGAGCTGGGAATCCTGACCACTTTTCCGGCCATCTGCCTGACGATTTTGGGTGCCCATGCGGGGGAAATACTTCGGAAAGGCGGCATTTCCGAAAGCCAGAAACTGAAACAACTGTTGCTTACCGGCTTGGTCTGCATCGGGATTGCCTTGGTTTGGAGTCTCCATTTCCCGATTTTCAAGCGGATGTGGACCAGCTCGTTTATCCTGTTGACTTCCGGTATGTCCTTTCTTTCCCTGGGGATTTTCTACCTGATCATCGATATGCTCAAGTTTCGGAAGTGGTCCTTCTTCTTTGTGGTCGTCGGAATGAACAGTTTGACGATCTATATGATCTATCGGTTTGTGAATTTCAGGTACACCTCGAGGCTGCTGTTTGGGGGATTGTACCAGCCTTTGGACGAAAGCTGGCATCCGGTTCTGGAGAGTTTGGGAGCTCTGGCTTTGGTCTGGCTGCTTCTTTATTTTCTGTATCGCAAGAAGATTTTCTTTAAGGTGTAAGCTGGTCAACAGTCGATGGACGACTTCGTGGAAAATCAATTGCCGTATTAAATACAACAATCAATCAATTCATTACAAAATATTTATTATCAGTTATTTATGAAACCATCCCGTCGGTCATTTTTGAAGAAAACATCTGCCGTCGGAGCGGCAGCCACCTTGGGATCTTTGCCCTTTTCCCTCTCGGCAAACGAAAAAGCCGAGCCCATCAAAGTCGGAATCATCGGACTGGACACTTCGCATGCTCCGGCTTTCACCAAGCTTTTCAACGCCGAAAACCCAAAGCCTGAACTGGCGGGATTCCGGGTGGTGGCCGCCTATCCCTACGGCAGCCGAACGATCAAATCCAGCTACGACCGCATCCCCGGTTACATCGAGCAGGTCAGGGAACTGGGGGTGGAGATCATGGATTCCATTGAGTCGATGCTGGAAAAAGTGGACGTGGTTCTTTTGGAAACCAACGACGGAAATCCCCATTTGGAGCAGGCAAGAGCTGTCTTTAAGGCCCAAAAGCCAGTCTTTATCGATAAGCCGGTGGCAGGATCTTTTGCCGATGCGTTGACTATCTATCAAGAGGCTGAAGTGGCTGAAGTGCCTGTGTTTTCATCCTCCTCCCTTCGCTATCAGAAAAATGTCCACGCCGTCCGTCACGAAAACAAAATCGGAAAAGTCCTTGCCTGCGATGCGTTCAGTCCGGCTACGTTGGAACCGAGCCATCCTGATTTGTTTTGGTATGGGATCCATGGCGTGGAAATCCTGTTTACGGCCATGGGACCTGGCTGTGAGTCGGTCACCCGATTTTCCAGCCAAGATGAGGAAGTGGTGGTTGGAACATGGAACGACGGAAGAATCGGTACTTTCAGAGGAATGAGAAATGGAAAGCATGACTATGGAGGAACGGCATTTGGCACAGAAGGCAATCTGTTTTTCGGTCCTTTTGAAGGATACGAGCCTTTGGCTATCCAGATTGCCGAATTTTTCCGGACAAAAAAAGCTCCTGTCCACCCTCGGGAAACCCTTGAAATCTATGCCTTTATGGAAGCGGCGGATGAGAGCAAAAGGAGGGGAGGGGCAAGAGTAGAATTGGTGATATAGGGGGCAACAGCCGGTCTTTTGGAACTCCAAGCCCCGAAAGTCTGCCTGAAGCTTCGTAAATCAATTTTCGTAAACCTTAAATTCTTTTAAAACAGTGGTGACTTTTTGAATTTGTCGCGATGCATAGCAAACACTTAAACCTTTTCAAGCTATGCACACCAAATATCCAATTTTCGCAGTCCTCGGTTTAGCGCTTTTATTAGCTTCATGCGCAGACGTAGAAGAAGGACCTGATAACAAGGCCAAAATCAACAACGTAATTCCACCGGAATTTGTCGAGACAGTGAAGGGACTCGGGATGGACGTTTTTCCGGGTAACGAACCGCCGGATGTGACAGGTACTTACTTCATGATCCCCAACCTGATGCTCAGGTCCAACATTCCCGGTGATGTCCCATCAAACACACAATTTGTGACTTATAATGTTACTTTCTCATACCAAGATATCGACGATTTTAGTATCAGATTTGTCGGACTCGCTACGGGGGAACGTGATGAAAGTGAATCAGCGGTTATTTCAGGCTCCGGAAATAATTTTACGGTTTACGGGCGAAGTACAACGGTGGTGGGATCAAATTCTGTAGTCCTCGGGGTGATGTATTCCGGTACCATGGAAGAAGGAAAAGTCAAAAATCTCAAACGGGCGATTATAGTCATTGATGATACAAACGGAGGTCCGACTTTGATGAAAAAAGGTAACTCCCGGGTATTTCACGACGGGGATAAAAGCTCATAAAACCTTGCCTGATCTAAACTTAACTTGGAAAAGCCGCTGAATCAAGCGGCTTTTTCTGTTTTGGCGGGTTACACTTGGCACAATACTTCTTGCATTGATGGGATTTTTTGGAAAATTTGCCCACACAGATTCAGAACCCACACCAATTCCATGAAATTTTCTCCCAGGCTTCCGCTGACTTTGATTCTCTCCTTACTGTCATTTCTTACCTTTTCCCAGTCAAAAACCACCCGTGCCGACACGCTGCGGGGAAGCATCACTCCCGAGCGGGCCTGGTGGGATTTGGGCTATTACCACTTGTCGGTGGAGATTTTTCCAGAAACCAAAACCATCAAGGGAACCAATCTGGTCAAGTACCGGGTGAAAAGCGAACACCAGACGCTGCAGATTGACCTACAAGAACCTTTGAAGATTACCTCGATAGTTCAAAACGGGGAAAACCTTGATTTCAAGCGGGAGGGAGCCGCCCACTTCATTTCCCTGAAAAAGAAGCAAGTCCCCGGTCAGGCGGAAGAACTCCTCATTTCCTATGAAGGAACGCCCACAGAAGCCATTCGCCCGCCTTGGGATGGAGGCATTACCTGGACCAAAGATGCCAATGGCAAGCATTACATCGCCTCGTCCAACCAGGGGATCGGTTCCAGCATCTGGTGGCCGACCAAGGACCATCCGGCAGACGAAGTGGACAGCCTGATGATCAGCGTGACCGTGCCCAACGGCTTGATGGACGTGTCCAACGGCCGCCTGGTCAAGGTGGACAAAGGCGAAAACACCTCCACCTACCACTGGGCAGTTGCCAATCCCATCAACGACTATGGAGTCAATATCAATGTGGGGGATTACGTGCATTTCGGGGAGAAATATGCCGGGGAAAAAGGCCAACTCGACATGGATTATTATGTCCTGAAAGACAATCTGGAAAAGGCAAAAACCCACTTTCAGGATGCCGGACGCATGATGAAAGCCTTTGAGCACTGGTTTGGGCCCTATCCCTTTTACGAAGACGGCTTCAAACTCGTGGATGCACCCTATCTGGGCATGGAGCACCAAAGCTCCGTCACCTATGGAAACGGTTACCAAAATGGCTACCGTGGCCGGGATCTCAGCGGTACGGGTTGGGGGATGAAGTTTGATTTCATCATCATTCACGAGGCTGGTCACGAATGGTTTGCCAACAACATTACCTACCAGGACGTGGCCGATATGTGGATTCATGAGAGCTTTACCAACTATTCCGAAAGCCTGTTTTTGGACTATCACTATGGAAAAGCCGCCGGACAGGAATACGTACGCGGCACCCGTATGTCCATTGCCAACGACATTCCCGTCATCGGCAAATACGGCATAAACCAGCGCGGATCCGGCGATATGTACTACAAAGGAGGCAATCTCCTCAACATGCTTCGTGAAATCCTCAACGACGATGAGAAGTGGAGAGGGATCCTTCGTGGTCTCAATCAGGAATTTTACCATCAAACAGTGACGACCCAGCAGGTCGAGGACTACATCTCCAAGGCCTTTGGGATGGATCTCCAGCCGGTTTTTGACCAGTATTTAAGAGACATCCGGATTCCGATCCTGGAGTATTATTATTCGGATGGGCAAACGCTGAATTACCGCTGGATCAATGCGGTCGCTTCTTTTGATATGCCGGTGGATGTGGTTTTGGGAGAAAAGAAAATCCGCGTGAAGCCGACCACGAAATGGACGACGCTGGAAGTCGGGGAGAAAACGGAGGTGAAGGTGGACGAGGACTACTATGTGGGTGTTTCAAGGATGAGGTGAAAATGCCCGATGTCGGATGACAGAAGCCAGAAACCTAAAATCTGAAGTCAGATCCCGATAGCCATCAGGACTGAATTGTAAGCCGAAACCCGAAATCAGGAGGCTTTCAGAACAAAAAAAGGCAACCCGAGGGCTGCCTTTTTCTATTCAATTCAAAAAGAGGAAACTCAAACGAGGTCAAAGCGATCCAGATTCATCACTTTGCTCCACGCCGCCACAAAATCCCGCACGAATTTCTCATGGGAATCAGCGCAGCCATATACTTCGGCCAGTGCCCGGAGCTCGGAATTGGAACCGAAAACCAAATCCACTCGGGTACCGGTCCATTTAACGTGTCCGGTTTTGGTGTCCACGCCTTGGTACACGCCTCCGTTTTCAGAGGTAGGCGACCAGGCCGTGCCCATGTCCAGGAGATTCAGGAAGAAATCATTGGTCAGGGCACCCGGACGGTCTGTGAATACGCCGTGTTTGGAATGGTCGAAGTTGGTTTCCAACACGCGCATCCCGCCGATCAACACGGTCAATTCAGGTGCAGTCAGCGTCAGCAGTTGGGCTTTGTCGATCAGCATCTCTTCCGGGGAAACGCTAAACATTCTCTTGGAATAGTTGCGAAATCCGTCAGCCAGGGGTTCCAATACGTCAAACGCTTCCACGTCGGTTTGCTCCAGCAGGGCATCCGCACGTCCGGGAGCAAAGGGAACTTTCACGTCAAACCCCGCATTTTTTGCAGCTTTCTCCACTGCCGCACTGCCGGCCAATACGATCAAATCCGCCAGGGAAACCCGCTTGGCACCATTGTTTGAATTGAAGTCACTTTGGATTTTTTCCAGTACACTCAGCACCTTGGCCAGTTGGGCAGGATTGTTTACTTCCCAGTCTTTTTGCGGGGCAAAACGGATTCTGGCGCCGTTGGCACCGCCACGCTTATCGGATCCCCGGAAGGTGGAAGCGGAGGCCCATGCTGTGCCGACCAGCTCCGAAATGCTCAGCCCTGAGGCCAAGATCGTTGCCTTTAGGGATTCGATCTGTTCTGTCTCGATCAAGGGATGGGTCACTGCCGGAATCGGGTCTTGCCAGATCAGGTCCTCGGCCGGAACTTCCGGTCCCAGGTATCTGGATTTTGGCCCCATATCCCGGTGCGTCAGCTTAAACCAAGCCCGGGCAAAAGCATCCGCAAACTCATCCGGATTCTCCAGAAAGCGTCTGGAGATCTTTTCAAATCCAGGATCAAGCTTCAGGGTCAAATCGGTGGTGAGCATCCTGGGCAGGTGTTTCTTCGAGCTGTCAAAAGCATCCGGAATAAACGCCTCGGCATTCTTTGCCACCCACTGATGGGCACCGCCCGGACTTTTGGTCAATTCCCAGTCAAAGGCAAACAGGTTTTCAAAGAAGTTGTTACTCCACTGCGTGGGAGTCTTGGTCCAGATGACTTCCAGACCGGAGGTGATGGCGTCCTTTCCGGCTCCGGATCCAAAGCTATTGGACCAGCCAAAGCCCTGTGTCTCAATCGCGGCCGCCTCAGGCTCAGGGCCTACATATTCTGAAGTAGCAGCGCCGTGCGTCTTGCCAAAGCTGTGTCCGCCGGCAATGAGTGCCACCGTTTCCTCATCATTCATGGCCATTCGTCCAAAAGTGTCACGGATATCCTTGGCTGCGGCTACCGGATCAGGATTTCCGTCCGGGCCTTCCGGATTGACATAAATTAGACCCATGTGGGCAGCGGCGAGAGGTTTTTCCAGGTTTCTGGCATGGATGGCTCCATCCGGATCATCGTCCGAAACGAGTACGCCGTCCCCGTCTGCACCGGAAGAACCGTGCTCATAGCGCAGGTCACTGCCGAGCCATTTCTTCTCTGATCCCCAATACACCGACTCATCCGGCTCCCACACGTCTGCACGGCCTCCGGCAAATCCAAATGTCTTGAATCCCATGGATTCCAAGGCGACGTTTCCGGTCAGGATCATCAAATCCGCCCAGGAGATCTTTTTGCCATATTTCTGTTTGACTGGCCAGAGGAGCCTTCGGGCCTTGTCCAAACTGACGTTGTCGGGCCAACTGTTGAGTGGGGCAAAACGCTGCATTCCGGCTCCGGCACCGCCGCGGCCGTCGTGGATCCGGTAGGTGCCCGCACTGTGCCAGGCCATTCGGATAAACAGGCCTCCATAGTGCCCAAAATCGG
Organism: uncultured Limnohabitans sp.; assembly: GCA_964530015.1. GTDB lineage: Bacteria > Bacteroidota > Bacteroidia > Cytophagales > Cyclobacteriaceae > Algoriphagus. The sequence goes on along the minus strand of CAZGYC010000025.1, from coordinate 27,354 downwards.
CAGGCCACCAGTCCTGGGAGTCGGTCATTACTTTGTGGAGATCTGCTTTTACCGCTTCCAAATCCAGACTCTTGAATTCCTGGGCATAGTCGAAGCCTTCGCCCATTGGGTCGGACAGGGAGGAGTTTTGTCGGAGAATGCTGACTTTTAGCTGATTGGGCCACCAATCCCTGTTTCTGGTACCGGCACCGGCGGCTTGCTTCTGTTCCGTAGGCGGAGCAGAATGGCCAAAGGGGCATTTTCCCGCACCCGCTGCACCGCTGTTGTGATCTTTCATTTCTGACATAGTCCGTTTGTTTAAAATGGTTATTTAAGGTAAAGACTTTTAAAACTGAACCCAAGTTAATTGATCCTTATCTGATAAAGCAAATTGATTGTTTTTATGAACAGATAGTAATTGTCTATCGGATCGGCCAAACATCGGGGGCTCTAACCCCAATTGCCCCCAAACGAACCGCTTATACTTTTTGTCTTCCGTCTGGAACCGTCCTGGAGTCGCCGCTTGCAAGCCGGATTTTTTTTTCGCAACTTCATGCAACCCCACACCTTATGAAAAACTACCGGTACCTCGCACTTGCGGTTTGCATCCTGGCTTCCTGCAGCAAGCCGGACACTCCTGATGATTCCTCCCAGCGGAATTTCGTCGATGTCGGCGGAATCGACGCGACTGTCAAGCCCGGCGACAACTTCTTTATGCACGTCAACGGGATCTGGTACGACACCGCCAAGATCGCGGACGACCAGGTAGGAGTGGGATCCTATTCCTATTTGAACATTCCCCAGAAAAAGCTCCTCGAAAATATCCTCACGGAAGTTTCTTCCACCGCGCATCCCACAGGAAGCATCGAGCAGAAAGTCGGGGATTTCTATGCTTCCGGCATGGATACCGCGGCGATCAATGCCCGCGGAGTTGGACCGATTCAGCCCATTTTGGCCCAGATTGATGCGATCAGCGACTTGGCTGGGATGGAGAAATTCATCGTTTCCGAGTTGCGGCACTCCAACCAGTCCCTGATTGGCCTGCGGATATCCCCTGATGATGAAAACAGCACCATCAACATCATCCACCTCAGCCAAACAGGCCTGGGCTTGCCGGATCGGGATTACTATTTTAAAAGCGACTCGTCCACCTTGGGCATCCAAAAAGCCTATCAAATCTATGTGGCCACCTTGTTTGAATTGGCGGGAACAGGTACGGCTGAGGCGAAAACTGCTGCAAGCAAGGTTTATGGCATTGAAAAACAACTGGCGGAGTCTCACAAAACCCGCATCGAACGACGAGTGGTGAAGGAAAACTACCACAAAGTGGCCGTCTCGGATCTGGACCAAAAGCACGGAAACATCGCCTGGAAGGCCATCTTCGAGGGTTTGGGGGTAAAAGCGGATTCCCTGGATATCCGCCAGCCAGCCTACTATGACAAGCTCAACGGGCTTTTGAAGTCCGTCCCTCTCGAAGACTGGAAAACCTATCTCAAGGCGCATACCCTGGCTTCCTACGCCAATTTTCTGAGTACCCCTTTTGAGCAGGCTGCTTTTGAATATACGAAGGTAGTTTCCGGCCAATCCAAGCAGTTGACCCGCGCCCAACAGATGGTGCAGCAGGTAGACCAGCAGTTGGGTTTCGATCTGGGCCAATTGTACGTGAAGCGGTATTTCGACGAAAATGCCAAGCAAAAAGTCCTGGATCTGGTCAACAACCTGCAAAAGGCCTTTGAACAACGCATCAACAACCTCGACTGGATGAGCGACAGCACCAAGACCCAGGCCAAGGAAAAGCTCTATTCCATCACCAAGAAGATCGGCTATCCGGACAAATGGAGGGAATATCCGGTAAGCATCCACCGGGGCGACTACTTCGAAAACGTGCTGGCCTTGCGAAAGGACGATGCCCGGTATCAGCTCAACAAATTCGGAAAAGCCCCGGACAAGACAGAGTGGGGGACTACGCCCAGTACCGTGACGGCTTACTACAATCCTTCCCTGAATGAGATCGTCTTTCCGGCGGGAATCCTCCAATACCCGTATTTCGACCAATATGCCGACGATGCGATCAACTACGGCGGGATCGGGATGGTGGTCGGGCACGAACTAACCCATGCCTTTGACGATCAGGGAGCGCAGTTTGACAAGGAGGGGAACCTGAAAAACTGGTGGACCACCGCTGACTACGAGAAGTTCAAGGCCAAAACCCAACTCTTGATCGATCGCTACGACAGCTTTACGGTCTTGGATTCCGTGCATGTGAAGGGTGCCATGACCATCGGGGAAAACACGGCGGACAACGGCGGGATCTACATCGCCTACGATGCCTTCAAGCTGACCGAGCAGGGTAAGGACACGACCCAGATCGATGGCTACACACCGGATCAGCGCTTTTGCTATTCCATTGCCCGAATCTGGAGGGTAAAAACCCGGGATGAGTTCATGCGGACCTATGTGAATACCAATTCCCATTCCCCTGCCATGTGGCGGGTCAATGGGCCTCTGATGAACTTCGAGCCGTTCTATGCGGCTTATGGTATCCAGCCTGGAGATAAGAATTATAGAGAGCCGGAGGAGAGGATTAAGATTTGGTAGGGGGAGATTGGAAAATTGAAATATTGGAAAATTGGAAAATTGAGTCCACTCCGAAAAGTTATTTTGGCCTAGAAAATAGACGCTCGCAGGCCGTATAAGGGGTGGATTTTGTACGAATTTGGATTATCGGAGGGGAGTCAAGATGGTCTGATTTCCTTGTTTCTCCGTAAAAAAATGTGAACACCACATTTCGGCAAAAGAAATTATGTACAGATTTTAGTACAAATAATTGTAACCCATTTTCAAAAAATTGGGTTTATTTGGGATATGAAAACTGCGACGATCACAGATTTCCGTGCAAATATGAAAGAGCGTCTTCAGGAGATCGAAGACGCCCAGGATATTCTGATCCTTTCCGGACCGAAAAAAAGGGACTTTGTCGTGCTGACTTTGGAGCAATACAATGCCATGGAAGAGACCGCCCACCTGATGTCCACCCAAGCCAATGCCCAAAGGCTGTTGGAGAGCATCGCCCAGGACAAAGCGGGTGAAGCGAGGCTAAGAGAACTCAAGCTAGACGATTGAATGCAGGTTGCATTTACAGACCATGGCTGGGAAGATTACCTTTATTGGCAGACGAATGATTCTGATATAGCGCAGAGGATCAATGAGTTGATCAAAGAGATCAAACGGAATCCCTTCAAGGGAAAAGGCAAACCGGAGCCACTCAAGGGGAATTTGGCAGGCTACTGGTCGAGGCGAATAGCCGGTGAGCATCGGCTGGTCTATCGGGTGCAGGGAAGCGGTGAGGAACAAACGCTCAAGATCATTCAGGCGAGGTTTCATTATTGAATCATCAGCTACTATGCCTCACCTTGGTTTATAACATCGTTCGAACAAAACCCGTAAGTTCAGCATGGTTAAGACACTGGCAAAAGTCGGCAACAGCAGCTCACACTCAACGAACGTGAACTGGAATGGCTCAGAAGAAATTGAAACGAAACCTTCAAAATGAAAGAAATGGACATCAATTCAGAAAAAGCACTTTTGATAAAAGAAATTCAACAATTGGAAGACCTTTCATTGGTGAAGGTCTTAAAATTCATGTTGCATTACGGGCTGAAGAATGAGGGCAGGATAAGCCTGGAGCAATACAACAAAGAGTTGGAAGAAGCCGATGCCGAAATAGAGAAGGGTGATTTTTTAACCCATGAAGATGCCCTGAAAGAAGTCCGTGCATGGCGAGGGTAATTGTCTGGAATAAACAACCTGCAAGATTTTTGGCACAAACCCTCAAAAAAATTGGCGAAGATTCCATCCTTCAGGCTGAACGTGCAGAAGAAAAAGTACTGGCTTCTGTACAAAGTATTATTCCCAATCCTGAACATTTTCCAACCTGCACACTAAATTGTTACACTTTTTCGATAAGGTTCTGAATTTTCCATAGAATCGGGTTTTTGGGCCGCAAAGCCCGGCATTTACCCCCAAAAAACCGCCTGCAAAGCCCTGAGGGACAGCGTTTAACATATTTGTTGTATAATTTATGTTATGTTAAATACAGTTTCCCACCCCTTGCTTTTCCCGATTCTTTTTTATCTTCCCCATTAAATACCTTACCCAAACCACCACACCCGTAAATGAACCACTGGCTTCCCCGATTGGGATTGTACTTCGGACCTGCGGCGTTTCTCGCGATCATCTTGTTATTCGAGTCTCAGGGCTTAAGTCCCGAAGCCAAAGCCATGCTTGCGCTCACGGCCTGGATGGCGATCTGGTGGATCACCGAAGCCATGCCCATCGCCGTTACCGCCTTGCTGCCATTGATCTTCATGCCGACCCTCGACTTGCTGAAGATCGACAAGGTCTCCGGCAACTACATGCATCCCACGGTGATGCTCTACATGGGAGGCTTCCTACTCGCCACCGGGATTGAGAAATGGAATCTCCACCGTCGGATCTCACTTAACATAATAAATTTATTGGGAACTGACCTGCGCAGGATCGTGCTGGGTTTTATCCTGGCGACCGGCTTGCTTTCCATGTGGATCTCCAACTCCGCCACAGCCTTGATGATGCTTCCCATCGGTTTGGCCGTGGTCGGCCAGTTTAAGACCCAACTCGGGGAGCAAAACCATGCCCTGGCATCTGCGCTGGGCAAAAACATCATGCTCGGCATTGCCTATGCCGCATCCATTGGCGGTATGGCCACCCTCATCGGAACCCCTACCAACGCCATACTTTCCGCAGTCGTCAAACAGCTCTACGGCTATGAAATCGCCTTCAGTGAATGGATGCTTTTTGGCTTGCCATTTTCACTTATCCTACTGATTATCTGCTGGTTTTATCTCGTTACTTTTGGGAATAGATTACCCAAATCTTTCCAATTGAACGACGCCAAGTCTGTCATTTCTGCGCAGTTGAAAGCCCTTGGGAAAACCACGTTCGAGGAAAAATCGGTACTGATCGTCTTTGGGCTGGTCTGTTTTTCATGGATTACCCGAGGGTTTTTCCTGGCCAGTTTCGTTCCCGGGATCGACGACACCATCATTGTCCTGGCCGGGGTGGTCGTCCTTTTCCTATTCCCCTCCTCGACCCGCGGAGAGCGGATCCTAGACTGGAAAACCGCCGAAAAAATTCCCTGGGGAGTATTGATCCTCTTTGGGGGGGGATTGGCATTGGCAGAAGGGTTTAAGGAAACCGGACTGGCCGAGTGGATCGGGCAGAAGTTCACTATGATCGACGGCGTCGGCTTCTTTGTCCTGCTCCTGATTGTGGTCGCCTCGGTCAATTTCCTTACAGAAGTCACCTCCAATGTAGCCACGGCCTCCATGATTTTGCCGATTTTGGCATCGGTAGCCCTCAAGTTGGAACTGCATCCCTTTGGGCTGATGGTGGGCGCAACCCTGGCGGCGAGCTGTGCCTTTATGCTCCCCGTTGCCACGCCGCCCAACGCCATCGTTTTCGGTTCGGGCTATCTGCGGATGAAAGACATGGTCAAAGCCGGGTTTTGGCTGAATATCCTGTCGATCGGGATCGTCACACTGATGGTGTATTTTGTGCTGCCCTGGCTATGGGGGATTGATCTGAAGGCCTATCCTTTTTAAGTATGAGTAATATGGGCTTGAAAATTTACGATTTTTGATTTACGATTTACGAAGAGCTAGTAGCGTGAGATTGTTTCCCCACGCTGGAAGTTTCGAAATTTTGCTGACTAAGCGAGCGGAGTCGAGGGTCCGTCGACTCTGGCAGACCTTACAACTTCCTGTCAATTTTTTAATTTTCAAATCTTCCAATTTTTCAATCTCCTCCCTTTCCAGCCCCAAAAACGCCCGTTTCGTCACATTTTTTTGATCTGGCTGACTGCCGTCGGTAATCTTGGTGAAATTTTCAGCACGAAAACCAAACCAACTCTTATTTACCACTTCCCCATGCGTGCAGCAGCAAAAAGGACCACCGAAAAGCCGACCGTATTCTACCTCATCATTGCGGCCGCGTTGCTCTACAACCTCTTCCTGCTTTTTGCATCCAAAGAAACCCCACGTCCACAAACCAACTCCGAAAATGAACTCACTGCATCAACCCTCTCTGAATAGTCTTTACCTTTCGCCCATGAAATCCAAAAGTCTAGATTTCCGACAGATCGAATGGTGGATCGTCACCGCCGCCTTCCTATCGATCATTTTGTTCAACCTGTTCGGTTTCAGCCCCAGTTTCCATGAAACATCCGGGTTTGAGATCTTCAAATTTGCCTCTCGGCTGCTCATCCCCCTGACGCTGTATGTGGCGTTTCACCTGGTGCACATGGTGTTGATCCCCAAGTACGAGCGGGATCAAAAACCTGGCCCCCCGATCATTTTCACCATCCTGATTGCAGCGGCTTCCCTGTTCATCTGCGCGATTTTCGCCTATCAAGCCGAATTGGTCCGGACACCCTTTCCCACGTTTTATTTGGGGGTGGTTGGGATTTATGTCTGCTATCTGATCGGAGCCTATATCCTGGAGCAGGCACTCACTCCTCCCAAGATCCGGGATTTCCAGATCTACAACATCATCCGGCTGGTTTTCATCTACCTGTTTACCATCCTGTTCCTCATTCAGGTGATGAGCATCACCAATCCCGGGCCTTTGGTTGTCTTCGGCATGGTGGTGCCCGGGCTGATTTTCCTGGGACTTTACCACTATTTCCTTGTTTACCAAAATAGGAAGGCGGGCAAGACCAAGCGGTCGAGATGGTTTAGTTGGGGGCTTTCCGCCATGATCCTCTTTGTTTTCTTGGTGATTTCGGTTGAAAGCAACCAGGAAGAAATCTTCTTTCTCGGAGGCATCCCTACGGTGGCATTCCTGCAAGTGATTCTTTTCCCGCTGGCAACCCTGATTTTTAGGAAATACGACTCATTCCTGGGAAAAATCTCCACGCTGACCAATCAAGTCGACCAGGGAAATGCGGGCATGGATTTTCTCCGGTCCCAGATCAACCCGCATTTCCTGTTCAATGCGCTGAACACGCTCTATGCCAGTGCACTCATCGAAAACGCCGAAAAAACGGCCGACGGCGTCCAAAAGCTGGGCGACATGATGCGCTTCATGCTCCATGAAAACCAACTGCCCCGAATCCCCCTTTCCCGCGAAATCGACTACCTGAGAAACTACCTCGACCTGCAGATGCTCCGCTTTGGCTCCCAGACCAACCTGGAACTGGACATCCAGATCCAAGATGGCACCTGCCAGGGCGACATCGCACCAATGCTGCTGATTCCGTTCGTGGAAAACGCCTTCAAGCACGGCATCTCGGCCAAGGAAAAATCCTGGATTCGGCTAAATTTGAGGTGCATCTCCGGCTCGGTCCATCTGGATCTGGTCAACAGTGTGCATCCCGATAAACCCGTGGCCGAAAAATCCAGGGAAGAATCCGGCATCGGCCTGGAAAACGTCAAAAGCAGACTGGCCCTGCTCTATCCCGAGCAGCACCAGTTGAGCATCATTTCCAACGATTCGGATTTCTTTGTCCATCTTTCCGTACAAATCCACTCCTGATGATCCGGGCTATCGCCATCGACGACGAATCTTTTGCTCTGGAAGTGATCAAATCGCACGCTTCCAGAGTGCCTTTTTTGGACCTTGAAGCGACCTTTACCGATGCGATTCTCGGTTTGGAATATCTCAAGTCAAATGCGGTGGATTTGGTTTTCCTGGACATCAACATGCCGGATATTTCGGGCATCGACCTGGCTGCCTTGGTTCCCAAGGAGACGATGGTCGTTTTTACGACAGCATATTCGGACTATGCGGTCAAGGGTTTTGAGCTCGATGCGCTGGATTATCTATTGAAGCCCTTCAACCTCAGCCGGTTTCTCAAGGCTTGCCAAAAAGCCCAGGAATGGATTGAACTCCAGCCAAAAAACGAATCCGCCTTTCTCTTTGTAAAAACCAGCGAGGGGCAGGTTCGGGTGGACTTTGTGGATTTGTTGTACTGCGAATCCCAGGGAAATTACGTGACCTTTCAGCTCGAAGACCAAAAGATCCTGAGCCGGATGACGCTCTCCGAAACCGAACGGCTCCTCCCCTCCCACTTTGTCCGGACGCATCGTTCCTTTCTGGCGAATATCCACAAGGTTTCGAAAGCAGAAAGGCACCAGCTTCACCTGGGCGGGTTCAAAGTCCCCGTCAGTTCATCCTATTTGGACCAAGTGATGGAAAGGCTGAAAGCGTGAAAGGAGACGGAAGCGGTGCCAGGCGAACCATTTTCCGGTTTGCAGGGCGGCAGAAAAGCGGATAAATATTCAGGCTGAAAATGTATTCAAAAACTCCCGTCTATACTCGACGGGAGTTTTCTTGACCCGCTCCTTAAAGAGCTTGTTGAAGTTGGAAAGGGTAAAAAATCCACACTCGTAGGAAATCTCACTGATGTTCAGATCCGTCTCATGCAGCAGCTTGCAGGCGTGGGAAATCCTGACCTCGGTCACAAAATCTGTGAAGGATTTGTTCATCCGGGATTTGAAAAACCGGCTGAAGGACGACACCGAGAGATTGGACAACTGGGCGGCTTCTTCCAGACTGACCTTGCCCTGGTAGTTGTGCATCACGTATTCGTAGACCTGGCCCATCCGGTCTTTTTCGGACTCCTTGTTGGTATTGATATAGGCGGCATCGGCGATCAGTTTGCAATCGGTCGAATCCGTAATGGTCTGAAGGATCCTGAGCAGTTGGATGATGCTCTTCACGCCTTTCATGTCGAGCAGGTCCACCATCAACTGCCTGACCAGGAAATTGGTTTTTCCCTTGATTTCGATTCCGCGGATGGATTTCTTCAGCATCCCGGATATGGATTCGAATTCCTCCAGTTGAAAAACCGAGTTGTTCAGAAAATTGTCGGGGAAGTAAATCACGATTCCGTGCGTTTCCATGCGGTTTTCGGGGATGTGGTAGGCCTTGTCGTTCTTCCACAAATGGGGCAGGTCAGGCCCGGTCAACACCATGTCCCCCTCCCGGAAATTCTGCATGTGGTCTCCGATGAACCGGGTTCCCCTTCCTTTCAGCACAACAAAAAGCTGATACTCAGAGTGGAAATGCCAGTTGACATCGAAATACGGGGCGATCAACTCCCTGATTTCAAAGGCCTTGCCTTCTGGGATCCGGGATTTTTGAAACGGGGTTTTCACTGATTTTTGCTCTTTTTGGTGAATTTGAAAATACAAATTGGCAAAATACAGTCACAAATTAGGGTAAAACAGTAAGAAATTCTTGAACTAATTGGGGAATATTAGGTTCAAAAAATCCGCAAGCCCAAAGCATGACCAAATTGAAAAATCCGGGAAGATTCAGCCTTCCCCTGCTCTACGCACTCGCATTCTTATTTTCCTGCGGCAAAAAAGATTCCTTTCTTTCCATGACAGAACCCAGACGGGTGGAAATCCTCGTCTTGGGACATGAAAGCGAGCATCATAACTCGGAAAAACTGATGATGCATCTTGGAACACCGCTTTTCCAAAAAGGAATCAACCTCACTTATACCACAGATGTGAATGATCTGAATGAGGCAACGCTGAATAATTACGACGGCCTGATGGTCTATGCCAACCATGATTCGATCAGTCCAAGCCAGGAAGCAGCCCTGAAAAAGTATGTACAAAGCGGAAAGGCTTTGATTCCCATCCACAGCGCTTCTTGGTGCTTCCGCAATTCGGACTGGTTTGTCGGCGCGGTCGGCGGGCAGTTCAGTACGCATGGAGCCGGTCGGTTCACCGCTGACATCATCGACGCGGAGCATCCCGCCATGAAAGGAATCGAGGAATTCGAGACCTGGGACGAAACCTATGTACACGCCCATGTCAATCCCGACATGCATGTCCTGATGGAGCGGGTGGACGGAGACCATCGGGAGCCCTACACCTGGGTCAGGGATGAAGGCAAGGGCCGCGTATTTTACACCGCCTATGGCCACAACGAGGAAACCTGGAAGCAGCCCGGGTTTCAGGAACTGGTCGCGAATGGGATACTTTGGGCTGTGGGCGACAAGGTCAACGAACTGTTGGCAGAGTACCGGATTCCTGTGACCCAGTTTGAGGATGCGGAGATACCCAATTACGAAAAGCGCGATCCCGCTCCGAGATTTCAGCTTCCGCTGTCCCCCGAGGAAAGCATGAAACTGGTGCAGGTTCCGATAGGCTTTGAAATGGAACTTTTCGCCAGCGAACCCATGATCATCAATCCGATCGCCATGGCCTGGGACGAACGGGGAAGGCTGTTTGTAATAGAGACGGTCGATTACCCGAACGAAATCAGAAAGGAAGGCGGAGACGACAAGATCAAGATTCTGGAAGACACCGACGGGGATGGCAAGGCCGACAAGGTGACTGTCTTCGCAGAAAACCTCAACATTCCCACCTCGATCATGGCGGTAAATGGTGGCATCCTGATCTCCATGGCTCCTGATTTTATCTTCTTAAAGGACACCGATGGGGATGATGTGGCGGATGTCCGCGAAGTGGTGATGACCGGCTGGGGCAAAAGCGATACCCACGCCGGGCCTTCCAATCTGAAGTATGGCTTTGACAACAAAATCTGGGGAGTCTTGGGCTATTCCGGATTCAACGGAGAAGTGAGTGGCGTGAGGTACGGCTTTGGCCAGGGCGTATATCGATTTGACCCAAGCGGTGAAAACCTCGAATACCTGGGCAATACCTCCAACAACACTTGGGGGCTTGGCTTTACGGAGGATTTCGAAACCTTCATCTCCACCGCCAACGGGCAGCACAGCGTGTACTTCTCCATGCCGAACAAATACCTGAAGCGTCCCATCTTCCAGGGTTCCGCCAACACCGTCCACGGCATCGATTCCCACTACGACATGCCCCACCTCACCCCATTCCTGAGACAGGTGGACTGGTTTGGCGGCTATACCGCAGCGGCAGGCCACAATTTCTACACTGCCAGAAGCTTCCCGCAAAACTATTGGAACAGGATCGCGTTCGTGGCGGAACCGACCGGGCGGGTGCTTCACAATGCCATTATCCATCCTGACGGCTCCGGATTCAAGGAGAAAAACGGGTTTAACATCCTGGCAAGTTCCGATGAATGGTTCTCCCCTGTCCATGCCGAAGTGGGGCCGGACGGCGCACTTTGGGTGGCAGATTGGTACAACTTTATCATCCAGCACAACCCGACTCCGCGCGGCTTCGAAAACGGCGAGGGCAACGCCTACATCAACCCACTCCGGGACAGCAAGCATGGCAGGATCTACCGGCTCAGCTACAAAGGTGGCAAAGATTCGGAAGTGTTTGACCTGAAGGATGCCGACGGAAACAAGCTTCTGAAAGCGCTGAAGAGCGAAAATATGTTCTGGCGGCTCACCGCCCAGCGGCTGATCGTGGAGAAAAAGGACAAGTCGGTGCTATCCGGGTTGTACCAAATCATCGGAAACCAAAGCGTGGATGCCGTGGGCATCAACGGCCCGGCAATCAACGCGCTTTGGGCGCTGCACGGCTTGGGTGAACTGGGTGGAGAAAACCAGGAAGCAACCCAAGCTGTGGAAAAGGCCCTCTCCCATCCTTCGGCGGCTGTCCGCAAAAACGCGCTGAGGGTTTTGCCAAAGACAGAATCCTCTCTCCAGGCAATCCTCGCATCCAACATTGTCAGTGATCCGGATCTGCATACCAGAAAAGAAGCCTTCCTCGCTTTGTCAGACATGCCATTTTCCGAAGACGCCGCCAAGAAACTGGTGGAAGTGGCCAATGCCATAGAAAACGGAAAAGATGCCTATCTGCCCCAGGCGATCTTCGCGGCAGTGTTGGCCCATCCGACCGAGTTTGCAAAGCGGGACAATTCCAGCGCACTCCAAGCTGCGGCGGAAGGGGAGATTTCATTGGCTGACCGGATCTCAAGAAGCCTGGTTGCCGAGCAATATCCCTTGGACCAGCGAAACAGCATCCTTTTCCCACCTGATGTTGCCGGAAAAGAAATCTCCATCCGCATGATCATTTCCAAAGCCCAAAATCCGCTCGAAGGCGTGCTGGTCGCCCACGGAAACAACACCAACGGCTACAGCCTGTACATCTATCAGGACGCCCTGTATTTTGCGGTAGCCCAGGATGAGAAACTCACACTCCTCAAATCCAAAAAAAGCCTTCCCGAAGAGCAGTTTACCATTGATGCCAGCTTGGTTGAGGATGGCAGTCTGAGCCTCAGGATCAACGGGGAAGAGGTGGACAAAGGCAAGACCAAAGGGCTGTTTGCCGCTCCGCTCACCCCTACCCGCGTCCGTGTGGGACAAAATGACGGCAGAAATGTGGTGGGCAAGTACGAAGGAACCTGGTGGTTTGGCGGGCGGCTGAGCAACAAGTCCACACTTGCATTGAAAAAACCGGGAGCCCAAATCGACCTGTTGGGCGCATCTGCCACGGCGGTCAGCACCACAGGAACGACTGTAATCAAGCTCGCCGTCACTCCGCATGAGATGAAGTTTGACAAGGCGACCTTCACTGTGAAGGCTGGCTCCCAGGTGACGATTGACTTCGAAAACCCCGATTTCATGCAGCACAACCTGGTCATCGGCCAAAAAGGCTCCTTGGAAACCATCGGAACGGCGGCAGATGAGCTGGCCAGAGACCCCAAGGGTGCCGGGCAAAACTATGTGCCAAAAATCCCACAAGTCATTGCAGCCACCCGCCTGGTGGATCCTGAAGGGAGAGAGTCAATCGTATTCACCGCTCCCACCGAACCGGGTGAATATCCATTCATCTGCACCGTGCCGGGCCACTGGAGAATCATGAACGGAATCATGAAAGTAGAATAGGCATGGCATTGGACGTAAAATTTGCGGTAAGCACCTGGCTTTGGACCTCGCCATTCAACAGGGAAACAGTTTCTCTTTTTCCCAAAATCAAAAGCTATGGCTACGATGCGGTGGAGATTCCGGTCGAAGATCCAGGTTTGATAGACATCGATTGGGTAAAGAAGGCACTTGCGGATAACGGGCTCAGTCCCGTTGTCTGCGGGGCTTTCGGAACAAGCCGGGATCTCACCAACGAAGACCCCTCCTACCATCAGACTTGTTTTGATTACCTAGACGCCTGCTTTGAGATTGCTGCCGAACTCGGTGCCGGTTTCGTGGCGGGCCCGATGTACTCAGCGGTGGGAAAAGCGCGGCTGGTCTCTCCGGAACAGAAGAAGATCGAATGGCACCGCGCGGTCGCCAACCTCCGAAAAGTCTGCAAGACTGCCGGGAAATTCGGCTTGGAAATCGCCATCGAGACGCTCAACCGCTTTGAGACCGACCTGATCAACACCGCAGCGGAACTCAAGCAGCTCATCGACGACATCAACGAGCCACAGGCAAAGGCACTTTTGGACGGGTTCCACATGAACATTGAGGAGCCCAGCATAGAACATGCAATCAAAACCGTTGGTGACAAACTGATCCACGTGCAGGTGTCCGAAAACTACCGGGGCACGCCCGGAACCGGCCAAACCAACTGGGCCGCTTGGAAACAGGGCCTGGAGGCCGTCAATTACAAAGGGGTGATTTCTATCGAAAGTTTTACCCCGGCGATCAAGGAACTGGCCGGTGCGGTCTGCATCTGGAAACCGCTCGTCCCTTCCCAGGATGGCTTTGCAAAGGAAGGCCTGGAGTTTCTGAGAAAGTGGGCTTCTGAATAAGAAACGGCTTCTAATTTAAAGGAAGGAATGAAGGCTTAAAATAACGTCATTCCCCTTAACAAGGAGGGTTTGATTAAAAGAACCTGTTTCATAATTTGAAAAAATCCCCCCACCCCCTTTGGAAAAGAGGGAGTTTCGCCAATAGAATCTCGCATCTCCTGGTGAAATTACTGCCAAGCAAAAACTGTCGAAATGAAATTTTAACCCAAAGTTTTTAACCTAAAGTCAACATAAACCATGAGCAAAAGACCCATCAACATCGCCATCATCGGACTGGGATTTGGGGCGGAGTTTATCCCGATCTACCAAAAGCATCCTTTGGCCAATATGTATGCGATCTGCCAGAGAAACAAAGAAAAGGCGGAAGAAATCGGCAAAGCTTTCGGCATCGAAAAGATCTATACCGACTACGATGAACTCCTGAAAGACCCCAATGTGGACGCTGTCCATATCAATACGCCCATCCAAAATCACGCGGAACAATCCATCAAAGCCCTAAAAGCGGGCAAGCATGTGGCCTGCACCGTTCCGATGGCCACTTCCGTTGAGGATTGTCGGCAGATTGTCGCGCTGACAGAGGAAACCGGCCTGACCTATATGATGATGGAGACGGTGATCTACAGCCGGGAATTTCTCTTCGTCAAGGAAATGTACGAGAATGGGGAGCTCGGCAAGATCCAGTTTCTCCGGGCCTCGCACCAGCAGGAGATGGCCGGATGGCCGGGGTATTGGGAAGGCCTCCCTCCCATGCACTACGCGACCCATTGCGTTGGGCCGGTCTTGGCCTTGCCAAAGGGACAGGCCGAATATGTGTCCTGCCTGGGTTCGGGAACGATCGACGAAAATCTGATTCCGAGATACGGCTCTCCCTTCGCCATCGAAACCTGCCATATCAAACTGAAAGACTCTGATCTGGCCGCCGAGGTGACCCGCTCGCTCTTCAACACCGCAAGACAATACCGCGAAAGCTTTGATGTCTATGGCTCCAAAAAGTCCTTTGAATGGACTCTGGTCGAGCACGAGGATTCGGTGATCCACACGGGAGAAACCCCTTCGAAGGTCAAAATCCCCGACTACGCGCATCTGCTTCCTTCGGAGATTGCGGCATTTACCACGCAGGGAGTTTACGATTCGGACGACAACCAACACCTGTCTTTCATCCAAGGGTCCGGCCACGGCGGCTCGCATCCCCACCTGGTCAACGAATTCCTGAATGCACTGGCGGAGGAAAGAGCCCCCTACCCGGATGCCCGCCAATCCGCCAACATCACCTGCGTGGGGATCCTGGCCCATGAATCGGCCATGGAAGGCGGGAAAATCAAGTATTTGCCTGAGTTTACCCTGAAAAAACAAACATAGCCCGCTTGAAAAACCAAGGCAGCCCATCAATTGAGAGGCTGCCTTTTTTTTGCTGATTTTTTGTGATTATCCGCTTTTTTGCCTTTTAGCCAATTATTTGAGGGTTTGAGGTTCTTTCAAATCGGCCGTGGTCTGTTGACTGTCATTATTCTTTTACCCGTGTAGCCTCCGCCGGAAACTGACTCATCAAGGAACCGGCAGAAAAGTCAGCCTCACCTTTTTTGAGTTGCAAATCCACATCATAGCCACTGATATTGAAGTAGGCAGTCAGGACGTCGTTGGCGATGGTGACAGCGCTCATTTTCTTTTCGGTGCCGGAAGCATCTTCGACAAAGTACCCGGTGGTCTTTCCGTCGATGGTCTCAAATCGCATGGGAATCGTGGCATCGCCCTGGGGGGTATCCTTGATCAGGACGGACCATTTGCCTTCGAAATAATCGGCCGAAGTCAATGCTGCCTGGACCAAACCAAAGAAACAAAGGGCCACTACAAGCGTAGAAATTAGTTTTTTCATAGAATGATACTTGTTAGGGTTTAAATTATTCCAGAAAAATACCAAAAAATCAATCCCAAAAAAGAAAAAAGTGGAGGATGATGGATGTCTGGTGCGGGATGGATGTTCTGAATTGGAGATTTTTGGCTTACTGAAATGTTTGGAGAGAAAGTGCTGAAGGCGCATCCCAATAATAGCCATAGCTCCGGGCAATAAAGGAACCCAAATAGCTTCGGAAGGCAACAGATGCCCGTGAGGGGTTGAACTTAAAATCAAGTGGCCAAATTAACTCTTGCTGGCACCTCGACTTCGCTCGGTGTCCGATGGGATCTTGTTTTGGATGGGGGAGGAAATGCGATGGACTACGCCGAGGGTAGATATTTTTGCAATTGAAGATGAAAAAATGGACTTCTTAGTGTCTTTTCAAACTCTGGAAGATTTTTTATGGAGCTTAAATATTTTACAAAAAACAGTATCCCTTTCAAGTCTTTCCAGTCATATTGGGTTTGAAAAGAATAGTGTCTAACCATCAGTCTTTCCAAAAAATAAGATTTGGCTACAAACAAATCCGATCTCTTTGATTCGATCAACCAATACATAAGCCAATTTTTTACAAACTTTGCATTTTGAAAATCAATTCTGTTGGAAGAATCTTTCAAAACTATTTTGACCCTATCCAAAAGATCAGACCTCCTATTTTGGATAATAAATCCACCACTATCAGCTAATTCCAGTAGGTTTATTTTGAATGAATCCATGATCTTAATTGACTTTTACGGATACAATTGCAAATTTAAGAAGTTGAACCAAAAATTCCACTCAACGTCAGCTTGAATTTCAAAGCTACAGTAAGTGTTCTACCAACTATCAAAAATCCTTTAGGATCATACACCTCCCTCCACTATTCCAATCTCCTCCTCGGTCAAGCCGTAAATTTTATAAACCAGTTGGTTTATTTGGTTTTCCAAAGTCAGTCTTTCTGGATTGGCGTCTCCAAGTTGGAGGATTTTTTCCACGATTTCCGCGAGGTCCGTGTTGTTCCAAACTTGATCCAGAATTGGTATCGAATAGATATAAGGAGACTGCATGGCGAAGGTATTTCCTCTCAATTTGGAAACTGTGAGATTCAAATAAAACCAGACCAAACTTGAGTTTAGGAAACCCAACAATTCCAGAGGAGGGTTTGGAATAATAAATATCTTGTTGTTGGTGTATAAAGCCTTATTGTCAAATGTAAATGACTGGTAGGCAGCTATCTCCTGATATAGTATTTTTGGTTTTTCAAACTCGCCATAATAATCACAAGCCCTCAATTCCCACCAAAAATCCCCCTTGTCATAGCGCTTTTCGGCAGCAAGTCTGAATGGCGCAAGATGTTCCGACAGCGCCGGCAGACTTCTTCTAAACCAATTCCAGGCACTGTCCTTTTCCATATATCCGTATCTCGGGGGCTCGCCCACTTCGGACAGGTAATTTGGATCATCCTCGGGCAGATTACGCTTGATCGTAAAGCCCTTTGGAATCAAGATCAGATATTTTTCAGCCTTTGGCGTATGATATCTTTTGATTTCCTTTCCGGCCAAAAATGGTTTGATAAAATGCCGACTTTTGGGATCCTCGTCTATGATTCTGTCTCTGGTTTCCTGATCGATGACAAATGCTTCATTATATCCAGTCAAAACGCCCCTATAAATTTTGCCACTGACATATTCCGATAGCGGCACTCCCTGGGATTTTAGCTTTAGGAGAAGCTTTTGTGATTTGCTGTCGGTCAGGGTCCAGCCTTCCTCCGAAAGGCCCCCAACAAGTACCTCGATTCGATTTTCGCTTAGATACCTGTCCATTCCCCGGGGAAAATCCAAGGTCACCAGATTGACAGCGGTAAATTTTTCGGAGGGATTTCTTTTGCCCAAGCCAACGATCAGAGGATAGGTAGTGGCCTCTTCAAATACCTGCAGATCCCCAAAGTCCAGCAATTCATGTATTTTGAAGCTTTTGACATAATTTCTGAGTCCTTTTCCATATCCCGCCCGCATCCATTTGTTTGGAATGATGAAGACAAATTCTCCAGACTTTTTGAGCAAAGTCATGCCCAACTCAACAAAATACACATACAGATCCGCGGTGCCCGAGAAGGTTTTGAATCTGCCTTGTAGATAAGGCTTCAATCCGGAAAACTCTTCCTGACGGATATATGGTGGATTGCCAATCACCACATCAAAGCCCACAAAGTCTCCTTCCGGATTCAAGACTTCCGGGAATTCGAAGCGCCATTCGAAGGCGTTTTCGAAGATCTTGTTGGCCTTGATTTCCTCGATTTCGGTTTCGAGTTTATTCAGTTCTTCTTCGACTTTCTGGATTCGGGCTTGGCGTTTTTTCTTTTCGGTGACCGCCTCTTCGAAGAGTCCCGTCTGCATGGTGAGGTTGTAGAGTTCACCGGCAAGGGCGTTTTTCTTTTTGATCTTGGGATCGTTTTTGGTGATCTCGGACCGGAAGTCTGTCTTGATCGCATCGATCAGCCGCTCCATTTCCCGCTTTTCTTCCTTGTTTTTGGCGTTGCGATACGTCTCCACCGCGATGCGGTAGGCATCGATGGAGAATTTGCTTTTCTTCAGGGTTTGGCTCAGATCGGCATCGAGCGCAAAGCGGGAGACCAGGGAGTTGCCGCACTTGATGTTGATGTCGATGTTGGGGAGGGTTTCGAGTTCCCTCACCCCCGCCTCTCCCAAGGGAGAGGAGCCAGATCCGTCTCCCTGGGACAAAGTCCCACTCCCTCTGGGAGGGGGATTTAGGGGGAGGGGCTTATAATACGCCGACTTCAGCAGCTCGATCCAGAGTCTCAGTCGGCAGATTTTGACCGAATTGGGATTGATATCGACTCCGAAGAGGCAGTTTTCGATGATGGTCTGCTTCTCGTGAAAGAGCGTCTCCTGGATGCGCTGGGATTCGGGATTGTTGGGATTGTATTCGTAGAGTTCGCCGTCCTCGTCTATCACGACGAGTTCGTCATTGACCACGGATACGCTGTATTCTTTCAGACGCTTGCCGTTGCGGTCCTGTAGGATGCGGAGGTCGTTTTTGACGGCGATGATCTCATTCAGTGCCGATACCAGGAAGTGTCCCGAACCCACCGCAGGATCGCAGATCTTCAGGGAATTGATCAGGGAGTTGGCTTCAGAATAGCTGAATTTTCCTCCTGGACCGATTAAGTCGTAGAGTTCATCGAAGTCATTTATTTCATTTACCCTCACCCCCAGTCCCTCCCCCGATGGAGAGGGGGATTTGGTATTTTCGTGCCCCAAAGTCCCTCTCCCGGTGAGAGAGGGATTTTGGGTGAGGGTGCTTAGCGCTTCCTTAAACTTCTGCACCACCGCCCGGCGGATGGTCTCCCGACACATGTACATCGTAATAAAACCCGGGGTGAAGAAGCTGCCATCCTTGTAACCGTTGATCTTTTCGAAGATCAGACCCAGGACGGAGGCATTGATCAGGGTTTTGTTTTCTTCCTGGATTTCTTCCGCTCCCTCGGAGCTGAAGTCGTAGGAATCCAGAAAGCGGAAGAGGTATTCCAGGGCGTTGAGCTCCCCGCTAAGTTTCTTGCCAGAAGCATCCTTCAGGACACTGCCTGGATGGATCGGAAGCTTCCGCCCATTCTTGAGATTGGCGATCAGGAGCGTATGATGCTCCATCTCTGTCGGCTCAAAAAGCGAACTGTTGAGGTAGGGAACATGGGCAAATTTGGCCTTGACTTCTTCCATCCTATCCTCGCTCTTTCGCGCCAGCACTTCAAAGAACAGGCTGTTCAGCTCATCAAAGTCAGAGATTTTGTCCGTGGAGAGAAAGTTGTAAACCTTGTTTCCTTTGTTGTAACTGAGCAGTTGCGCCTCAAGAAGCTTCAAAAAGAGAATCCTGTTGACCCAGGTAATGCACAGCTCCAAGCCCACCGCAAAAAGCCGATCCTCTTCCGTAACCCCGTATTGGGAAGGGCGATCCAGCCGGGACAGCTTGTCCAGGGATTGGAGCTGATTGATGGTGTTTTCGAGCAGGGAACCGGGATTGCGGTCTTCTTTTTTCGGTCTGCCGATGAGTTTCTTTCCGCCTTCCTTGGTTTCTGTGAGTCCGATCAGGTGAAGAAGTTCGGCATAGAACTTCCTGTCCAGACTGTTGGAATCATTGGCAAAGGGAAGTTTTAGGAGGTGTTCGGGCGAAAGCAGTTTGAATAGGGCAATCAGCTTGGCATCGTCCGCTTTGTCGGTATTCCGAAGCGGCTTTTCATAATCCCTGAAATCGAAGTAGGCAAACGGTATTTTGTCTTTGGCCTTTTCCAGTTCAGGTTCGGCAATGCTTTTATAAAAGAAATCAGTTTTGGTATCCGCTTTCCTTCCTGCGGTGAATTCCTCAAAATCCTTGACCAGCTTCCTGTTTTGGGCAAAAAACCGGTCAAAGTGAATGGCATCTACGATATACCATTCGTAGATATTGGTCACGACAAGGTGCCGGACCGAGGTGTTTTTTTCAATGATCCGCTCTCGGAGGTAATACAACACCAACTCTTGAAAGGCCTTGGAGTTGAGATTGGACAGGGAGGGCATTTCAGCCTTGTTGGTTGGCTTTTTGGCCTCGATGATCACCCCGACTTCCGAGTTGGGTTTGGGGCCGTTGTGGATGACCAGGTCATTCCTTCCTTTGGTATTGATGAAATGATTGGAATCGTACCAAGTCTTTTTCAGAAAATCCGAAACCAGATTCTTGTGAAATTCCTCCGATTCCCTGTCGTTGGACTGATCCAGAAGCGCAGTCAAATTGGCCTTGAATTTCTCAATATCAACGCGATTGGGTTTGATCTTGAGGTAGGCGGGATTTAGGGCTTTTCTGGGCTTTAGGATCTGCTCGGGATTCATGAAAGGGACTGGCTGAAAACTCAATCCCTAAAGATATCAGTTTGCCTGAAAATGGAAAGCGGTTTTTTGGATATTGGCGGTAATTGTCAGGGGAAAACAGGGAATCGGTGCGGATGTGTTCAAATTGCCCTACAATAGAGAAAACGCCTATTTCTGAGCCCCTTGCCTGGATCGTCCCGATAGCCATCGCGGACAGCGACCTACTGGGATTGGTATTTTTCCAACAAGCGCAGACCAATGGTTTGATATTGAATCAGGTCCTCAACGTATTTTCTGGACTTGTTTTTCTTGATGTGGGATTCAATCCGAACGGCCTGGCTCCGGGATTGGCATTTCAACGAATATTTCAAAACCCAGTCAGCGGCGGTTTTTGTGAATGAATGGCCAAAAAAGTGTGAGTTATGCAAGGCCAACCGCTCTTCTATATCCTCAGTTTGACCGACGTAGTACCTATCGGCCATTTTCGAATAAATGATGTACACAAAGTAGTTTTTCATCTGGAACAAGGCTGAAAAGCAAAAAAGGGAAACATTTCTGTTTCCCTTTCTGAGCCCCTTGCCGGGATCGTCCCGATAGCCATCGCGGACAGCGGCCTACTGGGATTGGTATTTTTCCAACAAGCGCAGACCAATGGTTTGATATTGAATCAGGTCCTCAACGTATTTTCTGGACTTGTTTTTCTTGATGTGGGATTCAATCCGAACGGCCTGGCTCCGGGATTGGCATTTCAACGAATATTTCAAAACCCAGTCAGCGGCGGTTTTTGTGAATGAATGGCCAAAAAAGTGTGAGTTATGCAAGGCCAACCGCTCTTCTATATCCTCAGTTTGACCGACGTAGTACCTATCGGCCATTTTCGAATAAATGATGTACACAAAGTAGTTTTTCATCTGGAACAAGGCTGAAAAGCAAAAAAGGGAAACATTTCTGTTTCCCTTTCTGAGCCCCTTGCCGGGATCGAACCAGCGACCTACTGATTACAAGTCAGTTGCTCTACCAGCTGAGCTAAAGAGGCTTGCCTTTATCGTGGTGCAAATATAGGCTTCCAGGCCATCTACTCCAAACCCCAAATCCGGAAAATTGCTATCTCCCAGATTTTGAGCAAGAAAATTTCAAAATTCCTTCAGGATGGTCAGCTTCTTTTTCAGCTTGTCGATCTCTTCTTCCGCTTTTTGGATCTTGACGTCAAACTGATCCCTGAGTTTGTCGGCAGTCTTGGAAGCGGCAAAGAACTCGAGGTTGTTTTTCCAAAGGGTGATGCTGTTTTCCAGATCAGAAATCTGCTTGCGGATGCCATGCTCCTTCTTGTTCAGCGTCTTCACGGCATTGGGATCGGACTGGATACGGTTAAGGTTCAGCCTAAACAGGAAGTCTTCCCGCCCGGTACCACTGGGATCCAGTTTTTCCAAATAGTTGTCAACCGCTTCCTTGAACTGGGCCTGGATTTCCTTGATGTTTTTCCGCGGTACGAAGCCAATCTCGTTGAATTCCGAAACCCAAGCGGTGAGTGTTTCCTCGGCGAGTTCTGCACCGGCCGACGCATCCAGAATCAGTCGGATCAGCTCCTGCTTTTTCTTGAGGTTTTGGTCAAATTCGGTATTCGCCTGCTTGTTTGTGTTTCTGCGGTTTTCGAAGAACGAATCGCAGGCCGCCTTGAACTTTTTGTAGAGCGAATCCCGGTTTTTCTCGGGTGTCGGGCCGAGTTTTTTCCAGTCTTGCTGCAGCTTCACGAGTTGATTGGCGGTGTTTTGCCAGTCGGTGTTTTCCATCAAGGCTTCCGCCTGGGCAATGAGCTCTTCGGCTTTCTTCTGGTTGGTTGCCCGGATTTCGTCCAGCTCCTTGAAGAACAGGTTTTTGTTGTGGAAAAAGTGCTTGAAAGCGGCCCAAAAGGCTTTGTTTATCTCCTTGCCAGCTTCCTTGGGGACAGGCCCGATCTTTTCCCAGGCTTTCTGGACCTCCAGGATCTCCTTGGTTTTGGTGTTCCAGTCCTTGATCCGGTCAGCCTTGAAATCCGCAAAGGGAGCCAATAGCACGATCAGGGCCTCTTTTTCCGTCTGGTTTTGCTTGTAGACTTCTTTTTGTCCTTCGAAAAACTCTTTTCTGCGGTCATAGACCGCATCCGAAGCGGTTTTGAACCTTTGCCACAGATTCTCCTGGTCTTCCCTGGGGACGGGCCCGATATGCTTGAATTCCTCATGGAGTTCATTCAGTAGCCTGATGGCTTCTTTTAGTTCCTTGACATTTCTGAGCGATTCGGCTTTTTCGCAGAGCTCGGTTTTGCTTTCCAGGTTCTTCTTTCTGTCAAGCTCCTTCAGCTCAAAGTAGATGCTGCGGTTGTCGTAGAATCTGTCCATCAGCGCATTGAAACTCGCCCAGAGATTCCTGTTTTGCGCATTGGGCACAGGGCCGATGGATTTCCATTCTTCCTGAATGGCCTTGATCGCGCCCATGCTCAGGGTAGTCTCCTCTCCATCGACCAGGTCGCGGAGTTTGTTCAGCAATTCATTCTTTGCTGTCAGGTTCTTTTCCTTCTGCTTTTCGGCTTCTTTTCTGAGCGAATTTATCTGATATCGGAAGTCATTAAACACTTTGAAAAACTCGCGTTCCTCTTCGTGCTGCCGGTATTCGAAGTCGTCTTCTGCACCGCCATCCGCCTTGAACTTGGCCAGTGCTTCCTCTTTGTCCTTGGATGCCAATTCATCAAACGCTGCCTTTATCTCGTGGGCGACCTTGTCCAGCTTCAGAATCGGAGTATGGTGGATTTTGTCCTTGAGCAGTTTTAAAAGTTGAACCTTGGTCAGGCCGGCCAGTTCGATATGCTCATCCGAATGGTCTTCCTCCTCAACCTCCCCAGTCTCGGTTTCAGGCGTTGCCTCCAGCTCCGGCGCAGGTTCGTTTGAAGCAAGGGCCTCGGCCTCTGCCGTCTCTTCCACTTCCGATGTTGGAACCACCGAAGCTTCCACAACCGGCTCTGTCTCAGCGACTAGTTCTTCTTTGACCTCCCCAGTCTCGGTTTCAGGTGTTGCCTCCAGCTCCGGCGCAGGTTCGTTTGAAGCGGGAGCCTCAGCCTCCATTGTCTCTTCCACTTCCGATGTTGGAACCACCGGAGCTTCCACAACCGGCTCTGTCTCAGCGACTAGTTCTTCTTTGACCTCCCCAGTC
>CAZGYC010000025.1:0-3668 GCA_964530015.1 uncultured Limnohabitans sp. | reverse complement strand
TCGGTTTCAGGTGTTGCCTCCAGCTCCGGCGCAGGTTCGTTTGAAACGGGGGCCTCGGCCTCCGTTGCATCTTCCGCTTCCGATATTGGATCCACCGGGGATTCCCCAATCGGCTCTGTATCAGGGATTAGTTCTTCTTCAATTGCTTCCTTTTCGCCAGCACTTGCCTCTTCCTCAATGCCTGTTGCTTCTTCCCCGACGGGGACTTCTTCTTCTTCGGCAGTTACTTCCTCTTCCTCAATGCCTGTTTCTCCTTCGTCGGCAATCGCTTCTTCTTCAGCACCGCTTACTTCTCCATTGGCAACTGCTTCTTTTTCGTCGGCAACGGGCTCGGGTTCTTCAATATTGGAGTCTTCGGAGACTGCCTCAACTTCAGATTGCTCGGCTTGGCTTGCATTTTCGATACCCTTTGTTTCCTCTTCGGAAGCTTGGGTCACCTTGTCTTTTTCAGACAATTCGTTACTTTTCTCAGTCATAAAAACGATACTATTTCAAGGCAATATGGGCAAAAGTAGGGATTTTGCCTAATTTAATCTTGGGTCGAGGGGATAATTTGCGATTACCTTAAACTCCCCCCCCATCTTTTTCAAAAGCAAACGCCAAAGCTCATCGGGCGTGTTTTGGAGCGTGTCCGGGTCTATTTTATGGTCGCAAACAATCCACGTGTTTTCGTCGAGTTCATCCGAAAGCTGGCCCGAACCCCAACCGCTATACCCAATAAAAAACCTCAAATAATGCGGATCCAAGGTGCCGCTTCTCAAATGATCCACGAGACTGTCAAAATCGCCGCCCCACCACAACTCCTCCCCTATGGAGATGCTTCCCTCCAGTATTTTCTTCCCGAAATAGATGAAGTGCAGGGTGTTTTGCTCCACCGGCCCTCCGACATACACTTCGTTTTCCAAAAAAGACAATTCCTCTACCAACTCACTCAAATGGAGGATGGAGGGTTTGTTCAGAACCAGGCCAAAGCTTCCCTCGGAATTGTGCTCACAAAGCAAGACGACAGAACGCATGAAATTCTCATCCTGCAAAAACGGTTCAGAAATCAACAGATCGCCTGCCTGGGGGATTTTAGAAGGGTCGTTCTTCATACATATCTCTTTCCTATTCAGTGAAAAATATAGGCTTAAATTTTAAAAATCCAATGCCTGTGGTACTTTTATCAAGCAATTTTCAACCAAAGAAAACCCACGATGAAGCTTTCTGAAATCCGTAAAGACTACACTTCCAAATCACTGGATATCAATGATGTAAGCCATGATCCCTTGCGGCAATTCAGGATTTGGATCGATGAGGCAATCGATTCGGAAGTGCCGGAGGTCAATGCCATGTGCCTCTCGACGCTTGGTCTGGACGGCTTTCCCAACGGGAGAATTGTCCTCCTGAAAGAAGTGGACCACGGATTTGTCTTTTTCACCAACTACCAGAGTGAAAAGGGGCAGGAAATCGCGGCAAACCCCAGAGCCTCGCTTACCTTTTTTTGGCCCGAACTGGAGCGTCAGGTCCGGGTCATGGGCGGTTTGGAAAAAGTGAGTGACCAAGAGTCCGATGCCTATTTCCATTCACGACCGGTCGGTTCCCAGATTGGTGCGTGGGCTTCGCCGCAAAGCAAGCCCATTGCCGACCGGGAGGAACTGGCCAGCCGCCAGGGGGAATTTGAACGCAGGTTTTCCTCCGAGCCCATTGCCAGGCCGCCCCACTGGGGAGGTTACCGCTTGACGGCTTTCAGAATCGAATTTTGGCAGGGAAGGCCCAGCCGGCTCCACGATCGAATCTGCTATCAAAAAGATGCAAAAGGGAACTGGGAAATCACCCGGCTTGCTCCCTGATCACTTCAGGTCAAACAGGTCGTCGACACCGATAAACCGCTCCACGGTAAATCCCTCCCCATAGTTGGCCATGATCCGATGGCCAAACTCCCGGGCCCTGGATTCGATGAAGGGCAAAAATTCCGGGGATGAGATGAAGCTTGCCGGCTCCTGGCTGGCTGGGTCGTAAAACTGGGATTTGAAGGCCATGATACTGGCGACTTTGGTGTCCCAAAACTCTGAGATGTCCACGATAAAATCCGGCTGGATGTAGTTGTTTTGGATGTAGTGATAGACAAATTTCGGCCGCCAGGGATTTTGGGCTTTGCCGTCCTGCGAAGTCTCGATCTTTCGCAGGCCACTCATAAAACAGGCATTTGTAGCCAAGGAAGCGCCTTTTCCATGATCGGGATGCCGGTCTGCCACGGCATTGGCAAGGACAATGTCGGGCTGGTACTTTCGGATTATCCTGACGAGCTCCTTTTGGTGGGATTCGTCGTCCTTGAAATAGATGTCCTTGAATGCCATGTTTTCGCGTGCAGAAAGCCCCAGGATTTTCGCGGCATCACCAGACTCTCTCATGCGGATCTCCGGAGTGCCTCTGGTACCCATTTCCCCCTGTGTCAAATCCACGATTCCCACCTTGTAGCCTTTGGCGACATGGGCCGCGATTGTGCCCGAACAGCCCAATTCGGCATCGTCGGGATGGGCAGCCAAAACCAAGATATCCAATTTCATATGATTACAATTTGATTTTTATAGGCCATTCCCCCCCGATAGCTATCGGGGCTATCGAGGCTATCGGGAGGAATCTCGCATGGCTGATAGTCATCCCAGTGCGTGATCCCGTACCTACGGGATCATGCCCGATTTCATCCGTGCACTATTTTATCCTGAGGTTTTGACCAACTCGCAGGATTGATCTCGTACTGATCCCGTTTAACCGGGTAAGCTGACTGGTCGTCACGCCGTATCGTCTGGCTATGGAGCCTAACGTATCCCCTTTTTTTACCCGATGATACGCAGCCGCCCTGGCTTTGGCAACGTGGGAAAAGAGCTCCTTCGTGATCAGCAGATCTTGGGTGGTCAACTCCCCTTTGTCAAAATCATAGACTTCTTCCGGATCAAAAGGCAAGCCTCTATAGCGCATTTCATAGTGAAGATGGGAGCCTGTGCTTCGGCCGGTACTCCCTCCTCTTCCCAAAATATCCCCGGCTTTCACTTCATCACCGATCTCCGCGATCTGCTTGGAAAGATGCCCATAGAGCGTCTCAAGACCATTTTTGTGTCTCACCAGGATATAGTAACCCCAGCCGTACCGATCATAGGCCCTTACCCTGACTATTCCGTCAAACCCTGCATACACCGGATCTCCGGTGTCCAGATCCAAGTCGGTTCCATTGTGGCTCCTGCCCCATCGCGGTCCAAAAACAGAAGTTTTTCTGGACTTGTCAAGAGGCAGCTTCCAATCCATGCCATAGCGCTGGTCATAAAGTCTCAACTGCAGACTGTCCTGGAAATTGCGGATGTCAAAATTGTAGATGTCTACTTTCTTGCTGTCCCATGTTGAATAATATTCAAAAGCAGTCACCCAGATGCTGTCGATCTGGACTTGCTCGGACACTTTCACCAGTTGGTTGGTGGGTGCCCAGGAGAAGACATTCTGATCCTCGCTGATGATGGACCTGATCCTGGCGAGGTTTACGTCATATTGAAAAATCAAAGAATCAGTCTGGAACGTGAGCGTTCTCAAATAGGATTCTTGGTCAAATTGCCTCAGTTCGATGTTTCTTCTTTCCTGAGTATTGGCTGGGTTAGTCGTACTGTTTTTTTTGACAATCTTGGGAAAAACCTGGG
>CAZGYC010000024.1:0-54806 GCA_964530015.1 uncultured Limnohabitans sp. | reverse complement strand
AGCTAAACCAAAAGAACCTTGAACCTTTGGAAATCAAAAGGGTTGGAGTTTCCCAGAAGGAGCTGTCGTCCGACAGCGGACTGTTGGCGATCAAACCATACCAAGCGCAAAGGAAGTTTAACCACAGAGAACCCAGAGAATAAGGGCATCAGCACTCTTGATCGAATTTCGATCAATCAGAGCGTAAACCTTCCCAATCCTTCTTGAGGACGCTGAGAAAAAAGCCAAGGCTTTTTTGACCGTTCAAAACCGCGATCATCAAAAGCGAAGCTTTTTTCTTTGGCCAAATTGAGAAACTCAACTTGAGCCTTGGATAACGCTGGATCTTTAATTTACCTTCCTCTGTGCATCTGTGGCTAATTTCCTTTGTGAACTCCAGTTTCCTCTGTGAATCTCTGTGGTGAAAGAAAAACCAAATTCGCTACAGGTCAAATTTCACCGTGAGCAAGCCGTATCTGGGCTGGACCAGGTAGGCAAAGGTGCTGATCAGGTTTTCGCCAAAGCTGTCCCTTCGGATGGATCGGGTGTCCAGGATATTCCACACCGAAGCCCGGAATTCCCAAGGGCTGGATTTGCCCTGGTAGCTGAGGAAAGCATTCAAAAACTCGAAGTCGCTCCGGATTCCGCTGCCCTGGTTGAGGTAAGAATTGTAGGTGTAGTCGGCTGTCAGTTTCAGGCCTTTGTAGATATCCAAGTCGATCTCCACCTTCGGGCTATGCGTGGCAAAGGTATTACTGATGTCGCCGGAGGTGTAATGATTCCCCGTAAAGGTGTAGCCCAGATCCACCTCCAGGATTTTGAAGAACGTGGAAGTCGCCCGGAAGTCGTAGGTCTGGGAAAACTGCTCGTTCCGGCTTGGATTCTCATCCAGCACCAGGTTGGTGGACAGGACGTTCCAGCGGCCTCCAGCCTGCACCTTGAAGCGGTTGTAGCGTTTGTCCATCCTCAGATTTCCGCTCAGGCTTTCATTGATTGGCTCGATGTTGAGCACGGAAAGGAGCCGGTTGATCCCGGCAAAATCCGTCGTCGTGATGAGCTCGTTTCGCTTCCTCTGCCAGTTGACATCCCCAAACAAATTGAGCCCCGAGAACATGTCAAAATGGTTGTAATTCAGGCTATGGTTGAAATAGAGGCCGTTTTCCAGCATTCGGTTCCCTTGGAACACCGCATTGTAGTCTTGTAGGACAAAGCCCCGCGCGAGCTTTTGGATATCCATGAAATTGGCCTCAGACTGGAATCGGTACGTGAGTGATTTGTTGGTTTTGATGGACCATTTGGAGTAAAATCCCGGCAAAGCCATGACCTTGTCATAGTCCAGCTTGTCCCCAAACTGGATGTCCTTCCAGGCGTATCGGTGGAGGTAAACAGAGGGGCTGATGATCACTTTTTTCCACTTGGTCTTGTAGGTCATCCCCAGATAAATGTCCTGCAAGCCGAACTTATTGTCATTTTCAAACGCATCAAACGCCTGCTCCGTATCCACCTGCTCCAGGTTTCCCCTGAGACTTTGGGAGATATTCTGGTAGCCCAGTGACCAGTTGAGATGGTTGGTCGCATTCAGGATGTGGTAGTAGTTAAGGGCTCCTTCGATGGTTTGCGTGTGGATTTCCTGCCGTTGGAGAAATTGGTAGCTTTCCCCGTCCAGGACGGGCAACAAGCCTACAAAGGGCTTCAGATTGGTGGTCAGGTCGTACAGGGGATCCTGGAATTTCCTTTCCCAGTTGGCTTCCATGGAAAATACCCGCTTTTCGCTGGGAGCGTGGTACCATTCGGCTTTTTGCTGGATGCTGTACGGGCTGCGGGTCTGGAGAGTGGCGAGGTTTTGTTCCGTCTGTCCAAAATTTGAGTTCAGCAGATTGCCGTTTTCGATGTCCGAAAGTTTCCCGAAGAAGCTGTATTTGAAATAGGTCTCCTCTTTGGGGGTGAACGTCAGTCCGTACTTCAGCAATCCTGATTTGTTTTCCACGCGGCTGGCTGAGGTCAGCAATTCCTGGTTGTTTTCCCCGGAGTTCAGGTAGGTGCGGAAAGAGGAGCTTCCCAGCTTGTTGTCCGAACTGGACCCGATCAGGAATCCCGAATGCCGCCATTTTTTGCTTGGGTTGTAGTTGAAGTTGAAGGCTCCCAGGTTGGTCTCCAGCGAGGCGGCATTTTCGCGGCTCGCCATCGGGATGCCCAGGTCCTCCGAGCTCGCGTTGAGCCGGGATCCGGTCCTTCCCCCCAATCCTGCCATGCCCCCGCTGAAGCGGAAATAATCCTGAAGCGTAAAGGTCTGCTCCCCGACGTTGTTGGCTCCGGCAATCAGGTTGAGGTTAAGTTTGGGGGCATAATAAAAGACATTGGCATGGCCGAGGTAGCGTTCTTCCGGTCCTGCTCCGGCGGTGAGATCGCCGAAGACCATGTTTTTCTTCCCGTCCTTGAGCTGGATGTTCAGCGCGAGGGTTTCGTCGTTGTCCAAGCCGCGAACCGGGGCGATTTCGTTGAAGTTTTTCAGCACCTGCACCCGGTCCACGGCATTGGCCGGAAGGTTTTTGGTCGCCAGCTTGGTGTCTCCGTCAAAGAACGTCTTCCCGTCCACCAGGACTTTGTCCACCTTTTTCCCCTGGACTTTGACATCCCCGTTGTCGTCGATTTCAAATCCCGGAAGCTTCTCCAGCACATCCCCCAATTTCCTTTCTGTTCCGGTGGTAAATGCGTCGGTCTTGTAGGTCAGCGTGTCGCCTCTCATGGTCACGGGCATCTCCGACACAACCTCGACCAAACCCAGCTCGGTATCGCTTTGCGCCAGCACGATCTGGAGCTGTACCTCCGGATCCCACTCGGAGATCAGCCTTTCGAATTGCCGGTAGCCGACAAAGGAAACCCTGAGCAAATACTGGGAGCCGGGAGCCAAAGTCACCTTAAACCGCCCCTCCTCGTTGGTGATCCCAAATCCGCCGATCTTCTGGGTACTTTGGTTGACCGCCACGACATTGGCATAAGCAATCGGCCGGTTGAGGCTGTCCAACACCTGTCCGATAAGGGGTTTGGTTTGGGAAAAAGCTGGAAATGCAAACCCTGCGAAAAAGGCTATCAATAACACGCTCTTGAAAATGGGCATAGTTGGTTTGGATGTTGTTGGTTATTAGTTATAGATGATTGGTTATTGGTTATTCGCTATAGCGGATTGGCAGGTCTTGGTCATTAGTTCCTAGACAATAGCCCACAGCCGCTACTCGTTGTAAATAAGCGCATTGACTCTTGTTTCTTACTCTTGATACCGACTTCTCGACTCTTGCTTCTTGGCTCTTGATACTTATTCCAGCGAGTGGAGACACTCGCCGGGGCACAGAGATTGGCAGGCCATGGTCAATAGTTCCTAGACAATAGTCCACAGCAGCTACTTGTTGGAAATGAGTGAATTGACTCTTGTTTCCTACTCTTGATACCGGCTTCCCGACTCTTGCTTCTTGGCTCTTGATACTTATTCCAGCGAGTGGAGCTCTCGCCGGGGCACAGAGATTGGCAGGTCTTGGTCAATAGTCCATAGTCCATAGACAATAGCCCACAGCCGCTACTCGTTGTAAATAAGCGCATTGACTCTTGTTTCTTACTCTTGATACCGACTTCTCGACTCTTGCTTCTTGGCTCTTGATACTTATTCCAGCGAGTGGAGACACTCGCCGGGGCACAGAAATCGGAATCTCGCATTCTTGGGTTTCGAGTCTTTACTGGAATCTTGACTCTATATGTCTTGCTACTTGATACCGGCCAAGGCTTCGACTCCGCTCAGCCTGACATCCGAGTCACACCTGGTACTTTGGACTTGGTACAAAGCAGATTCTTGATACTTGTGTCTTTATACTTATGTCTTGATACTTATGTCTCCCTTCAATTCCCAATCCTGATAAACTGATTTCCCTCGCCCGGCTTGCCCTGGTAGCGGTTCATCATTTGCTTCATGCCTTCTTCCTGCTCTGCCCGGAATTCCTCCCGAGTCACGATTTTCCCGCGCTTAGGATGCTCGATCTTGACCGGATCGGCCGAGGGGTTCAGTTCGATTTTTTCGCAAATGAGCGTTCTTCCCTGATTGTGGACTTCCAGAATCAGGCCCGGCAGGCCGAAGTAATTTTCGGGGCCATGGGAGACGGGGATTTCCGGGGTAAACCAAGCCTCCACTTTGATGGTGTCTTTGACATTTTCCATCTCGGCCATTCCCGTAGAGAATCGCTGGGAATCCACTATTCGGGAATAGGTTGCTTTTTGGGCGGTGTAGTTGCCGATTTTCTTGGACTCACCGGTGAGCTCCCATTCGGCTGGCTCCAGCACATCCTTGATGAGAAACTCCCTGCCCATCATCTCCTGCTCCTGTTCGTAGGCCTGATCGGCGATGTTTTTGTAGAGTACCCGGTCTGCACTGCCGGTATGGATCACCATCGTCATACCGCCAGAAGAAGCGGTTGCAGGCCCACTTCCGAGGCTTTCGGCTTGCTTCCAGTTGGACTCCGTCTGGGTAAAGGAAAGGATGTAGTCCCGCTCCATCTGTTTTTTGAGCTGGGCCTGGATTTCGGCCATTTGCTCGGGACTCGTTTTGCTGCTGTCCATCTGAAACTTGAGGGTGCTGGAGGTCTTGTAATAGGCCCTCCCGGTCAGTCCCTGTGCGATTGCCTCCGGAATCGTCACACTGAGAAAAAAGAGCGCAATGGGTAAAAGAAGTTTTGCTTTCATGGCTGGGTTATATTGTTTGTCTGAAGAAATTGGGTTCATAACTACGCTCAATGATACGGGTCTGCCAACTAGGGAAAATTACCGATGACTGAACACCTAAAATCCCCCTGGACCAACTGTCGACCGTGGAGGGTTGACTGTTGACCGTTCATTCTCTGCCACAAACCAATAAAAAGCAATCAATCCAAAGAGTTAAGCACTGTTAACGTGTGTTAACTTTGAAATTTAAGCTGGCGAAAGCTTAGTCGAAGGCTTTCAGATTTTGACTTTCCTGATACTGAAATCCTGATAGCAAACACTTCTAATCATCCTCCAATCCGAACCTTATTTCCCTGACCGGGCTTGCCCTGATATCGATTTTTCATCTGCTGGATGCTTTCTTCCTGAATCACATGAAACTCCTCATAACTGACCACTTTCCCCTGTTTGGGTCTTTCGATTTTCACGGGATCAGCCACAGGATTGAGTTCGATCTTTTCACAATGGTAGGTTCTGCCGCCATTGTGAACCTCCAAAATCAAACCCGGCAATCCGAAATAATTTTCCGGACCGTGAGCCACGCGAATTTCGGCAGTAAACCAGACTGTGACCCGGATGGTATCTTTGACATTTTCCATTTCAGTCATCTCTGTCGAAAAGCGCTGTGCATCCACCACCTCCGTATAGCTTGCCTTCTGAACCGTGTATTCACCGATTTTTTTTGTCTCGGTACTCAGTTCCCATTGGCGTGGAAGCAAAGCATCCTGGATCAAAAACTCCTTGCCCATAAACTCCTGCTCCTGTACATAGCTTTGATCGGCCAGATTTTTATACAGGATTTCATTTCCACTTCCAGATAGGCTAATGGACATCCCGTCGGTGCTGGATTGATCGGAGGTTCCGGCTAAAGTTTCGGCTTGTTTCCAATTGGACTCAGTCTGGGAAAATGTCAGGATAAATTGCCTTTGCCAAGGTTTTTTCATGATTTCATGGGCTTCGGCAATTTCTTCCGGACTCATATCGGCGCTGTCTATCCGAATCATAATCTGATTGGAGGCTTTGTAATAAGCCCGGCCAGTTAGCTGCTGGGATTCTGCCTCACCAATGAGCAAGGCGAATAAGGAAAGGAGAATCAAAAGTCTGGTTTTCATTGCCTAATTGGATTTTGGTTTGGGATAAATTGTCGGGTACAAACCAATCCAAAGCCGCTGAGCAAAAGCGTTAAGCACTGTTAACGTGTGTTAAGCTTGATTTTTTTGACTTTTTTATCCTCCTAACTTAGCATGGTGAAAAAGCTACAATTCAAGCGGATAGGATTTTTGATCGGATTTACCCTGCTGGTCAGCATCGGGGTTCAGGCCTGGCGCACCTATTCCCAATTGCAAATCATCAGGCGTCAGCTTGTCGTGGACATCCAGCAGGCTCTGGACAACGCCTTGGAAAGTTACTTTGCCGAACTGGCCAAAACCGAAGTGATTGGGTTGACAAACCGACCCGGTTCCCCATTTCTCCCAAATATCGGCGGATTGGACTCGGGCCAGATCACACATATCACCATCAATAGTCTGGATAGTGTGGGCATATCTGCGAATGGACTGAGTCAGAATACACTCCGGCTGAAAAGGACCCTAAATCCTGAAAATATCGAAGGAATTGACTCTATTTTTTGGCAAGGGTCACCTGCTGACTCCACTGTTAAAATGATTTTTTTAGATTCTTCCCAAAGAATTAATGTGGACAAAAGACATGATTTGAACGTTTTTTATACGAGAAATCAAAACGACAGCATCAACCAGCTTCGATACTTCACCAGCAAGGTCATCATCTCCATCACGCGGGATTCCCTTGATTTTGACAAAATCAAGACCTTCCTCGAGGCAGAACTGGATCGCAGAAAAATCGAAATCGACTACGAACTCTTTCAGTCCACCAGAAGAATCCCCAGAACAGACGAAAAAGTCGAGCCTCTAAAAGCTCCAGAGAAAAAATCAGACTTGTCCTATATTACCGTTTCCCGCTCCACCTTTTTGCCACCGGGACAGTCTTTGGAAATCCACTTTGAAATTGTTTCGAAGACCTTGGTGCGCCGGGGAATCTTCGAGATTTTGACTTCTTTGACCTTTTTGGGCATCATCGCCTACGCCTTCCACTACCTCTACCAGACGATCAAAAACCAAAAGGAAATCGCCGAAATCAAGCAGGACCTGATCGCCAACATCACCCACGAGTTCAAAACACCCATCGCCACCACGCTCTCTGCCATCGAGGGAATCGAGCAGTTTAACCCCGAAAATGATCCGCAGAAAACCAGCCGGTACCTCGGCATTTCCAAAGCACAAATGCTCAAATTGAACCAGATGGTCGAGAAACTCCTGGAGACGGCCACACTGGATTCGGACCAATTGCCGCTTCATCCAGAACCCATCGAACCTGAAACTATGCTTCGCTCACTCGTGCAGAAGTTCCAGACGATGGCTCCCGAAAAATCCATTGACCTCACGCTGCCCTCCCACTGCAAACCGATCTTGGCGGATCCTTTTCACTTCGAAAATGTCATCTCCAACCTCCTGGACAACGCCATCAAATACGGAGGAGACCAAATACGGATTTGCCTAGACCAAAACGGCAACAGCCGCATCCGCATCTGGGACAATGGCGGGAAAATAGAATCTGCGCAAAAAGAACGGGTTTTTGAGCAGTTTTACCGGATTCCCCAGGGGGATTTGCATGACGTCAAAGGCTTTGGAATCGGGCTCTATTACGTGAAAAAAATCCTCGAAAAACACGGAGGCACCATCGAATTGGACACCGCGCCGAAGCATACGACCTTTACCACCGTCTGGCCATGAGCAAAATCAACGTACTGCTGGCCGAAGACGAGCTGGCCTTGGGAATGATCATCCAAGAAAGTCTGGAAAGCCGGGACTTCAAAGTCCGCCTCTGTGCCGACGGGCAAAAAGCCTGGGAAAGCTACCTGCAGCAGAAGCCGGACGTCTTGGTCTTGGACGTGATGATGCCCAAGAAAGACGGCTTCACCCTGGCTGCGGAAATCCGCAAGACCGATCCCTACACCCCGATCATCTTTCTCACTTCCAAAAGCCAAACCGAGGATGTGGTCAAAGGCTTCGGCTTAGGTGCCAATGACTACGTGCGCAAGCCCTTCAGCATGGAGGAACTGATCGTGCGGATCAAAGCCCATCTGGACAGGATCCGGGTCCGCCAAAGCCAAAGCGACTGGGTCGTTTTGGGCAAATACGAGTTCCACCCTACCCGGCAGCTTCTCAGGCTGGGAGAAAATGAACACCCGCTAACTTCCCGTGAATCACAGTTACTTCAAATTTTATTGGAAAACGCGAATGACATCACCGACCGCACGCTGATCCTGAACCAAATCTGGGGTTCGGACGACTTTTTCAACGCCCGCAGCATGGACGTCTTCATCACCCGGCTCCGCAAAAAACTCCAGGACGATCCCGCCATCCAGATCCTGAACGTGCGGGGGTATGGGTTTAAGCTGGTGTGTTGAGGTTTTAAACTTTTCCGCTACTCCGCTACTCGAAATTTGCAATTTCGAGTACGTATCATAGGATTTACAATCCGAAGAAAAGCAGAATACAGACTGGCGAGCCGAGGAAATTGGACAGTGTCGGGGAAGATGGAAACTCTTCGGATCGGGCTTTGCGATTGCAAGAGAATGGATTTGCAATCCCTGGATCGCTGTTCGGGATTGCAAATCCCGAACAGCGGTTTTAAACTTTTCCAAAGTTCGAAACTTTGGAAAAGTTCTCCTTCGAACAGCGGCTGAGGTCCTGGAGCCAAGTTTCTTCCCCAAAATTTCCCCTGCCCTTCAAATTTTGGAGGGGAAAGAAAAGGCGCATCAAAAATGATTTGCTAACTTTTGTGTGGTCATGCTTTCCCACAAACCCAATCTCACATGAAATTCCTGAAAATCACCGCACTTGTCCTGGTGGCCGTGCTCGCCCTTGCCCTGATTGCCGCTGCCTTGCTGCCCAAGGACTTTGACAGTCACAGGGAAATCATCATCAACCAACCCAAACAGGAGGTGTATGACTACATCAAATACATCAAAAACCAGGATAATTTTGGCGTTTGGCAGCTATCCGATCCCGATCTGAAGGCGAGTTTTGAAGGGGAGGACGGACAGGTGGGCTTCAAGTACAGTTGGGAAAGCGACAAACTCGGCAAGGGTTCCCAGACACTCACCTACCTCCAGGAAGGGGAGCGCATGGAAAGCGAGCTCGATTTTGGCTTTGGGGAACCCGCCAAGGCCTATTTCCAACTGGAAGAAACAGCACCAGACCAAACCAAAGTGACTTGGGGCCTGACGGGAAGATCTCCCTATCCACTGAACCTCATGAACCTGTTTTTTGACGTAGGCCGGGATTTTGAGCAGGGTCTGGTCAACCTGAAAAATGTTTTGGAGAATTAACGGCCTTGGTTCCGGAGACGGTCACCCAGCTACTCGAAATCCCCGATAGCCATCGGGAGCAATTTCGAGTACAGATCATAGGATTTTCAATCCGAAGAAAAGCACAGCTAGGGATTTGGACGCCGTCCTGAAAGATTGCAAAGC
Source organism: uncultured Limnohabitans sp. (assembly GCA_964530015.1). Classification (GTDB taxonomy): domain Bacteria; phylum Bacteroidota; class Bacteroidia; order Cytophagales; family Cyclobacteriaceae; genus Algoriphagus. The sequence goes on along the minus strand of CAZGYC010000024.1, from coordinate 45,529 downwards.
AAACGGGTTACAAATCCAGGGATACGAAGTTCGGAATTTCCACCCCGAACACCGGGAACTACCCTTAGTCCATTGTATGATCCTGCTGCGTCCGGACGGGGTACTCCTTACGACAGCACGTTTGATAATTGGCTCACAATTTTCTTGAATGGGGAAATTCTAGGCCCATCTCATGAAACAATCCTCTCATCTTGAACCGCCAACTGATCCTAGCCTCTTGCCAGGACTTACTCCCTTCGATTATGTCGATTCTATCACTCGAGTGAAAAGGCCTGTTTCTTGAACGCTTCCTATCATCAAACGCAAGTAACAATTCGGGGCTGCTGATCGGGCTGACTTCACCGTCGAGATCGAATATATTCCGGTGCTGGGGTTGGTTGTATATCTCTGATTTTTTTTGAAGCAAACCTAACAGCTCCATAATAGGGATTTCATCTGTGATATAATCCAGATCATAAATGTCTTTTTTGGCAAAACGGTTGGATGCGCTCATCAGCTTTAGCAGACCAATGTCCGGTTTGGATAAAATCCCGATCCCGTCAAACTCGACAGGATCAGTCATGTATTGTATGTTTTGAAGCAGTTCCACTTTTATGGTGGCGCTGGCTTTGGTGACAAACAGTCTCAAAAAAATGAACTGTTCATCCATGTTCCCATTGATTCTGTTCACGACAACATTGTTTTGTCCATAAAGCTCGGATACTTCCTCTATGGCTTTTTCAAATCCTTCGTTCCCAATAATAGTGTTGGGCATAAGATCAATATCGTAGGAAATCCGATGGTTGTACAGAAGTGCCAGATTGGTGCCCCCCGCCAATAAAAATCCGTGTAGGGAAGATAGATTCTGGAGTTCTTTGATCGTTGAAACCAACAAAGGGTCAACAGCTCTCATTGTTCAAAACGCAAAAAAGTATCGACTTTATATCTTTTGGCGACTAACCTGCACACCTCATTGCTTATTCTTTCTTTTGTGGTTTTGAGGTGCTTGAGTATCTGCCTTTTGGAGTACAGCTTTTCGAGTGTCGTGATGTCCGCATCAAAAGTGTCCATTGTGGTGGCAAAGAGTGCCCGCGGGATTATAATATCCTTGTCCCTTTGAAGGTCAAGCCTATTGTGGTCCATGTCCCAAAAAAGATGTTTGGGAAAAACTTCCGCTATGTTGGTCTTTTGTTTCACGACATGAAGTTAACGCCATTTTGTAAAAAAAGATTCTTGACCGTACCCTGGGCGAATCAGCTATTCGAAATCCTCGATAGCAATCGGGAGCAATTCCGGGTACAGATCATAGGATTTTCAATCCGAAAAAATCAGAGTACAGAGACTGGCTAGCCAAGGAGTTGGAGAACGTCCGAAAAGCAAATGGATTGCAAACCCAGAGATAGGAAGTTCGGGATTGCAAATCCCGAACAGCGGGAAACTTTGGAAAAGCTCAGGGTCAAAAATGAATGACTTTCACCGCAAGCCGTCACTTCTCCACCGGCAACCTCGCTCCAGTTTCCTCCCAAAAACCTCTCAACTTCATCTTCAATTCCATCGCAACCAGCGGCAACTGCTTCACCAGATTGGTTTCCTCCAAAGGATCGTTGCCCAAGTCAAAAAGCTCTGCTTCCTTGCCGTCAAAATAGTAGATCAACTTGTAATCCCCGGAGCGAACCACCGAGTGCGGTACCACGTCCGGTTCTCGGTAGTGGGGAAAATGCCAAAACAGATCCCGCTCCAGCGCCTGCTTTTCCCCGGTCAGGATCGGCCAGAGGCTTTTCCCCTCCAGTCCCGCTTGGTCGGGATTTTCACCGGCCACTTCCAAGATCGTCGAAACCCAATCCATGGAGATCGTCGGCACGTCAGAAGAGACACCAACGGGAACTGATCCCGGCATGTTGACGATGGTTGGGATGCGGATTCCGCCTTCGTAGGGATAGCCTTTTTGTTCTCTCAGGCCAATGTTCCAAGTGACCGGATTGGATTTGTTGCCGATCAGGCCGCCGTTGTCCGAGGTGAAGATCACCAGGGTATTTTCCCGAAGTCCCGTTTGATCCAAGTAGTCGATGAGTTTGCCGACATTGGCGTCGAGGTTTTCGATCAAGGCCGCATAGACAGGATTTCGCTGCTGACCCGGCTTCTTCTGCTTATATTTTTCCACCAAATCAGCAGGCCCCATGATCGGCGTATGAACGGCATAGGGCGCCCAATGGACAAAGAAGGGCTGCCCCGGATGGGCTTCCAAAAATCCGATCACCTCATCCGATTCCCGATCTGTCAGAAATTCCCCGGTCTTGCGTGGTGGCAGGTTTTTGATCTGATAAAACTCCCGTGGCGTGGTGGGCAGATAGGGGTCAAAGTAGCTCGGCGGCTGGCCGAGATCATTTCCTCCGATGTTCACGTCAAATCCCTGATCCTCGGGATGCATTCCCTCCTCTCCCAGATGCCACTTGCCCACATGAAGACTGGTGTATCCCAAAGGCTTCAGCCGCTCGGGGATGGTCTGCTCTTCCAGGGGGAGAAAGCCCTGGATTTTTGGCGTTTTTAGCGGCTTATCGGCAAATTCCTCATACTCTCCAGGCAGACCGGAAGTGGTCACTCCCTGAAATTTTGCCCGAATCCAGTCCGTGATCCCCAGTCTTGCAGGATATTTCCCCGTCATCAAAGCCGCCCGGGAGGGCGAGCAAATATGCGCTGCCGCATAGGATTGGGTAAAGCGCATGCCCTCCCCGGCCAACCGATCCAGGTGCGGGGTTTCGTAAAAATCGCTTCCAAACACGCCCAAGTCCGTGGCTCCGAGGTCATCCACGTGGATCAAAATGACATTCGGTTTTTCCTGCTTCTGAGGAAATGAACAGAAAGAATAGCCGAAAACAAGAAGGAAAAGAAAGATGTGTCTCATGCCTTGGTAAAAAGATGAAAATTGGCCCCTGACTTGACGCGGCCCTTTGGGAACCACCGCTACTCGAAATTTGCAATTTCGAGTAGCTATCAAAGGAACTAATCCGAAGAATAGCAGAATCCAGACAAAGTATAAAACCAAATATGCTTGGGAAGATTAAAAGTCTTCAGATCGATCTTTAAGACTGCAAGAGGACGGATTAAAAATCCTTGGATCGGAAATTCGGGATTGCAAATCCCGAACAGCAAGTTCCTGCAATAAAAGAAAAAGTCCGGAAAACCGGACTCCAAATCAATACTTCAGGCTTTTCAGGTAGGCGATGCTTTTGGGCAAAGTTTCCAGTTCATGATCGCTTTCGTCTTCGATAAACATGTGCTTGATGCCGATCTTGTTGGCTTCGCGGAGAATCCCCGGGAAATCGAGTTCTCCCTCTCCGAGCGGCACATCATTTTCAGGCCCGGTCAATCCAGTCATGTCTTTGGGTGCGCCTTTTCTGAAATCCTTCAGATGCAGGGAAACCCAGCGCTCGCCGTACTTTTTCAGCAAAGCCACCGGATCACCCCCCCCGAAATGCGTCCACATCACGTCCATCTGCAGGGAAACGTAGGCGGGATCGGTATTGTCCACCAAGTATTCGAATAAGGTAGCTTTTTCATACGGCTGAAATTCGTAGCCATGCACGTGGTATTTGAAGGTGATGCCGTTTTCCTTCAGGACTTTTCCGCCTTCGTTGAATACCTTGATCGCACGGTCCGCATCGGCTTTGCTGAATTCCCCTTTTTTATGCGGGATCCAGGCGCACATCACGTACTTGACTCCCAAAGCCTTTGCCCGGTCGGCTACCGCCTGTGGATCTTTTTCCAGTTGCTCAAAGCCGGTGCCGGTCGAAGGGATGGAAATCCCACGGTCAGAAAGCATTTGCGTGAATTCCTCCGGGCTGAGGCCTTGAGGCGCACCGCCTTCAAATTCGGTAAAGCCCAGTTGCTGGATGATGTCCAAGGTAGGTTCAACTCCAGTCTTCCAATGATTTCGGAAAGTATAGGAAGCTATTCCGAGCGGAGCTTGGAGCATGGGATCGCCTTTTTTCTGGGCGAGAGTTTCCTGGGGGGAAAGGATCCAGGCCAAGGCGAGGATCAGAAGAGTTAGTGTCTTTTTCATAGGTTTTTTGGGTTTCTTTCTCTCACAGAAAATCACAAGTTTTTTACTCAAATCTGTGGGCATCCGTGTTATCTGTGAGAACTTCTTACAGGTTCAACTTATTCAACTCATCCACGGCATGGTTGGCCGCACGGGCAGTCAGGGTCATGAAGGTCAGGGTTGGGTTTTGGGTACTTCCGCTGGTCATGCAGGCTCCGTCGGTGACGAAGACATTCTTGCAGTGATGTAGCTGATTGTGTTTGTTGAGCAGGGACGTTTTGGGGTCATTGCCCATGCGTACCCCACCCATCTCGTGGATATCCGAACCCGGCGGCGAGCCCCGATCTATCACATTGATATTTTTGAAGCCCATCCGCTCGTACATCTCACTTTGCTGCTGCACAAAGTCGGCGGTCATCTTATTGTCGTTGTCTTTCCATTCGACCGACATGATGATCTTCGGGATGCCGTATTTATCTTTTTCATCCTCACTCAGACGCATGTGGTTGGATTCCTCCGGTACCATCTCTCCCTGCATCCAGGCGGCCATATTCCACAGTCCGTATTTCGGGTTGAGCAGCTTGTCCCGCAGTGCGTCGCCGATCAACTCCCCGTTGCCATCCAACTGGCGGCTGCCGGACATCCCGATGGCGTAGCCCCGGAGAAAATCCGTCTCCTGGCGGGACACATTCCGGAATCTCGGCACATAGGCATGGCCGGGATTTCGGCCGTCGTTGAATTTGTCCAGGAAGCCCTCGAAGGTTGCATTTCCGCTGCCCCGGTAGTTGTGGCAGGTGATGAATTTGCCCATCAGTCCATTGTCATTTCCCAGCCCGTTGGGAAAACGGGAGGAGGTGGAATTGAGCAGGATCGCGTTGGAATTGATCGTGGAAGCATTGAGGAATATCACTTTCGCATAAAACTCCGTGGCTTCCCCGGTGTGCCGGTCGATGATCCGAACTCCCGTTGCCTTGCGTTTCTGTTCGTCGTAAATCACGGATTCCACCACAGAATCAGGCCGGATGGTCAGATTTCCGGTCTTTTCAGCCCAGGGCAAAGTCGAGGCGTTGGCAGAGAAATAGCCACCGTAGATGCAGCCCCGGTTGCACATCGCTTGATTCATACATCTGCTTCTGCCCTGCTGCCTGTGAATCTCCTGCGGGTCGGTCAGGTGAGCCATCCTGCCTTGGATCAAATGCCGGTCCCCATAGAGTTCTTTCAACTGGGCTGAATAATACTTTTCGATGCAGCTCAGCTCAAAACCCGGCTGCACCATCTGATCGGGAAGTTCAGCCAACCCATCTCTATTTCCACAAAAACCGACAAATTGCTCCACATAACTATACCAAGGCTCCATATCCTTGTATCGGATCGGCCAATCGACCGCATAGCCGTCTCTAGCCGGCCCTTCGAAATCATAGTCTGACCAACGCTGCGTCCCTCTGGCCCAGAGCAGGGACTTGCCTCCGACATGATAGCCCCGAAACCAGCGGAAGGGCTTTTCCTCGATATACGGCTGCTCATCTTGTGCCAAAGTCCAGTGCATGGTCTCTTCCCGCTGCCAGTTGGCTCCACCGACTCCTGAGCGCTTTTCGATCGGCACATTGCCCCGAAATTCAAATTCCCAGGGGGCCTTGGAGGCAGTCGGGTAATCCTCGACATGGCGGACCATCCTGCCCCTTTCCAAAACAAGGGTTTTGAGCCCTTTTTCGCAGAGCTCCTTGGCTGCCCAGCCACCGGAAGCTCCCGAGCCGATCACGATGGCGTCGTAGGTACGCTTTTCTTTTGAATCTTGTAGCATGGTGTTTTGGGTTTAGGCTCGATCAGTTGGCACATCCACACATCCGTGATAGAAACCCGGAGCGACCTGGTAGCCCCGATAGCCGGCCATCACTTCCTTGACGGTGGTAAAGCCCATGATCGTATTGGAGCGCATCAGGTCGTAAAACTTCTTCGCATCCCCATTTTCGGATTCCTTCAGGGCCAGCAGGGCTCTCTCCCTTTCTTCCTGGGAGAATTCCCCAAAACCCGACTTCTCGAGTGCCTTGAGCTGTGTCCTGATCAGCTCCTGATCTTCCTTTTCATAGCATTTTTCAAACAGTTTGATCAAAAACTGATCGGTTCCGGTGCTGATCGCACCGATGGGCCGGGCATCGGGAGTGGGCACAATAGGCGGAAGTCCAGCCGGGATGAACGTGTCGGCAATCGCTGAGATCAATTGCTCCTCATCAAAGCTGAAAAAGCCAGCATGGGTGAGCCGATCCACGATTTGCCATTTCCAGTCGGCAAAGACCAAACCGGCGATTCCAGCCACGGATCCACCGATGATTTTGAGCGATTTACGTCTTTCCATAGAATTCGGTATTTTGGGCAAATACTGGAAGACAAGATAGATTTTTTTGCAAAAAGACCGAGAAAATTGCGGCAGTATTCCACACACGGCATACTATCCGGAACTACCTTCATTTCCAACCGGTTCAGCCTCCCAGCCGGAGTTTACTTTCTATAATCCAAAGGCGGTTTCCGGTCTCCGACGAGTGCCTCATAGGAAAATCCGTCTCCCCGCCTTTTGTTCAGCTCCTCCAAAGCTTTGCCTGTAACCGATGGGTCTTTAAAGATATCCATCGCAGTCAGCGTCAAAGTTTTGGCAGCGACCATCATCCCTTTTTGCCCGATGCCCATCCCTCCGGCAGCCACCGCCTGCCAGGTGTGGGCAGAGGTGCCGGGAACCCAAGTGGCGGCTCCCATACCTGCCGTAGGCACCAGCCAACTGATATCCCCCACGTCTGTGGATCCGCCCGCTCCCTTGTCAGAGACCACAAAGGGGGCTATCGTGGCCGCGTCGTCGGGACTTGCTTTCACACCCGCAGGATAAGTCTTGATGATCTCCTCCGCAAATTTTCTTTCCTCCGGCGTGTAGTTGACGCCGCCGACCAGTTCCAGGTTTTTGTGCATGATGCGGGCAAGCGTTTCATTGGGCAGGAGGTTATAGACTCCGTTGATGACCTCATATTCCATGCGGGTCTGGGTGCCCAAAGCGGCCCCTTCGGCGGTTTTCACCATTCTCGCAAATATTTCCTTCACGACCAAGGCATCCGGGTGACGGACGTAGTGGTAGGATTCGGCGAATGCGGGAACCACATTGGGTGCCTCTCCGCCACGGGTGATCACGTAGTGCATCCGGGTCTCTTGGGGCACGTGTTCGCGCATGAGGTTGACCATGAAATTCATCGCTTCCACGGCATCCAGGGCAGACTTTCCCCTTTCAGGAGCCGCAGCAGCATGGGATGCTTCCCCGTAAAACCTGAATTTGGTCGAAATATTGGCCAGGGAAGAAGTGGCTCCGGCTCCATTTTGGGGGCTTGGATGCCAGTGGAGCATCACGTCCACATCGCTGATCAGGCCGGCGCGGGCCATATAGACCTTGCCTCCACCGCCTTCCTCTGCGGGGGTGCCATAGACACGGATTGTGCCTTTGATGTTGTTTTCTTTCATCCAATCCATCACGGATATCCCCGCGGCAACGGAGGCTGCGCCAAAAAGATGGTGGCCACAGGCATGTCCTGCGCCGTCCACGACCACCGGATCGCGAAAAGGAACCGCTTTCTGGGAGACTCCGGGCAGCGCATCAAACTCCGCCAAAATCCCGATCACAGGCGTTCCGGATCCGTATTCTGCCACAAAGGCCGTGGGAATCTCGGCCACTCCGGCAGTCACTTTGAATCCCGCCTCAGCCAAGGTCTTCTGCAAAAGCGCGGAGCTGTTGGTTTCCAGGTATCCCAATTCGGGATTTGTCCAAATCTGTCTGGCGATATCCCCATAAAAATCAGCTTTGGAATCGAGTTTGGTCAGCACTTCGTCCTGACCGAGCAGCGGTGAAACTGAAAGTACAAACAGCAGTTGGAGTAGATACTTCTTCATATAAGGTTGGTTTTCCAGGCAAAATACTAATTGTTTGGATAGAAAAAGAAATCAGGCAGGGAAAGGCAGTGCTGGTGAAAGCAGCACAAATAAGATCTAAACAAGAATAATTTTCATTTTTCAGGCAGAAAAATGTTTTTTATAACACATTGGTTTTCAGTTGGCAAGAATATGCCTAATTTTTAAAGGCCAATCTTAACCTCTCTATGAAAAAAATCCTGAAAGTCGCCGCCTATCTGATCGGAGTGCTGGTCCTGTTGCTGATCGGTGCATTCGCGTTTCTCCAGCTTGGATTCCCAAAAGTTGACCCTGCTCCGGAGCTCAGCATCGACCATTCCCAGGAGCGCATCGAACGGGGTGCCTACTTGGCCAATCATGTCACCGTATGCATGGACTGCCACTCCACCCGGGATTTTTCCCTGTTTTCCGGACCGCCCGCTCCCGGGACCTTGGGTGCGGGAGGCGACAGGTTTGACCACTCGATCGGCTTGCCGGGAGTGTTTTATGCCAAAAACATCACTCCCCACGGCATCTCCGACTACACAGATGGAGAGCTCTTCCGACTCATCACTACCGGAGTCACCAACGACGGACGGCCAATGTTTCCTCTCATGCCCTACTCCTATTACGGCAAGATGGATCCCGAAGACATCTACGACATCATCGCCTATGTCCGGTCCCTGCCTGCGGTGGCCTCTGAGATCCCCGATTCCAAAGCCGACTTTCCGGTCAACCTGATCTTGAGAACCATGCCCAAAAATGCGGAAATGGTCAAAAAACCTGAGCCTTCGGACCAAGTAGCGTACGGCGCGTATCTGGTCAACGCCTCCGGCTGTATCGAATGTCATACCCAGGTAAGTCCACAGGGCGTGATCATCCCCGAAGTGGCCTATGCAGGAGGCAGGAGCTTTCCTTTTCCCGACGGCTCCACGGTGACTTCGTCCAACCTCACCCAATGTCCCGACACCGGGCTCGGCAATTGGGATGAGGCCACCTTTCTTGGCAAATTCAGGCAATACACCGATTCTGGCTATGTCAACCCAAAGGTGAGTCCTGGTAGTTTCAACACGATCATGCCCTGGACCATGTACGCAGGCATGAAGGATGAAGATCTGAAGGCAATTTTCGCCTATCTGAAAACCGTGCAGCCCATCAAAAACCAGGTCGTGAAATTTACCGCATCGGCCAAATAAACCTCCAACCCGATTTGGTCACTGTCAAACGGCTCCACGGTTTGTGGGGCCGTTTTTTCTGAAAGTTCCTGAATGGTTCCCGCAGATTCCCGCACAAAAGGACACGGATTTCCGCAGATTTTTGTCGGCAGACTTCTCCCGTCTTCCAGCCACCCGGTCATCGGACAGACATCCCACATCGCCCATCAATCATCGGACATCTTCTGCAACTCACGAATATCCGTCTGCATCTTGGTCATCATACGCATCAGTTGACGCATATCAGTCTCTTGCTCGGGAATCTCCCGGCTGGTATAGGCATAGAAACCCCAAATCTCCAACACCTCTTCCGCCTGCACAGTATAGGGTTCAAAAAGTGGGTTGAGAGACTTCAGCAGGAGTGTCCCATCCTGCCCCAAGGTCACCAGCTTGAACACAAAATCCTGCCCTTCCCTTAAGATCACAATACAGGGCGACTCGGGCTTGAGCGCTGTCCAGTCCGCGATGTATTGCGCTATCACATCGCTTCCTTCAGGAATCGGCGCCATCGACTCCCCCGTCGTAGGAAAAATCCGAAAGGTCCCGCTTCCGGGCAGATTGGGAAGGGAGTATTTGGGCAAAGTGGCGATAAACTCCGGGTCATTGTACCCGGTCCGATAGCCCGCCTTGGCCTTTACAGGCACATATTCCACATTCTCATTGTTGTTCCGATCTACGCTGATGGCCAGCACACGCAGGTTTCCTCCCCTGATATAGACATCATTTCCCGCTTCCAGCTCCCGCAGTTTCAGCTCGCCGAGCTTGGACAGCTCCACCCGGATCAGGCTGTCTATGCTGATCCCAAAAAGCTCCGACACTCCCACAAGATCATCCATCACCGGAGATTTGGTCTGCCCGGACTCCAGCGCATTGACCTTGGAACGGGTCGCTTCAAGCCGATCCGCCAGTTCCTGCTGCGTCATCTTCCGTCGCTCCCGGAGAAACTTCAGGTTCCCCGCAAAGAAATTCTTTGACTTTTCCATCTCTTTTTGATAGTATTAGAGTCATTATTTTGACATTATAAGTGTCAAATATAGACAATGGGAAGATCGGATGAAAACGGCAGGGGACAAAAATGAGGCAATACGCCAACTGAGGGAAAAAATCATGGAACTGGAGGGCTTCACCCAGTCCAATGGCCTTCCTTCCATGTCCCTGGGTCTCGGCTCAATCGAATCCGCCTTTCCCAGCAGCAGATTCACACTGGGCACGGTGCATGAATTCATCAGCCCAAATCCCAACGACGCAGCCTCCACCAACGGATTTATCTCCGGGATCCTGTCATCCCTGATGTGCAAAGGAGGGTTTTGCCTCTGGATCAGCAACAGGCGCAGCCTTTTCCCCCCGGGCTTAAAACGCTTCGGGGTAGAACCAGACCGGGTCATTTTCATCGATCTGAAAAGAGAAAAAGATGTGCTCTGGGCGATGGAGCAAGGATTAAAATGCAATACGCTGTCGGCCGTAGTCGGCGAACTGCAGGAGATCAGTTTTACCGAATCCCAGCGGCTGCAGCTTGCCGTAGAGCAGAGCAAAGTGACCGGACTCCTCCACCGCCACAATCCCAGATCCCAGCATGCTTTGGCATGCACGACCCGGTGGAGGATATTTTCACTGAGCAGCGAACTGGAAGACAAGATGCCGGGAGTAGGCTTTCCCACCTGGAAGGTGGAGCTTCTCAAAGTACGCAACGGCAGGCCGGGAGAGTGGAAACTTGAGTGGAAAAACGGCCGGTTCAACCAGCTTCCCCTGCATGATCTTCCCAAGGAAATCCAACTCCCCAGAGAACTCCACTATGCATAAGCGCTTCCTTTCGCTTTGGTTTCCCTATCTGATCACCGACAGACAGATCATCCGACAGCCTTCGTTGCGGGAGACACCCTTTGTCTTCGCCGCCCCGCAGCGTGGTCGAATGACCATCAAAGCGTCCAGCATCCCGGCGATTTCTCTGGGCATTCGTCCGGGAATGGCCGCAGCCGATGCGCGGGCTTTGCAGCCTGACCTCCTGGTTCTCCCCGACAAACCCGGCCGGGAGGAAAAACTGCTCCAAAGTCTGGCCGAGTGGTGTCTCCGCTACACGCCTGTCATCGCTCCAAACCTCCCTGACGGGTTGATTTTGGAGATTTCGGGCTGCCCACATCTCTGGGGAGGAGAAGAACCTTACCTGGAAAGCATCACATCTACGCTAAAAAGCAAAGGGTATCATGCCCGCGCCGCAATCGCTGATACCATCGGCTGCGCTTGGGGGATGGCCCGGTATGGAAACTCAACTATCATCGCCCTGGCAAACCAGCGGGAAGCGCTCCTGGCTTTGCCTCCGGCAGCCTTGCGCCTCGACGCGCAGACACTGGATCGAATGGATAAGCTGGGATTCAGCCAAATTGGGCAGTTTATCGACATCCCGGCTCCGACGCTCCGCAGACGCTTTGGAGAAGCCACGCTCCATCGGCTTGGTCAGGCTTTGGGCACAGCTCACGAGTCGCTGGAGCCGATCATCCCGCAGGAACCTTACGTGGAGCGACTTCCCTGCATGGAGCCGATCCTTACTGCAAATGGGATCAAGATAGCTCTTGCAGAGTTGCTGAAGACGATTTGCTTGCGGCTTTCCAAGGAAAAAAAAGGCATGCGGAAAGGCATCTTCCGGGGACATCGGATGGATGGCAAGATTGAGGAAATTTCCATTGGCACAAATATGCCTTCCTACAATCCGGAGCACCTCTTTCGCTTGTTTGAGCTCAAGATCCCCACCATCGAGCCGGATCTGGGCATTGAGCTTTTTGAACTGGAAGCATTGCTCGTGGAGAAGATCAGCGAGACTCAGGAATCGCTCTGGCACAGCGCCGGGGACGACATCACTGCCCTTGCCGAACTCTTGGACAAGATGGCCGGCAAGATGGGCACCCAGACCATCCATCGCTACCTGCCCCAAGAGCAGCACTGGCCGGAGCATTCCATCCACGAGGCGAACACACTCGAAGACCGCCCGAGCACCGAATGGAAAACCGACCGTGTGCGTCCCCTGCACCTCCTCTCCTCTCCGGAGCCCATCGAAGTGATGGTTCCCCTGCCGGACTATCCTCCGCTGCATTTCAGGCATCGCGGAGAAATCCTCAAAATCGCAAAGGCTGACGGGCCCGAGCGGATCGAGCAGGAATGGTGGCTGCAGTCAGGCCCTCCACGAGATTACTACACCGTAGAAGACGAAAGTGGAAAACGCTATTGGCTGTTCCGACTGGGCTTGTATGGAAAAGGGGATCCTGAATGGTTTCTGCATGGATTCTTCGCTTAAAGTTTAACCGCAAAGACGCAGAGAAACGCAAAGGATTCTACCACAGACTTAGAGAAATAGCGAAATGATGATTTTGAGAAAGGTCTTCAGATATAAGAATTTAGTCTCTCTGTTTTCTCTGCGAAACCTCTGCGGCCTTCGCGCCTCTGCGGTAAAAAAACTACCCTTTTAATCTCCGTACGCTTGGCGGTAAAAACATGGATTACATAGAGCTACAAGTCACGTCAAACTTTTCCTTTCTCAGGGGTGGATCCCATCCCGAAGAGCTCGTCGAGCAGGCCCTTCTGTTGGGTTATAAAAGCATTGCCATCACCGACCGCAACACCTTGGCAGGCATTGTCCGTGCCCATGCCGCTGCAAGAGGCAAAGACATCCGCTTCATCCCCGCTTGCCGCCTCGACCTCTTGGATGGGCCCAGTCTGCTCGCCTATCCCACCGACCAAGCCAGCTATAGCCAGTTGTCGGCCTTGCTCACACGGGGGAACCTCCGTGCCGAAAAGGGCGAATGCCGTCTCTACAGGAAAGACGTGTACGAACATGCTGCGGAGACAAAGTTCATTGTCCTGCCTCCTGCCCTGAATACGGGCTTTTGCTTTGGGGATGATTTTATCCATGCTTTGGAAGAATACCGGGAGGCACTGGGGTCCAACCTATACCTCGGGGCGAGCTTCTCCTACAGCGGAGACGACCATAAGCGGCTCTTCCAGCTTTCAAGGCTCGCCGACAGGCTGCATGTCCCAATGGTAGCTACCAACGACGTGCACTATCACGCTCCGGAAAGACGGGAGCTCCAGGATGTGCTCACCTGCATCCGGGAGAAGTGCACCATTCCCACCGCCGGTTTCCGCCTCCATCCCAACGCCGAGCGCTACCTCAAGCCCCAGGAAGAGATGCTGCGCCTGTTTCGGGAATATCCCGATGCCATCCGGCGTACTGAGGAGATTGCGGATGCCTGTCGGTTTTCCCTGGATCAGTTGAACTATGTCTATCCCGAGGAGATCACCACAGAAAGGCGCACCCCACAGGAAGAGCTCGTGCGGCTTGCCTGGCTGGGAGCCAAAGAACGTTTCGGAGAACACATCCCCGAAAAAATCAGGGAGACGATTGCCTACGAACTGGATTTCATGGCCCGTAAAAACTACGCCTCGTACTTCCTCACGGTCTATGACTTTGTCCGCTTTGCCCGGGAAAGAGAAATCCTCTGTCAGGGGCGTGGCTCTGCGGCCAACTCGGTGGTGTGCTACTGCCTCGGCATCACCTCTGTCGATCCCTCCAAGTTCAAACTGCTCTTTGCCCGCTTCATGTCAGACGCCCGGGACGAGCCCCCTGATATCGACGTGGACTTCGAGCACGAGCGCCGGGAGGAAGTCATGCAGTACATCTATGAAAAATACGGCCGTGACCGCGCGGGCATCGTGGCAACCGTCACCCAGGTACATTGGAAAGGTGCCATACGGGATGTGGGAAAAGCCATGGGGTTGTCCGTTGACATGGTCGACCGCCTTTCCAAGTCCCACTATGAACTGACAGAAGACTGGTATCAAAATGACATTCCCACGCTCGAAGGCTTTGATCCGAGGGACAAGCACCTCATGAAGGTGCTGGAGCTTACCGGGCAATACATTGGCTTTCCCCGGCAACTCGGGCAACATACCGGGGGATTTGTCATCACGCAAAACAAACTGTCCGACCTCTGCCCCATCTTAAATGCCCGGATGGAAAACCGTACCTGCATCGAGTGGAACAAGGATGACGTGGATGCACTTGGTTTCCTGAAAGTAGACGTGTTGGCATTGGGCATGCTCACCTGCATCCGAAAGGGCTTTGACCTCGCCCGTCAGCATTATGGCCTTTCGCTGACTCTGGCCAACGTCCCTCAGGACGACGAGAAAGTCTATGCGATGATCAGCCATGCCGATACCTTGGGAGTCTTTCAGATCGAGAGCCGGGCACAGATGTCCATGCTTCCCAGACTGCGTCCCAAAGACTTTTACGATCTGGTCATCGAGGTGGCCATCGTTCGGCCCGGCCCCATCCAGGGAGACATGGTACATCCCTATCTCAAGCGCCGAAACGGCGAGGAACCCATCGAGTATCCCTCCAAAGAGCTGGAGGAAATTCTGGGAAGAACGCTTGGCGTCCCGCTGTTTCAGGAGCAGGCGATGGAAATCGCCATCGTAGCGGCAGGCTTTACCCCCGCGGAAGCCGACGGACTGCGCCGCAGTATGGCCACATTCAAAGCCAAAGGATTAGTCAGCCAATATGAGAAAAAACTGGTCAGCGGTATGGTCGCCAATGGCTACACAGAAGAATTTGCCAAGCGGGTGTTCAAGCAACTGGAAGGATTTGGAAGCTACGGCTTCCCGGAAAGCCACGCCGCCAGCTTTGCCCTGCTAGTGTACATCTCCTCCTGGATCAAGTGCTACTACCCCGACATCTTCGCCGCCTCCCTGCTCAACAGCCAGCCTATGGGCTTCTACCAACCCGCCCAGATCGTCATCGACGCGCGAAAGCACGGCGTGGAAGTCAGGCCGATTGACATCAATCATTCGCATTGGGACAATACGCTGGAGATGATAGCGGAAAAATCCCATGCGCTACGGCTGGGATTCCGACAGGTGAAAGGACTTCGGGAGGAGGACGTACAATCTTTGGCTTTGGGCAGAACTCAGCGGTTCGACAGGATCATTGACCTTGCAAATCTCGGCATTGCACAGACAACCTTGGAACGGCTCGCTGACGCGGATGCGTTCAGGTCGATTGGCCTCGACCGAAGGCAGGCACTGTGGGAAGTTTCGGCGCTGCAGGGGCGTTTCACGGGAATCTTCGAGGATCAATCTGCCGAATCCCCCTCGGCTTCTGAAACAATCCTGCCGACCATCTCCCCCATGGAGCACGTCATGAGAGACTACTCTTCTACCACGTTGTCACTGAAAGCCCACCCGGTCAGCTTCGTTCGCACCCATTTGGACCAACTGGGCATCCTGCCTACGGCCCGGCTAAAGGAGCTAAAAAACGGCATGTCGGTCAAAGTCTGTGGCCTGATCACCGTCAGGCAACGTCCGGGCACCGCCAAAGGGGTGCTGTTCATCACGATCGAGGACGAGACGGGATTCGCCAATCTGGTGGTTTGGGCCAAAACATTTGAAAAATACCGCAAGATCATCGTCCAGTCGAAGCTGTTTATGGTCAGCGGCAAAGTGCAGATCGAAGGCGAAGTCATCCATGTAGTGGTGCATTCCTGCCGCAATCTCACCGGCCTGATGAATCTTGATGCAGAAGCAAGAGACCTCGGCACCGTCCAGCCGAGAATCTCCAAAAAATCCCTGGAAGAAGGTGCCAAAAAACAACCCAAAGCAATGCAGGGAGAGTTGTTTCCTTCGAGGGATTTTAAGTGAAATTCCGTCAATACTTACAAATTACGCGAGAGGTCTTGCTACTGATTAGGAAATGGCTAATTTGAAGACTTTGAGAATTGAAAAACAGTTGACGAAATAAACATTAAAAGCAGAGGCGTTCAAAATTGTTTCAAACGCCAGAAACCGGAATCACTTTGTACCTTTGGAACATGGAATATTGGGAAGAAATAAACAAAAAACTAAGACCTTGGATTGACACTGAATTGAATAAAACAGTGGTTGATCTTTTTGCAGGCTGCGGCGGACTTTCCCTGGGATTTGAAGCCAATGGATTCAAAACCATTGGTTATGAAATGGATGAGCAAGCAAGCATCACCTACAACAAAAATCTAATCGGAGAATGCATCAACGAAAAGTTGACAGTTGAGTCAAAGTACCCAAAAGCTGACATCGTCATTGGCGGCCCTCCTTGTCAGCCATTTAGCGTGGGAGGAAAACAACTTGGCCTGAAAGATTCTCGGGATGGTTTTCCCATATTTTTATCCGCGATTAGACAACTAGACCCCCAAGTTCTTCTTTTTGAAAATGTCAGGGGGATGCTGTACAAAAACAAGTGGTATTTAAAAGAAGTCATTGAAGAACTTGAAAGTTTGGGATACTTCATCAATTACGCTCTTCTAAACGCCGTGAATTATGAAGTTCCCCAAAATCGAGAAAGGGTCATCGTAATTGGATCAAAGCAAAAAATAAACCTTCCTACAAAAATCAATAGAAAGGTCACAGCCGGTCAAGCCTTGGGGCAACTCCCTTTTCAATTTAACGAAACTTCCAAGTTTTTCACGGAATCCATGGACAGATACGTGGCAAACTACGAGAAAGCCTCACAATGCATTAATCCAAGAGACTTATACCTAGACAGACCTGCAAGAACACTGACGTGCAGAAATATAGCTGGTGCTACTGGCGACATGCACCGAGTTAGATTGACAGATGGGCGTAGGAGAAGAATTACAGTGAGAGAAGCCGCTAGGCTTCAGAGCTTTCCAGATTGGTTTGAATTCTCAGGCACCGAGACAAATCAGTTCAATCAAATCGGAAATGCCGTTGCTCCAAATTTTGCATATCATTTGGCTTTAAACATAAAAACCCATCTAACCTGTAAAGCCCCAATCCCATATACCTTAACTGAAAACGAACAATTGATGCTTTTTGACAATGAAGCAGTATATCAGTCCCGATAAATTAAAATCATTCAGCCAGAAAACGCCTCAGATCCAGGAACTGATAAATACCGCACTTTATATCCTTGAGACTTTCGGAATTCCTCTGGATGCCAGTCCCCGCAGATTGGAGAGAATGGCAATTGCTTTTTTGGCGTGCGGCGATATAAGACAGCCAGCCGACTTCAAAAACGTGAAAGATCTCAGCAGCGGCTATTCCCTTAAAACGAGGAACATCATCATCTACGTCAACAATCATTTTGGGGAAAGCATAAGCTCAGGATCTTATGACGACATCAGGAGGAAAGATTTGAAGTTACTTACCGTCGCAGAAATTGTCTTACAGTCAAGTCCTAATTCCGCAACGAATGATTCGACGCGCGGCTATTCCATCAACCCCACCTATTCCGAACTCATCAGAAGCTTTGGTGCAAAAAACTGGGAAGAGAAGGTTTCCAACAAATTGAAAAGTATCGAACCTTTGAGCAAAAAACTCAAGAGGGAGCGGGAAATAGCAAAAGTGAACGTTACACTCCCTTTCGGCGGAAGACTTACATTTTCAGCCGGAGAACACAATGATTTACAAAAAGCAATCATTGAAGAGTTTCTCCCGAGATACGGGCATGGCGCTGAAGTGCTTTATGTCGGAGACACTTCAGACAAATACTTATATTTAGAAAAGGCAAAACTTGAAGAGTTGAGCTTCTTTGAAATCTCCCATGAAGAATTGCCTGACATCATAGCATATTCAAAAGAAAAGAATTGGCTCTATCTGGTCGAGGCAGTTCACTCTTCAGGGCCGATAAGCGAACTGAGGCTAATTCAACTCCAAAAATTAACAAGTAGCTGTAGTGCGGAGATTGTTTATGTTACTGCATTTTTGAACAGAACTAAATTTCGTCAATTTATAGCCGATATAGCGTGGGAGACAGAGGTTTGGATCGCAGACAATCCTGACCATTTGGTACATTTCAATGGAGACAAATTTCTCGGGCCGTACCGGAGCGCTTAACCAGTTATTCTACACTCGACAGATCAGATCAAAGCCACAGAAGCAAACCGGGATGACCAGCTTGTTTACCCCGTCCGGCCAGTCGATCCGCCGGGGAATATCCATTGTCGGGATCGACCGATTCGGGGTGACTTCCAAGCAGTCCCACGCCAAAAAACAATCCCTCCAAAAGCCGCAACCTTTGGAGGGAGTTTACCCAATTGCAGATCTGACAAGTCAGCCCGCTTTGCTTAATCTTAGAGATCTGTGATCGGCTTATATTTTGGCACCAATGTCTTCATTACGCTCCAGCCAATTAAGTAACAAACAGAACAAATGGAGAAAATAATGAAATATCCGGCTTCAATGCCTTGGAATCCCATGAAAACCATTTCGCTTTCTTTACTGTAGTCGAATAACATGCCGGAGGCTTTGTTGATGATGGTTGCGCCAATTCCTCCCGCTAACCCGCCAACCCCTACAACCGTGGCAATTGCCTTTTTAGGGAACATATCACCGACCGAAGTGAAAATATTAGCCGACCAAGCTTGGTGCGCTGCCCCTGCGATGCCAATAATAATGATGGGAAGCCAGTAAGAAATGTACCCTAAGGGTTGCGCCACCAAAGCCAATAAAGGGAAAAATGCAAAAATCAGCATCGCTCTCATCCTGCCTGCATAGGGATTCATTCCTTTTTTTTCAACAAAGTAAGTTGGTAGCCACCCCCCGATTATCGAAAGCAATGTAATCATGTACAGCACAAATAACGGAAGCGCAGCCGCTGTGGAATCCATTCCATAAACCGAACTTAGATACGCCGGTGTCCAGAACAAAAAGAACCACCACACCCCGTCGGTCATGAATTTGCCAAAAGCAAATGCCCATGTCTGATTGTATTTAAGACAATCAATCAACGATACTTTGGCAGAAGACTCAGGAACATACCCCTCTATCTTACTGTCTGCAAGAATATCCTGTTGAATGTAGGCTAATTCTGACGGGCTGACTTTGGGGTGTTTTTCAGGTTTTTCATAAATGAATATCCAAAAGCCCATCCACACAAAACCCAGGGCACCGATAATTATAAATGCCATTTCCCAACCAAATGCCTTCGCAATAAAAGGAATGGATATCGGTGCTCCCAAAGCTCCGACAGTAGATCCTGCATTGAATATACTGGTAGAGAACGCTCTGTCTTTCTTTGGAAAATATTCGGCGGTTGCTTTGATGGCTGCCGGAAAGTTTCCCGCTTCGCCTACCGCCAAGATGAGTCTGGCAAAGATAAACAGCGCCACACTGACGGAAATAATCGTCGCCGTGTCTTCAACCGTACCGATGATTTCTTTTGCGCCTTCAAAGCCCACAAACCAGTTTCCGGTTAGGATTCCGGCTGTTGCGATTCCACAAAACGCATGTAAACAGGCTCCTACTGACCAAACACCGATGGCCCAAAGAAATCCCTTTTTGGTATCCATCCAGTCGACAAATTTCCCGGCAAACAACAATGACACCGCATAAAATATTGAAAACAAAGCGGTTATATTTCCATAGTCATTGTTTGTCCAGTGAAACTCAGGCGCAATAAAATCACTCCATGTCAATGAAAGTACTTGTCTATCCAGATAGTTGATAGTAGTGGCGAAAAAGAGCATGGCGCAAATGGTCCATCTGTATTTGCCTACGTTTTGATTATCCATTAATTTTTTGGGTTGAATTGTTGGGTTGATTGAATGCTATTATTTACGGAACGGTCTATTTTTACCTTACCTGTGGAAAATTAAATATTAGATTTTATTGGCAGAGTATTCTCAAAAACTACGAAATCGATTTAGAAGTCAGTCCGGCAGACTTTGCTGCTGTGCCAGCGCTTCTTGTGATGGAATAGCCGCGTGGATTTCAGAACCCAACTTCGTCCGATAATCTGCCAATCGATACTCATAGATTGATCGGATCTCCCCTCCGACACGCTTATTCTTGTAATCTGTCAGGCTCGCGATATGGGCATTTGCGGCAGGGGATGGTGAGAGCAGCACTTCTGTAGGGATGGCGAAGTCCGGGAACAGCTTTTTGAATTCCTTTTCGACAAACCTGCTGGTAAACAACACCCGGTTAATCGTCGGAGTCAGGCATTGGAGAATTCCCGTTTTGTTGTGTTCGACAATCCTCAGATTGGCATCACTGCAGTTGTTTTTTGCCCGCACAATCCTGTAGGCGACGTCGGTGATTGCAATTTTATGCCGCAGGCACAAGTTCTGTTTCTGCCCAAGGCTCTCCGCGGGAAGACCAAAGGTATCGGACAGGAGTTTCCAAAAATGGCTTTTGCCGCTCCCGCAGTAAAACCAATCCCCATAGCCCGCTCCATTGAAACAGGGAAAACTCCCGAGGATCAGCGTGGAAGCATTCCTCGGGCAAAAGGGCTCAAAGGGATGGGTCTCGATCCGATCCATCTCAGAGCGTCAAGACTTGGCCGAGTCGGGAGGACTCATAGATCGCACAGATCAGCTCAACGGATTTTCTGGCCGTTTTGCCATCCACCACCACCGGCTGATCGGTGTCCAGAGCGTCCAAAAACAACCTCCATTGATCCAGATGAAGCTGGATTCCGATGGCATTGGGATCCGAAGAACCGCTGCCTCCACCTGAGCCGGCTGAGATCTCCACGGGCGGCTGGTCCCTGACATTCCAGGCCGTCAGCTTTCCTCCCTCCAAGATTGCGCTTCCTGCTGTCCCAAACACTTCGATCCGCTCGGGATATCCGGGATAAAGCGCCGTGGCCGAGGTGATGTTTCCCAAGGCCCCGTTCCGGAAATTGACCAGCGCAGCACCCAAATCCTCGCCTTCGATGGGGTAAAGCGTGGTCTGCACCTGCCCATAGACATTTTTCACGTCGCCCATCAGGTCCAGAAGCAGGTCGATGGTATGAATCCCCTGATTGATCAAGGCTCCACCGCCGTCGGCCTTGAGCGTACCTTTCCAGGCACTGGTGGAATAGTAAGCATCGTTTCTGAACCAATTCACATACGCATTTCCCATCAGCAAGCGGCCAAATACACCGTCGTCCACGGCTTTTTTCAGCTTTTGATAGTCGGCCGAAAAGCGGTTTTGGAAGATCACGGCGAGCTTGACTCCGTTTTCCGCAGCTACTTCGATCAGTTGATCCGCACGGGCAAGATTGATCTCGATCGGCTTTTCGACCATCAGGTGTTTTCCGGCCCGGACAGCCGCCAGTCCCGGCTCCAGGTGCATGCCACTCGGGGTGCAGATACAGACGATGTCCAGCCCCCCGATCCCGAGAAACTCTCCCAAATCCGTGAAAACCGGCCCTGAAAACCGCGTTCTGGCAACTTCGGCACTTTTGGGATTGGGGTTGAAAAGCCCCAGCAAGGTTGCCCCCTCCAGCTCCGCGATGGCCTGTGCATGCTTCAGGGCTATGGCCCCGGTACCGACGATTCCAATTCCTTTTGTAGTCATTATTTCAGTTCATTTGTTAGTTTTTTCCAAGTTTTCGCGGCAACGGGTACACCCAGCTCCTGGTTTTTCTCTCGCGTGAGCAAGGTCTGCTGCCCCGGATAAAAGACCGATCTTCCCCCAAAAGCTCCCGCACCCAAATAGTCTTCCAGTATGGCTTCCGCCTTTTCTTCAAACCAAGCCTCCAAACCCAATACCCTGGGATCAAGCGCGACAAAAACCTGCGAAAGCCCGGTTTCCAGACTACGTTTTCCGATCTCCATCGTGCTGTTTCCCCCCGAGAGCAAAGCCGCAAGCAAATCCAACATCAGCGACAAGCCCGCTCCCTTCCAAAGTCCAATAGGCAGTGCGGATTGGTTTTGCAGGACGGTTTTTGGATCTTGGGTCAGATTTCCATCTTGATCAAATCCTGCGGGAAAGTCGGCCATTTCCCCAGCCTCGGCCAGTCGGCTCAGCTTGCCATAGGCAAATTGTGACATGGCCATATCCAGTACTACGGAACCATTTTTTCGGGGAATGCCGATGACCAGGGGGTTATTCCCCAACCTGGATTCCTTCGCTCCCCAGGCGGGCATATTGGGCATCGTGTTGGTAAAGCAAATCCCGATCTTGCCCTGCCCAACCGCCTGCCAGCCATAGCTCCCACCCCGCATCCAGTGATTGGTGTTTGCCAAAGCCACGCAGCCGATTCCGTTTTCCGAAGAAAGCTCAATTGCCCGGTTCATGGCCGCATGGGCATTCAGATTGCCGGGGCCCAATTGACCGTCCCATCGCTCGAAAAAGCCGGACTTCGACCGCAAGACTGGGGTTTTGTCGGGAAAGACGGCCCCTTCCCTGATGTACTGAAGGAATCTGCCAAACCGTTCCACGCCGTGGGAGCGCACCCCATCCAGGTCCGCCCCGGCAAAAAGAGCTGCGCAAAGCACGGCCGGGGATTCTTCAAACCCCACTTTCTCCAAAACCTGCTGGAGGGTTTGCTTGAGTACTGGAAACGGGATAAGCAAGTCAGACATACCGGAAAGTTGCTTTGTGCGAAAGCCAAGATAGGTTTGTACGGTCAATTACACAATCCCATTGTGGACGGACCTTCATCGGGCCGTTCCAGCAAACTTCCACATTGGAATACCGGGGATCCAAACCGAACCGTGCGGCATCCCCAGACGATGCTGGATGGGTCGGTTTTAACAAGTATAGTCCAACATCGGGACGGCCCTTTTGCAAAGCTGCAAACAGACACCCCAAGGATCGCGCAGCATCACCAGATGGGATCCATCGGGCAGGATATCGTCGCTGATTTCGACTGCTCCCGCCTTGGTGAGTCGGGCTTTGTCGGCTGCAGGATCTTCCGATACCAGGGCCAAATGAACCGCAAGGGGATGCAGCTTGGAAAACTCCAGGGTCTCGCCCTTGGGATTGGAGTAGAGCTCCAGCATCACCGTGCCGCTGTCATCGGCCAGGAAAGTCATATAGGGAGGCGAATCCATTTGCTTGCGGACACGCAGTCCGAGATGCTGCTCATACCAATGGGACATGGCAACGGGGTCGGGGACGTTGAGCGCAAAATGTTCGAATTTCATGAATCGGATAGTTCAGGTTTTTTGGAATGAGGGTTTGGGAAAAGGTACGGGTTCCGGCAACTCACGGCGAGATCCTTCCACGGCCAAATTGGCTCCTTTGAAAGCTCCCGTCGGATTCTGGTGCGTGTGATCCTGCAATTCGGGATTCTTCCAAACAAATCCCCGCAATTCTGCAAAACAAAAATGGCAACTCCAGATCGGGGTTGCCATTTCCTTGAAAGTCCTCCCAAGAATTACCTGGCGTAGTTGACTGCCCGCATTTCCCGGATCACGGTGACTTTGATCTGACCGGGATACTGCATTTCCTTTTCGATCTTTTGTGAAATATCGAAGGACAGCTTGCCTGCTTTTTGGTCATCGACATTGTCCGCATCGACCAGGATCCGCAGCTCGCGCCCTGCCTGCATCGCAAAGCATTTGTTGACCCCATCAAATCCAAGAGCCAATTCCTCCAGTTCCTTCAGACGCTTCACGTAGCTGTCCATGATCTCGCGGCGGGCACCGGGTCTGGAACCCGAAATCGCATCGGAAGCCTGGACGATCGGCGAGATCATCGAGGTCATCTCGATTTCATCGTGGTGGGCTCCGATCGCATTGCAGATTTCCGGATGTTCTTTGTAGCGCTTGGCAAGCTCCATGCCCAGGATTGCGTGGGGCAATTCCTGCTCTTCAGGCCATACTTTCCCGATGTCGTGAAGCAAACCTGCACGCTTGGCAAGCTTGGCGTTCAGGCCCATTTCGGCCGCCATGGTCGCTGCCAGTTTGGCCACCTCTCGGGAGTGCTGCAGGAGGTTTTGTCCATAGGAAGACCGGAATCTCATCCGTCCTACCATCCGGATCAGCTCGGGATGCAGTCCATGGATACCCAAGTCGATGCAGGTTCGTTCGCCGATTTCGACGATTTCCTCTTCGATGTTTTTCTCGGTTTTGGCCACCACTTCCTCGATTCTGGCTGGGTGGATCCGTCCATCCTGAACCAACCGGTGAAGGGAAAGCCTTGCAATCTCCCTTCTGACCGGATCAAACCCGGAAATGATGATCGCCTCCGGCGTATCGTCCACGACGATTTCCACGCCGGTAGCAGCCTCCAGCGCACGGATATTCCGTCCTTCCCGACCGATGATCTTGCCTTTGATGTCGTCGCTTTCGATGTTGAAGACCGACACGCAGTTTTCGACCGCATGCTCGGTAGCAGTTCGCTGGATGGTGTCCAGGACAATCTTTTTTGCCTGCTTGGTCGCCGTCAGCCGGGCTTCATCCAGAATGTCCTTGACCTGGGACGAAGCTTTGGTTTGGGCCTCTTCGGTGAGCATGGTCACGATTTGGTCTTTGGCTTCCTCCCGGGTCAGCCCGGCGATCTTCTCCAGGTCCGCTATCCGCTGGTTGGTGATCCGGTCGAGTTCCTCTTTTTTGACCTGAACCGAATGCAGTTGGGCAGTGAGGTTCTCTTTTTTGCTGTCCAGTTCGGCCTCTTTGCGTTTGAGGACTTCCTGCTCTTTAGCGACTTGCTGCTGGAGTTGCTTTACTTTGGTCTCGTTGGTGATGATGATGCTTTTCTTGTTGTTCATCTCCTCATCAAACTCGCCCTTCATCTTCAGAAACTTCTCTTTGGCCTCCAGGATCCGGTCTTTTTTGATGGTCTCAGCGGTGAGTTCCGCTTCCCTGAGCATGGATTTGACCTTTTCTTTGGCCTCATCTTCCAGCTTTGCATTTTTATTTTTGATGAAAAATCCCGCCAATGCGGCACCCCCGCCAAGCCCCGCCAGGGCTGCAAGGATGATAAATAGTACGTCTGCCATAGGTGTTTATATAGTTAAACTCCCTCGCGGCTCCGAAAATCCCAGAAACAAGCGGATATCAACAATCAAACAGCCTTGGTCAACAAGGCTGAAATGTGGGAAATACTCTTGCGGATATGTTCACTGTCCTCCGCATTGACCTCATTGGTCTCCAGGGACTCCACCATGCAGTCAAAGGCGACCATGGCAAGCAGATCCTGGAAGTCATCCAGACCAAATTCGGCTTTGTATTTCCTCAATTTTTCATTAATCAGTTTCCCGGCATGTCTGATTTTGGCCTCGTCTTCAGGCCTGACACGCATGGGATATTCCCTTTCCCCGATTTTCACTCTGATGGCCAGCGTCTCCATGTCATTCGGAAAGGTATGTGATCAAATGATCGATTTCCTGTATATAATTATTGATTAAGTCACTCATTTCGGTGGCATCCTCTGGATTCACCGGTCGGTTGTCCACAATGTTACTAATTTTAATCTTATTTTTAAAATGATGGATTTCCTGCTCTTTTCCCTGGATTTCCCGTTCAAGCTGGGCCATGCGAGCCTTTAACTGCTCATTCTCAGCACTGATGGACTCCAGTTTTTTGCCAGCCTG
Source organism: uncultured Limnohabitans sp. (assembly GCA_964530015.1). Lineage (GTDB taxonomy): Bacteria > Bacteroidota > Bacteroidia > Cytophagales > Cyclobacteriaceae > Algoriphagus. The sequence goes on along the minus strand of CAZGYC010000024.1, from coordinate 20,085 downwards.
CACGGCCAGCTTCTCCAATTTTTGCAGTTCCTCGTGAATCATTTTCAGCTTCTGATGATGGCGCCCACCTGATCCTGGAAGGCTTGAATCAATTTACTCATAGTTTTCTCAATTACCTTATCGGTCAGGGTATTTTCCTGGTCCTGCAGGTGGAAGCTCAGCGCATAGGCTTTTTTGCCCGCCTCGATCTTGTCTCCCTGATACACGTCAAACACGCCAATCCGCCTGACCAATTTCCCTCCGGCCTTTTCGGCAACGGCTTTGACCTGATCGTAGGTCACGGCTTGGTCGATCACCAGCGAGAGGTCCCGCCTCACTTCGGGAAACTTGGAGATTTCCCCGTATTTCTTCAAGCCTGAGGCTTTCTTGGCCAGTAGGTCCCAATCCAGCTCGGCAAACCAAACCTCCTGACGGACTTCGGCCAGCTTCAGGATTTTTTCATCCACGAGCCCAACAGTCCCCAGTTCTTTCTCTCCCAGTTTCAAAACCAGCCCGTAGGCAAAAGGCGCAGCCTCTACCATGTTGACTTGGCCCAAATCGATATTGAGTCTTTCCAGAACGCGCTCCACTGTCGCATACAGATCCGCAAATCCAAAGGGCTTCTCCGGCTCAATCCAGCTTTCGGAAGAACGGTTGCCGGAATGGAAAATTGCCAACCTGCGGCCTTCTTGGTAGCCATCCCCCGTTTTTTGATACACGGTACCAAACTCAAAACACTTCAAATCAGTCTGGCGGCGGTTGATATTGTGTGCCAGCACTTCCAAGCCGCTGAACAAGAGGGACTGCCGCATCACCCCGAGGTCCTCGCTCAGCTTGTTGTAGATCTCCACGTTTGCCGCTGGGTCAAGGAAGCCGGACTTTTCCGCGTAGACCGGCTTGGTCAGGCTGTTGGTGATGAGCTCGAAATAGCCCTGTCCGGCGAGCATTTCGGAGAGCCGGTACTGGAGCTTGTTCAGATCCTTGCCCGGATGCTCGGCGAGGTAGTCGGTCCGGAGGTTTTCGGAAAGCCCTACTTGATGAAACCCGTGGATTCTCAGGACTTCCTCGATGATATCCGCCTCGCGGGTCACATCCACGCGATAAGGCTTGACGATGGCCGTGAAGCCTTCGGCGGTCTCCTCTTGAACTTTGATCTCCAGGCTTTCCAGGATGGATTTCACTTCGGTCGGTTCGATTTTCTTTCCGATCAGGCGGTTGATATGACCGTAGGACACTTCGACCCGAAAATCCTGAATCGGCTCGGGATACAGATCCGTAATCTCCGAACCCACTTTTCCCCCGGCGGTTTCCTGAAGCAATGCCACCGCTTTTTTCAATGCATAGACCGGCATATTGGGATCGGTTCCCCGCTCAAAGCGGAAAGACGCATCGGTTTTCAGCCCATGCACCTGGGAACCTTTTCGGATCACGTCTGGGGAGAAATAGGCGGATTCGAGGAAAATCGACGTGGTCCCGTCGCTGACACCGGAATGGTCTCCTCCAAAAATCCCGGCGATGCACATGCCTCCTTTGGCATCGTTGATCATCAATTCCTCCCCGGACAGCTTTCTTTCCTTCCCGTCCAGGGTCACAAAAGGAGTTCCTTTTGGAAGCTTTCCCACGATGATTTTCCCTTCGGAAATCCTGTCCGCATCAAAGGCATGAAGCGGCTGGCCCAGATCGTGCAGGATAAAATTGGTGATGTCCACTACGTTGTTGATCGGCTCAAGATCGAGGGAACGGAGGAAATTTTGCAACCATTGCGGAGACGGGGCGACCTTAATGCCGGTCAAGACTACTCCTGCGTATCTTGGGCAATCCGCGGCATTTTGAACTTCAACAGAGACGGACGGACCTGATTTTTCAACTGTCAGCGGATTCTCTTCCGACAGGTTGATTTCTCTTCCCAAAAGCGCTTTCAAATCTCGGGCAACCCCTAAATGTGAGGCAGCATCAGCCCGGTTTGGAGTCAGGCCGATCTCCAGGATATGATCCCGTGACACTTCGAAATAGTCAGCCGCAGGCGTTCCGTTGGGCAGGTCGGTGTCCAACACCATGATCCCGGCGTGGGAAGAACCCAGGCCGATCTCGTCCTCGGCACAGATCATCCCTTCGGAGACCTGTCCGCGGATCTTGGCTTTTTTGATTTCGAAAGGCTCGCCCACTGAGGGGTAAAGCTTTGCCCCGACGGTAGCCACGACCACTTTTTGCCCTTGGGCCACATTGGGTGCCCCGCAGACGATGGGGACGATGGCCGAACCGACATCGACTGTGGTCAGGCTCAGTTTGTCTGCGTCCGGGTGTTTTCCGCAGGACACGACCTCTCCGATGACGACCCCTTCCAGGCCTCCGGGAACGGACACAAATTCCTCGATTCCTTCCACTTCCAGTCCCGAACGGGTAAGCAGGGCCGCTATTTCTTCCGGGCTTTCGGAAAGCGGGAGGTAGTTTTTGAGTCTGTTGATCGAGATTTTCATTAAGCTATTTTTTACGGGAATCCATTCCCGGGTTTTAACAAAAAAGGTGCATTGGCACCTTTTCAAAAACAGATGGGCAAATTTAGAAGAATTGCAGGAGGGCCTGCCTATTACTTGTAATTTTTCTCCCCCGCCGCGATCGCGATATCCAGGAGGTTTTCCTTGGGCGGAATCGGACAGGCATAGTCGGGATTGTAGGCGCAATAGGGATTGTAGGCCAAATTGAAGTCGATGGTGATGCTGTTTTTGCCATCCTGCCGGACGTTGAGGTAGCGGCCGCCCCCATAGGTCTCCCTGGCGCTGGTCTCGTCGGCAAAGGCCAAAAAGAAATTCCGCTTGTCGACTTCGCCCATTGCCTGAAGCAGGAGCAGTTTGTTCGTTTTTCCGCCCAGTTCAAACTCCGCATAGGCATGCTCCATATACCGTTGCACCGAACCGTCCGTAAGGGGCACTTCCCTTACCTTCTTGTTTTCGAGGGGCAACAGTCGCGCCTTGACCCGGTAGGCAGGATCGGTGTCGTAAAAAGTCAGGGAAGTAAACTTGGCTTTTTGCTCCTCCGTAAGCGGTGAGTCCACATTGAACCGGATAAACTTATACTGGCGCTCCCGCTCCTTTTCGATCTTCGCGATGTAATCTTGCGGGCTTTCGCCGGCGGTAAACATGTAGCCAACAGCGGCCAAAACCACCATCGCCACGACAACCAAAATAACCTGACTTGCTTTCATCTGTTTATAATTGATTTTTTAAGGCCATCCCGATATCCCATCGGGAGGAATGCCCTGTATATTCATCCCCATGTGTCAAAAGCTTTTCTCATGGGCATTTCATGAATTAGAGTATGCCTTCATCGGCGAAGCTAAAATAGCCACGATCCGAAAATATCACATGGTCCAGGATCGGCAAATCCAAATCCCGGCCGATTTTGACCATTTTTTGGGTCAATCGCCGGTCTTGCTCCGAAGGGGTCAGGCTTCCGCTGGGGTGGTTATGGACCAAAATCACCGACTGCGACATGTGCTCCAAGGCAATTTTAAAAACGACCTTGGCATCCACGACCGTCGCCGCCGTCCCTCCCTGACTGACCAGGTGTTTTTTGATCACAAAATTGGAGCGGGTCAGCAGGATCAGGTAAAAATGCTCAACGATCTCGTCATAGAGCTCCGGCTTCATCAGCTCGTAAATGTCCCTGGAGCTGGTGATCTTGGTCCGGGCAAGCGGCTCCTGCTCTTTCCTTCTCCTGCCCAGCTCCATGGCCGCCACGATGGATATCGCCTTGGCCTCGCCGATTCCCCTGAATTTCATCAGGTCTTTGACCGACATTCTTGCCAGCGAGGCCAGGTCGTGGCTGACCTCCCGCAGGATCATCCTGGAGAGGTCCACCGCGCTGAGGGTCGGTGTGCCCGAGCCGATCAGGATTGCGACCAACTCGGCGTCTGACAGGGCGGATCTTCCTTTGAGCAGGAGTTTTTCCCGGGGCCGGTCCTCTTCGGCCAATTCGGAGATTTTGATGGAGGTAGCCTGACCCATAAGCAGTTCTTCAAAAAGTGCAACTGAAATTACCCATAAAAAGCGAATGAAACATCCATGATTCGGGAGAAATTCGTCCGATGCGGGATGCTGGATGTTTGGTGTCGGGTGTTGGAAGACCGAAGACGGAAGTCTAAAATCAGATCCCATCGGGACTGAAATCGCCGCGTCCAAGAGCCGAGAGGCAAGAAACAAGAGCCAAGAACTGTGGAATCGAAAGTCAGAAATCCGAAATGATGTCCGATGCTGGATGTCGGATGTCTGACAAAAAAATTGCGCCCAACATCCGAAATCTCACCCTGAGGTCCAAGATACCGGGGCCGACTCCCCCTTTGGCGGCCGATCGCGGGTTTGCAAACAAAAAACCCTGCCTGTGGCAGGGTTTTTCTAAGAAAGTCTTGGAGAAATTAAGCCAGCGCGCTTACGAACTTGGCCAATCTCGATTTCTTGTTACTCGCGTTGTTTTTGTGGATCACATTCTTCTTCGCCAATTTGTCCAGCATAGAAACAACCTTCTTGTAAAGCTCCATCGCTTCCACTTTGTCAGTTGCCGCTTTCAGTCTTTTGATGAAAGTCCTGGTGGTTTTGGCTTGATATCTGTTTCTCAAACGCTTCGCTTCGTTGGCACGAATTCTCTTAAGAGCTGATTTGTGATTTGCCATATCTCGTTTTTAAATAAATTCTTTACGTTCCCCTATTCCGAATTGGAGTGCAAAGTTATTGGAAATAATTAATTCTGCCAAAGGAATTTCGAACATTCCTTTCCTGTTCGCCTTTTTCCAAACCAGAATATTTGGCCCGAAGAGCAAAACAGGCTGCAAATATAACTTTTTTGTCAGTCAAAAAGCGAATTGTTTTGGCTATTTTCAGGAATGAAGATTTTTGTTATTTGGGCTTTCGGCTTTCTTTTTTGGCCCCAAAGGATAGAATACTGGGGATTTTACGCGCATTCCCTGATCAACCGACAGGCTGTTTTCTCCCTGCCTCCCGAGATGATTGTCTTTTACAAAACCCACATCGAGTTTCTCGCCGAAAATGCCGTCAATCCCGACAAAAGGAGATACGCGGTGACCGGGGAAGCGGAAAAGCATTTCATCGACCTGGACCATTATGGGGACAGTGCACTCTTGGTCCTGCCAAAATACTGGCCGGAAGCGACGGGAAAATTTCCGGAAGACAGCCTTCGGGCCAACGGCATCGGTCCTTGGTCGGCCTACCAGACAATGCTCAGCCTGACCAGGGCCTTCGGGCAAAAGAACGCCTCGGCGATTCTCCGGCTGTCCGCAGATCTCGGCCACTACCTCGGCGACCTGAATGTCCCGCTCCACACCACCAAAAACTACAACGGACAGCTTACCGGACAGGAGGGCATCCACGGCTTTTGGGAAAGCCGCGTGCCCGAGCTGATGGCGCGGGATTACTCCCTCTGGGTGGGAAAGGCCGAATACGTGGAAAAGCCCCAACTGGCCATCTGGGAGGCGGTGGCTTTGGCCCATGCTCAGGTCGACAGTGTCCTGAATACTGAAAAGGCACTGACGGGGGATTTTGCCGAAGACCGGAAATACAGTTACGAAGAACGCAACGGACTGACTGTCCGGGTTTATTCGGGTGAATTCACAAAAGCCTTTGCCATAGCGCTGGACCACCAGATCGAGCGGCAGATGAAGCGCTCGATCAAGATGATCGCGGACTTCTGGTACACCGCCTGGATCAATGCCGGACAACCCGACCTGAGTACCTTGGAGGGAAAACCGGAGGAAGAGGAGGAGTCAAAGCGAGATCCAAAAATCAAAGTCAGGGACCATTGAAAAATCAGAAAGCTAAAGTCAGAAAGCTGACACACTCCAACGATACTGGGCGGAAATAAACTTTAATGGGTTATGGACAGAGACTTAAAAGACCGGACAAAAAAGTTCGCTTTGGAAATTATCAAGCTCGTATCCGAACTTCCCAAAAATACGGCAGGATTTGAACTGGGCAAACAACTGACCAGGTCAGGCACATCTGTTGGCGCCAATTATCGATCCCAACGGGGGCGCTCACGGGCAGAATTTATCCCAAAGCTATCCATCGCCCCGGAAGAAGCGGATGAATCCGTCTTTTGGCTGGAACTTATCTTGGAAGCCGGATTGCTGACAGCCGACCGGATTAGCCCAACTCGAAAGAAGCGAATGAATTGACTGCGATCTTTACCTCAATGGTGCTAAACGCCAAAAGAAATTCCCAGTAATCCTTTGCAGCCCAGTCTTCTGGCTTTAGGTTTCAGCGTTCTGATTTCAGCCTTCTCACTTCTGATTTCATTCCGAGCCCAAATACTGTCCAATCGCCCTTCCCAGCCTCCTGAACGTATCCTTAAACACCTCCTCGTTTTCCTCCAACAGGGTCACCCGAAATCCCCTCAAGTCAGAGCAAAAGGAAGAAATGGGAACCACACAAATCCGCTCCGCCGCCAGCAGGTAATACACAAAGCGCTTGTCAAGGGGCATTTCCGGATCATCCAGCCAGCGATCCAACAGCGCCTGAAGGTTGGGGTCTGCGACCGGAAGGGTTTGGTCGGGAGAAAGCAAGGCGTCGTCAAAGACGATCGTGTTATAAAACGCCCCCTGGGTAGGGTTGAACTTGATGCCGGGGATATCCCCCAGGATTTCGCGCATCCAGTCGGAGCGCTTTCCGATCTGCCCGTTGGCATGGGCCCGGTAGGCCTGGTACTCCGGATGGCTCATGATCCTGGGGATGGCCAACTGGGGCAAAATCGTGGAGCAAACCTCGATCATCTTGGCATTTTCCAAGGTTTGGCAAAGTTTTGCAAATTCCTGGGAGGCATCCCGGTTGTAAAACTCCATCCAGCCGCAGCGGGCTCCCGGCCAGGGAAATTCCTTGGAGATTCCTTTTAAGGAAATGGCAGGCCGGCTGCCGATCACCTCTGCCAGCGCCACCGCTTTGATTCCGTTGTAGGTGATGTTTTGGTAGATCTCATCCGCGATCAGCAGCAGGCTGAATTCCTCGGCGATTTTCACGAAGCCCTCCAGGACTTCCTTTGGATAGACCATGCCCGTCGGATTGTCCGGATTGATGATCAGGATGCCCACGATGGAGGGGTTGTATTTGACCTTCATGTAGAGGTCTTCCATGTCGGGCAGCCATTGGTTGTCCGGATCGAGCTTGTAGGTAATCGGCGCGGTATTGGCGTGGGCGGCTTCTGCCGAACTGTGCGTCGAATAAGCCGGCGATGGCCCGATAATCCGGGCCGTGGGGATCAGGAATTGATACAGCTTGGCAATCGCATCTCCCAGACCGTTGAAAAAGAGCACATCCTCCGCCGTGATCTGATTCCCTGCTTTTTGATTGTTCAGATTGGCCAAAAACTTCCTGGTTTCCAGTACCCCCTTCGAATCTGCATAGCCGTAGGTTTTGTCTTCCTTGAGCAAGTCGGCGATGATTTCCTTCATCCAGGCGGGCACGTGGTTGTGTTTTTGGATGGGGTCACCGATGTTTTCCCAGGTCATGGAATAGCCAAGGGCTTCGATTTGCCGGGCTTTTTTTACGATTCCCCGGATCTCGTAGTTCAGTTCTTCAGCACCGGGTCTCAGGAGTAGCTGTCTCATAGGTCGATAGGTTTGGAAAAAATTCCGCTGCAAAGAAACAAAAAAGCCAAAGGAAAGCGCCCCGAGTTCCTGAAAAAATGGGAGATCCTTTGGGCGGAAAAGCAGCAGAAAAAGGAATTTACCTTGACTTTGTTACAGGAGTAATATTAAACGACGGAATTTGGAACAGCATTTTGATAACCTTACTCGCAACGATGTTGCACATACAACTAAGGTTCTCTACCTTTATTTTCTTGAAAAATCAAAGAACTATTTATCACCATTATATCTTTTCACACTTTGCTTAGGAAATGGAAAAAATGAACAGTAGATAAAAGTCAAAAGAGTCATTATTGACAAATGCTTAGAGGAAAACTGTTCAAATCCGAGAAAGTATTTTGATACAAAATAAACAACCAAAACAATAATAAGAGACGCAAGGAAGTTAATCACGTATTTTCTAATTTCTTTCATTTTCCAAAATTTAAATCCAGGAGAGCCGCTTAAAGCGATCCTCCTGAATATTTGAATTCTATTTTAGTAATCGCAGTCACAACATTCACCACTTAATCCATCTTCAATTCCTTGAACAGCTTCAACTGCATAATATCCAACAACTGCCGTAGCACAGGCACCAACTACCCAAACTACTGCTTTGACAATTAATGACCAAGCACCACCATTTACATTTTGGAATTCTTCATTAGACAATTCTTTAAACCTTCCCATTTTTTTTGATTTTGAAGTCTATACTAAAACACAACCAAATTCTGCACAAGGATCATAAACAGGATCATCGGATGAATCCCACCATTCAACAACCTTCATTGTCGCTTTGCAAAACCAATCTCTAACCACCCCTCCACTTCCTGCATCTCCTCCATACTCAATTCCTTAAACTTTTCCATAAGTTGGCAATTTATTCGTTTCCCCGACCTTTTCCAGGTGTCAGGATTCCTCATCTCAGCACAACTTTCTACCTTTAGCTAGCATGGGCTTCAGCGGCTGGTCATGATGCTAACTTAGCTTCGCTTCGTGTGGAAAAGTAGAGTCAAAATCCAATTCCCTCCCCCCCCCAAAAAAAACTCTATTCCCTTCCGATTATCATCAAGCGCTATCTTTTTGCCTGAATTGAATATAAAGGGAAAGAATAACAGAAACAATAAGATTAATATAAACTCTCAATTCAAAAAAATTATTCAACCAATCTCTAAACGGAAGTCTCTCGAACAACATCTCAAAGAGCAAATCAATCAGCGTTATCCCAAGAAAAATGAATACCATCCTGAGAACAATTTCAATAAACGATCGCATTCAAACAAAGAATTATTAAGTTGTATAATCCATGAAGAAGTATAGAATACCTCAGGCCATATTTGACTCTCGAAAATGACAAAAACAGCCCAACAGGCAAAAATGCCAAGAGCGAAACAAACAAATTGATCTGATATGTTGGGGCACCAATAACAGGAACATGAACCAGACAAAACGTTATTGCTCCAAAAATGACAAATGCCACAAATATCCAGTCAAATTCACCCTTTCTTTTTAAGAACAAAAGAAAAAGCCCCAAAAATGCGCACGACAAAATGATTCCGGAAAAAACATCGATGAATAGACAGACAAGAACTGACAAAAAAATATACATGTAGAATTTAATCCCATCATTTTTTACCAGTACTCCCCTAAAAACAGACTCTTCAATCAACGGAGCGATCACTATTGCAGAAAGAACGGAAATTGTCGAAAGGTCTGAAAATGACCTCATGCCTCCCGTCAATCCATAATGCAATGAAATTTTATCCACCACAAAATAATTATACAGGAAAAGGCCGGTAAAAACAGATCCGATTTTCCGAATTTCCTTCATTGAAATGTGGGCAGGCAAGCCCAATTCCATCCCATTTTTCTTGATATACACAGATTTAACCACAAGTAATCACCAGCTATTTTAAGCTTCTATTTAAAACAAGAAAATTTTGGTTCGTGGACTGATAGGGATACAAATAGATCGCGGAAATGACAATCAATCTCATAAACAACCCCAAAACACTGCCTTCAGGACCCTGAGGTTCTCCATTCCAAACAATACTTGGAAGCGCCAGCAATTCAAGAAGCCCTTGGGAAGAAACTCCCGAAACCGAAAATCCAAAGATTGATCCTTGGACAAAGTTCCATGCAAAGTGAAGCATAAACGGAACAGCGAAACTCCTAAACTTTAGGAAAGCAAAACCATATGCAATCCCTGAAAGCAAATAACTTACTGCCTCTATTTTGTTTGAAGGGAAATGCGCCGCTGAAAAAATCACAGCCGCTGTCAATACCAGCAGAATTCTATTCCTTATTAAATCAATCAATCCGATAAAAATCAATACCCTAAACAAAAATTCTTCGAAAAACGCACCACAAGCATCACGAAATAGCCCTTTCAACAGAAGGCCTAATTTGGGATCAAAGAAAAATTCAATATATCCCATTGACACATTTAACCACAAGACCGCAAAGAAAAGAAGAAACACCAAAATGAAAAAAGAAAAAGAAGCTCTAATCAGCCCGGAAGAAAGACTGAATCCAATTACTTCTTTAATGCCATCTCTGTTTAACACAAGAATCGCAAGCCCACGCAAACAAATCACGAGGCCCAAAATCATAACCAAGACTCCAAATACCTCTGCCATAATATTGTTGATAGGGCTTCCTCCCATTTTTGAAAAAAACAATCAAAGAAACCATCTTCTCGAACCGGGAGAATCGAGACAAGCAGTAACCCTGCCTTGATTTTCCGCAAACGGCTAGAACAATCCTGCCAGAATCTTGCCCAGCCTTTCACCCATTCCAAAGAAAACAAGAAACAAAATCGAGCCGGCAATCACACTCAATACCATTACCAACTGAATTAGTCTATTTTGGTTTTTTAGCATTGCCCGCTGTCTGCTTTTCCATTTACATAACCGTAGGTACAACAATTGTCTGAAGCAATCCTCATACAATCCATCCATTTTTCGTTAAATTAAGTTCAAAAACAGTCCAGTAGCATTAACCAAAGAATGCAAGAAAATCGAATAAAACAATCCGAATTTTGTTCTCACTTTGCAAAATATCAATCCGGAAAAAAAATAAGGAATTACCGAAATACTTAGAAAGATTAGGCTGTCAGCAGAATAGTTTAGTCCTATATGGACGAAAGCAAAAATAAATGAGGATACTATTGAGAGAACGATAATATTTCCAGTAAATAATTTTAAATCAATTTTGTTTTCATTAATAAGAAAAAACAGTATCGAGGAGAATAAAAAACTCGCCCCTATATCCAACCAAAAACCAATATCGGCAAAATACTCCAAAATTTTAAAGATTAGGACTACTATAAAGAATGAAATTCCAAGTTTTACTACTTTCGGATTACTTGTCAGAAAAGCTCTAAAAGAAAGTTCTTCCAAAATAGGAATAACAAAACAAAATGCCAAGAATGAAAGTAAAATATTGGAAAATTGAAAGTCTGTAAATATAGCCCTATCTCTATTAGCCAAAAACCCCATTTCGACTAATTTATTTAACAAGTAGTTAAATAATGAGAAAAGCAGGATTATTGCTACAAAATAGGGAAATATTCTCTTTACAACCATAAAAAAGTGGGAGTATAGACTCCCACATTAATTCATTCAACTTTTCAAATCCTTAATTGCTTGCACTCCCTCTCTCACCCCATCAGCGAAAGCATCCATTGCATTCAAAGCATTCGATGTGAATGCCCCCAAAAATCGGCTTAACTTATAACCTAGTGAATAGGATTCTTCAGAGCCACCGCTAATCAGAAGCAACTCTTGATCGTTTAAAATTTCAAGCTTTCCCATTACCATTTTTGATTTGTTTCCTTGAAACCTTGAATAAAACCATCGCCTAAGCCAGAAATAAAATCACTCATTACTAAAATCAAAACACACAACATACCGAGCTCCTACATTAGTCACTTGAACAGGCCAAATCTTTCTGAAGTAACTCATCGTCTTTACTAGCTTAAAGACTAACAGGACAGGAACGATCAAATCACATTTCTTTTTAACACATCTCCCCAATAGATCACAATTACACCTATTGAGTAATAAACTATGTCCTTAAAGTCAAAAGTTCCAACAAATCCAGGAAAAAAGTAACAATAGACTTCTTGGCTTAAATAAACAAAGGAAATGAATATTGCATTTCTTTTTGCGTAAAATCGAGATTTAAATGGTGGTGTAAATATCAAATAAACACTGATAATGGAGACAAAAGAAACCCCAGAGTCTGCCAATCCAAGATCAAAAAATCTCTCTTCATTCTGAAAAGGACGATAGTGGCTAGCCAAAAAATACCCAACTAAATAAAGAGCTATAATCTTTAAACAATGAACAGCAAGAAGTTTTTTGGAAAGGTTTCTAATCATCACATTTATACCCAGTTTATTTATCAACCAAGAGCTAAAGGCGGTAGGCCAGACCCTACCACTTCTAATTCCCGAAACACATTACATTATAGCCTTGCATTTGAGCCCAAAAAAGCCGATTCATGGGCTGAAATCCCTTCCTATGCCGCAATTCCGACTACCGCATAAGACCCTCCGTCCAAAAGCCATTTCGTGACTTCCAAGAGCCCGCCGCCGTCAATTAAAAGCAATTCGTCATTGCTTAAAGCGAACAAATTCGTCAATTTATTTTTTTTCATCTTTACCCCGAAAAAACAAAATGAAATCGAGCTGGTAATTATACTCAACACAATTAGCACATTGAATTTCTGCGGATCGTTTCATTTCCATTATCTATTCACCCATATAAAGTGAACAGCCGGAATGATCCAGCCAGCATTGCGTAACACAATCAATGAGAATTACACATTTCACTCCGTGATTTAGCCAAACACCAGATCAACTATAAACCGACCCTACCGAACTGAATCCACAAAATCTAAAATGAATAAATTCCGATGACTGCTCGATCTGAGAAAAGAGATTAGCATGATCAAGACTGGTTTTAGTAAACAACAAAGTGGCTGTGCTCAAACACAGTACATTAAAGCTACATTAATCCAAGCCAATCATCAACTACAAACCCAACCAAATTCGAAATAGAATGAATAATACAAACTATCAGAAAGGGATTCAATTCTTTATGTCCTTTTGCAACAAAATAAAATAAACCATACAAAATCCCCATAAACACAGTAACCGAAATGTAATATATGTTATAGGCATGCGAAATTCCGAATGCAAACCCTGATATAATCACAGAAAACAGCATTGAATTTTGCAAATCCAACTTACGCCAGACAAACAAAACTGTCTCGATGATCAATAGTTGAAATAAAAACGTTTCAAAGATTGGAGCAAAAATTACCACTAAAAAAAAAATACTGGACAAGGATTCGCCGGACAAAAACTCCAAATCAAATACTTCATCCCCTTGGGTGTAAGTAATAGAAATGGAGAGCAAAAACAGTAGAACGATGTCTATAAAGATCATGCCACTTACTATAGTCCATTTATTTCTACCCGCAAGATCATCAATCAAAATTTCCAAATTGTGTGCAATTCTTCTCATAGACTTTTTGATTTAAAACTACTGGCGTCTGGGTAATATTTCAGCACCCACGTTGAAAGTCATAAGGTCAGCGTATTCGGCTTTTTCCACGTATCCCCCTCCGAGTCGTTCTTGCGGACATGAAAATAGGGGGTGTTTTTTTGGAAAAGCCAAAAACCATCCTTGATTGAACGTATGAGGGGATTTTTCGATCCATATAATTTTACTCGGACGACAGTAATTTAAAACTACTGGCGTCCGGGTAATATTTCAGCACCCGCGTTGAAAGTCATAGGGTCGGCATATTCGACTTATTCCACGTATCCTCCTACGAGTCTTTCTGGCATAGATGAAAATAGGGGTGTTTTTGGGAAGAAGCAAAAACCACCATTGATTCGACGCATGAGGGGATTTTTCGAGCCACATAATTTTACCCGGACGCCAGAAATTTAAAACAGCGACAATTATTTTTTGTCGCTGTTTTGATTTTTGCATAAGCTCACAAGCCTCCTCTCATTCTGTTTTCCATAGTCCCGCTTCCAAGTTGATAATTTAGTGCCTCATTCCATAATGCTTCATTTGCGCTATTACTTACTTCAGCAACAAATTTCCCTACCGCTTTCCCCATTTCATAAAACCATCCTCCTCCATAAATTTCGGAGAGTTCAGAAGTAGTCAACTCTTTCATAGTCTTAGAGTTTTTTAAGGTTTCCATGGCTCAACAGAATTATACCCATCAGTAAATCCATCAGTAAAATCATCGAAAGCTTCCCCAATAGCAAGTGCTTCAACAACCTTTTTCACAATCTTTACAGCCTGAGTAATCCAGCCCCCCCCCTCCACTTCCTGCATCTCCTCCAAACTCAATTCTTTAAACTTTTCCATAAGTTAATAATTCATTCGTTTTCCCGACCTTTTCCAGGTGTCAGGATTCCTCATCTCAGCACAGCCTCCATCGGCAGCTAGCATGGATCTTGGTGGCTGATCATAAGGCTAACTTAGTCTCGCTCCGTGCGGAAAAACAGCACAGAAAGATGTTTTCATAAATTTTCCTCCTCCCCTTATCTCTCTACTGGCTTCTTCGCCCAAGACCTGAAACTTGAATATGATCTCCAACTCTTTATCGTCACTGAAAATAAAACTATTCGTTTTTCTGGAATAGGCAATATCCACTCCAAAATCTTTCAAAAATTCCAAGTAAGAATACAATTGCCGCCTGCTCAAGCCAAGCCTCTCGGCCAATTCTTCCGGACTTCCCGTCCGCTGCTCCCTGACCAGCTTGTTCAAAAGCTGTAGCCGTTCGATCTGTCTTACAAATTCCATCTTCTTATCGGTTAGCGTTAAAAATTTAGTTTCCTTCGATCTAAGTCAATACCACAAGCTGTTTGCGGATCATCTGGAAGTATTTCCCTTCCTTGGCTACCAATTCCGCATGCTTGCCTTCTTCGACGAGTTTCCCCTTATCCAGTACGTACAATCGGTCAAATTCCTGCACAGCAGCCAATCGATGCGTGATGAAAATGACCGTTTTTCCCTCCGCAGCCAACATTCGGATCGCCTGCTGTACAAACTGCTCCGAGTCCGGATCCAGGGAAGCCGTGGCCTCATCCAAAATCAGAATCTCAGGATCGCGGTACAAGGCCCTGGCAATGGCAACCCGCTGCTTTTGACCGCCGGAAAGGGAGGCCCCATTTTCCCCCAAATATGTACCGAAGCCATTGGGCAGGCCCTCCACAAAATCCATCATCCCCAACCGATGGCAGATATGCACCACCCGCTGCATATCCGGCTGGTAGTCTCCCAAGGCAATATTTTCCAATACATTCCCGGCAAACAAATCAATCCGCTGCGGCACCACAGAGACAATCCGTCTCAGACTGCCATTCTCCACCAACTTGATGTTTTGCTCTCCGATGTAAATATTCCCGGATTGAAGCGGATAGAGATTCTGCAGCAGGGAAACCAGGGTGCTTTTCCCGGAGCCACTCTCTCCGATGACACCCGATATCTTCCCCTTTGGAAACACCAGCGAAAGTCCTTCAAAGACATTGACACGTGATCCATACCGGAAAAAAACGTCCCGAAAGGCGATATCCCCAACGTCGGATTTTTTGATGGGGAAAGTTTCTTCGGACCGTTCCGCTTCCAAGTCCATGATTTCAAACAGTCGATCAGCAGCGATCAAGGCATTTTGGATCGTCTTGTTCATCCCGATCAAGCTTGACACAGGCCCCGTCAAATAACCGGTCAGGGCATAAAACGACATCAGCTCGCCGGGGGTGATCTCATTTTGCAGCACATAGCCCGCTCCCACCCATAGGAGAATGACCGTGAAAAGCCTGGATACCGCTTCAGAAGAAGTCCCGGAAAAAACATTGTTCAACCCAGACTGATAGACCGTTCGGAGCAGGGAGACAAACCGAATTTCGGTCTTGATGTTGGCATGGTCTTCGGCCCCAAAGCGCTTGATCGTCCCCGCTGAGGTGATGGATTCCACGAGTTGGGATTCCAGTTCGGCGGACTCTTCCATCAGTCTCCGCTCCACTTTTCTATTCAGCCTGTTGGTGAGCCAATAAATCAGAGAATACAACGGAATCAGCAGCAGCATGACCAAGGCCAGCTTCCAGTAAAATGTGAACATCAGCGCAAAGGAAAAAATGATGACGAATACATTGACCAAAAAACCGATGGAGACATCGTTGATAAAAGCACGGATTTTCACTGCATCATTGACTCTGGAAATGATCTCACCGACCCGCATCGTGTCAAAAAACCGCTGGGGAAGTGACAAGAGGTGCTTGTAGTAGCCCAAGATCAACCGGGCATCTATTCGCTGACCAACCTTGATAATAAAGAGCGTTTTGAACGTTCCGATGAACAACTGAAAGACCAAAAGCACAATCATCGCTACCGAAAGGAGATTCAGCAGATTGGTGTTTCTTCCGACAAAAACATGGTCGATGATTTTCTGGACATAGATCGAAGTGGACAGCCCCAATACGGTATAGACTACGGCACCAAGCAGGGATTGGACCATCACTCCCCGATGTGGCCGTACCAAAAACCAAAACCTAGCCCAGGTGCCTGTTTTTTGGCTGAGAGCCTGAAATTCCCCATTGGGCATCAGCAGGACCAGGACCCCCGTCCACATTTCCTTAAATGCATCTGGCGATGCCCGATGGATCTGGCCGTCTCCCGGATCCATATACTCGACAGACTTGTCGGTGGCCTTATACAACACCACATAGTGATGCAGGACTTTCTTGACAATCACGTGGGCAATCACGGGCATGGGAACATCCAGCAACGCATCAAACTCTCCACGAACCCCTTTTGCCGAAAAACCCATCTTGGTAGCCGCCTCGATCAAACCCAGAATATTGGTGCCCTTTTGATCGGTGGATGCCATTTGGCGGATTTTGGCGACCGGCAATTCCAGCTTGTAAAATGCCGCAACAGAAGCCAGGCAAGCCGCCCCACAGTCTGTAATATCACGTTGCTTGATTTTAATCCCCATGGTCAAAAAAATTAATCCCTGTTGGCTACCGAAGGATTGAGCCAGTCATCTACTTTGTCATAAAGCAACTGAAACAACGATCGCCTTGCCACCACAAAACGTGCATTGAATGTCATGCCTTTTCGGATTTCGCCCTTTTGCCCGCTTGAAAGGGCCAAGGCCAAAGCGTCCAATTTGCAGGTAACCAAAAAACCGGCTTCCTTTTCGGAAAGCAGTGTCAAATCATCCGCGATTTCGATCACTTTTCCGGTAGCAACGCCCCATTGATTGTAATTGTAGGCATCTACCTGAAATTTGACTTCCTGACCTCTTTCGAGAAAAGCAATGTCCGCTGGAGAAAGGTAGGTCACGGCTATAAGACCAGAGCCTGGCGAAATCTCAGCAAGCTTTTGGTTTGGATGGACAAAATCCCCCACGTTTAAATTCAAGACATTCATCAAGGTTCCCGAAATCCCGGCAATGACTCTATACTGATCCAACTGTTCCCGTGAAACCTCCAACTGATTGACCAGCCGGTCTCTTTCGTTGGAATAGTCAATTGACTCCTGTCCCCATTGGCTGATTCTTTGTTTTCCCAGAAGTTCCAATTGAGCCGTTGCCTGTTGGTGTTGGATCTGTACCCCATCAAACTCCGCGAATGCGATAGACTTGCTGTCAAAAAGTGCCTTTGCCCGCTGGAAATCCCGGTCGAGTTTCTGAACCAGCATTTCCTGATTCAAAAACTGGGTTTGAAACTCAAATAAGGATGCCTGATAAAGACGGGTTTTGGGCGATGGATTTCCGAAGGAAGAGGAAAAATCAAAATCCATCAGGACTTTCAAATCACGGATAAAATCGTTGACCAGAACCAGTCTTTCCTCCAGACCCTTCATCTCCAGGTTTATCTGTTCCCCTCTGACGACTGCAAGTACGTCCCCCTTTTCCACCTTTTGATTCTCAGACAAATTCAATACTTCCAATCTCCCGCTTGCAGTGTTAACCACACTGTTTCTTTGGAGCGAAGACTGAAAAGTGCCGGGTGCCTGTACTGCCACATCTACCACGATCAATGGAAGCGACAACACTCCGGCAAGGATCAATGACAGGAGCATCAAATAAATAACCCTGGAGCGAATACTGATCTGTGAATCGTAAACCTCAACTGAATTTTTTAAAACAGCGGTTGGAAATATTTTAGTCTCCATTTCTCAAAAAGTCTAATGGTAAAACAATTAGGTCTTTTGACCCGGTTTTGGAGTCCGGTTTTGCAATTGGATGGCCCTCGGAATACTTCGCCTCCTAGGTTCAGCCCCCAATTCCCAAACGGATCCAAGCCAGCGAGGGCAAATTGAGCCACTCTCAACCCATCCCCTCCACATCAAAACAAATAGCCAATCAAAAACAGTCCTGCCGAAACAAGGCAATCAATCCAAAAACCCCATAAAACTCCGTCCGGATAACAAGAAAAACTTAGAATGACCTAATAACTAAAACAAAAATCATATTTCCAAAAACCAGGTTGCCCCAATTCTTCCCCTGCCAAATCTGGAAAACAAGCAAAACTAAATATCACAAAATTATATTCCGCCCTACATAACTAACTCTTAATTATTCAAAACATAGTTTTGAAACTCTTCCAAAATCTTGACTAAAATTTTTCTTGACTAACCTTCGAAAAAACCATCTGGTACTATCTCGTGTATCCGGAAGGAGAGCGGCTTCGGACAAGAGTCCGCTATTTGAGAATAGACGCAGAAACCAAGAAGCAGTTGCTGTGGCTGGGCTACGGAAAATTGAGCCAAGAACACCAAGAATGCCGAACGGCATTTCAGAACCACCGGATCAAGCGCCTGATCAAGGCAGGAAGCCGGGAGAAAAGGCTTTCACCACGAGTCTTACGAGCGAGTGCTCGACGACACTCACCAGTATTTGAGAAAAGAATGGGCTGCGGGATACCACAACCTGTTCGAAAATTTCCTGAAAGGCCGAAGAGCATCTTGTCAAGTGCCTAAAATGAAGAGATGCAGGAAGCCTTGAAACTATCCCAATCCTTGCCGAAAAAAGGCCAATTGCCGGGACGTCAATCCGGCGGAGAAAAAGCTCCAAAACAAAGGATCTGCTACCAGCAGGTCCTTTTTGGTTTCAGGGCTTTCCGAACAAAACCTCCTCAAGCTCACGGACGGGGATACAGTGAAATTCGGCAAACTCCTGTATGGTCACCATACCATGCTTAGACTTCCCCACTCCCTCACGCACCTGATTCAAAATCTTATAAGCATACGACCTGGATCTGCCAGTGAAGATCATAATATCCTGAGCATAGATTATTATCCTTTTTTTCAGCCAGAAAAGAATTTTAACCATCAAAATGGCAATCCAAAAAAACGGGATTACCCAACCAATACAGCAAATCGGAAATCTGAAAAACCCTTGCAAGGGATGGAATATACCAAAAATTTCAAACTATAAGCCAATTAGCCTAAAATTTACATAGTCGGACTGGCGGCATGGGAACATTCTTGTGCGTCTGTATCGTCGGCTGGTGGTGTATTCCCGGACGTTGGTCGCCCAAACCAATCCGTCTATGGGGGATGCTTGGAAATCAGGCATTTTGTTTGGGAGATTTGAAAAACGATGGAGAAAGCCATGAGGGGACAGACACATGCATTGTTGTCAACGCTGTTGATCGCAGTCTTTGGATTTACCGGACTGGACAAGGTCCTGCGGTTCGATTCCAGCCGGAAGGCTTTCCACAACCAGACCTTTCCCCCTGAACTTGCTGAGACATTGAGCTATGCAATCCCCGGAGTCGAGTTGCTGATTGCCCTGCTCCTGCTCTTTTCGGTCACCCGCTGGTGGGGATACCTGGGCAGCGTATTGTTGCTGACGGTGTTTGTCACGTATGTGGGGCTGATCTGGGTGGGGGCTTTTCCCCGTGTGCCCTGCAACTGTGCCGGGGTGTTGGAGAGTCTGGGCTGGGCGGGGCATTTCTGGATGAATCTGGGGTTGATTGGGATGGCGGTGTTGGGTTTGAAATTGGAACACTTCGACATGATTCGACACTTCGGCAGGCTCAGCGCTGGCAGCTCATCAACCGAGCTCAGTGCAGGGATTGGAAAATTGAGGTTGGAAAGTGCGAAGGTTAGAAGGTTGCAAGATTGTAAAACCGAAAAATCAGTCAAGAAGGGTTGGGGGATTGGGAATGCCGGATGTGGCGTTCGACCCTGAAGGGGTCCAACCGTGAATAGCCCAGGGTGGAACCCTGGGTTCAAAATAGGCAGGTTTTTTTACCCCGGTGCAGGAATATTGGAAGGAGAAGGCGGTCGATGCCGGGGTACGGAGCGGTTGGTTGGTACATAGTCCGGCACCGAGAGGTATCGGTGGAGAAGCAGGACAACGGAAAAATAACAAACGTGAGTGAAGCTGTTATGTTTGAAATAGAAAGGCAAAGCTAAAACAGTTAGATTAAA
>CAZGYC010000023.1:0-55704 GCA_964530015.1 uncultured Limnohabitans sp. | reverse complement strand
AAAAAATCAGTCCCTCCCAGTTGATCTGTCCCTGCGACCTTCATGTGGATCGGGTTGGGAGAAAGCTCGGATTGATCACCCGGAAGCAAACCGATTGGCTGACGGCGGTTGAGCTCACCCAAAGACTGCGGGAGTTTGACCCCGCGGATCCTGTGAAGTATGATTTTGCACTTTTCGGATTGGGGATCGAGGAGAAGTTTTGACCAGTGAGTCAATGAAACTTCTTTACCTCCGGTGCTGCGGCGGTGGTCGAAAGCTCACGGGCAAAGCGCTCGGCATAGTTGTCGAGCAACTCCATCACCCGCTCCTGATTGGCGGATCTGACGATCAGTCCGGCGTGGTATTCCAGGGGAACGCGAAAGCAAACCTCGGGATCGTCGAAGCTGCCCAGGTCGGGATGCTCGTATTTCGAAAGGGTCAGGACGATCCCTGCGTAGTTTTTAGCAACTTTCGGCAAGTCGTATTTTTCGGCTTTTGCGACGGCATCTTCGATCTTTGCCCATTCTTCCCAGAGGTTGACGCCGGTAGCGGCTTCGACCATCTCGGCAAGATGCGCTCCGCCTACCCGGGAGGCGGTTTCCAAAAAGTAGATTTGGCCGTCTTCCCGGCTTTTGATGAATTCGGTGTGGGAAGCGCCGTGTTTCAGCCCAAAGGCCTTCATGATCTCCGCGTTTGCTTTTTTGATGGCTTTGTCATCATCCGAACCGTATTTGAGGTTGGCAGAGCGAAAGATGCCTCCTCCCTGGGAGATTTCCATCGGAGTGGCCAAGTAGCGGGAAACCGTCAAAAACAGGGTTTTTCCATCCAGATGAAGGCCATCTGCATGGTAAACGTCTCCCGGCTTGAATTGCTCGACGAGGTAATAAATCCTGTTTTCGCCCAACTCGTCGATGTGTTTCCAAAGATCTTCTTTGTTGTGGACCTTGATGATGCCATGGGCAGAGGCCTCAGATCTCGGTTTCAAGACCCAAGGAGCGGCCACGGTGTCTGCGAAATGGTTGATTTCTTCGTTGTTGAACAACGCTGAAAAAGCCGGAACCCGGATTCCCGCGTCCTTGGCCCGGAGGCGCATGGCGAGTTTGTCACGGAAATAGCGTCCTGTGGTCTGGCCCATTCCGGCAATCCGCAGATTTTCGCGGAGAAATGCGGCCTTTTCGACATCGTAGTCATCCAAGGCAATGATTGCCTCGATTTTGTGGTCTTTCATCAGTCCCCCGACGCCTTTCAGCAGCAGATCCAAGTCCCAGTCCAGGTCTTGGCCGGGCATATAGAATACCTCGTCGATGTATTCAAAAGCCCAGGGTTTGTCCCGGAGCTGCTCCGTGGTGACCAGGAAAACCCGGTTGCCCTGCTTTTTCAGGGCGGTTAAGAATGCGTTTCCTTTGAAGAAATTGGAAATGCAGAGAAAAGTCTTGGAAGTAGGCATAGACAGAACGTTTGTCTCATTAATGTGAAAAAAAAATCCGGCAAAAGGGACGCTTGCCGGATAAATTTTAGAGTTGATCTTCAATATACTTGAGCAGGAGCCTGACTCCGTAGCCAGTCCCGGTCTTGGTTTTTGCAAATTCACTGTCTCCAAAGGCCACTCCCGCGATATCCAGATGCGCCCAGGCAGGATGCCCGTGTGTGAAGGCCTGGAGGAATTTGGCGGCGGTGATCGCACCGGCGAAAGGTTTGCCATGGTAGTTTTTGATATCGGCGATTTCCGAATCCATCTCCTTGCCGTATTCTTCCCAAAGCGGCAAGGGCCAGGATTTCTCGCCAAGCAGCTCACCGGCCCGCTGCAAGCCGTGGGAAAGTGCTCCGTCATTGGAGAAAAGGGCGGCGCACTCGTACCCGAATGTCCCGATGGCGCTTCCCGTCAGCGTGGCCAGGTCGATCACCTGGTCGGGTTGATGGTTTTTGATCAGGTAGGAAAGGCCGTCTGCCAGGATCAAACGTCCCTCGGCATCGGTATCGATCACCTCGATGCTCAATCCGGCATGGCTTCCGATCACTTCGGATGGGAGATAGGCGTCCTTATCAATCGCATTCTCAACCGCAGGAACGATCGCAGTCAGGTTGACGTGGAGCTCCAAATCGGAGACAAGCTGGGTGGTAGCCAACACAGCAGCCGCACCGCCCATGTCGGATTTCATGTGGTGCATGCCTTGGGTTTTCACATTCAATCCTCCAGTGTCAAAAGTCACACCTTTGCCGACCAAGCCAAGATGAAATTTGGCTTTGGGATGGCGATACTCCAGGATGATGAATTTTGGGTCTTTTGCTGAACCTCGACCGACGGCCAAAAAGGCTTCCAATCCCTCGGGTTTTGCCTTTTTTGAATCAAGCACGTTCACGCTGAGTTTGGGCTTTTTGCCGAGATTTTTGGCCCAGTCCGCCAAGTATTCTGGCGTGATGACGTTGGGAGGGAGATCCACCAGTTTGAACGCTTCGATCTTGGCGGCCGCGATTTTCTCGGCCCGTTCGGCGAGTGCTTTGGCGTTTTCCAGGCTTGTGCCGACTTCGACTTTCAGCTTTTTATAGTCTTTGGGTTTCTCTTTTTTGTAAAAACCGATCGAATAGCCTCCAAGTGCAAAGCCAACCAGGGCCGCTTCGGTTTGCTCCCTTGAGAAGGTGTCCGGAAAATCCAGGAATACGCCGTTTTCCACCAGTGTTGGATTTTTGGACAGAATTTTCCGGTAGGTGGTTTCGACGGTTTTGTATTCTGGGTTTTCCCCCAAGCCGAGCAGCAGAACCAGTTTTCCGGCCGATTCAAGGCTGTAAGAACTGTCTTTTTTGCCGGAAAAAAGCGCAGACGGTGGCTTCGGAATTCCCCGGTTTTCGATCAGGGCTTTGCCAGGCTCCTCTTCAAAAACGGGAATGACCCTCAGAGCAGATGCCGAAGGGTTTTTGGGATTGATCTTGAATTGCATAAAATAAAGTTTTGGATTTTACTCCGGTTAATCACTGAGAAGCTGAAAATTGATGCGATGGAATGAAAAATAGCTTCATACAAGCTGGACTTTCATTTAGGGCAATCGAACGTGTGTTTTTTTACTGAATCCGTGAATTTTCGGCAAAAACGTGAGTCAGTCGGGCGAATTCAGGGACTATAAAGGTACTGGCAAGAAAAAGAAAAGCCAACTTTAGAAAAACTGGCTTTAACTATTAACCTGATTCGGCAGTATCCCAGAACCTGTGATCTGGGAGGCCTAAAGTCGAACGGTCAACGCTAGGTGGTTGAAATGGAAAATAGAGAGAGGCTATTTCATTTCGCCAAGAGTATTTTTACTGTCACCAGCAACTGGCCAAAGTGTCGCTGCATATGTTCGGCTGCGTGAAACAATAATCCTCCAACAGTAGAAGGGAGTTGGGCTCGCCCTACGCCACGGAAGTCAGTCAATGTCAAAGCATCGGTCTTGGCGATGGATTCCAGAAATTGATCGACTTGGCGATCCAGATTTTCCAAGAGGAGTTCGGTAGTCAAGTCTTCGGTTTTGAGGCCTTCTTTTTTAAGGTAAGCAAACTGAGACTCATTTAGGGCCTCACCCTTGGCATAGGCAGCCATTCTATCCAGCACCCCGGCAATATGCTGGAGGTGAAATGCCGGACTGGCCATCCCTGCCGGTTTTTCCCAAAGCAGGGCCGTCGGAAAATCTCCCAGTAAGCGATGGGTATCTTCCTGAGCCTGCCGGATTGCGTGAGCTACTGGCTGCAAAAGTGAAGGGATGCCGCCGATCGGTCCTCTGAGCCATACTTCGGGTTGCTTGGTCATGGGGCTAAGTGAGGTATTTGAAATTCACCAAATCCGCAGTCAGTGGCAACTTCCTGTTTGGGAATCTGGATTTGTGAACCCCCTGAACCATTCATTGCTGCTGGTTTTGTCGGTAAATTTGACTTTCATCAAATTTGTTTTTTTTTTCTGGTAAATCTGGTAAATCGGACAATAACTCCACTCTCGTCCGCGCCGATCCCGCTACTCCTGTCCTACAGAGGCGGATCTCCTCATCGGCGACCCCAAAACCAAATTAGATTGGCATCCGAAGGATACCCTAGCCGGATTGGTGGAGGACATGATGGTTTCGGATTTGAAGCTGTTCCGAATGGAAAAGGAAGTGCTGGAGAAGGGACATAAAGTGATGAACCAAGCGGAGTAAAGACGTTAAAAGTTGAGGATTAAACGCTAAAAATGCCTCAACGCTTAACCCTTAACGATTTAACGCTTAACCCTTCATCTCACCCTATTCTGAAAAACAGTGAAAACCGGGTCAATATTTTTTTGATTACTCCATTAAGCAATAATTGCATATATTTGCTTAATAGAGAAAGCAATAATGGATTCCCTTTACGAGAAGTTTTACAAAAAAATCGATGTTGTTTCACTGGACTTCAAACGAAGTCTGATGGATCAGATTCAGTGGGATGCCAGACTGATAGGGATCAAGGGTGCAAGGGGAGTAGGAAAAACCACGCTGCTGCTACAGTTTATCAAAGAGAACCTTCCGATTGATGAATCCACCTTATATGTCAGTTTGGACAATATCTGGTTTGCTGAGAATAAATTGAGTGCGCTCACGGATGCCTTTGTAAAAAGGGGGGGCAAATACCTCTTCCTGGATGAAGTCCACAAGTATCCCAATTGGTCACAGGAATTAAAGAACATCTACGATGACTATCCGGAGCTCAAAGTAGTGTTTACAGGATCTTCGCTTCTGGAGATTTTAAATGCAAGAGCCGATCTGAGCCGAAGAGCTGTGGTCTATACCCTTCAGGGACTTTCGTACCGGGAGTACCTTCATCTCCGATCCGGTATCCAACTTCCAAAACTTGACCTGGCAAATTTGCTTCAGAATCATGTGCAATTGGCAAGAGAAGCAAATGGGCAGCTTAGACCGCTACAATATTTTGAGGAGTATCTGAGGATCGGTTATTTCCCCTATTTTCAGGAGGTTCCTTCCCTGTATTATCACCGGATCGAGGAAGCAATCAACATGACCCTTGAGGTAGAGTTGCCGCTGTTGAGAAAAGTGGAAGTGTCTTATGTTTCCAAACTGAAGCAACTTTTGCAGATCATTTCCGAGTCAGTTCCATTTACTCCCAATGTGAGTAAGCTCAGTGAGCGAATTGGATTAAACAGGAACACATTCACTTCCTATCTGTTTTTCCTCCAAGAAGCAAATTTGACACATAACCTCTACAAGGATGCCTCAGGGATCACACAGCTTCAGAAACCGGATAAAATCTACCTTGAAAACACCAACTTCCAGTATGCGCTCGCTCCCAAAAATGCAGAGAAAGGATCCGTCCGAGAAACCTTCTTTGTGAACCAACTGAGCTATCAATATAGATTGGAGTATGTCGAGCAAGGGGATTTTCTGATTGATCAATCCTATACCATCGAAGTAGGAGGAAGGGGAAAAACAAAGCGGCAAATCCAGGGAATAGCCAACTCCTATATTGCAGCCGATGACCTTGAATACGGCACAGGGACCAAAATCCCTCTTTGGATGTTCGGTTTGTTGTATTAAGCCGTGTTTAAAATTTACGATTTTAATTATGACATACCGGAGCAAATTGCCCCTTCCACTGGAGGAATCGGGAAAACAAAACAGTGCCTTTGAAGCGAAATCAGGCCTGTTTTTTACTCCGGTTTGTCACTGAAAAAGAGCCATTCGATGGCTTTGGGGAACTCATCGCTCCAATACGATTCGTTGTGCTTGCCATTTTCGTTGATGGATAGGCGCACTTTCATTTTTCCCTGAAGGCTTTCGCGCCTGAGCAGTCTTTTTCGGAATTTGGTGACATGCCCAACCATGGTTTCGCTTTCGTCGCCCCCGGCATAGAGGTACAGCCGGGTTTCCTGAGGTTCGAAAAAATCCAGAAAGCCGAATTTGATTTTGGGAATCACCCAGAGCGAAGGGGAGAACACCATCAGCTTTCCGAAAACTTCGGGGTAGATCAGCCCGGAAAAGATGCTCACCAAGCCTCCCATGGAGCTGCCCCCGATGCCGGTAAATTCCCGCTCCGGCCTGGTGCGGAAGGTTTTGTCCACAAAGGGCTTGAGCGTGTCGGTGATGAAGCGGATGTATTGCTTGCCGTGGCCCTGTCCCAGCAGGGTATTGCCCACGTTGTATTCCTGCACGCGCTCTTTTTCCCCATGCTCGACTGCGACAATGATGATATTGCCAATGCCGTAATCCGACATGACTGCCAGTTTTTTGTCGATCTGCCAGTTGCCGAAAGCTGCGTTTTCATTGAACAGGTTTTGGGCATCGTGGAGGTAGAGAACCGGATAGTGCGCGGTGCTGCTTTGGTAATCGTGGGGGAGGAGAGCCCAGATTTTCCGGGTCTTGTTGAGCTGGGGGATTTCAAACTCTTCCGAAATCAGCCTGATCTCGGGTAGTTGTGAAGGCCGATAGGGAAGCCAGTTTTTGCGCCATTTGGCAACTTTCTCGAATCTCACAGGCTTGTCGTCATTCCAGTGCCGGTTGGGAGTACGGTTGCCATACCGGTCGATTTCGACTTCCGACCAGTCGCCTTTGGTGAATTTGTAGATCAGTTCGCCTGAGAATTCCGGCTTTTCCGGAAAACTGAATTCGTATTTTCCCTCCCCGGTTTTTGACATTTTGAACCGAAAATCCTGGGTCGTCCAATTGTTGAAATTGCCCGAAATGTAAACGGGCCTGTCGTCGTCTTCCGGGGTTTGAAGGACAATCTTTTTGGTCTGGGTAGAGGTATGAATGGGAGAGGGGACTTCTGGAATCATGGGTTGGAGGTGAGTGACAGATTAACCCGGGGATTCAAAAGTAAGTTTTGTCGGGTTAAAAATAAAATGGTTCCAAACTCAGACAGGTTCGCCGGGCCGAAACCTGATTTCCTCGGGATAGGGGAACGCATGGATCAGTTCCCCGTTTTGGATTCGCCGCTTCAGGGAATTCCAGTATCCGGGGTCAAACAGGTCCTGGTGATATTCCAAAAAATGGGGCTTTAGATCTGCCCTTCCGATCATCCAGCGGCGAAAATCCTCGGGAAAGACGTCGTTCTTGTGAATTTCATACCAGGGTTCCGCGGCATAGATCTGCTCGTAGTTTTCCGGCTTTGGCTTTTCCCGGAAATTCATGTCTTCCAAAAACTCAATTTCATCGTAATCGTAGAAAATCACCCGTTTTTGGCGCGTCAGGCCAAAGTTTTTGGTCATCATGTCGCCCGGAAAGATGTTGGCCTGGGCGAGTTGGAGAATCGCCCGGCCGTAGTCTTCCACGGCGAGCAAACCTTCTTCTGTGTTGCAGGTTTCCAGAAAGAGATTGAGCGGGATCATTTTTCGCTCCGTGTACAGGTGCTTGATTACGAGAAAATCCCCTTTGACCTCCAGAAGCGAATTGGCGGTGTTTCGGAGTTCTTTCATCAACTCATCGCTTATCCGGTTCAGCGGGATTTTGAAAAATTCAAACTCATGCGTATCCGCCATTCGGCCCACGCGGTCGTGCAGGGACACGAGCTTGTATTTTTCCCGGACTTCCTGCCGGGTCATGTTTTTCGGAGGCTCAAAATGGTCCTTGATCAGTTTGAAGACGATATTGAGCGAGGGCAGAGCGAAGACCGTCATCACCATGCCCTTGATCCCCGGCGCCACGACAAATTCGTCTGGGCTTTTGGCCAGATGGTGCAGAAATTCCCGATAGAAAAGCGTCTTGCCGTGCTTGTTGAAGCCGATGGCGTTGTAGAGTTCGTGGATTTTTTTGTGGGGGATGACCGAGCTCAGAAAACCGATGATCTGCGAAGGCACCTCGGCCTCGACCATGAAATAGGATCGGGTGAAGCTGAACAGGTGGCTCATCAGGTTTGGGTCAAAGATGAGCGTGTCCACGTAAACGCCCTTCGAACCATGCATAAAGGGGATGATGAAGGGCATCCATTTCTTGCCGACAAAGGTCCTGCCAATCAGGTAGGCGGCTTTGTTCCGGTAAAAGACCGGCTTCAGGAGCTGGGTTTTGGTGCCCACTTCCACGCGGTACCGGGTCAGGATTACCTTTTTGACCCCCTCCACCAGAAAGTCAGCGTCTTTTTCTTTGTCCATAAAAGGGACGCCAAAATCAAAGTCTTCGAGGATTTGACGGATGATCTGCTCCAGTCCCATCCCGACGGGATAGGTGTGCAAAAGCTCGGAATTTTCGCGGATTTCGCAGGAATTGTAACCCTCCATCACAAACATCAACTCCTCGTCCAGCGGGTTGTTTGGGAAGGTCTTTCGGAAGACCGAGTTGAAAAAAGTCTCGGCCAACTCCACATCCGGCCGGTCTTCGATCAATTGCTGGTATTCTTTTCGGATCAGCGTCCAAATCGCCCGGCTGTCGGAATCCACACCGAGGATCTGCTGGAAGATCCTGACCAACTGAAACAAGAGGTCTTTGTACAGCCTAAGCCGCTGCCGGTGATTGAGTTGGGTGGCCTGCCAGTTGCGCTGCGCAAAATAAAGGGGGGCAAGCCGGGTGTAGGTTTTGAAGGTTTCGGTGTAGGTGAGGAAACCTTCAAAAATCCGGTTGGCAAGTGGGCGGGCTCGGTGTGGCATGTCAAATTTGGCGGTCGTTGCGAAAAATTAGTTTTTTTTGGGGTATCGGCACATGTTTTTTTGTGAAAAAAGCCCTGATTTTCTGTGATTTAGGAGGGCTAAAATCCTGCCGAATAAAATTTTGAAAATTTTTCGCAATCGATTGTTTGGAGGGAATGAAAACATTTTCTACTTTTCGGCTGTATTCATGAATTGAATATCTACAATAGGTTTAATAGGTTTGAGAGCAGGAAAAGGCCGGGATGATATCCGGGCCTTTTTTGTTTTTTGGACTTGGCCAATTTCTGAGTAAAATTTGGCCGAAGTAGTTCTTGCAGATTTGTACGGAAAAATATCCGGGTTTTTTGAAACCCAAATGGCGCTTTTCCCAAGCTCCCCGAACGAGGCGGGGGTTCTTTTTAAAACTGAACGGAAGACTGTGTGAGACTTTAGACTTAAGATTTAAGACTTTAGATTAAAAACCTGCCCATTTAATTTGTATGGATATACGGAATCTTGCCAGTGACAGGCCAATGCTATTAGAAAGTACGTCTAACACTAGCAATGGGGCTACTTCGGTCTTCCGTCATCGGTCTTCCGGTCTGCCTGTAGCAGACAGGCCCGTATGTAAAAGAAAATTAGGCTACTGGCAAGATGGCGGATAATCACATGATTTTATATGTATATCCGCTACTTTGCCAGTGGTCAAATTAACTCTTGATGGCACCTCGACTTGGTTCGACAGGCTCACCAACTGTCGCTCGGTGTCCGATGGGATCTTGTTTGGGATGGGGGGAGGAAATGCGGCGAAGCCGCATTTCCTCCCCCCATCCCTTAAAATCCAAAGCTCCGGTGGCCGAGCTCGGTCACTGAGCTTGTCGAAGTGTCGAGGCCATCTTGTAATTTTCAATTGCTGGCAAGATTCCGTATATCCATATGATTTTAAACCCCAAGGTATGCTTCAAAGTAGCTGATGGTGGTTTTTCAATTCCGGATGATCCATATTTCCGATACTTGGGATCCGCGCTCGGCTTCCCCGCAGGTCCAGGAAAACGTCACTTTTCCGTCTTTGACAGCCTCGGCTGGAATGGGAAATTCATAAATCGGCTGGATGCCCGTTTGGATAAAATCATGGACAGGCAGGCCATCTGCCGCCATTTTCATCCTTGATCTAAATCTTCCCGTATAGGCGACCCGGACGGTATAGGTGCTGTTGGGATCGAGCTTGTCGTAGTGTATCTCCAGCGGCAAATCATACAGTGCGGTGACTTGATTCATCCAGGATATGGGTGCTGCGTCTCCTTCGAAACCTTTGGCCGTAACCTCATGAACCCACTCCTGATCCTTCAGTCCCACGCCAAAACCTACCCGGGGTGTTCTCAGGCTTCCGGGATCAAGGGCAACATCATACCTGAAAATGACTCGATCCCAACTGGCCGGATCGCCAAAATTGTCGTAAAATCCACCCGGGCCGGGATTTGCCCGCTCCAGAATCCCCCGGATGATCGCCTCTTTTTCTCCGTCTCCGGAAGCTTTTTCCGCTTTCGAAAGCTGGGAATAGATCCAGGCGATATCATTTAAGGGGTTGTCGATATTGTCGATGAAATTGCCTCTGCCTTCCATCGCGCCGTGTTTTTCCACCGTTAGCTGCGCACCGATGCTTTGGTAGAGCTCATCGGCCAACAATTCGCTTTTGGCTTTCAGGCCAGGCACTATCGGTTTTTCCCAGGCGGCGGCTAGGATGGATCTGCATTGGTTGATCGCTTCGTCTGCTCCCTGTTCCCGATAATTTGCGAGCTTTTCGAGTGCGGATTGTTCCAGCCATTTTTCATATACCAGTCTTTTCTGGACATAGGCATCGTAGTAGGCCCGGATAAGCCCCATTTGGAAACGGAAGTTTTTCTTGACTTCGGGACTGCTCTTTTGTTCAATATCCTGCCATTGCTGCAGCGTGACGGGCACGTTGGAATTGGTCAGCAAGGGACCCCGTAGATTTTGCTCCAGCGCCATAAACCCTTGGGCAAGTTCTTCGGCTTTGTCCGCATCAATAAAGAAGCGGGCATACTCCCTCAGGGTTTCTATCTCGGGGATTTCGGGATCCCAATCCTGATCGCTCCAGATAAATTTGTTCAAATCATCGTTGGTGCCCTCGGAATAGGAAATACTTCCGTTGGCATATTGATCTAGGGCATTGTGAATCATCTTTTCGTCACTTGGCCGGGGATTGATGCATTCCCGACCCAGGGTGATGGCCCAAGCCAAGTCCCATCTGGGGATCGGATATTGAGAACTCAGGCTATGGGTAATATCCGGATACCTACGGATCGGGATTTCCCGGTCCAATCGTTCCCTGATTTCGTCAATCGGCATTTTGACCCAAGGGCCAAAGACAACCCCTCCCAACCATTCGGGTTTCTTGTTGACGCGGGCAAAGAAAATCTCAAACCATTCCTTGGTGGGGCGAAAAACCTGGGGTGATATCCAGATTTTGGCTTGGGGATGACGCTCATGGAGGATGTCGGCAACTTGCTCCAGCCAGTCAAAAAGCAGGTCCGGTTCCAGATCTCCCGGATCACCACCGGGAATAAAAAGGTGGTCCAGGCGCGGCACCGAGGCAAAGACTTCCCGTCGTTCTTCGATTTCTCTTTGAAGGGAGTCCTGATTCCGGTAGTCGGTGCCCATATTGGGATACCACATCCACACATCGAGATCGTATTTGTCACAGATCCTTGACTGCTCCCGGATCATGTCGATGGCAGGCAATTGCATGTGCTTGCTGGTAAAGTCATCGTCGGTACGCGGCGGCATGATTTCGATGCTGTTGGCACCGAAGATGGCCAGGTCACGGATGTATTGGTCAAACTGGGCTACCGACCAGGCATCGTAGCTGTTGGTTTTGGGCCGGTAGCCGAGTTGATGGCCGCGGATTTCATATTTGGGCGAAGAGGCGATCTTCAAGTTCTTGGGGATGAGTACTTCATTTGGGCTGATTTTCATGTTCCTCAGCAATTTTCCCACACCATACAGAGCCCCCCGCTTTGTTTTTGCCTGAATGATCACTTTCTGCTCCAAAGGCAATGCGATGATCCGGTAGCCTTCCTGATCGATGGATTCAAGATCCCGGAGCGGATCGGACAGGTTTTCGGGCAGTTCTTTTCCTCCCTGATCCAGTGTCAGGACAATTTGGGGATGTGTCCTTTCCAACTTTTTGCTTTGCTGCATCGGGTGGCTGCTCCGCTTTTCCACCTCTTCCTGAAGCACCTGGATGACCTGCGCAAGTTCCGCGGATGCATCCTTGGGAACATACAGGGAAGCATGGGAGAAATCCATCATTTCCTGTGCCCAAGCGCATGGGCCGTACACGAAGAAAAGGCAAATCAAAATCAGTTTGGGCGAAGCGGGTATTTTCATAGCGGAAGGACCAAAAGTGGGGTGCAATTTTTCTTTTTGTATTACTTCTGTTGGGAAGGAAGGGACTACCCGGACCATAGTTTATCTGCTCCCGGTGAACTGGTCAAAATACTTAATTCCTGACATTCAGGTGCTTTCGGCCAAAATGACAAAAGCCGACTAGTACGATTCCGGCTATATCGGGTATATACAAAAGTCGGTCATCCCAAATTGATGCCCGATAGGATGGACAATGACTGGCTTTCAAAAAGATGGTTTAAAACAAAAACTGGCACAGGGTAAAACTGTCTATGGCACCTGTATTACCAGCAATGCTCCCCGGTGGCAAACTGTCGTCGCCGATTCGGCGCTTGACTTTGTGTTTCTGGATACCGAGCACATTGCGATCGATCGGGCTGATCTTTCCAGGATGTGTCTGGGCTACCAGGCAAAGGGGCTTACGCCCATTGTCCGTATTCCGAGTCCAGATCCTTACCGGACCAGCCAGGCGATGGACGATGGAGCCATCGGGGTGGTTGCGCCCTATTTGGAGAATTCAGCACAAATCATGGACTTGATCGGTGCCACCAAATACCGGCCCCTGAAAGGAGAAGTGCTGGAAAACGTTCTAAACGGAAAAACAGAACCCACTCCAGAATTGGAAAAATATCTAAACTCCTACAACCTTGGCAATCTCTGCATTGCCAATATCGAAAGCCTCCCCGCAGTGGAGCGGCTCGACGAGCTATTGAGCCTGAAGGGACTGGATGCGGTTTTTATCGGGCCACACGACCTGTCCATCAATATGGGAATACCCGAGCAATATGACCATCCGGATTTTGTCGCCATGGTAAAGACCATTGTACAAAAAGCCAGAAAGCACACACTGGGGGTTGGGATTCACTTTTCACTGGAAGCCCAAAGACAGATCGACTGGATCAGGGAAGGAGTGAATATGGTGATCCACAGTTCGGACATGGCCCTGTTCAGCCAAAGGCTTCGGGAAGATATCCGCAAGATAAAATCATCTGTTGGCGAAGCAAATGATCCAACGGGCACGGG
This sequence comes from uncultured Limnohabitans sp., assembly GCA_964530015.1. Lineage (GTDB taxonomy): Bacteria > Bacteroidota > Bacteroidia > Cytophagales > Cyclobacteriaceae > Algoriphagus. The sequence continues at coordinate 42,722 of CAZGYC010000023.1, read as the reverse complement.
TGACTCTGTAACGATATAGACATTAATTCCTAACGACTACTTCATGAAATTCTTCATTGCATCTGCCTTATTCTTATTGAGTACGGCTTTTATCATTCCCAAAAAGGAAAAGGTTTTTGTCCAGGATGTGGCGACCATCCATGATTCCAAAAAAGGCCTTCCAGAGGGATCTGTTGAAAGGATCCAGCTTGTCGATGGAGTCCCGGTCGCCCAGATGCAGGGATCGTACTTTGAATTCAATGGGGAAAAATGGAGTAGCTCCACAAGTAACGTAAATGAGACTTCCTTTCCCAAGGCGAAGCTACCGGAAGGATCCGGGAACGTCCTGTCCTCGGTAAATCATCTGGGGAAAAATTGGCTTGGCACCGAAAGAGGTCTGTACCTCAATACTGCCGGAGACCACTGGGAAAAGGTTTACCCTTCCGACAGCAGCTATAGCTGGTCACCTACTGAAGTTGGTGCCTTGGTAGTGGATAGTAAAGGCAGCTTGTGGTTTGGTGCAAAAGAAGGGGTAGGCCGACTGGATGGGGGACAATGGAAACTCTTTACGGGAAAGGAAGGCCTGCCGTACAACCACTTTACCGCCGCATCAGCCGGACCCAATGGAGAGGTTTGGTTTGGCACTGCGAAAGGCGCTATTCGGGTGGAGGGTGATTATTTCTACTATCGGTTCAGTCGCCGTTGGCTGCCAAGCGACCAGGTCAATGACATTGCCGTCGATCAATCCGGAACGGCCTGGATTGCTACAAGCAATGGAATCAGCCAAATCGCTTCTGTGTCGATGACCTACGAGGAGAAAGCTGCCTTTTTTACCAAGCAAACAGAGGAGCGCCATGTGAGAATGGGATTTGTGGCTCCAAATAATCTTAAGGTTCCTTTTGATGCCAGTTCCTATGAGCTCGGAATATCCGACAATGACGGCATGTACACCTCCATGTATGGGGCGGCGCAGGCTTTCCGCTATGCGGTTACCGGCGACTTGGAAGCCAAGGCCCTGGCGGACCGCAGTCTGAAAGCCTGCAAATGGCTGGTGGACATCACCCATGAACCCGGTTTTCCGGCCCGGGTGATCATTCCGATTGACTACCGCGAGCCGGTCAACGAACAGTACAGCAGGGAAGCCAACAAAAGACACCAACAGTCCGATCCTTTTTGGAAGGACATCTATCCCCGCTTTCCGGTGAGTGAAGACGGCAACTACATGTGGAAATGCGATACCAGTTCGGATGAGCTGGCAGGACACTATTTCTTCTATGCCATTTACTACGATCTGGTGGCCAAAACGGAGGAAGAGAAGGCCACGGTCAGGGAGGTCGTGGCGGACATCACGGACCACCTGATCCGAAACGGTTTCCTACTCCGGGACCATGACGGCTTGCCTACCCGTTGGGGCAACTTCTCTCCCGAATACATGGCCTCAGTCTGGGGATGGGACCAGCGTGGGCTCAATTCCATGATGATGCTGTCTTTTTTGAACGTGGCAAGCCATGTGACCGGTGATGCCAAGTACGAAGAGGCTGCCAAAATGCTCCGCGATAAATACAACTATCACATCAATGCGATGCATGCCAAGGAGTTTTTCCCTCCGGACAATGTCGTGCCCTGGGACAACAACCTTTCTCTGATGAGCTTTTACGGCCTGATCAACTACGAAAAAGATCCCGAGCTGCTTTTGATGTATCGGGAATCACTCGAATATACCTGGCTTCATATCAGCAAGCAGAAGAATGCCTTTTGGAATACCCTCTATGGAGCCTTGAGCCAGAAGTTTTCGGAGAAAGTCAGGGAAGGTGTTTTTGACCCGGCGGTTGTTTTTCCCGAAAACAAGCTCTATGCTCCCCAAAAAACAAAACTGTACAGCACCTGGGACGCCAGGCGTGGAGATATTGTGGAAACACTGGAGCGGATACCCCTTGATCTCATCGGATATGAGATGGACAACACCCACCGACTGGATATTGTGCTGGATCCGACTCCCGGACAAAGTGACGGAATGGGCTGGAGATACGATACCTATGCCGTACCCGTCGATGAGCGGGGGCACGTCCGGCAGGACCGGGACGGATTTGCCTTGCTCTACCGGGAAGTTGGTGGCGGAAAGGCCGAGCAGGAAGGCACCTTTTACCTTTTGCCCTACTACATGGCGAGGTATCATGGTTTGATCGAAAATTGAGATTGGTTGATTGTCCGCAATGATGCGAGAGGCCAAATTATACTTCGACATAATTCGACAAGCTCATTAACCGAGCTCAGTACAAGTATTTTGATTGCGCTTCGATTGGCTGAGTAACTACACCCTGACATACTTCGACAAGCAGGTTTTCAAAATTGCCCATTTTGGAGTTTTGGGAGCTACTGGGTGTTCGGAAAAACCAGCAAAAGTATTGACAGCAGGAGCTCCATTGGATAGCTACGGCTGGAAATCCGGGTTTGGGTTGGAATGATCTTTTGATTCCGGAATGCCTCGGCGGTTTGATTTTTCGATCACTTCTCTTAGCTTCAACATTCAATTTTTCCCCTATGAGCGCATCGAGGCTGTCTTGTCACCGATTCTGGATTGTGTTGCTGGTTGTATTGGCAGCCTGCGAATCATCTGATTCCGTGAAAAATGAAGATGCGACTGACCCAAGTTGGGATGCTGGAACATTGGAGGTATTGCGGAATCAGATTGATCTTGGCTTGGCGCAAAAGTCTGCTTGGCAAACGCATTGGGCAGGCAAGATCGGGAATTTTGACGCGACGGATTTTGGGTTTGTGTCCGCCGATTCGATCGACTCGATGGAAATGCCCGAAAGAAATCCGATCCTCCAAGGCGATCCGCTTTTCCCCTATCAGATTGCCCATCCCGAGGGGAACGGAACGATGGACATCTATTCCTACAAGGTGGAAGCACAGGAAGGCCTGGACCGTCCATTTCTGAACCCTGACTCGGAAGTGATCTGGTATCGGCCTGACGGTATGAAGGAGCGACTCCTGTTCATGGGGCCTTCCGGGATGTTTGAAGACGGCATGTGGCTCAATGCCACTGAGTTTCTGGTTCTGGGTTTCCTGCAGGAGGAGGAGGGATTCAGGCCCATGGCCTGGATTATTGACCTCCAAGACCACCGGCTCCACCAATTCAAAATGAACCGGGTGGTGAAGGAGTATCCGCTGGAGTCGTATTTGAATATGAAACTCAAGTCGGTGGATTTGGCTTCCAATGGAATTTGACCGCCTGATTTCTATCCTTGAAAGGAAACTGAAAGATCCCCTTCCCGGCAAAGCGGCCCATTTGAAGATGTCCCCCCAGCCCGTTGACCAGCGGAGGTTTGAGGCTGTTTTGCCCGCAAATATCCGCAACAGCGGCGTGCTGGTCTTGTTTTATCCGGACGGAAAAGGCTCGTTTTTCCCCCTGATCAAAAGGCCCGAGTATCCGGGATTCCACAGCGGGCAGATGGCCTTTCCGGGAGGCAAAATGGAGGAAACCGATGAAAATGTCATCCAGACTGCGCTGCGGGAAGCCGAGGAAGAAGTCGGAATCGACCGACGCCAGGTGCGTGTTCTGGGCAAGCTGAGCGATCTCTATATTCCGACCAGCAATTTTTTGGTGAGTCCCGTGCTTGGCTTTGTGGAGCATCGCCCCGAATTCGTTGCGGACAGCAACGAGGTGTCGCGGATCGTGCAGACCGATTTGGATTCTCTGTTGAGTCCCGCAATCAGGAAGCAAACGGTCCTCGAAATTGGCGGGAATGTCACGTTGAACACGCCCTATTTTGAAATTGACGGGGAGGTGGTCTGGGGCGCTACGGCGATGATTCTGGGCGAACTGATCGAGGTGCTGGGTTTTCCGAACGCATAAAATTGGTCTGTTTGATCTTTTGTTGGTATTGTTGCAGTCCAATCCCAAGACCAAATCATGGAAGAGAACTCCCCCCTGATCAGCAATGACGCCGTAGTACTAGGGTTGCTGATGGCAACTTTGGCTTTTGTATTTGCCACCTCGGCCAGCAAAAAGCCTTTTTGGGTCAAATTCTACACCTATGTGCCGACTGTCTTACTCTGCTATTTTATTCCTGCGGTGTTCAATTCACTTGGCTTGATATCCGGCGAATCCTCCGGTCTGTACCGGGTGGCATCCCGCTATCTTTTGCCCGCATCGCTGGTGCTTTTCACGATCAGCATAGACCTGAAAGGTATCCTCAAGCTTGGTCCAAAAGCGCTGACGATGTTTTTGGCCGGGACAGTCGGAATCATGCTGGGCGGGCCCCTGGCACTGCTTACGGTTGGGTTTTTCTATCCGGAAATCTACTCCGGAACCGGCCCGGATGAGATTTGGCGCGGGCTTTCCACGATCGCAGGGAGCTGGATCGGCGGAGGCGCCAACCAAACGGCCATGCTGGAGGTATTCGGAGCAAGCCCAACCCTATTCGGGCAGATGATTGCAGTGGATGTGTTGGTCGCAAATCTCTGGATGGCGTTTTTGCTCTATTGGGCAGCAAAACCGGAGAAGCTCGACAAGCTCCTCAAGGCCGACACCTCGGCCATTTACGCGCTCCGAGACAGGATCGCCAAGCACCGGGAGGGAATCATGAAAATCCCAAGCCTGGGAGATACGATGTTGATCCTGGGTTTTGGTTTTGGAGTGACGGGGCTCTCGCATTTGTGCGCCGACTTTCTGGCGCCTTGGTTTGAGACCAACTACCCCCAGCTCAATCAGTATTCCCTCAATTCGGCCTTTTTCTGGATTGTGGTCATCGCCACCACGATGGGACTGTTGTTTTCGTTTACCAAAGCCCGTAATCTCGAAGGTGCCGGAGCCTCGCGGATGGGAAGCGTGCTTCTTTATATCCTGGTGGCCACCATCGGGATGCAGATGGATCTGGGAGCGGTGCTGGACAGCCCGATTTTGTTTTTGGTGGGGATAATTTGGATGATGTTTCATGCGCTCACGATGATATTGGTGGCATGGATCATCAAAGCCCCCTTCTTCTATGTGGCAGTTGGCTCCCAGGCCAATGTGGGAGGGGCCGCCTCGGCACCGATTGTGGCTTCCGCTTTTGACCCTTCCCTTGCTTCAGTCGGGGTGTTGTTGGCGGTTTTGGGGTATGCGTTGGGCACCTACGGCGGTTATCTTTGCGGATTGGTGATGCAGGCTATCTCGGGGATGTGATGAAGTTCAATAGGCACTTGGTTTTTGTGTGCAGTGGGTCGGACTGCAAAAAAGCCGGTTCGAAAAGAATCCGGAAAGAACTGAAGGAGGCCGCTACCGAGGGTTCGCTAAAGGGCCACTGCAAGTTTTTTCAGACCAAATGCATGGATCTGTGCAAGTCGGCCCCCGTGGTGGTGGTTGATGCCCATTTTTGCAAAAAAGCTGACCTCAAATCAGTGATCCACCAAATCAAAAAGACCTGAAGCGATTCAGGTCTTTTTGATTGAAATTAGAGTTTGGTCACTTTTACGGCCGTGCCGCTGACTGTCACCATCAACATCCCGTCGCGGATGGTTTCGTAGTCCAGGTCGATGCCGACGACGGCATTTGCCCCGAAATGCCTTGCCTGCACTTCCATCTCCGACATTGCGGTAGCCTTGGCTTCGCGCAGTACTTGTTCGTAGGCAGAGGAGCGCCCTCCGACGATGTCGGTGATGCTGGCAAAAAAATCTTTGAAGACGTTAGCGCCTATAATGGTCTCTCCGGATACGATGCCCAGATACTGGTCGATCTGATAACCTTCGAGGGAGGGGGTGGTGGATATGATCATAGAAATGGAATTGGATTGGAGTTAAATGCAATTTATGTGTTGAGACGGCATTTTTGGACAGAAAGTTTGGATCAAAACAACCGGTTCCTGCGTGGCAAATTTTTTTGGACAAACCCGGAAAACCTGACTAAACACCGTAATTTTGAAGTTCTTCGTTTGTGTTTGAACTTTTCTTTTCAAATATTACGCCTCCCAATTTGGGGAATTGGAATCTTTTCCCCAAAATCCCTTCAGTTGATTCATGAGCCAGTTCCAGCAATTTGACATTTCTGATTTTCTGAATGAAATAAAGGAACCCATGCTTTTGATGGATGCGGAGGAGATTGTTTTTTTCAACGCCTATTTCCGCGACAACTTCTACCCGCTCTCCGATGACTGGAGGTTGTTTTTCGACGACCCCGGGCTGATTGCGGAGCTGGAAGGGTTTTTTCAGGGCGGAAGCCTGCCCAAGAGCCGGATTTCCAAGACGCAGTATCTGGCCGACGGGAGCGGAATCCGATTTGAGTGGGTGTTTGTCAACCTGCCGTCCAGCTATACTTCCAGGTTTCTGATCGCCAAAGGCACCCACATCAGAGAGGCTGACCGGGCGGAAACAGGCCTGATCCAGATGCAGAAAGATCCCATGGCCTCCGAGCTTAGCTTCATGCAGAGCATTCTCAACAACAGCCATGACCTGATCGCCATCCTGGACAAAGAAGGGAACTATAAATTCGTCAGTGACTCCATCACCAAAAAGCTCGGATATTCTACCGGAGACGTCATCGGTAGGAATTACCGGGATTTTGCCGCCCAGGGGATCATCGAAGCGGTAAAGGGCGATTTCGCCGATGTGCTGGGTTCGGAGGAAGAAGTGCCCATTGATTTTTGGGTCAAACTGAAAAGCGGCAAGCGCATCTACCTGGAAAGCTACGCCAAAAACCTCCTTCACCATCCCCAGATTCGGGGGATCATGTTTAGTTCCAGGGACATCACCGAATACATCCATACCGAGAATTCCCTCCAGAGGCGCTACGAAATCGAAAACCTCATCATCCAGATTTCCTCCAATCTGATCAATGGGAGCTTTCGGAAACTGGAATCGGAATATTTTTCGGCCATCTCCAGGTTTGGCGAGTTTTTGCAGGCAGGCCATGCCGAAATCCTGGTTTTCAATCCGGAATCGGAGCAGTTGGAGGTATTGACTTCCTGGTCGGCCGGCAGGGAAGGCCATGCCCGGTTTGTCCTTTCGAAAGAGGAACTGCACCTGGTTTTCGAAAACCAGCCTTTTTTGGAGAAAGGAAAAGTGAGGCTGATCACGCCGGAACTGCCCGACCAACATGCGATCAGGGATTTGGCCAGCTCCAGAATTTTGGTTCCGATGATTTCGGGCAACAGACTCTTGGGGCTGGTCCGATTCCAGTCCCATGCGCCGGATTTTCCCTTTGAGGAAAAAGAAATCCAGGTGCTCCGCCAGTTGGGTGACGTGTTGGCCGGGGCGTATCTGGGCAGCCAAATGAACCAGAAGCTGGAGCGAAACGAGAACCTGCTCGCCTATACCGAGGTGCTTTCCAAATCCGGCTCCTGGAGATTCAGCGTCCACAAAAAACGCTTCTTTTTCTCCGCCGGATTGGCAGGCTTGTTTGATTTGGGTTCCGATCCGACCATCCAGGATTTTTGGGTGCTGATCTCCAAGATCGACAAGGCGTTCCGGTCTGCATTCGTCAAGAATCTCCGGCGCTCGATCAGCGAGCTGGTCAGAACCTCGGGCGAATTCACCACAACCGACAGGAAAGGGAAGGTGAGGTTTATCAGCTACGAAATCGAGGGAAAACGGGAGTTTCTGACCCAAGTGCCGGAGGTGTACGGCTTTTGCACGGATATCTCCCACAAAAGAGCCTCCGACAGCTACCTCCGGCTGCAGTCCCAGATCCTGGCACAGGTGAATGACCCCATCTTGGTGACCAATCTGGATTTTGAGGTCATCTACCAGAACGAAGCGGCCGTCCAGTTGTGCTGTCTCGACACCACGAGGGATTTTGAGGGGAGTTTTGGCGATCTGGTGTCGATCAAGTGGGAGAAAGGCGAAACCCTGAAGAAAATCTCCTCCAGCCTGAAGGTCGGTGAGGTATGGAAATCCGAACGCCAGATCAAAACCGCAAAAAAGGAATTCTCGCCTTTTGAAGTATCGATCCAGGCAATCCATGCCGAGGGAAAGAAGAAAATCGGCTATTCGGTCATTTTGCGGGGGCTGGAAGAAAAATACCGATCCGAGCAAATCGCAAAGAGCGCACAACTGATTGTGGAAAACAGCCCCGCGGTGCTTTTCAGGGTGGATCCCAACGACAATTTTAGGATCCACTACATCTCCGAAAATATCAGGCGCTATGGATACGATGCCGCAGACTTGGTCAAAAACGGGGTGTCGGTCCTGGATCTACTGCATCCCGAGGACTCGGAAATGGTCCGGACCAAATCCAGGCTGACAAAAGTTGCCGAGGGCGTTCCCGCTTTTTCCGGCGAATACCGGCTCAAAACCGCCACGGGGGATTTTGTCTGGGTAGAAGACCGGACGCGGGACGTGGTGGCCGATTCTGGGAAGATTGTCCTGCATGAGGGACTTTTTCAGGATATCTCAGACCGGAAAAACCTGGAAAACATCCAAAACCAGCGGGACAGGCAATACCGGGTTTTGGCGGCCAACATTCCCGACACCAATATTTTTCTCATGGACTCCGAGCGGACCTATATCCTGGCCGAAGGGACGAATTTTGAGAAATGGGGCCTGACCCGGGAGGATTTTGAAGGCAAAAAGCTAAAGGACCTCCAACTGACCCCCTACGAAGAGATCAGCGATATTATCGACCGGGTGTACAACAACCTGGAAATCGTGGAAACGGAATTTGTCCTCAAAGGCCGCCGCTACCATCGGACGATCCGGCCGATCGTGATCCAGGATGAGGTAAAGTATGCCCTGAGTATCGTGCGGGATGTGCAGGATGAATACCAGGCCCAGTTGGATCTCCAGCAGTCGGAGGAGAAATACAGAAGGCTGGTGGAGGAGTCCACCGAGATTATTTTCTCGCTGACGGAGACGTTTGTTCTGCACTACGTCTCGCCAAACGTGAAGCAGTTTTTGGGCTATGATTCCGAAGACGTAACCGGGCGCAGCATCTTTGATTTTTTGCACCCGGACGACTTGGACGTGTTTCAGGTGTTGCTGGGCGAAAGCAAAGACTTCCTGGCCCAGAATCAGTTTCTCGAATACCGACTGAGACATAGCAACGGGGACTACCGGGTATTCAATTCCAACGGAAAACTGATAGAGGACAAAAGCGGCATCCACCGATACTATACCGGTGTAGCCCGCGATATTTCCAAGCTGAAAGACACGCAGCGGGAACTCTTGCTCGCAAAGGAGAAAGCAGAGCAGGCTTCCCAGATCAAGTCCCAGTTTCTCTCCGTGATGAGCCACGAGATCCGGACCCCGATGAATGCGGTCATTGGCCTGGCCCATCTGCTGATGGAAGAGGAGCCCCGTCCGGATCAGTTGGAAAACCTCAAGACACTCCAGTTTTCGGCCGAAAATCTGATGGCACTGATCAACGACATCCTGGACTACAACAAGATTGATTCGGGAAAAGTGGAACTGGAGGAGGCACCTTTCGACTTGAGGAACGTCATCCATCGGATTGTCCATTCCCACAGCTATCAGGCCCATGAGAAATCGCTGAAAGTCACCTGCGAGATCGACGAGGCGATCCCGGAGACGCTGATCGGCGATTCGCTCCGGGTGGGGCAGATCGTCAATAACCTGGTGTCCAATGCCATCAAGTTCACCGAAAAGGGGTTTGTGAGGATCTCCGTTTCCAGGGAGTTTACCCAGGGAAATCAGACAGACATCCGGTTCGTCTTTGAGGATACCGGCATCGGGATCCCCGAGGCCAAAAGAAAGACGATCTTTGAGGCTTTTACGCAGGCATCCTCATCCACCAGCCGGAAATACGGAGGCACGGGTTTGGGATTGGCGATCGTCAAGCGGCTGGTGGAGCTCTTTGGGGGCGAAATCGAAGTGAGTGGCAGCCAGGCAGGAGGGAGTATCTTTGAGTTTACCATCCCGTTTGAGTTTGTCGATATGCGAAAGCTGGAGGCGGAAAAGGCCAGCCTGATTTCCAGTCGGAGATCCCTGGAAAAGGCCTCCATCCTGGTGGCAGAGGACAACGTGGTCAACCAGATCCTGATACGGAAATTCCTGACCAAGTGGAATGCGGGAAACCTGGTGATTGCCTCCGACGGAAGGGAGGCTTTGGACCAGTTTAACTCGGGAAAATTTGACCTGGTGCTCTTGGATCTCCAAATGCCGGAATTGGACGGCTTTGCCGTCGCCCATGCCATCCGCAGCCATCCTGATCCGGAAAAACGAAACATCCCCATTCTGGCATTGACCGCAGCGTCGCTGAACGAGGTGAAGGAGGAGATGAAAGTCAGCGGGATGGATGATTTCGTGCCGAAACCGTTTACCCCGGAGGTGCTTTTCGAGAAAATTTTAAAATATCTCAGGCCAAAAGATCGGGACAGAAATGGGGTTTAGCATTAATTTTGCCCAGTGGCAGGCTGAACGTCTCTGCTTCTTCCCAAACCTGAATTCATGACTCTTTCCAGAAAGCTACTGCTTTTTATTTTCCTGTGGTCACTGCCGGATTTTCTGCACGCCCAGGAGCTTGTCCACAAGCGTTCTTCATTTTACGCCTTCACGGGCACCTCTGGAGCCAACCTGAGACAGTTTAACGAAATGCTCGCTGACCGGGGACTGTCTCCGATTCGAAACAAATACCGGTCTTATGGGCTTGGATACCAAGCCAGGATCAGCGATTTCATCCTGGGATTTGAGCTGTCCCAGCACCAAAGCAAACCCAGCCGCTTTGACGAGTTTGAACTCAAGTACCGGACTTCCAGGGCATTGCTGAATGTGGGATACGCACTGACCGAGGAAGGCAAATTCCAGTTGATCCACTACATGTCCCTGGGTGTCGGATATCTGAATTTTGAAATGCTCCCGGCCGAGGCAAACCAGAACCTTGAGTTTTTTCTGCTCGATCCGAAAGAAGGCTTTGTCTTGCGGAAAAACAACATCCAGAAAGGAACCCAATACTTCGGGGATTTCCTGACCGAAATCGGGTTTCAACTGAGCTACGATTTTGATCTGCCGGGAAGGAAAGAAGCCGTGGAAGTCCTTGCAAAAGCCGGGTATTCGTTCAGCCCCTTCGAGGGAAAATGGCAGATGAACGGCGTTGCGTTTGACAATACCCAGGCCGGGGCCTTTGTGAGGATCGGCGCGGGCATTTCGCTTCCAGACCGGAATTTCTTTTACAAAGATGCCTCCATCGGCGTTTCCCTGTTTGGGGGCGTCCATTTCAGCAAGCCGGAAAAACTCAACAACGAGCTCGCGAAAAAAGGATTTCAGCCTCTGGCAGGCACTCCTTCCAATTGGGGCCTGAGGATTTTGGGGGAAACCGACGGGATTCTGTACGGCGTGGACGTGTACAATTCGGCCATGAAGGGACAGGCGACCCCTACCCAGGACCAATCCCTAAACAGCCTGAGGGTCTATGCAAACGGCGGAATGAAGTTTTTGCAGTTCAAAAACTTCGCTGTCGGGGCGATGGGCGGGATTGGGTTTGGCAATATCAGATACACCCTGAGCCAAACGGAAAAACCCGATTTCCCGGAGCTTTTTGAGCAACGGTACTTTGACGGATATCTCAAAAGTTCGGGGCTGATGGCAAAACCGGAGCTGCTGCTTGAGTACGGGATTCCGATGACCAACCGGAAGCTTTTCGACCTGGTGCTGGGCGTGTCGGCCGGATATGAGCTCGCGGTGGGCAACTACCGACTGGGTGAGTTGGGCATGGCGGAATTTGTCACCGGACCGATACTCGGCTTCAGTGTCGGAATCCGTCCCTGATTTCCGGTTTTTGGGATTGTCCGGGAAACAAAAAGCGACGAATTGAATCTTGACTGGGGCATTTTTGCCAAAATGCTGTTACCTTTGGGTTGCTTATCGAGAAAGACCGAGGGAAGGGCCCTGCGACGTCTTAGCAACCTGCAACCAAGGTGCTAACTCCCATTCCGGAAATGCCGGGAACAGATGAGCGGACAAGTACCCGTACTTTTCTCCGTGTTTTGCTCGATTGGCTTTTTGAATTAACTCTATCACCATGCAAAACAGAACGGAAACCCTGCTCCAGGCTATTCAAAACCGGATTTTGATCCTCGACGGAGCCATGGGTACCATGATTCAGCGATATACACTCACCGAGGAGGATTTCAGGACGCCAGCCCTGGCCGACCATCCCAAATCCCTGAAGGGAAACAACGATTTGCTCTCCCTGAGCCGCCCGGATATCATCCGGCAAATCCACAGAGAATACCTCGAGGCTGGAGCGGACATCATCGAAACCAACACCTTTTCGGGGACTACCATCGCCCAGGCGGATTACGGGCTTTCCGACCTCGCTTATGCGATCAATTTTGAGTCTGCGAAAATTGCCCGTGAGGTGGCCGATGAGTTCTCTGCCAAGGAACCCGATAGGCCCAGATTCGTCGCCGGCGCGATTGGCCCAACCAACCGGACTGCTTCGCTTTCCCCGGATGTGAATGACCCGGGATTTCGGGCGATCACCTTTGACCAGTTGGCGGAAGCCTATGCCGAGCAGGTGAGGGGATTGCTGGATGGGGGATCAGACATCATCCTGGTGGAGACGATTTTTGACACGCTGAACGCCAAAGCCGCTTTGTATGCCATTCAGGAGGTGTATGAGGAACGGAACATCCCGCTGGATCCCAGGGAAGGCGGGATTCCGATCATGGTTTCCGGCACCATTACCGATGCTTCCGGGCGCACGCTTTCCGGGCAGACTACCGAGGCGTTTTTGATTTCCGTTTCCCATGTGCCTTTGCTTTCCGTAGGGTTAAACTGTGCTTTGGGGGCAAAAGAGCTTCGGCCTTATCTGAAAGTTCTGGCCCAAAATGCGCCTTTCTATGTGTCGGCCTATCCCAATGCCGGATTGCCAAACGAGTTTGGAGCCTACGATCAGGGAGCCAATGAAATGGCGGATCAGGTTCGTGACTTTTTGAAAGAAGGAATGCTGAATATCCTGGGCGGATGCTGTGGTACCACTCCGGAGCATATTCAGGCATTGGCCAGGATGGCCGCCGAATATCCGCCCAGAAAAATCGAAGAAGTAACGGAAGAGGAGGAAAGCAATGGCTAAGAATTACATGAAACTGTCAGGCCTGGAGCCTCTCATTTTTACCCCAAACATCAATTTTGTCAATATCGGCGAGCGGACCAATATCACCGGTTCGAAGAAATTTGCCCGCCTGATTCTCAACGGTCAGTACGACGATGCGCTGGAAATCGCGCTGGACCAGGTGCGTGGCGGGGCGCAGGTTTTGGACGTTTGCATGGACGAGGGGATGCTCGACGGGGAATTTGCCATGGTCAAGTTCCTGAATCTCATTGCCTCAGAACCCGAAATCAGCCGTATCCCGATCATGATCGACAGCTCCAAGTGGAGCATCATTTTGGCTGGATTGAAGTGTGTGCAGGGGAAGGGAATCGTGAATTCCATCTCGCTGAAAAACGGCGAAGCGGAATTTATCCATCAGGCAAAAACGGTTAAAAAGTTTGGCGCGGCGGTCGTGGTCATGGCTTTTGACGAAAAAGGACAGGCCGATACCTACGAGCGCAGGATCGAAATCTGCGAACGCAGCTACCGGATCCTGGTCGATCAGGTCAAATTCAACCCCCAGGATATCATCTTTGACCCGAATATCTTTCCGGTGGCGACCGGAATGGAGGAGCATCGCAAAAATGCCCTTGACTTTTTCCTTGGGACCAAGTGGATCAAGGAAAACCTCCCCGGGGCCAAAGTCAGCGGCGGAGTCAGCAACGTTTCGTTCTCTTTCCGGGGTAATGACCGGGTAAGGGAAGCCATGCACGCGGCGTTCCTCTACCATGCGATTCACCACGGCATGGACATGGGAATCGTGAATCCGACCATGCTGGAGGTATATGACGACATTCCAAAAGACCTTTTGGAGCGTGTCGAAGACGTGCTTTTCGACCGAAAAGAGGACGCGACCGAGCGATTGCTGGATTTTGCGGAGACCGTCAAGGCAGCAGGAAAAAAAGAGGTGGTCAACGAGGCCTGGCGAACTGACCCGGTTGCCAAGCGGATCGAGCATGCCCTGGTAAAGGGAATCCTGGACTTTATTGTCGAAGATACGGAAGCTGCCCGCCTGGAACTGTCCAATCCGCTGAAGGTAATCGAAGGCCCGCTGATGGACGGGATGAATGTGGTGGGGGATCTGTTTGGTGAGGGGAAAATGTTCCTTCCCCAGGTGGTGAAATCAGCCCGGGTGATGAAGAAAGCCGTGGCGTATCTGGAGCCTTTCATGCCGCTGCCGGAAGAGGGACAGGAAGCTTCCTCCCTGAAAAAAATCCTTTTGGCTACGGTCAAAGGTGATGTGCATGACATCGGAAAAAACATCGTCGGGGTTGTCCTCGCCTGCAACAGCTACCAGATCATCGACTTGGGCGTGATGGTGGATGCGCAGAAGATCATCGACGAAGCCCTCAAAAACAAGGTGGATATCATCGGCTTGAGCGGCTTGATTACGCCTTCTTTGGACGAGATGGTCAATGTGGCTTCCGAAATGGAGCGGCAGGGACTGAAAATCCCCCTGCTGATCGGCGGAGCGACTACTTCGAGGATTCATACTGCGGTAAAGATCGATCCGGTGTATTCCGGGACGGTGGTGCATGTGACGGATGCCAGCAAATCCGTGCCCATCGCAGGCGAGGCGATCTCTGAAGAGACAAGAGACTCCTACCGAATCCAGTTGAAAGAGACCTACCGACAACTTCGGGTAGAGCATGAGGCCAAACAGTCTGCGAAGCAACTGGTGAGCTATGGGGAGGCCAAAGCTAATCCCGTGGAAATCGACTGGAGTGCTTTTGAACCCGTGAAACCGAAGGTGCTCGGCAAGACGGTTTTGGAGAACCTGGATCTGGCTGTGGTGAGAAAGTACATCGATTGGACGCCTTTCTTCAGCACCTGGATGCTCAGCGGGAAATACCCCAAAATTCTGGAAGATCCGCTGGTTGGACACGAGGCCAAAAAGCTTTTCGCCGATGCCCAGGCAATGCTGGACAAGCTGATTGCCGAAAAATGGCTTTCCGCAAATGCCGTTTTCGGACTTTATCCGGTACAGAGAATTGAAGATGATGCAGTGGTTTTCGATCCAAGCAATGGAAACCAGGAAATTGCCCGATTCCACTTTTTGCGCCAGCAGGGCAAAAAAGGAAAAGGGGTGCCCAACCGGTCGCTTGCCGACTATCTGCATCCCGAAAAACCCGATTACCTGGGTTGCTTTGCTGTAACCTCCGGATTGGGTATGGAGCCAAAACTCGCCGAATTCCAGGCGGCGGGGGACGACTACAACGACATTATGTTCAAGGCTTTGGCTGACCGATTGGCGGAAGCCACCGCCGAATACCTGCACGAGGAAGTCCGAAAGAATTACTGGGGCTATTCGACAGGGGAAAACCTCGACAACGACTCGCTGATTCGGGAAGAATATCCGGGAATCCGTCCCGCACCGGGCTATCCGGCCTGTCCGGAGCATTCCGAAAAGGGGACGATTGGCCGCTTGCTGGATTTGGAAAAGTCGGCGGGAATTACCCTGACTTCCAGTTTTGCCATGTATCCGACCAGTTCCGTTTCCGGATTCTATTTTGGCAATCCGGAAAGCAAATATTTCGGCTTGGGCAAAATCGGAGAAGACCAGGTGGCCAGCTATGCCCAGCGCAAGGGAATCACCTTGCAGCAAGCCGAGCGCCTGCTCTCCCCAAATCTCGCCTATTCTCCAGCACCTATTTTAGCTATTTCTTGATTCATGAAAATAACAGACCACCTAAAAAACGCGAATTCCACGCTTTTTTCATTTGAAATCCTGCCTCCCCTCAAAGGGCAAAGCCTGAAGGAACTTCTGGAAGGCATCGCTCCCCTGATGGAATTCGAGCCGCCCTTTGTGGATGTGACTTACCATCGGGAGGAGTTTATCTACAAGAAGCATCCGAATGGTCTCTTGGAGAAAGTCAGTACCAAAAAGCGCCCGGGCACGGTGGGTATCTGCGCGGCAATCATGAACCGGTTCCATGTGGATGCGGTACCGCATTTGCTCTGTGGGGGATTTACCCGGGAAGAGACCGAAAATGCGCTGATTGACCTCAATTTTATCGGGGTGGACAATGTGCTGGCACTCAGAGGGGATGCGCCAAAGACGGAAGGAAGATTCATTCCCGAGGCCGAGGGCCACAGCTACGCCGGGGAACTGGTGGAGCAGATCGTCCGGATGAACAACGGCCGCTACCTGCATGAGGAAACGGAGAACAGCTTTCATACCGACTTCTGCATCGGGGTGGCAGGCTATCCCGAGAAGCATTTCGAGGCGCCGAGCCTCAAGTTTGACCTGAAATACCTCAAGGAAAAAGTGGACAAAGGCGCGGAATACATCGTGACACAGATGTTTTTTGACAACCAAAAGTTCTTTGACTATGTGGCAAAAGTGCGTGAGGCGGGGATCACGGTTCCGATTATCCCGGGAATCAAGCCGATTGCCACAATTGGCCAGATCACCAGCTTGCCAAGAACCTTCTTTCTGGACCTACCCGATGCGCTGACGGATGAACTTGAAAAATGCAAGACCAATGCAGATGTCAAGGCTGTGGGAATTGCCTGGGCGATCCAGCAGTGCAGGGAACTGATCGAAGCCAAGGTGCCGTCGCTGCATTTCTACACGATGAGCAAGGCGGACACGACTTATAAGATTGCGAAGGAGGTGTTTTGAAGGAAATCCATTTTGCCTTATCCTAAGTTGAAAAAAAATATTAATTTCTTCGTTATTCTTGTTTGGGTTTATTTTGTCGGCCCATTCACAACGGCTAGACTATCTCAATAAGTACTGGTACCCTATTGCGGATATCAGTAAATATTCGGTAGCCTATTATAGAATTACCTTGGAGGACAGTGTTCGGAAGTCAGTTCGAATCATTTCACTTGATTCTGTATTGGTTTACCAGCGTATTGAAATGATGGCGCAAAAGCGCCAACCCATGACGCAAACCGAAATTTGGTACAATGATTCGGGTAAGAAAACAACGGTTGAGGTATATAGCGCTAAGAAAAACCGAAAGGAAACCACCAAGTATTACGATTCAGGCGGAAAAAAATTCTTGTTGATTACAGAAAATGAAAAGGTTGTACTTGAATCCTATTTTTCAGAAGATGGGCAGGCGATTGAAAAACCACACCTAGTGACCGCATTGCCCTATGGTGGGATTACCGGATGGATGGACTATTTGAGACAAAGCTTAGTTTATCCCCACGCCGCAAGAATTTTGGAAAAGGAGGGATTGATTTACCTCCATTTTTATGTAACTGAAGAAGGGAAAATGGAAGAAATCGAAGTAATGAATCCGGAAGAGAATCATCCAAGCCTCTGCCAGGAGGCCTTACGGGTAGCTTCTTCATATCCATATCTGTGGAGTCCTTCGGTAGAAAATGGCGTTGTGAAAAAATCTGAAATGAGGTTGCCAATCCGATTTAAACTTACGGATTAGCCTTTAGTAATTAGTAATAGATTGGGGAGTTCTTACATCGAATGAATTATCTTCGGCTATGATCAAACTCATCGAATGCCCTCGGGACGCAATGCAGGGAATTCCGGCCTTCATCGATACTGCGATCAAGGCTGCCTATATCAACCAACTCCTGGAGGTTGGGTTTGACACGGTCGATTTTGGCAGTTTTGTGAGTCCAAAGGCCATCCCGCAAATGCGGGACACGGCGGATGTTTTGGATTTGCTGGACTTGCATCAGGCCAAATCCAAGCTTTTGGCGATAGTCGCCAATGTCCGTGGGGCAGAAGATGCGCTCCACTTTCAGGAAATAGACTTTTTGGGCTTTCCGCTTTCGGTTTCCGAGACCTTCCAGCAGCGAAATACCCATGCTTCCATCGCGGAAGCTTTGAAAACAGTGGAGGCTATACAGAACCTTTGCGAAGCAAAGGGAAAGAAGCAAGTCGTGTATCTCAGCATGGGTTTTGGCAATCCATACGGTGATCGGTATTCTCCTGAGCTGGTGGCGGAATTTGTGGAAAAACTTGCCCAATTGCAGATAGAAACCGTTTCGCTGTCGGATACCATCGGTGTAGCTACGCCTGCGTTGATCACTGAATTGTTGAAAGTACAGCTTGAAGCATTTCCCCAGCTTGAGTTTGGTGCGCACCTTCACAGCAGGCCTGAGTCAATTTCCGAAAAAGTGCTGGCAGGACTGAAAGGAGGGTGTCGGCGCTTTGACGGTGCGCTCAGGGGATATGGCGGCTGCCCGATGGCCAAGGATGAGCTGGTCGGAAATATGGCGACTGAAGTGGTGATCGAGACGCTGGAATCGGAAGGTTTCGACTTGAATCTTGAAAAACCTGAGCTTGCAGAGGCGTTGAAATTGACTGGATTTGTCTTCAATCCTTGAGGCGTGGACTTGATGTTTTTTTAACCAGGAAATCCCAACCAAGTGATAGGGACAACGATGTGCTTGTCCAAAATTCCCGACCCAAAACATCCGGGTTCCCCGGATGGATGCAATTTTTCACTTAAGTGAAAAATTGCGGCGACGAATAACAGAACTGCGGCATCCATTCAATGTGGCTGGACATCCTTGCCTGGAGGGGCTATTTTCAGCCATACAAAATTCTTGATCCATGAAAAAGGCCTTTGCGATTTTTGCGTTTGTTTGTTTTCTCCCGCTGCTTGTTTCAGGCCAGTCCTTTCAGAAAGGCTCCCAGGTCATTGCAGTGGGTGTCGGGATAGGCAGCAGCATCGGGAGTGGGGTCGACTATACCAGCCAGATTCCGGCGATCAGCGCACAGTATGAGCGGGGAATCTGGGACATCGGCGGGCCGGGAGTGATCAGTTTGGGAGCCTATGTAGGGTACAAATCTTTCGGTCAGGAAATCTCATCCGGGGGAGTGGAGTCAGAGGCCAAATGGAACTATACCCTGCTCGGGATCCGGAGTGCCTATCATTACAATGGGATCGACAACGACAAGTTGGACGTTTATGGGGGCCTGATGCTGGGATTTTACCTGTTGGACTACAGCTATTCGGACAACACCGGCTTCAACGACGCCTCCGGCGGAAACTATGGCAGCACCGCCGGGCTGACCATCTATGTGGGCGGCAGGTATTATTTCTCCGACCAGGTGGGCGGTTTTGCCGAGCTCGGCTACGGGGTGTCTTATCTCAATCTGGGGATAGCTTTCAAGTTGTAGTTTGGTTTTTCCGTGAAGGCAGCATGCCTTGCCAAATGCGTGGCCGTTGATGCGATGGTTGCTGTGGATAAGGAGTGTTTTTTAGGACCAAGTATCAAGACCTAAGGCGCAAGAGCCAAGACATGCGCAGGGTTCAGGTCTTCGGTGTGTTGTTGCTTTCTGTTCCGTTTTTTGCTTCTCAATCAGCGCAGGTTTTTTGGGGGTGTTTCCAGGTGATTTTGTTTGCACCACAAAAACCTGCCGAAAGAAAGCCGAGCCAATAGGCCTTAAACCAAGGAGGCGTTTGTGTGTCGTCAGACCAGCAGCCGATATTTTTTTCCCGGAAGCGACTTCACAATTCCCTCAAATTCAAGCGTTAGCAGCTTGGAAGAAAGGATGCCCAGGGGGATTTCGGTAGCATAGGAAATCCGGTCGATTTCAGATTCTCCCTCCTCCTGGAGATGGATCAAAATCGTCTTTTCTTCTTCCTCCCTTCCCTCGAGGTTCAGGCTGGGTTTCGGGGCCTTTTCCTCTCCGGGCTTGGTCCAAAACAGGGCCTCGGCTATATCTCCGGGACCTGTGTAAATCGAAGCCTTCATCTTTCGGATCAGCGAGTTGCAGCCTTCGGAAAACGTGGACTGGAGGTTTCCGGGCACCGCAAAAACCTCCTTGTCATAGCCGTAGGCAATCTCCGCCGTGATCAGTGCCCCTCCCTTTTCGGCAGCTTCCACGACGATCAAAGCATCCGAAAGTCCGGCAATGATCCGGTTTCTTGCGGGAAAATTTCCCGGAACCATCGTGCTGCCCGGGGCATATTCGCTCATCAGGATTCCCGTTTGCTGCAGTTGCTCGGCTGTTTTTTTGTGTGCTGCCGGATAGATCTGCGAAAGGGGAGAGCCCATCACGGCCACGGTGGGCAAGCCAACCCGCAGCGCTGCCCGGTGCGCCTCGATGTCGATGCCATAGGCCAGGCCCGAAACGATCACGGGCTGGTAGGGCAGGAGGTCTTCGACGATCTTTCGGGTGATCGATTTGCCGTAGGCGGTGGCACTTCGGGTTCCCACGATCCCCACGCCGCGCCCGAAATCCAGTTTGCCGTTTCCTTGGGTGAAAAGAACGACCGGGCCGTCCTCCTGGGCTTTGAGACGGGTGGGAAACGAGGCGTCCGTGGAAATCAGGATACGGAATCCTCTGGTTTCGCAGAGCGAAATCAAGTCATCCGCTTTGCGCAGCATCGACTCGGATTGTTTTTGGATTTCGAGGAGTTTTTCGCCAACGCGGGGAATTTTGGCGGCTTTGCCCTTGCTAAGGGAGAAAAATGCCCTGGCCGATCCGCTGTAGGCCAAGATGGCCTTAAACACTCCGGGGCCTACTTTTGGGGCCTGTGAAAGGGCCAAATGGTAGCGGAGGTTTTCAGGATCCGTTTCGGGCTTTGAGTTCATTCTTCAGATTGATTAAAAAGTCTTTGATTTCCTGAAGTTTCTGTACTGCGGCCACTTTGTCAAATCCCTGGTTTTTTCCCGAAGCGATGACTTCCTGGGCACCTTGGAGCGTGTATCCCTTTTCCTTGACCAGATGGTACACGTAACGGATCTTCTGGATGTCGTCCTTGGTGTACCGGCGGTTGCCCTTTTTGTCCTTTTTGGGGCGGATGATGTCAAATTCCCCCTCCCAATAGCGGATCAGCGAAGGCGCTACCTTGAACATCCCGGCGACTTCCCCGATGGAATGGTATTTTTTTTCGATTTCACGCTCTTTGTACGGCACGGCAGAATTGGCTAAAACCCTAAGGTAAAAATTTTGGCTGGGGACTTCAAGGGATACTTGAGCCTTGGATGAAAAAAACGGGGAATTCAGCGGTTTAGTACCTGCAGTGTCTGGATTGCCGTGAGTCCCGCAGTTTCGGTCCTGAGTCTGCTTTTTCCCAGGGAAACAGGCTGAAAGCCGTTGTCGAAGGCAGCCTGAATCTCTTTTGGGTCAAAATCGCCCTCTGGGCCTATGAGAATCAGGTATTTTCCCCCGGGCTTTGCCAGGTCAAAAAGATGCTTCTCATGGGACTCATCCACGTAGGCGATGAATTTTTGATACCCTTCAAAATCCCCGGATCTGAAAAGGCCCGAAAGTTTGAGGGTGGGATTTAAGGCCGGGATCCGGAATTTGAGGCTCTGCTTACAAGCCGAAACCATTTTTTTGTACAGCCGGTCGGTTTTCAAAAAACTGCGCTCCGAATTCATGGTTTCCAGCAGGGTCATTTCATGAAATCCGATTTCGGAGATCTTTTCCACCATCCATTCCATCCGGTCGGGACTTTTGGTGGGAGCGATGGCCAAGTGGATATGAAACCCGTCCTCGGGGACTTCCGTGGTTTTGAGGATTTTCAGGACGGTTTTTTTGGGATTGGCCTCGGAGATGATCCCTTCAAATGCCTGTCCCTTTCCGTTGGTCAGCCTGACCAGGTCCCCTTCTTTTTTGCGCAGCACCTTGACCAGATGTCGGGACTCTTCCTCGTCGAGGCAGGTGAGGGGGATTTCGATGTTCTCCTGAAAAAAAAGCTGCATGTGGCAAACAGAGCGGTTAGGACACAAAAAAAGCACATTTCCCGAAGAAATGTGCCTTTAAATCCATTAACCTTTAACCAAATTAACCTTTTGAAATTTCCATGTTGACGGTCTTTCCTTTGATCGTGTTGTTCTTCATGACTCGGATCACGTGATCGGCGTCTTTGTGGGGAACGTCCACGAAGGAGAAGTTGTCAAAGATATCGATGCCACCGATGCTTTTGCCCGGTACCCCGGTTTCGCCGGCGATGGCGCCCACGATATCGTTGGGACGGATTCTGTCTTTGTTGCCGAGGTTCAGGAACAGGCGGGTCATGTTGGCGTCACGTGTTCTTTCTTCTCTTGGGCCTCTTCTTTCGCCGTCTCTGGAGCCAAACTCCTTACGGTCACCGAAACGTTCTCTGCGCTCTCCGCCTCTTTCGAAACGGTCGCCACGGCCTTCGCTTCTGCCAAATCGGTCAGAACCCCTGTCTCCACGTCCGAATCTGTCGCTTCTTCCGAAGTCACGTCCGCTGTCTCTGGATCCTTCCCTTCTTCGGTCTCCGTAGGTTTCGATTCCGAAATCCTGCTCTTTCAATTCTTTCACGGTTTCACCCATGTTCATCTTGATCAAGCCCAGTGCGATCTGCTCGATGGTCAAGCCTTCGGCCAGCATCTGTCCGATAGTCGATTCGAATAGTTGGTTGTCTTCTTCGACCGCCAATACCCGATAGACATCTTTCACCAGTTGGGCCTTTTTCAGCTCAACCAATTCAGTGACAGATGGAGGAGTCATTTTGTTGATCGTAGCCTTGGTATAGCGCTCCAGATCCCGGAGTTTCATCGTTTCCCTGCGGCCGGTGATGAAGGTGATCGCGGTACCGGATTTGCCGGCACGGCCTGTACGTCCGATTCGGTGCACGTAGTATTCTTCGTCCAATGGAAGGTCGTAGTTGAATACCGCCTCTACATTGTCCACGTCGATCCCACGGGCAGCGACGTCAGTTGCTACCAATACGGAGCAGAGTCCCTTACGGAATTTGCCCATTACCTTGTCTCGCTGTGCCTGGGAAAGGTCGCCGTGAAGTGCCTCTGCCAGGATGCCACGGGCAGCCAAAGCCTCGGTTACCTCGTCGGTCATCCTCTTGGTGTTACAGAAGACCACGCTCAGGGCGTAATTGTTGATGTTCATCAATCGGGTCATCAGCTCCATCTTCAAAGAAGACTTCACTTCGTAGTAAACCTGCTCGATCTTGGAAACAGTCAGCTCATTTTTGGCGACTTTGATGATTTCCGGATTGTTCTGATACTTTCTGGTCAAGTCCAGGATCGGCTTGGCCATCGTGGCAGAGAAGAAGACGGTCTGTCTTTCTTCGGGCATTTCCTGAAGGATCGCCTCGATGTCGTCCCTGAAGCCCATGTCGAGCATCTCATCAGCCTCATCCAATACGATGATGCCGACGTTGTCCAGCTTCAGTGTACCTCTGCTCATGTGATCCTGCACACGTCCGGGAGTTCCTACCACGATCTGAACGCCTTTTTTCAAGACTCTGATCTGCTTGTCGATGGATTCGCCCCCGTAGATGGCTACAGAATTGATGGCACGGTGATACTTGGCCAGTTTTTGGATTTCGCCTTCTACCTGAACGGCAAGTTCGCGGGTGGGGCAAAGGATGATCGCCTGTGGCTTGTTGAAGTCCGCATCGACCAAGTCAATGATCGGGATAGCGAAAGCTGCGGTCTTACCGGTACCGGTCTGAGCCTGGCCGATGACGTCGCGTCCTTCCAGTACGAAAGGAATAGCTTGTGATTGGATTGGGGAAGGGGTTGTATAACCCATCTCTTCCACTGCCCGCAAGATTTCTACCGAAATCCCCAGGTCTGAGAATTGTGCTGTGTTTTCCATGAATGTTTACCTTACTTTTTCTTGCCATGTTATCCTAAATCCCAGACAAGCGACAGTTAAGGATTCACGGCACGAAAAATAGCTGTGTCAAAATTGACGATGCAAAAGTAGGGGTAATAATTTGGAAATCCAAACCTGTCTCGAAAGTTTTTGGAAGATTTGCTATAATTCAACCCCTTAAAGCAAAATAAATTTGGTTTCAATCGATTTCGGAGCAGGAAAGCCAAATTTTGGATCAGGAAAAAAATTTTCTACTAAATAAGATTGATGATAGATCCAATCACTTTTTTATATGTGTATCCGCAAAGTTGCACGTATCGACAATTTGGCCTCGACTTCGCTCGGCCTCCGGAATTGCAGGTTCTTGGGGGAGAGGGAGGGAATGCGGCGCAGCCGCATTCCCTCCCTCTCCCCCAAGCTTGAGAAACTCCGGTCCCCGAGCGAAGTCGAGGGGAAGCCTTTTCCGAATTTTATTTCGTTACGTGCAGTATGCCGAATAGTCATACTTCTTTATTCGTGAAGGAAGTAATTTGTCCTGCTTTTTAGAACAATGTCACCTTTTGCAAATCCTTCCATGCCTGATCTTCTTCCTCCTTAAGCCAGTCCTTTTCAAGGGATTTTTCTGAAAGGGTGTAAACAAGATCAGGTTCACTCACCACTTCGTTGGAAAGTTCAGTTCCTAAAAAAGAACGAATAGCCTCCTTATCCTTCTTGGGTGGCTTTTTTGGCGACTCAAGCAATTCATCAAGGGAAATATTTAGGAGCAAAGTTTTCATTGCACAGGTTGATTTTCATTCTTCCAAAATAGTGAATTTGAGCTCTTTATGAAGAACAAAGGGCATAAATGGAATAGGAATGGATGAATTTCACAAAAACGCCCGGTCTTGGCTGGCTTCTTTGGTCATTTCTTCGGCAAGTTCCTTTCCCAGATAACGATCGATCAGCCCATGTCCCACATACAATAGTGGGGTGAGCAAAATCGCTATGGTAAACTTGTAGGTATAGTTGATGATCCCTACAGCCACTATCTGGCTGAGGCTCCAGTTGCCAAACACATAAAATGCGATGCCCAGAACCACAAACGAATCGATAAACTGCGAAACCAGCGTCGATCCGGTAGCCCTCAGCCAAATCATTTTGGGGCCGGTGAGTGCCCGGAGTTTTTGGAACACGAACACGTCCACCAATTGGCCCAGCAAAAAGGCCGTCAAAGAACCGATGATGATGCCCAATCCCTGGCGGAAAATCGTGTTGAAGGCATAGTCGATGTCAAATCCGTCTCCTGCGGGGGTCAGGGAATTGACTTCGATCCAAAAGTCGGCAGGGGCCAAGACAGTCACCACACTGATCACGACAAATACATAAGCAATCAGCCCTGCTGTGATGAAACTGATCTTTCGGACTCCCTTTTTGCCGAAATATTCATTGATGATGTCTGTGGTGATGAATACTATCGGCCAGATGACCACGCCGGCGGTGAGGTTGAAATCCAGGACATACGTGTCAAAAAAAGTCCAATTGACAGGATTCAATCCCAATGTCTTTTCCGCCGAAAATATCTTTACCCCGATGATCTCCGCCAGGATCGCGTTGGTCAGGAATATGGCGCTGAGGATGATGAAAAGGTTGGTCTTGCGGCTATGCTGGATCTCGTTCATTTGGTGGCAGAATTGTATAGGTTTTCCCTTCCTCACTCAATTCAGAATTGGCAAACACAGACTTGGCTTCCCAGAGCATCGCTTCCAAATCCACGTATCTGGAGGAAAAGTGGCCTAAAATAAGCGATTTTGCCCTGATTAACCGGGCGATTTCGGCAGCTTGCCTGGCGGTGCTGTGCAGGGTCAACGCGGCTCTTTCCGCTTCGGATTCCATAAAAGTGGACTCATGATAAAGCAAGGTGAGCTCGCTGAGATATTGGGCAAGTGCGGGCTCGTAGCGCGTGTCCGAACAGAACGCATAGCTCCTCAACGGGGGATGCGGATGGGTATATTCCCCGAGCCTGTAGGTGAATCCGGCCTGGTCCGTGTAGTCCCCGCCGTTTCTCAGGCTCTGGATTGCGGCGAGGGGGATCTTCCGTTCCAGGAGTTTTTCTTTGACCAGACTCCTCAATCCCTCCTTTTCCCGGATCAAAAAACCCGTAGTCGGAATACGATGGCTCAGGGGAAAACTGTGCACGCTGAATCTCGGATGGTCCAGCAGGAGATTCAGGCCGTCTGTTTGGGTCTCGACAAAGGCAAGCGGGTAGGGAAGCTTGGTCCTGCTCCACCTAAATTGGGTGGTGATGATCTCGTCCAGGCCTTTTGGGCCGAAAATTGTCAGTGGTTTGGTTCTTTTGGACAGGTTGTAACTGGACAAAACACCCATCAAACCCAGGTAGTGATCCCCGTGAAGATGGGAAATAAAAATATGGGTGATCCGGGAAGATTTGATTTTGTACTTCCGCATCTGGATCTGCGTCCCTTCGCCACAGTCGATCAACAAACACGCCTGCCCAAATCTGACGACTTGGGCAGTGTGGTTTCTTCCATGCACGGGGATGGAAGAGGTGTTTCCCAATACAGTGACTTCGAAATCCGGAATCAAACCGCGTCTTCGTCTTCGCCTCCGTCGATTTCGTGCATGAAGATCGCCTCTCCGGCCTCTTCGAGCGTGTTGACCAGGTTCAGTTTCTTGTCAAGCATGGAGATCTTCAAAAGCTTCATCACGTGATCCTGAACTCCGGAAATGACGAAAATCCCACCGTTTCGGCCGAATTCCCTGTCCCCAACCAGCAAGGCGCTCAGGCCGCTGGAATCCACATACTTTACCTGGCTCATGTCCAAAACAATATTCGCATAGCCTTCGGCATGAATCGTCAACAATTCTGACTTTAACTTGGGAGCAAGCAGGGAGTCGATCTTTTCTTCCAAGGGGGTGAAGACCACATACTGCTCTTTTTTATCGATGGTGTATTTCATAGTTTTTAAAGTTGGCTTTGATGACCCAGATGGGCCAAGATTGCATTTTCAATTCTTGATTCGATGTTTTCAGTGTTTGCTTTTACAAACGTCTGACCGGTGATGTTTTCGAAGAGCTCAATATAGCGAGCGGAGATGCTTTCTACAATTTCGTCTGTCATTTCCGGTATGGATTGCCCTTCTTTTCCCTGAAATCCCTTGGAAATCAGCCATTGGCGCACAAATTCCTTGGACAGTTGTTTTTGGGCAATTCCTTTGTCCTGGTTTTCCCGGTATCCTTCTGCATAGAAATACCGGGAGGAGTCAGGCGTGTGGATTTCGTCGATGAGGAGGATCTCGTCTCCAAATTTCCCGAATTCATACTTGGTATCCACCAGGATGAGGCCTTTTTCTTCAGCCATTTCCTGGCCTCTTTTGAAAAGAGCCCGGGTATATTTTTCCAAGACCAGGTAATCCGCTTCACCCACGATCCCTTTGGCCAGGATGTCTTCCCGTGAGATGTCTTCGTCATGCCCTTCCGAGGCCTTGGTAGTCGGGGTGATGATCGGCTTCGGCAAGGGGTCGTTTTCGCGCAGGCCTTCGGGCAGGGGAACCCCACAAAGCATCCGCTTGCCCGCCTTGTATTCCCGGGCGGCATGTCCTGCCAGATAGCCCCGGATGACCATTTCCACCTTGAAGGGTTCGCAGCGCTTTCCGATGGTCACGCTTGGATCCGGCGTGGCAGTCACCCAGTTGGGGACAAGGTCGGAGGTCGCTTTCAGAAACCCGGCCGCAATCTGGTTGAGCACCTGGCCTTTGAATGGGATCGGCCGGGGAAGAACCACGTCAAACGCCGAAATCCTGTCGGAGGCGACGACTACCAGCTCCCGGTCAAAGATATAGACGTCCCGTACTTTTCCTTTGTAAAAACCCACTTGTCCGGGAAAATTGAACCGGGTCTCCTTGATGGCCTTGCTCATTTGAAAATCGTTTCGGCAAAAATAGAAAAATGGCTTTCCCCTGCCTTGGACTTGGGTTTTATTTGTTGATTTTATTTCCGTTTTCCCAGAGCTCTGTTGCCGTCAGTTGGCCGGATTCGTCATAGAGTTCCCGCTTGCCGTTCAGTCTCCCTTTCGTGTAATTTCTGATTTCCAATAGTTTGCCGTTTTCCAGATAGATTTTTACTTCACCTTCTTCGAGTTCGTTGACAAAGCGAACCGAACTTGACAATTCTTCATTGGGGTGAAAATTTTCTTCCAGGATTTTTTGGCCTTTGTCGTTGTAGGAGGCGCGCTGCCGCAGGTTGCCGTTGGCGTGAAAATACAAGATGGGGCCGGTGGGAATGCCTTTCTTATAGTCCGCCTTCATCCTCACGGTGCCGTCGGGAAAGTATTCGGTGATCTTTCCTTCGGGCAGCCCGTTTTTGTAGGTTCCTCTCCGCTCCGGCTGGCCGTCGGGATAGTTGAGCTCATAGTTTCCGTTGAGCTCGCCGCCGCGAAACTCCCGCTGGGCCTTGACTGTGCCGTCGGGAAAATACTGGGTTTCTTTTCCATGCAGGACGCCCTTTGAATAGGCCGTGCTGAACAGCAACTGTCCTTCCTCGTTGTATTCTTCGTAGGGCCCGTTGTATTGGCCCGCCGCAAAACTGATCTTGGTCTTGGGTTTTCCGTTTGGAAAAAATGACTCGGACAGCCCATCCGGTTTGTTGTTTTTGAAGTTGGTCTGGTCCCGGACAGCCCCGTCTTCGTAGTAGGAGGTGATCCTGCCCTCGAGCTGGTTGTTGACAAAATTGGACTCCTGGCTCAATCCACCTCCGGGAAAGAAACTCAGCGCCTTGCCTTCGCGGAGGTTGTTTTGGAATTGCACCACCCGGAGCGTATCGCCGGTATCAGGATCCAGATCGTAGAAATAGCCGTTTCTTTGGTCATTTTTGAGGTTTCCGATCAGAATCAGTTTCCCGTTCAGATCAAAGAGCCTGACCTCGCCTTCGGCTTTTCCGTTGATTTTGGTCAGGATTTCCCTGACATGGAGCGAATCCTCGTCGTAATAGGTCCGGACCGTATCCTGGGCAAAACCGCAGATCCCAAAAGCAAGAATCAGGATTGAATTGAGGAAAATGGCTTTGGGGGTAAATGGGTTCATTTTGCTTTGATATCGAAACTTGGGCGACAGAATTGCGGTCAGGCCAGAAATTACTTGCCGGAAAATTTACGGGGAAGGGATTCAATTTGCCTATTTTTGGGAAAATTTTCTACTTCTGCCGAAAGAAGCTTCCTCAGCTTCCGGCCAAATCTCCTACTATGAAAGTTAATTTGGGCCTTTTTCTGATTGTATGGGCTGTTTTTTCCTCTTGTGCCGAAAAGGAAAAAACCTATAAAACCTACGAAGGTGAAATCTTCGGAACCTATTACCGGATCCAGGTGACAGACTTGGGAAAGGACTTGCAGCCTGAGTTTGATTCGGTTTTTGCCTTGATCAACGCCGCTGCCAATTCCTATGTGCAGGACTCCGAAATCTCCGAATTTAACCGATCCGGAAAGCTTCTGAACCCTTCCTTTACCTTCCGGGACATGATGGATTCTGCGGCGAAATTCAACCGGATGTCCGAGGGGTATTTTGAGCCGACGCTCTATCCATTGCTCAAAGCCTGGGGATTTTCCTTTGAGCAACGGGAACAAATGGATTCGCTCAAGGTCGCCGGCCTGATGGGTTTTCTTGGTTTGGGGGAGATGGTTCAGGTGACTGACTCGGGCTATTTTGCCGCAAAACCCGGTGTGATGCTGGACATCACCGGACTGGGTGAGGGCTATGCGATCGACAAATTGGTCGAGGTGGTGGAGAAAAGCGGGGTTGCCGACTACATGGTCGAAATCGGCGGCGAGATGAAAGCCAAAGGCAAGAATTCAAGAAACACCGTCTGGACGATCGGCATCGAAGATCCCGCCCAGGCGGAGATGGGCGTGACCAGTACGATGCTCACCAAGGTGGAACTGGACAACCGATCAATCAGCAGCTCCGGCAACTACCGGAAGTTTTACATAGACGATGCAGGCAACCGACGGGCCCATATTCTGGATCCGAAGACCGGTTTTCCGGCAAGCCACTCGATGGTTTCCGTTTCGGTCTTGGCAGCCTCCGCCACGCAGGCCGATGCGCTGGCCACCGCCTTTATGGCGATGGGGCCGGAGAAAGCAAAGATACTTGCTGAGAATCTTCCCGGTGTAGAAGCGATGTTTGTGATCGGTGGAAAAGATGGATTGGAAATGGAGTTTACCAGTGGATTTCCAAAGCCTGGGGGCCAGTAGGCAGTTTTTAGTGATCAGTGATCAGCCGCAGTTTTCGGTATTGTCAGGTTGACCGGAGTCGAAGCCCAGTTTGGGCAGGCAGTGTACCTATGTGTGGCAACCAGTTTGAGTGAGTGGCCATAATGATCTGTAAATCAGTGATTAGTGAACTGTAGGTGATGGTTCCGGTTCAATGTCCGGTAAATCTTTCAGCTTTCAGCTTTCTGAATTCAGCCTTCTGACTTTAAAGCTTCTCTATCACAATCGCAGAGGCACCGCCGCCGCCATTGCAGATCCCTGCAACGCCAATATTTCCACTCCTTTGATGAAGAACAGAATTAAGTGTGGTAATAATTCTGGCGCCTGAAGCTCCTAATGGATGGCCTAAAGCCACTGCCCCGCCAAATACATTGAGCCGGTCGCTATCCAGATTTAATTCCCGCTGGTTTGCTATCGCAACTGCAGCAAATGCTTCGTTGATCTCGTAGTAAGAAACTTCATCAGCCGTGACTCCGGCATGTTTCAAAGCCTTGGGAATGGCCAGTGCCGGAGCGGTGGTAAACCAAAGCGGATCCGTGGCCGCATCGGCAAATCCCCGGATCTTCGCCAAGGGTTTTAATCCCAATTCTTCAGCTTTCTCCTTGCTGACCAAAACCAGGGCCGAAGCTCCGTCATTCATGGTGGATGCATTGGCGGCAGTCACGGTTCCGTTTTTGTCAAAGACAGGCTTGAGCGAAGGGATCTTGTCAAACACCACGTTTCGGAATTCCTCGTCTTCCTCGATCAGGAGGGTTTCGCCTTTTCGGCCAGTCATCTCCACGGGGACGATTTCGTCCTTGAACATGCTCTTTTCCCAAGCCTCGGCGGAGCGCCTGTAGGATTGGATCGCATAGGCATCCTGCTCCTCGCGGGAGATGTTCAGTTCCCTAGCCGTATTCTCGGCACAGTTTCCCATCGGAAACTTATAGTAAACCTCGAAAAGTCCGTCTTTGACCAAGCCGTCCACCAATTCCGCATTTCCGTATTTGTAGCCAAAACGTGCTTTTGGAACGTAATAGGGTACGTTGGACATGCTTTCCATTCCTCCGGCTACGACCACGTCATTGATGCCGAGCATGATAGACTGGGCGGCGAGCATCACGGCTTTCATGCCGGAGGCGCAGACCTTATTGACCGTGGTACAGGGAACCTGATATCCGATGCCCGCGCCGATTGATGCCTGACGGGCTGGAGCCTGACCGAGATTGGCCGAGATCACGTTTCCCATAAAGACCTCATTGACAGCTTCTGCTGTTACTCCGGATTTTGCCAATGCACCTTTGATGGCGATGCTTCCCAGTTCAATGGCTGTCAATCCTGAAAGTTTTCCTCCGAAACTACCGAGGGGAGTCCGGATGGCGGAGACGATGTACACTTCTTTGATCATGGATATTTGGGTTTAGTTCTAAAGGCCAGAAGACGGTAGACCGAAGACTGAAGAGAAGACACCTTCCGTCTTCCGTCTGCGGTCTTCCGGCTATTTTTTCTTCTACCAGTCAGGCAGTCCCCGTTTGGGCCGCTGGGTAGGCTTTTTCTTGTTGTCTTGGATGTAGCGGAGCTCGGCGGCATTGAGCGATTCCAGGATTTGGGCGGCCTGCTCGGGAGTGAGGTTCATGCTTTTGAGTTTTTCCCGCATTTCTTCGAGCTTCTTCTGCCTATCGGCCAGATTGGCGTCCATCTGATCGTTGGCGTTTTCTCCAGCTTCCTCGCTTTGCTGGGAAGGGTTTTCGCCCTTTTTGCCTTCTTTGGCTTTGTCTTCCTCGGTTTGTTCCCCGTCTTTTTGCTCAGATTCGCTGTCTCCTTGCTCCCCTTCGCTTTTCTGGCTCTGGTTCTGTTGGTTTTGCTGCTGCTCGTCTTCCTGTTCTTTTTCCAGCTTTTCCTTCAGTGCTTTGAGCTTGGCATCATCCGGAAACTTGCCCAAGCCGTCATTGACCTCTTTCAGCGCATTTTCCCTTTCGGTTTTCACATAGGATCGCGCCGCCCGGTTGAAGTAATCCCCGGCGGACTGAGCCAAGCTTTTTTCCGCGAAAAAAAGAAAAAGAGCCAATGTGAATCCAATCAGTTTAATTTTCATCGATCTCTACTACCTCCTGGAGCGTGGTCATAAAATCCTGATAAGCTGCCACCGTGGCATCCTGTGCCATTGCGTCCTGCATTACTGTCAACGCATCATTGAAGCGGAATTGTTCCACCAGCCGGTCGGCCTCTGCCTTCTTTCGCTTGGCAAAATCCGAGGGTTCGGGCCTGTTTTGCTTCTGGTCTTTGCGCTCTTGGTCCCTTTTCAGCCAGCGAGCCAGCAATTCATAGTTGTGTCTGGCCTGCGCGTTGATCGGATCCCGGATCAAAGCTGACTGGAATTTGCTGAGTGCGGCTTCATATTCTTTTTTGTCCCCGGTGATGACCCCACTCTGGTTGAATGCAAAGGAGGCCAGCATTTTGGAGGAACCTTGGGTGACCTGGTCGTACCAGGTCAGGGCGTCGTCGGTTTTCTCGGAATACTGGTGGCTGAGTCCCAGGTCAAAACTCAGCTCGGATGAGTTATACTCGAACTCGTTTACCAATACGAGATGGTCGGTGACCGACTGTTCATAGTTGGCTTCCCCATAGCTTTTCTCTGCAGTTTTTATGGCGTTGTTCAGTCGCGTTACCCGTGTCCAGGAGCTCGGGACAATCAGCAAGACCGCAAAGATCAATTTGCTCCAGTTCATCAAAGTTTGATCGTTTTGATGGGTAAAATCATATCCAAAAGTGCAAGTCCCAGGGCCGCCAACAGGAAATAGAAGTACTTGTTGGAGCTGGCTTCCACCATGCGGGTATTGGCCACTCCGCCTTCCAGACGGTCGATGGCAGACACCAAATCGCCGATCTGCTGCACCTCGTCGGAGATTTCGAAATAATCCCCGGAGGTTTCCGAAGCCGCCAGGCGCAGGGACCGGGATTCAAGTTTGGAAACAGCGGGCGCTCCGGTGCCGGGGTCGATGACCACGCCGTTGCCCCTTGGAATCTGACTCCCTTTTTGGGTTCCGATCCCGAGGGAAAAAACCTTGATGTTGTTTTCGGCAAGCTCCGAAACGATCCGTTCAAGGTCATCCCCGAAGTTTTCGCCATCGGAGATCAGGATTATGGATTTGGCCTTCACTTCCTGGCTCTCGTCTTTCAAAAACCGATCCATGGCCATCTTGAGCGGCGCGGTCAGGTCAGTGCCCGCGTTGGGGACGAGCCCGGTATTCAGGCCATCGATGTATAGTTGGATGACCGCCTGGTCAAAGGTCAGCGGACACTGCAAAAAGGCCTCCGAACTGAAGATGATCAGCCCGATCCGGTCGGAAGGGAAGCTTTTGATCAGGCTTTTCAGCTCGAATTTGATGCGCTGGAGCCGGCTGGGGCCGATATCCGTCGCATTCATCGACTGGGAAAGATCGACCGCGATGAAGATGTCTTTTCCTTCTTCCCTTACTTCCTTGAAGGAATTGCCGATCGAAGGCCCCGCAAATGCGATCAGAAAAAGGATGAAATAGGCTGATCGGATGATCAGTTTGGTAAACAGGCGCTGCTTCTCCACCCTCAGCCGGCGGTTGATGGACCAGAATCTGGTCAGGTAAAGCAGGTAAAGCAACAGGAAGACACCTCCCAGGAACAGGGTGAGTCTGATGTCAGGGTATGCCCAAATCATGGCCTGAAATTAGGGAAATTAAACCTAACTTTGAAAGTCAGGTTTTGGGATTGCTTCAATGCCTGCAAAACTTTTGGCAGAATTAACAAACATTAATTTCGGCCGGCCGTTGGTCAGGCAGATGCAGTCCAAAAATCCGCTACATGCCCTTTTCGAGAGTTCTGACATTGATTTTTTTGGTAAGCTTTGGGTTTCAGGCTTTTTCACAGGAACAAAGATTTATTTCAGGCGTCGTGTTGGATGTCTCCAACTCCGAGCCGCTGACCGGTGCCAACGTCTACTGGGAAGGCAAAACCGACACGGGTGTGGTGTCGGATTTGGACGGGAAATTCCAACTGGCAATCTCAGAGCTTCCCTTCAAACTGGTGATTTCCTATGTCGGCTATGAGCAATCCGTGCGCATCATCAGTGCCAAGGAAGCCGGGAAACCCATCCGCTTTTTCCTGAAGCCCCAAGAAATGTCGCTGGATGAAATCATCATCCAGGAGCGGCGGCCCGATGAGCAGATCAAAAACCTGGAGATGGGAAAGGCAACCGTTCCCATCGAGACGATCAAAAACATTCCGGCACTGTTTGGCGAGGTGGACTTGCTGCGAAGCCTGCAACTGCTTCCCGGAGTGAAATCGGCGGGAGAGGGGACTACGGGGATTTTTGTGCGGGGAGGATCGGCCGACCAAAACCTGGTGCAGTTGGATGGCGCTCCGGTGTACAACCCGTCCCATTTTTTCGGGATTTTCTCGGTCTTCAATCCAGACGGACTCAAAGGCGTGGACCTGTACAAAGGGAATATGCCGGCTTCATTTGGGGGCAGAGCCGCTTCCCTGATCGATGTTTCGCTGCGGGAAGGAAACAATGTAACCATCCGGGGAGAAGGCGGGATCGGGAGCATTTCCTCCAGATTGACGCTGGACGGGCCCCTTTTTGGCAAAAACTCCACCTTCATCCTCAGTGGCAGAAGGACCTATGCGGACCTTTTCCTGAAACTCTCCTCGGATGAAAACATCAAAAACAACAAGCTGAACTTCCATGATCTGAGCGGGAAAGTGGCTTTTGTCTTAAATGACCGGGACAAGATCTCCGTCTCCAGCTACGAGGGAAGGGATTTTTTGGGTTTGGACGATGAGTTTGGACTGGGTTGGACCAATTGGGTGAGCTCGGTCAGTTGGAGCCGGGTGAATTCGGAAAATTTCTTCTTTGACCTGCAGGGATATCATTCCCGGTACAGCTACTCGGTGGAGTTTGACGATCAGGAGAGCGGCTTTGAGTGGAGCAACAAGCTGTCCGAATCCGGACTGAAGGCCATCTGGACCCTGTTGCCCAGTCCCAAAACCCTGGTGAATTGGGGGATGCACAGCCAATACTATCATTTTGCCCCGGTTGATCTGGATCCTGCGCCCGAAAGTCCGATAGAACCGATCGTGACCAACCCCAAAAACGGATTGCTCAACAACCTGTTTGTCAGCGCGGAGTATGAGCTTTCGCCAAAGCTGAGTGCCGAAGCCGGACTGAGATGGGGATTCTTCAACCAGGTGGGGAAAGGCGTCGATTACCTGTATGAAGGCGGGATTCCCGGCCCGGACATCAAGGTGACGGATTCCCTGTCTTACGGCACGATGGAAAAGATGTATTTCTATCAGGGCCTGGAGCCAAGGCTTGCCTTCCGCTACCTGATCAACGGGCAGTTTTCGGTCAAGACGGCCTACAACCGCAATTTTCAGTACATCCAAATCGCCTCCAACAGCTCCGCGGGATTGCCGATAGACCGCTGGATCCTGTCCGGCAGGTACATTGAGCCGGTGAGAAGCGACCAGGTTTCGGTCGGGCTGTTTCACAATTTCAACCAAAACCGCTGGGAGTTTTCCGTCGAGGGATACTACAAGAGCCTGGACCATGTGATCGATCTCAGAAATGGTGCGCAGGTTCTTTTCACCGACCAGGTCGAAACCGAATTGCTGGCGGGGAAGGGCTGGGCCTATGGAGCGGAGTTTTTGCTCAGGAAAAACATCGGCAAAACCACCGGATGGCTCGCCTACACCTGGTCCCGTACCTGGAGACAGATCGAAGGAGTAAGCAACAACGAACCCTACAATCCGAGATTTGACCGGCCCAACGATGTGACGCTGGTGCTGAACCATGAGTTTTCCCCCAGTTGGTCAGCCGGATTGACCTTCGTCTACACCTCCGGTCAGGCGGTTTCCTATCCCATCGGATCCTACCTGATGGACAACCAGTCTGTCCCGCTTTATTCCGATTTCCGAAACGGG
The DNA here is from genome assembly GCA_964530015.1 of uncultured Limnohabitans sp. Taxonomy (GTDB): domain Bacteria; phylum Bacteroidota; class Bacteroidia; order Cytophagales; family Cyclobacteriaceae; genus Algoriphagus. The sequence continues at coordinate 6,992 of CAZGYC010000023.1, read as the reverse complement.
GACAGATTCCCCGATTACCACCGCATGGACGCTTCTGTCACCTGGAAAAATGCCGACAAAGGCAGGAAATGGCGTGGCAGTTGGAATTTCAGCATCTATAATCTCTACGGGAGGAAAAATCCCTTTGCCTATGAATTCCGAACGATCTACAATGACGACATCAACTTTGATGTGTCCTCAGAGGGGGAAATCATATCGGCAAGGCCCGGTGTCGTGATGACCTATCTCTTTACGTTCCTCCCTTCGATCACCTATAATTTCCAATTCTGATGAAATCGAGCATGACTCAAGCGTCACACACTGGGATGATTATCTGCCATGCGAGATTCCTCCCGATGGCCCCGATAGCCCCGATAGCTATCGGGGGTGGGGGGTGGGGGGATGACCATTGAAAATCAAATTTTAATCACATGAAAAGGCTGGCAGCAATCCTACTTTCGATTCTCTCTTGGTCTTGCCAGGAGGAAGTGATCTTGCCTTTGGGTACAAAAGAATCGCCGGTGCCGACGATTGAGGCCTACTGGACCGATCAGCCGAGTTTCAATGAGGTCAGGATCACTTTGTCAAAGGATTACTACGATTCGGCACGAGTGGAGACCATCAGGGACGCAGAGGTATTTGTGACCATACCGGGTACGGATCGGGTGATTCCCTTCGTCTACTTGGGGGGAGTCGGGGCGTACAAGCCCCGAAACCCGCAGGAAAGGGCAGTAATAGGGGAGACTTACCAGCTCAATGTCAGGTGGGAGGACAAGGTGTTTGTTTCCGAGGGAGTGATGCTTGCCCCGCCGATAGTGGACAGTGTCACCTGGAGCTTTGAGGAGGAGCGGCTTTTTCGCGATGAGGGCTATTACATCAAGGTCTATGGGAGGATTCCCTTTGAGGAGGACAACAACTACCGGATCAGAGTGATAGAAAACGACACACTGAAAAACCAGCGTGACGACTATCTGCTGTTTGACGATACGTTTGGGCTGAAATTCTTTGAAGACGGACTGGAACTCGGATATGCTTTTCAGGAAAATGACCGAGTCCGGCTGGAACTTTTCCGCCTCAACCGGGACGCCTTTGACTACCTCAGTCAATTGGTCAATCTCCTGTACAATGACGGAGGCCTTTTCAGCCCGCCCCCACAAAATCCCGACACGAATATCCGGGTGGTGCAGGGCACTTCCGAGGTGTTGGGCTACTTTGTGGTCACGCCGGTGTTGACGCGCACGATAGTGATCCAGGCCAAATACGACTGACACGAAAATATTTTGAAAAAACAAGGATGGAGTTGTATGGAAGTTTCAAATAATCGTAATATTGCAATGTAATTATGGGAGTCACAAAAACAGAATTGTTTACAGCCGAGCAAAACGAACTGGCGCAAATCGCCAAGGCTTTTGCCCATCCGGCCCGGATTGCTATCCTGGAGATTTTGACCAAATCCAGAAGCTGCATCAACGGAACGCTGGTTCAGGAGCTTGGGCTGGCACAAGCGACCATCTCCCAGCATCTGCGGGAACTGAAGGACTTGGGCTTGATCAAGGGATCCATTGAGGGAACTTCGGTCAGCTATTGCATCGATTCCCGGAAATGGGAGCAGGTGCAGGGGCTGTTCAACGGGCTGTTTGGCCAACTGGGCGATTCCTGCGACTCTGACACTTGCTGCTAAAAAAATTTGAAACAATCAATCGTAATATTGCAATATAAACAAAGCCATGAAACTCTCCGAAATCAAATCCCAGCTTCTCCAATTGAGCCAATTGACCTTCCTTTTGCCTGATGGCACGTCAGTTCCGGCCCATTTTCACGTCACCGAAATCGGCCAGACCAGCAAAAAATCCATCGACTGCGGCGGTACGCTCAGGGATGAAAAGTCCATCAACTTCCAATTGTGGGAAGATGGAGACTACGATCACCGACTGGGAGCAAAGAAACTTCTGGATATTATCCAGCTTTCAGAACGGGCATTGAATCTCGAAGATTTGGAAGTGGAAGTCGAATACCAGCGGGATACCATTGGCAAATATGGTCTTGATTTCAACGGGGGTGCTTTTGTCCTGACTGCGAAGAAGACTGATTGCCTTGCAAAAGACAATTGCGGGATTCCGTCCCAAAAACCAAAAATCCAGCTTTCTGAACTACAGGCAGCAGGCTCAGGGTGCTGCGCCCCAAATTCAGGTCCTTGCTAATCCAATCTTCTTCCTTGCCAGTTTATGAAGAACTCTTTTTATGCGGCTGTGGAGGAAACCATTTCCTCCCTGCCGATTTTTGAAATTCCTGCGGACAGGATGCCTGTCATCCAACTTACTGTGGATTATGTCCTGGGCAAAATCAGGGCAAAGGAGGACGTCAGGCTGAATTTCATCTGTACGCACAACAGCCGCAGAAGCCAGTTTTCGCAGATTTGGGCGCAGACTGCCGCTGACTACTTCGGTATTGAAGCCTTCGCGTATTCCGGCGGAGTGGAGGCGACTGCCTTCAACGAGCGGGCGGTGGCGGCGATTCGCCGGGACGGTTTCAAAGTGGTTCAGAAAGGGGAGGGAAATCCGGTTTACTTTGTTTTCCACGGGGACTTCTCCAAGCCAACGGTTGCTTTCTCCAAGGTCTATGACGATCCGATCAACCCCAGTTCGGGGTTTGCCGCCGTCATGACCTGCGATCATGCGGACGAAAACTGCCCTGTTGTTCCCGGAGCTGAACTCAGGATTCCGCTGAGATACGGGGATCCGAAGGGATTCGATGGGACTGGCCTGGAGGGAGAGCGGTATTCGGAATGCTCCAGACAAATCGCAGCCGAGATGTTTGGGATTTTCCGGCGGGTGAAAGACAGCTTGGTTTGAAGGGGATTCAAAAGGACAGGAGATCGCAGGATTGGGCAGAAACAGGCGCGGAATCCCCCGGAGTCGTTGCAGCCTGCTTTTTTTTGGCCTCATACCCATGGGCGGATTTTCCGGTCTGGGGATGATTTTTTGTTTTTTTATACATCTGATTACCAGTGAAATAAAAAAATATTTACTTTTCTTCAGTAGTTATACGAAACAAGCGTAGGATGATAATTTTTCATTTTATATATTTCAACTATGGAAGAACTCAATCAAAACGAAGAACAAATCATGGCAATCTTCTGGAATCAGGGAGAATTGCTGATCAGGGACGTGCTCGATCAGATACCGGATCCCAAGCCGCCCTACACCACTTTGGCGTCTGCGATCAAAAACATCGAGCGCAAAGGCTACCTCACCCACCGGATGTATGGTACGGTCAATATCTACAAGCCTACCGTGGAGCGGGAGGATTACAGCAAAAAGAGCTTTAATAGACTGGTGACCCATTTTTTTGGGGGATCTGTGGGCAATTTCCTGTCTTTTATGGTCAGGGAAAAGGGCATTTCCGACAAGGAGGTGAAAGAGCTGCAGGACATGATCGATAAGATGGACGATACCTCCAAATAATGGAAGTGTTGCTGATCTACCTGCTCGAAGTGTCCGTTTGCCTGGGGATTTCCCTGGTGATCTACCGACTCCTGCTGAGTGGATTGACTTTTTTCTCCTGGAACAGGTCCATTCTGCTCGGTTTGCTCATCCTTTCCGGCATCATTCCCCTGCTTCGGCTGGAGTTTTTCGGCATAGGCAATGAGGTTTCGGAGATGACATTGCCGGTATTTCAGGTAGGGGAGCAGGCCAAACCTTCCGGCCAACAGTGGCTTTCCTGGTCGCAAATCATCCTTTGGATTTATGCCATCGGCGCACTGTTGACCGCCTCAAGGCTGATTTTGGGCTTTATGGCTTCCCAAAAACTCCTGGGGCAGGCTAGGCTTGCCCGCTTTGGGAGCTATTGGGTGGCGGTCCATCCGGAGTTTGTGCCCGCTTCCTTTTTCGAATACATCCTGATGCCGGCTTTTGATCCCGAGGATCCCAGGCAAAAGCAAATCCTGGCCCACGAGGCGGTTCATGTGAGACTCCGACACAGTTGGGATCTCCTTTTGGTAAACATCGCCAAAGTCCTTTTCTGGTTTAATCCCCTGATCTATCTCTTTGAGAAATACCTGCGGGAAGTCCACGAGTACCAGGCCGACCAGGGAGTCACCCGGCAAGTCGCCCCAAAGGAATACGCGACACTGCTCCTGCAACTGGTCACCGCAAAGCCCGGCTGGCAGTTTATGAACAATTTCAACCAGTTTCAGACCAAAAAGCGGATTCTGATGATGGGCAAGTCGGCATCGGGGCCTTTTCAGCGGCTGCGCTTTCTGACCGTGATTCCGGCAGTGGGACTGTTGCTTTTTGTTTTTTCCTGCGAAAGAGAAGACATGAATCCCCAACTGACCCTCAGCGAGGACTTTACCCAAGCCCTGGCCTTGGCATCGGTCGATGAGGTTTTTGACGTGGTGGAGCAGCAACCCAATCCCTCCGGCGGCATGGCGGGTTGGAACCAATACCTGAGCAAAAATCTGAAGTATCCCTTTGAAGCTCGGAGAAGAGGCATCGAAGGGACCGTGATTGTGGTTTTTGAGATCCACAGGGACGGATCGATCCACAACGTGGAAATACTCCGGGGAATAGGGGGCGGAGCGGATGAGGAAGCGATGCGTGTGGTCGCCAATGCTCCGCGGTGGGAGCCGGGAAGACAGCGGGGGAGCGCGGTTACTACTCGCATGAGATTGCCGATCAGGTTTAAGCTGGACAAGGGCACTCCGGCATCCACGGCAACAAACGACGCTAAGGATGGGGTGAAACCACAGGTGACTGTAGTAGGGTATAACTGATTGTTGTTCAGTATTTTAAGTTATAATTTAGCCAACAAAACCAGGCGACGGATTTTCACTTCTACCCTGGTTTTTTTGTCAATCCATTTACTAAAAGATCATAACGACATGAAAAAACAAGGTTTTCTACGGTTATTTCTCCTGTTGGGAGTGATGGCCATTGGCTTTCAGCCATCTGCATTTTCCCAAACCAAAGGGTTTCTGATCGAGGGAAAAGTCAATGATCCCCAGGGAAAAGAAGCGGTAGGAGCGACCATAGTCGTCAAAGGAACCACCACCGGCACCGTCACGGATGTGAATGGCTTCTTTGCCATACAAGTGCCTTCTAACCAAACGGTCTTGATGATCCGGCATTTCAGTACCTCAGAAGTTTGGGAAGCTTCGTTTGAATCGGGCAAGAAGTACGTCATTAGACTCGCTCCAGACTCGCTTTCAGCACCAAGTCCGGTTTTTGACCGGGTAGAAGAAAACCCGAGACCTGCAGGGGGAGAGGACGGTTGGTACACCTACCTGGCAAAAAGCGTGAAATATCCCCAAAACGACCGCGAATCAGGAGTGGAAGGCACCGTGGTAGTCGGCTTTGATGTTCGGGAAGACGGCTCAATTGACCGGGTGGCGATCCTCCGTGGCATCGGTGGAGCATGCGACGAAGAAGCCCTGAGAGTCGTGGCAGAAGGCCCCAACTGGGAGCCCGGAAAAATCGGAGGAGAAGCGGTGAATACGCGGATGAGTCTTCCGATCCGGTTTGTACTGAATCGACCATCGGGCGAAAAATCATTGGCGAGCAGCAAGGAGAAAGCCATCGCCGATGTGTATGGGCGGCATTTGACAGTGGTCGGATACACGACTCCGCCACGCCTGCAATAGGCCAAAACCAAATTCATTTCATCGACTCCCAGTTCTTTTGGACAAAATCCAAAGGCCGGGAACAATACATTCAAATTTTAACCAAAAACCAGATTAACTATGAAAAACAATCTCCCGAAAATCAGCAAAATGGCCTGGATTCCGGCGGTAGGCTTGATGGTACTGGCTGCATCCTGCCAGATCACCTCGGAACCCGAATTGGAAGGCCCAACCCAAGTAGAAGCCAATCCCAGCATGGGCCCAACCAATATTTTGGCGAGAGTCAATGACCTGGGAAAGGACGGCAAAGAGGTCTTTGACGTGACTGAAGTGCAGCCCAATCCTCCCGGAGGAATGGGAGGCTGGAATAATTATCTGGCATCCAATCTACGCTATCCGACCGAAGCCAAAAACATGGGAATCGAAGGCACCGTGATTGTCGTGTTTCTGATCAATTCTGATGGCACTGTCTCCAATGCCGAAATCCTGCGGGGAATCGGGGCAGGGTGTGACGAAGAGGCACTGCGTGTCGTCCAGAACTCACCGAAATGGACACCTGCACAGCAGAAAGGCAAGGTGGTCAATTCCAGGATGAGACTGCCGGTCAGGTTTAAGCTCAGCTAGGATATTTCATAGGTTTTAAGTGAAAAAGCTGTGGAGCATTGCCCCACAGCTTTTTTTAGTGTGCCGTGCATGGCAATCAACTAGGTGGTGCAAGTCCACTGTGGGGGTTTGTAATCGCCAACCACTAGCTTAAGGCAAGGGTGTCCATCGTGAGGTGGAATCTGAAGGAAGCCGGCGGCAAAACGCTGCCCCGAGGAACACGAACCTTATCAGGCATATCCAATGGGATGAGACTGCCAAACAAGTCGAAGTCCAAAGATTACACGGACGTTGGAGTGTAAATGAGGCGGGGAGATGGCGTGAAAGTGGATTGTCTTACCACGGGAGGCCTCATGGACGTGAGGAGATTTATTTTGAATCACGGAGTAAAGCTAGCCATGAGGAGTCAGCCGAGGGCAAAGTACCGGACCACGGGTTGGTTTGGGAAGGCCCGAACCTTGCAGTATGGCAGTAAATGAATGTTACCGAAAGAAAAAGGATCAGATGCTCGGGAACGAGGCTCCTTATCAAAAGAATAGGACGGAATCCGAAGGATGGATAAGAGTGATTCGAATAGAGGATAACTGAAAACAACGCCAAACACGCCTTTCGAGGTGTATAAGCAAGGAACCGCCGTATACCGAACGGTACGTACGGTGGTGTGGGAGGTCGAAACGGGAATTAATCCCGTTTCTCCTACCCAATTTTTGTTCCGGCCCGCAGTTCTGACACGGTGCTGTTTCAGCTATCAATCTGAAATGTTAGGATTGTCTGCTTTTCCGCCACTGAT
>CAZGYC010000022.1:0-58992 GCA_964530015.1 uncultured Limnohabitans sp. | reverse complement strand
GGCTTTCCTTCAGTGCCTTGAAGGCGCCTTCTTCGGTATCCAGTCTCAGGTCAGCCTCCCGCTTGTTGGCATCGGGTCCATGGCAGGCAAAGCACTTGTCGGAAAGGATCGGCCGGATGTGGAAATTGTAGCTGATCTGGTCACTCGGGGATAATTCATTACTGCCTGAATCCTTCGTTTCGCAAGAAAGCAAGGAGGATATCAAAAACAATGCAGCCAGATAAGAACTAAGTTTTAGATGGGCCATTTGAGGGAATGTATATAACAAGACTATATCAACAAGACGGATTAAAACAATCCGGAGTTTAGTCTAGTAGGGCTAGAATAATAAGGAGAACCGATACGCTTCAAAGAATTGAAATAATACGACTCTTCTTTCTTCTAATGATTTTATTTATCAAAACCGTGTTGGGTTTTGATCAAAATTCAATTTCGTATGACTGGATTTTTTTTAAAAAAGTCGGAGAAGATCCCTTCGGGAAAGGTTCTTCTCCAACTTTATAATTCAGTTAAAATCCAGTGTTTTGAGTGAGATTTGGATTTGTCTGAATCTCTCTGAGCGGAATAGGAAACAGAAGATTTCTTTCTTGGAAAGTTGCTCCAAAAACATTTGTATGACCAATGAAATCGTCATAGACTTTGGTAATGTCATTACGCACTTTTCGGGTTCTGAGCATGTCAAACCAGATTTTACCTTCAAAGCTAAGCTCAAAATAACGCTGATTCCATACTTCTTTTTCGAACGCCTCGCTGTTTAAACTGCCTATAGGTTCTAAAGCTGCTCTGGTTCGAATTTCATTCACTACATCTATAGCCAATTGATTTGGCGTTCCTTCAGCTTTGTTTGATGCCTCAGCATACATCAACATCACATCCGGCATTCTGTAAACAGAGAAGTTCAATTCAGATCGGGTATCTGCGTCTACAGCCACTTTGTCAAACCACTTATAAATGTAATGACCTCCCAATTGCTTGTCATCGTACTCGGTGAAGTAATACTGCTTTTCAGCTACGCGTTTATCATTTGGCTCATAGGATCTGATAAACTCTATTCTCGGAACCAATCCTCCAAATTCATTTGCGTATACTGAAATACCTGCAAAAGTTGGTAATACCACCGGAGTCAAGGGATTGTTTCTGTTTATTTTATCAAACTGAACCTGAAAGATAAATTCTCCTGTATTTTTATTAGCAGGAAGAAGCATTTCTCTGTACTCTGCAAACAACGGGAAAGTGGTCGTTCTTATGTCAACCAGTTCTTTTGAACGCTTGGCAGATTCAGCATAAGCGGCCTGTCCTGCATTGACGGGGAATCCTGCATAAGTCAAATATACGTCAGCAAGTAATGCCTTGACAAAACCTCTGGAAACCTCACCGTTTGATCTTCTCCAAGGCATTGGAGCTTTTTCAGCTTCCAACAGATCCGGGATGATTACCTGATCATAGATTTGTTTCACAGGAGTTCTTGATGTGTTTACATCAGCAAGGCCTGAAATCGGCTCTGTAACCATTGGGACGTCTCCAAACATTCTTACTAAATGGAAATAGTAGAATGCTCGCATAGTACGTACTTCTGCCAGAAATTCAGTCTTTTGGGCCTCAGTGAGAACCGTATAGTTAGGAATTTGAGACAGGGCTACATTACATCGTAGAATACCCTGATACAAGCTTGACCAATAAGTGTCGATGTAGAATGCCTGCGCATCATAGGTCAGCTGATTGAAGCGGAAGGCCTCTGTCTGGGCCACACCATCAGCTTTTCCGGACATATATTCCAAAAGAGAAAGTGTATTTCCTCCCCAACCACCAGAACCGGTAGCCACCACGTTGACATTCCCATAAATACTTGCTAAAAAGGCTCTTGCAGCTTCAACACTGGTAAGATTGGCCTGTGTGGTAAGCGTATTGGGATTTTCTTCCAGAAAGTCACTGCAGGACACGGTCCCTGTCGCAATGGCCATGGAAAATATGTATTTGAGATATCGTTTCATTGGATTGTCGGTTTTAAGAATTAAAAGTTCAGGTTAAGTCCCGCGCTGAAGGTTCTTGGTCTGGCAAACGGGAAGAAGTCAAGACCAACGGGAAGTTGACCTGAACCCTCGAAGGTGTTTACTTCTGGATCGTAACCTGTATAATCAGTCAAGACAAACAAATTCTGACCGCTGAAGAATACTCTTGCTTTGGTTAGTTTCCACTTTTCCAGTAACGCAGATGGAAGATTGTACCCCAACATCAAATTTTGAAGTCTGACAAAAGACCCGTCCTCCATCCAATGCGTATCACCATTGGTAAGATACGGAGTGCCCCATGCTCGAACTTCAGCTATCATGGTGTTCTGATTGTCAGGTCTCCAAGCATCTAACACAGTGGCATAACTGTTTGCCAAAGTCTGTCTGTCTTCTACTGAGTGTTTGGTAGCATTGATTACGTTATTACCTTCTACAAATCTCAATTCAAAAGATAAATCGAAGTTTTTATAGGTGAATGTGTTTGTCAGGTTAGCTGTCCATTTTGGATACATTCGGCCGATAATTTTTGAGTCACTTCCATCAATTTTACCGTCGTTATTAAGGTCTTCCCATTTGACATCTCCAGGCTTCAACCCATATTGGGCTGCGACATCCGCTTCGTCAGTACCCCATGTACCCAGTCTTACACGACCCCAAATACTACCGATTTGCTCGCCTACCCTCAGGATATTGGTTTGACCTAAGAAACCAGGTCCTGGAAATATGTCGGCGTCGTTTGCTCCAAGTTTTAGAATTTCGTTTTTGTTAGAAGCAAAGTTCAAATCGGTGGACCAAGTGAAGTCTCCTTTCTCTATGTTGAGGCTATTGATGGTAAATTCTATCCCCTTGTTTTCAACGCTACCGATGTTTTGGCTAACTGATCCGAAACCTGTAGACCATGGAAGAGGAGCATTTAGAATCAAATCGTTGGTTACCTTATAGTAAACATCTGTCTCAATGTTCAATCTGCTGTTAAAGAAGCTCATCTCAATCCCCATATCATATTGATCGGTAGATTCCCACTTTAGGTCAGTGTTCCCGAAAGAAGTCTGGGAAATCGCAATTTCATTTCCTGATGCTTTCAGCACGTTGAATGTACCTAAGAATTGAAGGGAGTTGAAGTTACCGATTTCCTGATTACCGGTAGTACCCGCACTTGCTCTAACTTTCAGGTCATTCATGACCCCTCCTTTGTTAAAGAATCCTTCTTCAGAAACTCTCCAAGCCACACCTACAGAAGGAAAAAAGGCATATTGATTATTGGCGCCAAATCGGGAAGAGCCATCGTATCTGCCTGTAGCAGTTACCAAATATTTACCCTTGAAGCTGTAGTTAGCTCGGGCAAAGTAAGAGTTCAATTGAGAGGCCCCTACGTTTCCGTTGATACCGGAGATGGGAATAATATTACCTGCTCTGATATTTGTCCATTCAAAGAAATCATCAATAAAACCTTCAGATCTTACGCTCAAGTTTTCAAATGAATCTTTCTGCCAGCTAAATCCAAACATCGCATTAATTCTGTGGTCATCTCCGATCTGCTTGTTCCAATTAAGGAAGTTTTCGCTCTGCCAATAGACTCTATCTTGCATGCCAACAGTTGCAATACCTTTTTGGTCAGCAGACAAAAGCCTTAGATTTCTGGACGAATAGAAATTATTTTTGGTGGATTCCAAAATGGTACTGAAGGTGGTTTTAAACTCCAATTCAGGAGTAATTTTGAAGTTCAAATAAACATCTGAGTAAAACTGGGTCACAAATGCCTCTGTACCTCTGTTTTGAGCGATGTTAACAGGGTTTTCAGCTCCCTCTGTACCAGGCCAATCGGAGTTTGCACCCCACCTACCGTCTGGATACTTTACCGGAATGATAGGCAATCCCTCTGCAACTGTTCGAGGAACGTTCAATCCTCCGTTTCCATCGTCAACGATATTTCTTTTACTTCTAGTAGCCAAAATACTTCCACCTACAGTCAACCATTTTTTAATATCAGAGTCAACTGAGATTTTACCGTTAAAACGCTCGAAACCGGACCCCATCATGATACCGTCTTCATTGGTATAGCCAAGGGAAACGTTGTATGCCGTACTGTTTGTTCCTCCCCTGAATGCCAAGTTGTGGTTTTGTCCAAAGGCAGGCTTGTAAATCTCATCCTCCCAATTTGTATTGTATATGGGATCACCATTAGAATCGAAGAGGTCAGGATAATTGGCAGGATCTGCCCGAACGTATCTTCCTTGGGCAAATCCCGAAGGATCGTATTTTTCCGCATTGTCAAATGCTCTGTTATAAATTTCCATGAACTCAGTAGAATTCAGGCTAGGTACACTGGAGGCAAGGGTTGACACAGAGAAGAAATTGTCGTAGACAACTTGGCTTTGGTTTTTCTTACCTCTTTTAGTGGTCACCATAATTACCCCATTGGCCCCTCGCGCTCCATATATTGCAGCTGACGAAGCGTCTTTCAGCACTTCCATGGATTCGATGTCACCCGGGTTGATCATATTGAGGTCACCTCCGATGATACCGTCAATTACGAAGAGTGGCTGAACGCCGGAGCTGATTGAATTAATACCTCTAATTCGGATTCTGGCACCGGTACCGGGAGCATTTTGTGTGTTTAATACTTCTACTCCCGCTACTCGTCCCTGAAGCGATTTCACTGCGTTTGTTTGGGAACGATCCAACAGTTTGTCACCTCTCACAGAACCAACTGAACCGGTAAGGTCAGATTTCCTAACGGTACCATAACCGATTACAACCACTTCCTCCAATGCTTTGGAATCCGGTGTTAAGGCGACATTAATTACCGTTTGATCTCCAATTTCAATTCTGGTAGTGGTGTAGCCGATATAAGAAAATGTCAAAGATCCATCATCAGGAACAGATATGGAAAAGTTACCATCCAAGTCTGTGACAGTACCTATAGTAGTGCCAAAAACTAAGACGTTTGCTCCCGGAAGCGGATCACCATTTTCATCCACGATCTTTCCTGTCACAATTTTATCCATTACTGCGGAGATGGTGACCATTTCAACATTAGAATTGATCTTGCCGGATTTTTTCACGTTGATGTTTTGGTTGACCTGCTTAAACTCCAGTTGGGTTTGCTTGGAGATCTCCACCAGCACCTCGTATAAAGTCTGCTCCTCACCGCTCAGGGTGATCTTGCCCAGATTCTGGACCTCCTTGTTGGTATAGACAAATCTGAAACTTGTCACTTTTTCGATTTCAGAAAAGACACTGATCAGTGACGCCTCCTGAGAATTCAATTTGACACTTACTTCTTCTATGGTTTTGATCTGCGACATTCCATCTCGGGAATACAGCACCGTCATCGTAAGTGACTGGATCAAAAATGCACAGGTAAAAAGCTTAGTCATTTTAACTAAAACTAACAATAAACGGTTTTTCATATCTTTGCATGGTTAATATTGGCTATTGTGTATTGGTTTGATTCAATTTTCCCGGTACCCTTGGTTCAAAAACCAGGCACCGCAATGCCTCCCTTTTCCGGGAGTGTTTCTTTCCGGGCACGCTATTTTTGTCAGTTCATTTTGTCATAGGCATGGCTGTTTTAAGGGTTGTTTATGATTTAATGGGTTGTTTACACCGGTTCACCTAAAAGTAAGCTCCACTTCATCCTGTCGGATTTTGTAGTCAAATCTTGCGGTATAGCCCAGGCCCTCCAACACGTTTTCCAAGATCTCGTCCTCGTATTCTCCATAGATCAAAAGATTCGGACTGGGTTTGTTTTTGAGTTTGAATTTCACCCCGTACCAGTTTTCCAGTACCCGGATTGCCTCCTCCATCTTCACCTGGCGAAAAATTATCTTCTTGTTGGTCCAGGCCAAAACCAGATCCGGATCAAAATGTCCCTTGGTGGTTTGCCCGGTCTCCGAATGGACCCTCAGCTCCTCTCCCATGTCCAGGGTCGCCCAAATTGCCTCATCCTCCGCTCCCGCCACGGCCACTTTGCCCTCGACAAGTGACACATGAATGTCCTCGTCTCCGTAAGCCGACACATTAAAAGCAGTGCCCAGCGCTGTGGTCTTCACTCCGGCTGCAATCACCGCAAAAGGTCGAAGACTGTCCTTCGCGACTTCAAAATAGGCCTCCCCTTTCAGGTAAAGTACTCTTCTGTCGGTTTCAAAATTCTTGGCATACCGGATCGAGCTGCCGGAGTTTAGCATCACTTTGGAGCCATCCTGCAGGGTCATGGTGGACTTGACCCCGGGCGGCGTGACGTGCTCTTCAAAAACCGCCGCCTGGATCGGCACTTCTGGCCGTTCTTCCTGGTAAACCAGACCAATCCCCAGGCTCAGGGTAAACGCCAAAAGCAAAATCCCCGCAACACCAAGCCATTGGGAGTATCGAAAACCCCTTCTCTCCCGGTATCCATACTTGGTCAAAACAGAAGCGGAGCTGATAGGCACCACCTCACATTCGCGCGACTCCGAGTCCAGGCCATCCACCCCAGACTCTATCAATCCCCATAGTTGGGAAATTTCCGTCTCCGAAAGGCTCTGCCTTTTGAAACTCAGGTTCAATACAATATTCCTTGCAAGCCTGGCCTTTTTGATCTGATCGGGATTTTCCCTGAGCAATCTCTCCCAACGGATGTTTGTGTTTTTGTCCGGGGACAGCACCCAAATTCTAAACTCACGATTCAACACAAAATCTTCTACTGAAAATCCGGATATATCCACACTGTTCGCTTTACTGATGAAAGACCGGGGGACGGGTTTTCTATCCTCCCTTTTTCGACAATTTTTTCACTTTTACAGCATTTTCAACCAATCCTTCCTCCCATTGGAATTATGGCAACAAAGCCAAGCCACAATTTCGAAATCGGCACCGATTCAGGCAGGCACAAGCGGGGGTGAATTGGTTTTGGCGGGTGTGGGATGTCCGATGCCGGATGCCTGATGTCGGGTGGAAGACCGAAGACAGGAAAAATCTTGAAATCAGAAGTCAGAAGCCAGATCCCGATGGCCATCGGGACTGAAGTGATGCCCGGTGTTGGATGACGGAAGACCGGAGACGGAAGTCATCAGAAGTCTGAAGTAAAAAGTCTAAAGTCAGAAATCTGAATTGTACTTCCTACATCCGAAATCGCATCCCGATAGCCACGGGGCTCGAAGTTTCACATGGAGGCCCAAGATCCCGTTGACCAACTCCCCCTTTGACCTCCAGTCCAAGTTTGGAAAAGCATCTTGGAAAAAGGGGGCAGGGGGATTTGGGCGAAAAATGCAGGATGTCGGATGCCAGACGCCCGGTGTTGGGTGTTGGATGACCGAAGACGGAAGAAATCTGAAATGATGTCCGGTGCTGGAGGTTGGAAGCCTGAAATCAGATCCCGATAGCCATCGGGACTGAAAACGTCCGATCCCGATAGCGGTCCGAAATCGCAAATCGGAAGGCTTTCAAAAAAACGGGGAAGCCGCCATTGCCTGAGCTGTAGGATCCCCGGCCCAAAAACCCCTGCACAGCCGGATAACAGCCTACGAAAACAGGAGCAGGGCCACCAAAACCAAGATGCTTCTTTTCATCCTGCTGATTGCCTTCCAGGCCAGGGTGTAGCTGGAATCCACCGTAATCCCCAAGATCTCCGAGACTGCTTCGTAGGAAAGTTTCTCAAAAAACAGCAGTTGGATCACCTCCCGCTGGCGAATCGGAAGCTCGTCGAGTGCACCGGACAGTTTCTTCTGGAGTGATTCATCGACCTGCCGGCCAATGAGCATATCCTCGGCCGACTCCTCCAGGACCGCCGTCTCAAATTCGGAGATTTCGCAGTCGAGAAACAACCGCTTGTCCCGCGACACCTCTTTCAGAATCTTGTTGGAAAGGGACCTGAACAGGTAATTCTTGATGTTGTCCGTCTGTTTTAGCCCTTCCCGGTATTTCCAAAGGTCAATGAACAACTCCTGGATGCAGTCTTTGATGAAACTCCGGTTGGACTTGATGGCCATTCCGTACCTGAAAAGCTCCTGGGAATACCGGAGATAAATCTTTTCCAGCCCATCCTTGTCGCCTCGTTTCAATTGGTTCCAAAGCACACCTTCTTCGGGAAGGCATTCGCTCGGGGATGCGGGATTTTGGGTTTGCATGTGTTGATCTGAAACTAAAAACCGAAAACCTCCTTGGTCAACGTGTTCCCGCACGCTCAAAAAGGCAAGGTCTTATTCTCCAAAGCCATGGGCAGTTTGGAAAGATTCCACTGCCAAGACCAATCTGGAAAATTTGGGTTAATTAAAATTCTTCAAAGAAAATTATCGACAAAAGACAAATCAAAATCGAAATAATCTGTTTGCCCATCTAACTTATCGTTTATTTTTTTTAAAATTCCCTTTGTCTTAAGAAATAATAT
Organism: uncultured Limnohabitans sp.; assembly: GCA_964530015.1. GTDB lineage: Bacteria > Bacteroidota > Bacteroidia > Cytophagales > Cyclobacteriaceae > Algoriphagus. Next base: position 50,616 of record CAZGYC010000022.1, on the reverse strand, counting down.
TTCCTTAAAGCCGTTAACCGAAAGCCAACCGAAATTTTCCCTGCGGGAAATCCCGCCCGAAAAACCGAAACCAGCCCAAAAAGGCGGATCAGGACGGCCCACTTCCTATTTCGGGATTGTGTCTTAATTTAGGGCTATGAAAATCGTCCCCATCCTGGCCGCGGCTTTGGCGCTGGCAGCCTGCACTTCCCCAAAACAAGAATCCCAAGTGATCTCCCTCTCCGACGCACCCGTCAGCTACCATTTCCTGGTCGGCACCTATACCGACTCCCTCCATCACGGCATCAACTTTCTTTCTTTTTCGCCATCGGAAAACCTCATGACCGTGGAGACCATCGCCGCAGGCATCGCCAACCCCTCCTTTGTCCTAGCCAGCAAAGACGGCAAAACGGTCTATTCCCTGGAGGAAGAAGCCGGATCCCAGGGAGGAAAAGTCCTGACTTTCTCCAGAAATTCCGCCGACAATTCATTGACACTGCTCGATCAGGATGACTCCCGGGGAGACCATCCCTGCCATATTTCCCTCTCTCCCGGGGAGGATTTCGTCATCCTGGGCAATTACACGGGAGGCAACCTCTCGGTATTCAGGGCATCGCCCGAGGGCAAGTTGGATCTGGTGCAGCTCATCCAGCATACCGGAAAAAGCGTCAATCCCAATCGGCAGGAAAAGCCCCATGTGCACTCCACGACTTTTGATCCGGAGGGGAAAAGAGTCCTCGTAGCCGACTTGGGCACCGACAAAGTCTATGTGTACGACTTCAATCCGGAGAATCCCGAACCACTGGGCCTGTCAGGGGAATTTCCCATGACTCCGGGAGACGGACCCCGGCATCTGGCCTTTTCCGCAGACGGAAAGGAAGTCTTGGTCGTGGAAGAAATGACCGCCGCGCTCGATGTTTTTGCCTATGAAAACGGGGTCTTGACTCCTAAACAACGTCTTTCCCTACTGGACGAGGGCTTTGAGGGAACCGTCGGAGCTGCGGAAATCCGCGTCTCGCCGGATGGCAAAAACGTCTACGTCTCCAACCGGGGCGATGCCAATACCATTTCGGTCTTTGGAAAAAACGCTTCAGGAGCTTATGTCCGCATTCAAAACATCGCCTCCGGTGGCCTGATGCCGCGAAACTTCAACCTGACCACCGACGGAAAATACCTCCTGGCAGCCCACCAGGCCAGCAACGACATCGTAATCTTTGAGCGGGATGCAGACACCGGCACGCTCCGCCAAACGCTCTGGAGAGCCACGGTCCACAAGCCGGTTTACCTTCACCGATTGTCCAACTAAGCGGGCTCTTCCCAGGATTTGGCTGGATTGTAAAAGAGCTTTCCGGAGCTGATCTCCAAAGGAGAATCCAGATTGTTGTGGTAAAGCTTGCCGGTCCCGAGCCCTTGCGGAATCTTCGTGTCCAGTACGGAGGCGAGTTGGGAGATGGCGTTGAGGCCGATGTTGCTTTCCAGCGCCGAGGTCATCCACCAGCCGATATTCCGCTCCCCCGCCAGCCTCACCCATTCCCGGGTTTCCAGGATTCCGCCGAGCAGGGTAGGCTTCAGTATGATGTGCTGGGGCCGAATGGCATCCAAAAGCGCTTCTTTTTCCTGGATCCCGATCAATTCCTCATCGAGCGCGATGGGCAGGGGAGTCGTTTCGCAGAGTCTTTTCATGGCTTTCCACTGCCCTGCCCGGATCGGCTGCTCAATGCTGTGGATGTCCAATTCAGCCAGGCGGTCCAGCTTTTCCGGTGCATCTTCGGGGGAGAACGCCCCGTTGGCATCCACACGCAGTACCATCTGGTCTTTCGAAAAACGGCTTCGAATGTAGCCCAGCAGCTCCATCTCCTGCCCAAAATCGATGGCACCGATCTTCATCTTGATGCAGTCAAAGCCCTCCTTCAGCTTTTGCTCGATCTGCTCCAGCATAAAGTCCCTGTCGCCCATCCAGATGAGCCCATTGATCGGAATGCCTTCTTGGGCATCACAGAAGCGGTTGGGAAACAGTCTTTTTCCCCCGCCCAAAGCCATATCCAGCAAAGCCGTCTCCAGGCCAAAGCGGATGGAGGGCAGATCAACCGGAACAAGTGATTTCAACTGCCGCAGAATCGCTTGTTCGCCCAGCTCAAAGGGGATCTGGCTCAAAGAATCTAATATCCTTCCCAGGGTTTCTTCAAAATCAGCCCGATGGTCCGGACTGAGATTCACCAGCGGTGCAGCCTCACCCCAACCCACCCGTCCGGGTATCTGTGGATCTGAGACTTTGATCCAAAATACATCGCGTGTCCTGAGCACGCCGCGTGAAGTCCCTGCGTCAAACCGAAAGTTGAGCGTCCGTTTGATATGGGAAAACTGAAGCTTTGCGGAAGCAGTCATCGGGGATTGGTGAATTTCGGGTAAAAATGGATGCCTATATTTGCAGCCAAATCAGCCTATCCGATGGACATCCCTCAGATCGACCTTAAAGACTACGAATATACACTCCCCGACGAACGCATTGCCAAGTTTCCGCTGGAAAAGCGGGACAGCTCCCAGGTTTTGCATTACGAAAAAGGCAAGATCCGGCATTTTCATTTCTACGACCTCCCGGATCTGCTGCCCGCTGATGCACTTTTGGTCTACAACGATACCAAGGTCATCCCTGCCCGTCTGATCTTCCAGCGGGAAACCGGCGCCAGGATTGAAATTTTCCTTCTGCAGCCGACAGCTCCCACCACCGTAATCCCCGAGATCATGCTTGCCAAGCATCCGGTCACCTGGGAAACCATGATCGGAAACGCCAAGAAATGGAAGGACGGGGAAATTCTCAAAGGAAGGGTGGGGATTGGAGATCGGGAGGTTGTACTTGCTGCCAAACTTGTTTCCAGGGAGGAAAAGCGGGTGGAATTTTCCTGGGACAACGGTGAAATTGCCTTCGTCGATCTGGTCGAGGCCAGCGGAGAAGTGCCTCTGCCACCGTACCTCAACCGCAAGCCCGAGGCCGAAGACCGCGACCGCTACCAGACGGTTTACTCCAAGAAAGAAGGGGCTGTCGCCGCCCCGACCGCCGGGCTGCATTTCACCACAGGGGTTTTTGAAAAACTTCGGTCGAAGGGAATCCGGGAAGCAGAAGTCACCCTTCACGTCAGCGCGGGAACTTTTCAGCCGATCAAAGCCCCAAATGTACTGGAACATCCCATGCACAGCGAGCAGATTCACGTGACCAAAGAGACCATTCAGAAGCTTTTGTCCCAAAAAGGAAAAACCGTAGCGGTAGGAACCACCTCTGTCAGAACTTTGGAAAGCCTATTTTGGTATGGGGTGAAACTGATCGAGGGGAAAGGCGGGGACTTCTTCATTTCGAAGCTTTTTGCTTACGAAAAACGCAGACGGATACCTTCCAAAACCGAAGCGCTCCAAGCCATCCTGGACAGCTTGGAGATCGCCGGAGCTGAGGCCATTTTGGGAAATACGGAGATTTTCATCTTTCCGGGATACCGCTTCCGTATGATCGAAGGCCTGATTACCAATTTTCACCAACCGGGATCTACCTTGGTATTGCTGATCGCTTCGATTTTGGGCGAAGACTGGAGAAAAGTCTATCAGGAAGCACTGGACCGGGATTACCGTTTTCTGAGCTACGGAGACAGCAGCTTGCTTTGGCTTTGAGTGCGTATGGGGTGTTTAGTATCTAGTATTTAGTATCAAGAATCAAGACTTGGGATAGATGGCAAATTACTCAGACACTGCTGGATCAAATCCCCTTCTGCGGAACCCAACCATGCAACGACTAAGAACACTTGCCTTCTGTCTCCTCTTTGTCCAAGTGCTGTTCTCCTGCAAAGAGGACGAAAAACCGGACGGAAGAGTACCCGTGACCATCGAAGGATTCACCATCAGCTCCGCAGCCAATCCTGCCGGACGGATCAGCACGACACTGAACTGGGAACACACCTTTGGAGAGGAGATCAACCTGACCTTTGTATCCCGAACCAACCAGCAGAGCTTCTCCGTGCGCTTCCAGCCGGATTTCAGCGGGGAGCTTCCGCAGATTCTGCTTCCGCCTGATAGCTATTCTTATTCCGGGAGTACTGGTCAGTCCTCAGTTTCTTCTTTTTTGCCTGTTTATCTGGAAGGAAACATGCAGGTGAAGGAGCCTTCCACCTCGCTGCTGCTCAGCGGAAAGACCAATTATCAGTTGGTCAGCATTTCCGGCGAAAACCTGAAAAACACACCCCAGCTCCTCTCGCCTGTGGAGATTTCGATGTTTTCCCACGATGGCTTTTACTATGCCTATGTGAAAGCCAATGAACTCGTCAAATCCGAACTGACCTTGGAAAACGGAAAGAAACTTCGCTGGGGATTGAATGCCCGGATTTATGGGCACGATTCGTTTTTCTTTAGGACATCTTCGGAGGGAGATCAGGTGCCCACAATTTCGGATCCGGTGCTGGATTTTGCGCAAGCCACCATCACCTTGGACGAAGAATCAGTTCCCGACTACATGGGGCTTTTCAACCAAATCGAACACTCCAGCCTGGTCAAGGAAGCTTCCGGCCTGCAGTGGGTTCAGGGAAGGCTTTTTGCGATCAACGACGGCGGAAATCCGGCAGAGTTCTATGAGCTGAGTCCCGATCACGGCGGAGTAGTCCGCACCATTCGGGTGGCCAATGCCCAAAACATCGACTGGGAGGATCTGGCTCTCGGGGACAACTATCTGTATATCGGGGACTTTGGAAACAATCTGGGCAACAGATCCGACCTGCGGGTGCTGAGAATCCCGATAGCGGATGCCTTGGGCAAGACGGAAGTCCAGGCCGAGGTCATCGCCTTTGGCTACGACCGCCAAACCGGAACCGGCCCGGCATCCGATCATCGGTTTGACTGCGAGGCCATGGTCTTTCACGAGGGGAAGCTGCTGCTTTTTACCAAGCCAAGCAACGCACAGGGAAGCGATGTCTATACGCTGGATCCGAATCCGGGAATGCAAACCGCGAAATTTGCGGGAACGTTTGAGACCAAGGGCTGGATCACCGGAGCCGACCTGACTCCCGGCGGAAAAAACATCGTGTTTATCGGCTACGAAAATGCGGGCTTTGCTTCGCGGTCGATCCTGAGTTTTGTCAAAAATCCCCAACTTCCTTCACTAGCCGGAAACATCCTAAAATCGATGCATTTGGGCAGTGTGGCCCTGACCAGCCAGACCGAAGGGATCGCCATCGACGGCAATTTCCGTGTAAAAATAGCCGGGGAACAGATCCGACAGGGTGCCTTCACTATTCCCCAACTTCTATCAGAATTGGACCTAAAGGGGATTTTGGAAGATTAGCCTCTGCGCATCGCTTTGTAGGCATTGATCAGTCCGTTGGTCGAGCTGTCGTGGGAAGTCACTTCCTCCTCCCCCGCCAGCTCGGGAAGGATGCCGTTGGCGAGGACTTTGCCCAACTCCACGCCCCACTGGTCAAAGCTGAAGATGTCCCACACCACGCCCTGCACAAAGATCTTGTGCTCGTACATAGCGATCAGTTGGCCCAGCGTGTAGGGATTGATTTCTTTGACCAGGATGGAATTGGTCGGGCGGTTGCCTTCAAATACGCGATGGGGGGCGATGCTTTCAATTTCAGCATCTGACTTTCCGGCCTTCTGCATCTCTGCCTTCACGGCGTCCAGTGACTTTCCGTTCATCAGGGCTTCGGTCTGGGCAAAGAAGTTGGAAAGTAGTTTCTGGTGATGGTCCCCAATCGGATTGTGGGAGATCGCCGGGGCGATAAAGTCGCAGGGGATCAGATGCGTGCCCTGATGGATCAACTGGTAAAATGCGTGCTGCCCGTTGGTTCCCGGCTCACCCCAGATGATCGGCCCGGTCGTGTAGTTCACTTTCTCCCCGGATCGGGTCACATACTTCCCGTTGCTTTCCATGTTTCCCTGTTGGAAATAGGCTGCAAATCGGTGCATGTATTGGTCGTAGGGCAAGATCGCTTCTGAGGTTGCTCCCTGGAAATTGGTGTTCCAGATTCCGATCATCGCCAAGACCATCGGTATGTTTCGCTCGAAAGCAGTATGGCGAAAGTGCTCATCCATCGAGTGCGCGCCCGAGAGCAGCTTTTCGAAATTGCCAAAGCCGATCACGCAGGCAATGGGCAATCCGATCGCTGACCAAAGGGAATACCTGCCTCCCACCCAATCCCAAAACGCAAACATGTTGGCAGTATCAATCCCAAAAGCGGCAACCGCTTTGGCATTGGTCGAGAGCGCCACAAAGTGCTTGGCAACGGCCGCTTCATCCTGGGCTTTTTCCAAAAACCAAGATCTGGCCGTGTGGGCATTGGTCATGGTCTCCTGGGTGGTAAAAGTCTTGGAAGCAATGAAGAAAAGGGTGGTCTCCGGATCCACTTTCTTCAAGGTCTCCGCAATATGGGTTCCGTCCACGTTGGAAACGAAGAAGATCTCCAAGGCTGGATTTTGGAAGGGCTTCAGCGCCTCAGTCACCATCACCGGACCAAGATCCGAACCGCCAATCCCTATATTGACCAGAGACTTGATCGGTTTTCCGGTATAGCCGAGCCACTTGCCTCCGTGGATCTGATCGGCAAAGCTTTTCATTTGAGCCAAAACAGCCTGGATTTCCGGCATTACGTCTTTCCCATCCACATAGACCGGATGGCCTTTTCGGTTTCTCAAAGCAGTATGAAGCACGGCCCGGTTTTCGGTCCGATTGATCGCCGCACCGGTAAACATCTCCTCAATGGCCTCATGCACACCGGTCTCTCTGGCCAAGTCCATCAGGGCGAGCAGGATGCCGTCGGAGATCCGATTTTTGGAATAATCCACCAAAATGTCTTCGAAGCGGATGCTGAATTCATCAAATCGGCCGGGGTATTGAAAATGGGAGGCGATGGGGTGGTCTTTGTGCTTTTCGGCCAGTTCCAAAAGTCGGGCCCAGGCTGGCGTAGTGGTGGGATTGATTGCGTCCATAGGTTTAGGTAGGTAAAATGGGTAAAAGACAAAAATAGGGTTTATCGTGCGTAAAGGGTTTTGAAAATCCAAGAAAAATGGGCCTTTTCAGCAGCGGAGTTGTTTCTTGGTCCGTCATTTGGGAAAGCAACACTTACATTTGTCATCATGGCTTGCTGCAGATTGGTTCGGTTTTTCTTTTTTACGGGCTTGCTTTGGGTCGTTTTTTCCTGCGCCCCTTGCGCCAACAACCTGTATCCTCCTGTGTCAAAGTACGATTTCGAATTCACCGTGGTGGATGCAGGGACGGGCGCGAACATGCTGTTTGGGGAAAACGCCAGCCTCGACCCCTCTGGCTTCCAACGCTACAGCCTCAGAGGAACCGAGCCCATTTCCCATCCCCTGCATGCTTATGTCCCCGATTTTGGCGACGGGCATCCGGCGATCCGGGCCGATATCAGCAATGTGGCCGGGGACTTGTATCTAGTCTATCCCGATGGGAAAACCGACACGCTTCGGGCGTTTTTCGAGCGGCGGGAAACGGAATGCTGGGGCACGATAGACCTGCTCAGGCAAATCACCCGCAACGGATCGGAGATTTACGACAACATCTTTGAAGTGCTGCTTTTTGAATATTGAGGAAAAAGTGTTTGTCCCCTTGGGCTTTTTGAGAAATTCAGAGACAACACTTATCTTATCCGAAAATCAGTCTGAACATCTCCCATGCGCTGGATTCTTTTGCCGTTTTTTGCATGCTTTTTCAGTTCCTCATTTGCCCAGGACGCATCCGAAAAAGACACGCTGATCCACCTCAACCGACACTATTTCGAGATCGCTGCCGGAGACACCATTAATCACGCCTATAACAAACTGGTTTCGCAATTAGGCAATTCGGCGGAGTTGGAGCGAATTTTCACCCTGGATCAGCGCGTGCACCGCGTCGCCTTGACCAAGAAAACAAGATATGAGTACCTAGACCGGGTTACTGAGCAATTCGACGACTACGGCCAATTGGAATGGAGAAAGACTGAAAGCCTACTCATCCCAAAGTTCTTCATCCAATACTTTTTCAATGACGAAGTTATCGGTCACGTATTTTCGGATTCCAGACATCTCTTTCACGTAGCAAGAAACGGGGAAGATGAACCAAGCCAGCAGCGTTTCAACGACTTTGAACCCCAAATCAACGGACCCAAGAAAGATTGGTACGAGTTTGTATCCAAAAACCTCAGGTTAAGTACAAAATTGTTTCCGGAAAATCCTGAAGAATATTGGATTGCGGTATTGGTCAATGAGCACGGCATGGTGGACCAGGTCGAGTGGGCGAATCCCTTGGGAGGAAATCCTAAGGTTGCTGCGCAATACATCCGCGTGGTCAAGCTTTGGGGCAACAACTTTTCCCCGGCATTGGATTCCTTTGGCCATCCCGTCTCCAAGTGGTTGGTGATTCCTTTTTGGGTTGAGAAAAAAAGGCGGTCTTACATCATATTCGAGCCACAAGACCATTTTAAACTTTGACAAAAAACTCTCACAAACCAAAAAACACTACATTCCTTCCACGAAAAGGATTAATTTTCACGATTATCCAATCCCTTGAAATTTGCTGACCGGACTGAGTGTCTTCTTTTTCTCTCCTCCTACATTCCACTGATCAAACTGGATCATTGGTGGATCCGCATCTTTGACTATCCCAGATTTCAAAAACTGCTCATCCATCTCCTGCTGATCCTGGCTTGGTGGATTTTCGGTGAAAACAGGCTGGAAAACCTCATTTGGACCGGGTGGTTGGGAGTCGGGGTGATCTATCTTTTTTCCCAGGTCTATCCCTATACCTTTTTTGGAAAAAAAAATGATCGACAGAGTCCCTTTCCAATCGGACAGTGGCATCCACCTGATCATCTGTAATGTCTATCAACACAACAAATCCTGTCAAAAAACAGTCGAACTGATCCGTGAGAAAAACCCGGATGCGGTCTTTTTGGTCGAAACTAACCAGGACTGGATAGACCAATTGGAGCCGCTGAAGGCACTCTATCCCTACCAAATTCTCTGTCCCCAGGAAAACACCTATGGCTTGGCGTTCTACTCCAGGCTGCCCGTGGTCAGACAACAAGTGCTCCACCTGGTCGATGAGGGGATTCCCTCGCTGGAGCTGAGATTAAGAAACGGGCAAATCATCACCCTCTACTCCATCCATCCCACTCCGCCCGTTCCCGGTGAAAACCCAGACAGCACCGACAGGGATGCGAAAATCCTGATCGTAGGCAAAAAATCAAAGGCCAATCCCACACCGTCTTTGGTGATCGGAGACCTCAATGACGTCGCCTGGAGTTATACGACTTCGCTGTTTCTAAAAACTTCAGAACTCGCAGATCCAAGAAGGGGACGGGGATTCTTCAGTACATTTCACGCCAGGATCCCGCTCCTCCGCTGGCCATTGGATCATGCATTCCTGAGCAGTCATTTTGGACTTTCCTCGATCAGGGTACTGCCGGGAATCGGTTCGGACCACTTCCCCATCGAGTTGAAGGCAACGCTCACCCAAAATGAAAGCACCGACACAGAAGAGGCCTCAAGTGAAGAGGAAACTGAGGCGCAAGCCAAGATCAGCAAGGCCCGCCAAAACCAAGAAGCCGATCAGGGCTGACCGGCTTTCAGGGTCTAATTTCCCGCCGCTTTGGCATCGGCTTTTGCCTTTCGCTTGAAGCCTTTCTTGAAAGGCCAGGTATATTCCAGCGCTTCCATGCCTTTGTTCAGATTGTAGGTAGCAGAATCGGTATTTTCCACGGTACTTCTCAGGGATTCGGCAAACGCCGGATCATTCAGCAGCATCCCCAGGGAATTGTCGGTGGAATTGAGCTTGTCGGTGATTGCCTTGAGCTGGATGCTCATCTCCTCGGCGTTGGCGGCCGTGGCGTTGAGGCTTTGCACGCTGGATTTGATGTCTTTCACGATCGTGGTATCCGTCGCCAGGTCATTGAACAGATAACCTTTTTGGTTGAGTTTTGAGGTGAAGGTGTTCAGGTCATTGATGATTCGGTTGGAATTGGCCGAGGCCCGGTCCAGGTTGGCCATGATGGCCTTGAAATTGTCGGCAAGCAACGAATCGGTCATCGCCGCGCCCACGATGCCCTTGCCCTCCGCGATCTTGCCGGTCAGCACCTTCAGGTTTTCGGTAATTGCGACCAGGTTTTCGTTGTTGACCTGGAGGGTTTCCATCATCTTGTCGGTATCCAGCGGCATCACAGCTTCCAGCCTGTCTCCGTCTTCCACTTGGGGAACTTCGGTACTGCCCCCATAGATGACGATGATCTTGTTGCCGATAAGTCCATCAGAGCTGATGGTGGCTTTGGAGTCCTTTCGGATAAATTCTACCACGGCTTCCTCGACGTTCATCACCACTTCCACCTGGGAATTCCCGTAGAAGTTGATCTTTTTCACCGTTCCGATCTTCACACCCGAAAACCAGATGTTGTTGCCGGTCTGGAGCCCGCCGATGTCATCAAACACCGTTTTGAGCTGAATAGCCTTGACAAATTTCTTCTGCTGGCCTCCCAGAGTCAGAATACCGGCCACCAGGATGGCGATCCCGACAAAAACAAATATGCCAACTATGACGGATCTCTTGTTTTCCCCTCTCATGAGTTTATAAAATTATAATCGTAGAATGATTTGACTCGCTCATCTGTCGCCTGCGGAAACACTTCTTCAAAGGTCCCCACAGACTTAAACTGACCGTCGAGCAAAACGGCCATCCGGTCACCAGTCTGCTTGGCACAGGCCAGATCGTGCGTAATGACGATGGAGGAGGTCTTGTATCGCTCCCTTACCTCCAGGATCAGGTTGTTGATATCCCCGCAGGTGATCGGATCCAGTCCGGCCGTGGGCTCGTCATAGAGCATGATCTCGGGATTGAGGATCAAAGTCCTCGCCACCCCGATCCGCTTCTTCTGGCCTCCGGAAAGTTCAGAGGGCATCTGGTTGATGGTCTGGGGCAACCCGACGCTGTCCAAAAGCTCCTCGATCCGGAGATTGATCTCCTTTCTGGTCAGGTTCTTTTCGTTCCTCACCAGCGGAAACTCCATATTTTCACGCACGGTCATGCTGTCGTACAAGGCAGAGCTTTGAAAGGAAAACCCGATCTTCAGCCGAAGGGCATTGAGCTCCTTTTTGTTCAGGCTCGCCACTTCTTTCCCGAAGATTTTCAGGCTTCCCGAATCCTGCCTAAGCAGCCCCACCATGATCTTGATCAGCACGGATTTTCCCGAACCTGACTTGCCGAGTACCACGAGGTTTTCCTCGCGAAACAAATCCAGGTCAACTCCCTTCAACACATCCAAGTCCCCGAAGGACTTCATCAGGTTCCGAATCTCGACTACTTTTTCCCGTTGGTCCATGGCTCAAATCCCCCTGATTGCGTTGACAATTTGCAGCACCAGCAATTCCTCGATAAAAATCAGGAACATCGCCATGACCACCGCTGCGTTGGCGGCACGTCCCACACCCTCTGTTCCTTTCGAAGAGTTATATCCCTTGTAGCAGCCTACAATCCCTATCGTAAATCCAAAAAGGACGGACTTGAGGATCGAAGAGATCACATCCAGGAAGGTAATCGCCTCAAAGACCTGGACAAAAAAGGTGGACATGCTCACCAGTTCGTTTTTGTTGACACTCATGAACGAGCCCATCAAGGCGACAAAGTCGGTGTACACCACCAGCAAGGGGATCATCAGGGTCGTCGCCAAAACCCGCGAAACCACCAGAAACTTGAAGGGATTGGTGGCGGAAACCTCCATCGCGTCGATCTGCTCGGTCACCTTCATGGAGCCGATCTCCGCACCGATGCTGGAGCCAACCTTCCCTGCTGCAATAAGTGCAGTCACCAAAGGCCCCATCGCCCGCACCACCGCAATGGATATCAGCGAGGGCAGCCAAGACGCGGCGCCAAACTCACTCAGAGAGGGGCGCGACTGGTTGGTGAACACGATCCCCACGATAAACCCGGTCAGGGAAATCAAAGGGAGCGACTCCACGCCGATCCGGTAGCATTGGTGGAAAACCTCCTTGAATTCGTAAGGCGGCATAAACACCTCCTGAAAGAAGCGTCGGACAAAATTCCAGGCATCCGCCAAACCCGTAAAAAACTTATCTGTCTTTTTTGAAAGCAAGGGCTTTCTATCTCCCGATCGTTCGGCCATAATTCTTTCAATCTAATCGGTCAGCCATGTTCCAGATGGCAAGCCATACAAAGAAAACAAAATTCAAACCAACCCTTTCCCCAACCGTGGTATTTTTTAGAAGCGGAAAAAAGAAGGCCCAAAAACCCGCCAACGCTTCTTTGGGGATTTTGGGGGGTAACGCCCGATCGGGACCGGAAGTTCGGCCGTCGGAAATTTCGCCTGTTTTCGGGGAAAAAAAGCGCACATGAATCCGAGATTCCGGCCTATCGGCAAGGCGGGGATGAAGTGGTTTTCGCGGATGTGGGATGTCGGGTGCTGGGCGAAGTGAAAACGGGAGACCGGAGACGTCATGAATGAGGTCTGAAATCAGAAGTCAGATCCCATCGGGACTGAAGTGATGCCCGGTGTCCGGTACCGGGTGTTGGAAGACAGAAGAGTGTCGGATGGCCGGTGTGGGAGGGCACCAACCGTAAATCCGAAATCAGGAGCCTTTCAGAAACCCACTCCATCCAATCCCCCGGCCAGGCCCGCCAGCATGCTCCAGTCTTCCTCGGAAATCGGCTTCTCCATGAGGCCTTTTACACGGGAAAACTCGGTCGCTTTTCTCCGGTCTTCGGGCGAAGAATTGGCCGTGACAAATACAATCGGGGCAGCGGATTTTGAGGAAAAACCAGCCACCCAGTCCCATCCCGAACTCGTCTCAAAATTGAGGTCGGAGAGGATCAGGTCCGCGTGGTTTTCGGCCAGCCAGGAGTCCAGCCTCTCGGGTTCGCTGAAGAACTCCACCGTACAGGCAGGGAGGTAAATCTTGATCAGCTTCCTCATCAGCAGGTGCTGAATCTTGTCATCATCCAGGTAAACGAGCTTGGTCATTGGGCAGGTTTGGGTTTGTCATGGCTTTCCCGTTTTCCAAAAAATCGGGGAATGACACAATTGGCGTTTAAAACTATGGCTAATTCCCAAATAATCGGGATCAAAAATGTTTCTGCAAATATTTAGACTAATCTAAATATTTTAGCCTAGCTAAATTTCGAAGGGTCTAAATCAGTTTTAACCAATTAAAAACCAACTGATTGCCTATTGTTTGATAAACCTGAACATAAAATCCATTGCCTGATTTATTTTTTCCCACTCCTCCCCTATTTCCCAAAAACAGTTAGGTTAAACCAAGCACAGGGGATTCTGATTTTTCGGTGCAACGTCATAGATTTTGGCTATAATCCTTATTTTCACACCACTTTTGGATCCAATCCCCTATGGCTTCGACACCTCCTGCGCCCAAGCGAAAAAGCAGGCTGCCCCGCTTTTTCATCTCTATAGCCAACCGGTTTGACCTGGAGGAAGGCAAGGAAGACGAGCTGGAAACCATCGAGTACATCTCCAAAAACGTGGAATTTAAGGGGGCCAATCTTTGGATCCTGATCTTTGCCATCTTCGTCGCTTCCGTCGGGCTCAATGTCAACTCCACGGCGGTGATCATCGGAGCCATGCTGATCTCCCCGCTGATGGGTCCGATCATGGGCATCGGGATGGCTGCCGGCATCAATGATTTTGAGCTTCTGAAGCGCTCGTTTCGAAACCTGGGGATGGCGGTTTTCATCTCCATTCTGACCTCGACGATCTACTTTTCGTTGAGCCCGATCAGTACGGCCCAGTCCGAGCTTTTGGCCCGGACTGAGCCGACAGTTTGGGATGTGCTGATTGCCTTGTTTGGCGGGCTTGCCGGGATCGTGGCAGGGTCTCGAAAAGAGAAAAGCAATGCCATTCCTGGGGTGGCGATTGCCACCGCCCTGATGCCTCCGCTCTGTACCGCAGGCTATGGATTGGCCACCGGAAACCTCCTCTATTTCGTGGGGGCGTTTTATCTTTTCTTTATCAATTCCGTCTTCATCAGCCTCTCCACGTATCTGATCGTGCGGTTTATGAAGTATCCCAAGAAGCAGTTTTTGGACGCCAAAAAAGAAAAAAGAGTCCAAACCTACATCACGGTCATTACCCTGATGACGATCATTCCCAGCGTGTATCTGGCTTATGGCCTGGTGAAAAAATCCATCTGGAACGAGCAAGCCCGAAGGTTTGTCAGCATGGAGATCCAATACCCCAACACCCAGGCATTGACTGCCACCTATCACTACCGCATCCCCCCAAAGACGATCGAAGTCAGCCTGATCGGGGACCAGATTTCCGAGGAAGAACTGTCGAGTCTGAAGGAAAAACTCCCGGGATTCGGTCTGGAGGGAACTACCCTGAACCTGCTGCAAAGCGGAAACGGAACAGACCTCAACCTGCTCCGAAACGATATCCTGAAAGACCTCTATGAGCGGAACGAAGCCCTGGTCCGGGACAAAGACGAAAAAATCGCCCTCCTCGAAGACGAAATCCTGGCAGATGCCAACGCCCGCAAACTCAGTCTTGAGATCGCCGAAGAAGCCAAGATCAACCACCCCAACCTCAAGAAATTCACCATAGGACGGGCGATGATGACCGATTTGGAGAAAAACAAGGTGGACACCCTGCTGGTGGCCTATGCCGAGTTTTCCCCAAAACCCTCTACAGCCGAGTCAAAACGCCTCACTGAGTGGATAAAAATCCGCACCAAAGCCGATACCATTGCCCTGATTCTTCACTAATCCAATCATACCATGACCAAACTGATTGCAACACTCGCCCTCCTTCTCGGAATCGCTTCCAGTGGCTTTGCCCAAAGCGAATACGACGAAGCCCTTGCCCAAAAAGTCGGCGCCGACGAATACGGCATGAAAAAATACGTGATGGCCTTCCTCCTTCGGGGAGACCGGGTCAGCGAATACACCCCCGAGCAGCGCCAGGAAATCCAGGGCCAGCACATGGCCAACATCGGCAAGATGGCCGAAATGGGCAAACTGGTGGTGGCGGGGCCTTTTTTCGGAAATGAAGACCTCAGGGGACTCTACATCTTTGACGTCCCTTCGCTCGAAGAAGCCAAGACCCTCACCGAAACAGATCCGGCCATCCAGGCCGGCGTCCTCAAGATGGACCTCAAGGAATGGTACGGCTCCGCCGCTTTGGTACTGCTAAACGATCTCTATCCCAAGGTGACGAAGAAGGGTTTTTAGCAGACAGTTGGCAGTAAGCAGGATGCAGGTTGAACAGTGAGTAGTAAGAAGTCGACAGTAACCACTACTTAACCGTTTACTCTCTCGAAACTGCCCACTGGAAACTGATCACTATTCACCCTTTACCCCTTACTGTTTACAGAACACTGCCCCCTGCTTTTCAGCTTTCTGACTTAAGCTTTTATATGAACTGCTTACTGAACACTGGAAACTGAACACTGCCTACCGCCCACTGATCACTGCAATCTGGCAACTGCCTACTGGACACCGCCTACCGAACACTACCTCCCACAAATCTCCCTATAGGTACAATAGATGCATTTCTTCAGATCCTCAGTTTGGTCAAAGGGCATCGATGGATCGAAGATCTCCGCCAGCAATCCGCTGAGCCCCTCCCTGAATTCCCCGGCAAACCTCCGATAGTCCGCGATCTCCACGCCGTCCAGTTGCAGGAAGGGATCGAACTGGGGGCTGTAGATCTCCTTGATGTTGAAGATGCCCGGCTTCAGCGGCAACTGGTTTTCGGGATGCCCGGTCTCGTAGAAGTGCGCATACAGCATGGTCTGCATGGCCGCCTTGTTCCGGCTTTTGTCGTCCCGGTCAAACAGCGAGGCGATGGTCTTCACTTTTTTGGTGTCCTTTCCCGTCTTGTAGTCGATCAACCGCACGACCCCATCCTTCACATCCATCCGGTCGATCACGCCACCCAGCACCACCTCCACCGGTCCTTCGGGAGTATCCACCACTATCCCCGCTGGATATTCCTTTTCCAAGCCAATGATCTCAAAATCCCCGTTTTTTTGGTCATAGTCGAGGATCGCTTTCAGGTATTGGACAAAAATCTCCCGCGCGATCTGGAGCTGACCGGACAGCTCCAGCTCCTGGGCTTCTTCCTTTTTGTAAAAAATGCGAATCGCCCGATCCACCGCCGCGGGAATCTGCGGCTTCATCCGCTCGATCCCGTGCGAGTCAATTTTTCGGGAAGTGTTTCCCTCCCCGATCTCGTAGAGCAGCTCCATGGCTCCGTGCAGGATCGTCCCAAAGGTCGAAGGATCGATCCCCGTGATGACCTCTTCCTTTTCCTTCAGGCCCGCCACATAGCGAAAATAGAACCGCAGCCTGCAGTCGAGGTAGCTGTTGATTGCGGAGGCAGACAGGGACTTGGTAAACGCCGCAGGGTCGTTTTTCCGCAGGTACAGCTTCAGCGCCTCCATCACCGCGGGATTTTTTCCGACAGTGATCGGTTCGGCCGGCGTCAGGTCCACGGGTACCATGGCCACAGTGGGCTTTGCGATGCCCAGCTCTGCCTGCATCTGCTGGATGAAGCGGCTCATCTCGCCCGCCTTGCCTTGGTCGGAAGAGGTCGTATAGATCAGGTGAACCTCCTCCGCCCGATGGAGCAGGCGGTAGAACGTGTAGGCATAGATCGCATCGTTTTGCTCCTGCACAGGCAGTCGGAAGGCGCGGCGAAGGTTGAAAGGGATCATGGAATTGATCCCGCCGCCTGGAGGAAAGCTCCCCTCGTTTACATCGCAGATGATGACCCGGCGAAAGTCCAGGTTTCTAGACTCCAGCACGCCCATCAGTTGCAAACCCTGCAGCGGTTCGCCTTCGAACGGCAGCTTGAGCTCCCGGAAGAGCTGGCGAAACAGCTTCAGCACAAAGTCCATCTTCAGTCCCTTGGCACTGTTGCCCTGAAAGATGTCGCGAATCCGATTGAGCTGCCGGAAGGCCTGGAACAGGTAGCTGCGCTGGATTTCGTCCTCCTGATAGGCTTTGGCCAGATGCTGGATCAATACTCCCAGGTAATCGAATAGTTCCTCCGCCTCGACCTTTCTGAAGACCAATCCAAAAAGCGAATTCTCCTTTGTGAGCATTTCCTGCGGCACTTCCAGGAGATTGTTGGTATGGATCGTCTCCAAAAGCTCCCGCGCCCACTTCGGGTCTCCCCCTTTCAGATAGGGAAAAGAAAGCAGGTCCGTCACCGGTTTGTGGTAGAAAGTCACCCGGCCATCCCGGTACTTCACATAGCGCTGCAAGTCCAGCACGGCGTCCAAAAATGCGTAAATCGGCGCATTGCGGATGGGGTAGCCCATGGTCACGTTCAGCTTGTCGATCTGCGAAGGCAGCGCGTGCAGCACCGGAAACAGCAACTGCTCGTCAGGCAGGATGATCACCGTCTCCTCCAGCGCTTCCTGTGGGCCGATTGCCTCCAAGAGCTTGCCGACCAGATTGGCTTGGTTGGTCTTCAGCGGGATGGCATGCGTGGTGATTTTGGCCGATTTCCCGCGGATTTGGTCTGGGATTTCCCCGGGGAAAGTCCTACCCAATACCGGATCCCGCTGATAATCCCTGAAAAACAGGCCCGCCTCCTGAAGCTTGTCCTCCAGATAGTAGGCATCCAAATCCCAAAACACTTCCGCCCCAAACTCCGTCACAAAGTGCTTGATCAGCTTTTCCTCTGCGAGCGTGAAGGCGTTGAACCCGACGAAGACGTAGTGTTTCGCAGGCCGGTCTATCTGCTCCAGGTTTTCTGCCACCTGGCGGTAGAGCTGTCCCGAATAGGCCAAGCCGGCAGTCTTCAGACGATGCTGGAAGTCCGAATAGAGCCGTCCAAGGATCTGCCAGAAGCGCAGAAACTTGGCTTTCTCCTGCTCGTTTTGCCGGGCAAAAGCCATCCAAAACTGCGAGATCAGCTCTTTTTGATCCTCGGTCAAAAAACTCAGGTCCGCCTCAAACTCCTTGATCTCCGCGAGGTTTTGGTAGACGGTCTTGGCCGGGGCAAGAAACTGGTCCAGGTCGTTGAAGTCTTTCAGGATCAGCTCTCCCCAAAAGTAAAAGCGGTCAAAATCCTCCGGCTCCTCCTGGATCTGGCGATAAAGCTCGTACAGCTCAAAGACCAGCGTCAGCTCATCCGCGGGCGTATTTCCCGCCAGGCCATAAAAGACCTGCTCGATCGTCCTCACCTCCGGCATCCAGATCGGCTCCCCGATCAATTCGCCGAGGTAGCGGGTGAAAAACAACCCCGCCCGCCGGTTGGGCAGGACGAGGGTCAGCTCCCGGGGGTTTCTCCCCGAATCCAGGATCTGTTTGGCCGTTGCTTTCAAAAACGAGTTCATACTTCCAGGATTTCGGTGGGTTCGAGATAGCAGAGATAGCCCTTCACGGGCTTTTGGCTGAGGCTGGATACCAGTGCCATGTATTCTTTCACTTGGTTGAGGTGGGATGCGTATTTTTCCCCGGTTTTGAAATCCACCACCAAAATCTCCTCCTCCCCGATCAGGATGCGGTCGGGGCGTTTTTGGCTTCCGCCCGGCAACAGGATCCCCTGCTCGGCGAGGCTTTGGTAGCGGGGGTCAAACCAGCGGACAAACTCCGGCACGGCAAAGAGCGCGTCCAACTGCAGGCCGACCTGCGCCGCGGTGGCGGCATCGATCCTGCCATCAAACGTGTATTGCTGAAGCAAAAGCGAGGCGTCTCTCCGGTTTTTGGAAGCGGCCAGGAGCTCGTGGACGATCACGCCGAGCTTTCGCTGGGAGCGGGCTTGGAGGCCAGACTCCGAAAAGTCCCAAGCCATCTTCCTGGTCTTGAGCTTGGATCGCCAGTCTCCTGACTCCCAGCGCAGGAGGGCTGCCGGGGTAGGCTCTTTTTCCTTTTGCAGGGCATTCATTCCCCAGCTTCCCGCCTCGTAGGTCAATTGCTCCGCATCCCAGTGTTGGCTCTCGCCCAGCTCAGGCACGCGAAATCCGGCAGAAAAGAGCGAATAGAGCAGATTGCCCGTCGTATTGCCGCTGATCTTGCCGTCCTTGGACTGTACAAAATCCGAAAAGCCCCAGATCACCTCCTCAGCCCGGGTGAAGGCCACATAGAGCATATTCAGCGAGTCGAGGTAGGCCAGGCGGATCTCCTCCCCATAGGCCTCCGCAAAGGCAGAATCCCGCAGCGCCGAACCGTGCGTCAGCGGCATCACGGTATGGATGCCCGTGGCGGTGGCAAAAGGCGACCAGATGATCGGTGCCTGCAGCCCAGAGGCCACGATCTTCCAATCCAAAAACGGCATCAACACCACCTTGTACTGCAAGCCCTTGGACTTGTGGATGGTCAGGATGCGCATCGCGTCGTGGTCCTCCGGAATCTTGACGGTGCGCTTGGCCTTGTTCAGCTCCCACCAGTCCAGGAAACCCACCAGATCCGCCCGGTTCTTTTTCACAAAGTCAAATACCGCCTCCTTGAAACCGGAGACGTAAGCCAGGTCGGCCTGTTTTTCCACGAAACCCAACCGTGCGACACACTCCTCCAGCAGCTCCAACAGCGGCAGTTGGGTCAGTTCGTTGAGCTGGGAAAGCAGCTCCGCCTGCTTGGCCTTGAGCTCGGCGGGCAAGCTGTCTTTGTGGAACAACTCATGGCTGTAGGGAATCCCATGAATCAGCGCATAGTAGAGCCATATCGTCTTCAGTGCTACCTTGTCCGCAGGATTCACCAAAAAAGTCAGCATCGCCACCAGGCATTTGACCGCGGCGGATTTGTCAAGGAAGAGCGAGTCCTCAGACAGTACGTCAAAGCGATAATTGGGATCGGGATTTTCCCGGGCGTAAGCCATCAGCCGGTCGGCAATAGCTGCTCCCTGCGCATTTTTTCGGACCAGAAAAGCGATATCCCGCAGGGGATAGCCCCGATCCTGCAGCTCCATGACGAGGGCAGGAAGCCTATCCAAGACCTCGGTTCCGGATTCGTCTTCCTCTTCGCTTTCCTCGCCCGAATAACGGGAAGCGGCGATTTTTTGCCGGAACGTCAGCTTGATCTTTCCCTGAAAGTCCAAACCCAACTTCTTCCCGGGAATGCTTTGCCCCACACCTTGGAAAGCTGCCACGAGCAGATCACCGGCATCCAAACTGTATTGGGCGGTCATCCCGTCCTGCATCAGGTCGGGAAGGGAGTCGAAGAGGGCGTTGTTAAACCGGATGATGCCGGGAAGGCTGCGGTAGTTGGTCGCGAGGTTCTTTTCCTCGATCAGGTCGGGGCGAAACTGACGCTGTACCTCACTTAGCAACAGCTCCAGCCTGCCACCCCGCCAGCGGTAGATGGACTGCTTCACGTCACCCACCAGCAGGTTGGTGTTGCCGGAGGCCAGGGAGTTTTCGAGCAGGGGCTTGAAGCTCGTCCATTGGAAATCCGAGGTGTCCTGAAACTCGTCGATCAGGAAGTTGCGGTATTGGTTTCCGATCTTCTCATAGACAAAGGGCGCGTCGTTGTCTTTGGTGATCTGCTGAAGAAATTCGTTGACGTCGGAGATGAGCAGGATGCCTTCCTCGTCCTTGAGCAGTCGCAACTCCAGGATCAGGTCACGAAAGACCCCGAAAGCGTTCAGGTTTTTCTGCAAGGCATCGAGCGTGTTCCACTGGGTGAGCCGCTCCGGCCAGGAGAAAAGCATGTCGTACAGTCCGGCCCGCGCCGCAGCTTCGATTGCAGCGGCGTTTTTGTCGCCCTTTTTGTACCAACTGGCCAAATCCGGAAGATCCCGGAGCATGGGTTCGGAGAGATCCGGTATGGGGTTTTTCGGATCGCCCACACGCGAAAAGCGCATGGCAAAACTTCGGGCCCCTCCCTTGAAATCCGTCCACTCCAGTCCGTGATTCAGGCGGATCGTCTCGGCTTTTGCACGCATTTCCCCGGCCTCGGTGATCAGCCTGCGCTTTTCCCCGCGGATATAGTTCCTAAAGTCCCCGAGAAAACCGGCTTGGGCCACACTCTCCTGAAACAGCCCACGGAAGGCTTTAAACCTTTCCTGGAAGATCTCCCGCCCTAGCCCCTTGATGCCCGAGCGGATGTCCCAGGTTTTCTCGTTTTCGATCTGCTCACTGGCATAGTCGATGAGCCACGTCCGCAGATTTCGGTCAGTGGCAACTTTCTCCACCACCCGATCCACGAGTCGATCCAGTACCGCATCGGTGTCCATCTCCAGGTCAAACCTGGCCTGCAAATCCATCTCCCGGGCAAACGAACGGATCACCCGCTGAAAAAACGAGTCAATCGTGCTCACCGCAAAGTAGCCATAGCCGTGCAGGATATGGAGCAGGGTCTCCCGGGCGCGAGTCTGGAGTTGGGCAGGAGTCAAATCCAGGGCCTTTGTCAGCTCTTCGTCCAGAAATTCAGTCGGCCTTACTTCCCTGCCCAATCGCTCCAGCACCTGCAGGATCCGCCCCTTCATCTCCTGGGTGGCCTTGTTGGTAAAGGTCACCGCCAGGATCTGCTTATAGGCCGAGCGGGGATTTTGCAGGGCCAGTTTGAGGTATTCCAGGGTCAGGGTATAGGTCTTGCCCGAGCCAGCCGAGGATTTGTAGAGGATAAAGGGTTTTTGGTCCATGGGAAAAAGACGAGACTCCAAGATAGGAAAGTGGGCTGTTTTTCCTTCGGTGAAAAAGTAGGGCCGACGAAAATTGTCAGGGAATGGGGTGATTTTTCGGGGAAATTTGATTGGTAGAGTTCGACACCCTTCGGGGTCGGTGTTTTGGTATTCTTTGAT
This sequence comes from uncultured Limnohabitans sp., assembly GCA_964530015.1. Lineage (GTDB taxonomy): Bacteria > Bacteroidota > Bacteroidia > Cytophagales > Cyclobacteriaceae > Algoriphagus. The sequence goes on along the minus strand of CAZGYC010000022.1, from coordinate 28,897 downwards.
GAAATATACGATCCTGAAAGGCTCGTGAATTTTGTCAAAGATGATTTCATGACCACGGAGTGGTCGAACCTTTCAATAACCCGCGGTGCAACCGGGGGGCTAAGAATAACGATTTGAAGACCAACCCTGAAGGGGTTGAACAATATCACACATCTACTAGCCCGTTTCGATTGTCTCTCACACGCACAAAAATGCAACATTGGAATTCGTCTCATTTTTGGTCAACTTGAAAATCCCAAAATCCCAAACCCATGAAAAACCTGTTGACCCTTGTCCTCTGGACATCCTTGATTTTTTCGTCCCAAGCCAATGACGGGTACGGACTCTGGCTGGACTACAGCCCGATTGACAATCCCCAACTCAAGTCCGACCTCTCGCGTCTGTATTCGGGATTTTATTTTTTCGGGGAAAGCCCCACCTACCAAGCCATCCAAAAAGAGCTGGAAATCTCCGGCCAAAAAATGCTCGGACAAGCCCCTGTCTTCACCTCCGAAAGGCTGGCCCAAACCCAAGTCTGGCTCGGGACCCGGGAGGAGCTTTCGCAGGTCTTGGGACTGCAGCAGCAGACCGCCGTCAGGGAATTGGGCACAGACGGATTCTGGCGTGGCCCGATTGTCTTTCAGGGGAAAACGTACTATGCGATCATCGGAAACCGGCCTGTCGGCGTGCTCTACGGAGTGTTTGACTGGCTGAAAAGCATCCAAACCGGAACTTTTGATCCAAACTCCGAAAAAACAGACCGCCCCAAAGTCGGCCTGCGGATGCTCAACCACTGGGACAATCTGGACCGAACGGTCGAGCGGGGTTATGCGGGATTTTCCATCTGGGACTGGCACAAGCTCCCCGGCTACATCGATCCCCGCTATATTGACTATGCAAGAGCAAATGCAAGCCTCGGCATCAATGCCGTCTCCCTGACCAACGTCAACGCCAATGCGAGGATACTGACGACGGATTTTATGAAAAAAGCGAAGGTGCTGGCCGATCTTTTCCGACCCTATGGGATCAAAGTCTTCCTCACTGCCCGGTTTTCCGCACCGATCGAGATCGGTGGCCTCAAAACCGCCGACCCGCTCAATCCGGAAGTGATCGCTTTTTGGAAAAAGAAGACCGACGAGCTGTATTCCTTCATCCCCGACTTTGGCGGCTTCCTGGTCAAAGCCAATTCCGAAGGGCAGCCGGGACCGCATGAGTATGGCCGCAACCATGCCGAGGGGGCAAATCTCCTGGCTGATGCCCTGGCTCCCCACGGCGGTGTGTTGATCTGGCGGGCTTTTGTCTATTCCCACGAGCTGGACGAGGACCGGCACAAGCACGCCAATCTGGAATTTGAACCGCTGGACGGAAAATTCCGGGACAATGTGATCATCCAGGTCAAAAACGGCGCGATTGATTTTATGCCCAGAGAGCCTTTCCATCCGCTTTTCGGCGCGATGAAAAGCACCAACCTCGGCATGGAGTTTCAGATCACCCAGGAATACCTGGGGCAAGCCACCCAGCTTGTCTTTCTTGCCCCGATGTGGGAGGAAGTTTTGCGCAGCAAAACCTACCGCCCCAATCCCTCCTCCACCGTCGCAGGCATCATCGACGGGACCGACTCCGGGCAGAAGCTGACGCTCATGGCGGGTGTATCCAATATCGGCACAGACCGCAACTGGACCGGCCACGTCATGGCCCAATCCAACTGGTATGCCTTTGGGCGGATGGCCTGGGATCCGGAACTGGGCTCGGAAGAGATCGCAGACGAGTGGGTGAAGCGGACCTTCGGGACAGACGCCGAGCCACTTGCCAAAATCAGGGAAATCCTCCTGGAGTCCCGCGAAGCTGCAGTGAACTACATGATGCCGCTTGGCCTGCACCACCTCATGGGATGGGATCACCACTACGGCCCGGGGCCTTGGGTGACGGGTGGCCGGGCAGACTGGACTGCCCTCTACTACCATCAGGCCGACAGCTTGGGGATCGGCTTTGACCGCACAGCCAGCGGAAGCAATGCTTTGGCGCAATATGCCCCGGAACTTGCCCAGGCCTGGTCTGACCCGCATCAGATCCCGGAGAAGTTCCTGCTCTGGTTTCACCACCTGCCCTGGGATTTTGAGCTGAAATCAGGAAGAACCCTTTGGGACGAAATCGGGCTCCACTATGACTCGGGGGTAAAATCCGTGCGCCAGATGCAGGAAACCTGGGATTCGCTGGAAGGGCAAGTTGATCCCGAACGCTTTGACCATGTCCGGCAATTGCTGGCAATCCAGGTGGAAGAAGCGGAATGGTGGAGAAATGCCTGCCTGCTGTACTTCCAGACCTTTGCGAAGCGGCCTTTCCCTGCCGAGATCGAAAAACCGGAAGGCGATTTGGAAGAGTACAAAAGCCGAAGTTTCCCGACCGCGCCGGGGATCCGGCCGAGATGGTAAGGGCAGTTGGGAGATTGGGCAGTCCGAAATGGGGGATTGCAGATTCCATCGGATATAAAAGCGGCATGCTGCTTCCCCGTGGGAATTTGGATTGTTTTGGAAATGAAGAGAAAGGAAAAAGTTCGACCGCCTTCGGGGTCGTGGAGATCTTCTGCACGTTCTCCGATCCACGGGTTGCACCCGTGGTTAATCAGAAGTTTGACCACTTCGTGGTCGTACATCTAAATCGGTAGTAGCAAACCAGGTGATTCTGGAATTTTTTCCTACAGATCCCGAAGCGTAAGTCCCGATGAACCGAGTGATTTCGGGAGAATCGAACCTTTCAATACCGCGTCCGCCGTGGCGGGGATCCGGCCGAGATGGTAAGGGCAGTTAGGAGATCGGGCAGTCCGGAATGGGGGGATTGCAGATTCCATCGGATACAAAAGCGGCATGCTGCTTCCCCGTGGGAATTTGGATTGTTTTGGAAATGAAGAGAAAGGAAAAAGTTCGACCGCCTTCGGGGTCGTGGAGATCTTCTGCACGTTCTCCGATCCACGGGTTGCACCCGTGGTTAATCAGAAGTTTGACCACTTCGTGGTCGTACATCTAAATCGGTAGTAGCAAACCAGGTGATTCTGGAATTTTTTCCTACAGATCCCGAAGCGTAAGTCCCGATGAACCGAGTGATTTCGGGAGAATCGAACCTTTCAATACCGCGTCCGCCGTGGCGGGGATCCGGCCGAGATGGTAAGGGCAGTTAGGAGATCGGGCAGTCCGGAATGGGGGGATTGCAGATTCCATCGGATATAAAAGCGGCATGCTGCTTCCAAGTGGGGTGAACTTTTCCAAAGTTTGAAACTTTGGAAAAGTTGTTCAGCCGGAGGAAATCATGCATACACCCGTGGTTCCTCCCCCGGTGGAACCACGGTATTCAGAAGTTTGATCCCATTCGGGGTCTGGCTTTTTATCGGATAGCCACTAGATTTCGAAATGATCCTGAAAGGATCGAACCTTTCAATAACCCCGTATGAAATGCGGGGGATGGGAAATCGATGATGGAAACAGCAACCCCGAATGGGGTTGAACTTTTGAAAATGGAATTGCAAATTCCAAAAGACATGAGGGTGAAATTTTGGCCTTCCAAACTGAAAGCAAGTATTCTATGCTGAGATCGGGGTAAAACCAAAGACCACGAAGTGGTCGAACCTTTCAATAACCCCCGGTTGCACCGGGGGAAATGGAATCAAGAATGGAAACAGCAACCCCGAATGGGGTTGAACTTCTGAAAATGAACAAATCTCAAGGTGGGTGTTGAGTGGACGTGGTTAAGACTAGGTCTATACCTTTCTATCCATACAAATTTGTAATTTGATCTACCTATGGAAAAATATTCAACGGGATTCGGCCAATCAAATCCCGGCAATTAACAGAATCGAAAATATCGAACATCAAATTTTAAACACCGAACAGCGAAGAAAAGCCCATGCAACCCTACACCATCCCCGCCGCCACCCGGATCGGCCACGTCCACCTCAAGGTCTCCGACCTCCAAAAGTCCCTGGATTTCTATTGCGGGCTGCTGGGATTCGAACTGGTGATGACGTACGGAAAAGACGCAGCCTTCATCTCCGCAGGCGGCTACCATCATCACATCGGACTGAATACCTGGCAGAGCAAGGGCGGAAAACCCGCTCCCAAGAATGCCCCGGGACTCTATCACACCGCTATTCTTTTCCCAACCAGACGGGATTTGGCAGCGATCTTTAAACGGCTGATCGATGCCAAGTACCCGCTCACCGGAGCGGCAGACCATGGCGTCTCGGAGGCGATCTACCTCGATGATCCGGACGAAAACGGCGTGGAACTGTATTGGGACCGGCCCAAAGCCGATTGGCCTCTGGATGAAAACGGGGAACTGACCATGTGGACCCGTCAACTGGATGTCCAAAGTCTACTGGCTGAGGCGAAAGGATAGATTGGGCCTCAACGGGAGATTTCGGTCCCGATAGCCGGAGACGGAAAAAGTCGGGCGACAAAAAAATCCGCGGAAATCCGTGTCCCTTTCTGCGGGAATCTGCGGGAACTATTCCGGGACTTTCAAAAAAAATAGCTGTAACTTTTTTGGCACGGCCAGCATCTAACCTGCGAATGCAATTCCTGGAAGACAACCACTACATCAGGCAAACCCGTGAAGGTGACATGCAGGCGTTTGGCCTGCTGGTCCAAAAGCACCAGCGGCTGGCTTACACCTTGGCTTTGCGGATGCTGAAAAATCCCGAGGAGGCGCAGGAAGCAGCACAGGATGCCTTTGTGAAGGTTTACCAATCCCTGTCTGGGTTTGAGGGAAAATCAAAATTCACAACCTGGATGTACCGGGTGGTGTACAACGAATGTGTGGGAAGACTGAGAAAAACCAGAAGGCATGAAACATGGGTTGAGGATATCATGGAAAACCCTGACGAGCCGGCGGATTTTCTGGACGGGTTGGAGATCCTGCATCGGGCAGAACGGTCCGCTTTGGTGAAAAGGGGAATCGAAATGCTCAGTCCGGCAGAGGCGGCCGTTTTGACCCTGTTCTATCTCGAGGACCAATCCATCAAAGAAATTGCCGCTGTCACCGGCAGCTCTGAACCCAACGTAAAAGTCCAGCTCTTCAGAGGACGGAAGCATCTGGAACAAAATCTGAAAAAACTAACCAACAGGGAACCAATCGGGCTGATATGAGACATGAAAAAACCAAACCGCTCGATCCGATGAAAAAGTGGATCGCCGAGGCGGGTACCGACACTCCCGGAGATGAATTCCATTTGTCGGTTTTGACAAAAATCGAAGCCCTGCCCAAAGCGGCCGCCGACTATCGGCCGGTCATTTCTCCATTGGCATGGACGCTGATTTTTGGATTTGTCCTGTCGGTCATTGTCTGGAGTGTCTTGTCTGCACCCGCGCAGCCGGACACCCCTACCATGCTTGACGGGCTTCGGCGCCTGAAAATTCCCCTGCCGAAGTTTGGGTTTGTCGACTACCCCATTTTTTCCCCGGATTTCAGTCCACAGTTCCTGATCGGAATCGGAACCTTTTTTATAATGGGTTTGCTGACAATCATCGGAGCGACCCGAAACAAACGGGCCAATGTATAAACAAAAAAAGACAGCAAATTGCTGTCTTTTTTATTGGTTGATCCCAGCTAAATTAGCTTTTCAGCCAGTTAATAAAAGTCTGATAACCAACGCCAATTTCTCTTGCAAAAGCCGCTTTTGTCTTTTTGCCGGCGGCTTCCACCTTTTGCCACTCCTCTACGATTTTGCTTTTTTCAGACTCGGAAAAGGATCTTCTTTTACCGGCACCTTTGGATGAAAAATTACCGCTCAATGCAGCAATAAGATCATTCAATTCACCTACAAATTTCCCGTCTGTCAAAAACAATCCGGCAGCCTCAAGCTTCTTGATTACTTCGTCCTTTGGGTTTACGGGAGTGACGGCTATTCCTCTCGCTGCCGCTTCATGAAGGTCAATTTTCTTGCCTTCTGCAGTTACATAGATAAAGCCATCTGTTCTTTTTAGATCAGCAATAGCTTCTTTGATTAGTTCTCTCATTTTTGTGAAGATTTATTTGTGTTAATAAAGATCACCGCAAGATATAAATTGATTCTAATTGAATAAATAGATTCAGTAAATATTTACAAAATAAAATTCGAGACTACATTCAATCCATCGGTTAGTTCAAAGAATAGGTCTCTATCCAGGCCTCAATCAGGTTTTTTGCACCGGATTTTTTTGCCAAAATGTTGAAATAAACCTTCTCCAGCCCCGGATCCGAAAATCTGGCCTGATACGGGCCCAGATCCCTGTGGTCCGCCAGATTCACCAGCATTTCCTGAAAGGAGTCGAATTCGGGCAGGGAATTTTCGGTTGCTGCCAGCTTCAGCCCGCCGTCAGATGCAACTTCTTGGGATCCCAAACTGAGGGCAAACGTATATCTTGTCCCTTCCTCTTGGTCCAACTTGAACAATACAATGGAATCCCGACCCGAAGTAAGTGTGGCTATCTCTTCAAGGCCTTGGTTCAGTCCGATATCCTCCAGAAGGGACTCTATCAAAAAATATACAAACCTCTTCCAAGCACAAAGCATCCCGCCGCTGAAGCCGTAATTGTCCTCTTCAAAAAACCCGCTTTTGTAAACTTCCAGTTGATGGTCGCTTGCCCTGCACAGGGAGGCCAATTCAATCCATTCGCTTCCAAATTGTTCGGAAAGGGGCCAGAAGCATACCAGTTTTTTATTCGCTATGACGACTTGGTCAAAGACATGCGAATAGATCTTGTTGAGGACATCAATGTCTTCTTCAAATCGTGTCCAGTCTGATTCCGAAAATAACCTTACCGGATCCAATGTTACAACCTCGCAAGTCTGCATATTCAGAACAGACGGCATTTCGGATTTTGCATCCAGCAATTGGTCAACCAATACGATACTTTTGTTTTTTGAGTTCATGATTATATCTCGTTATTTTTGTCCGTGTATTTTCTGTTTCAAAATCAGGCAACGCCGATCTTTGTTGTTTTTTGACCCCGTCGAAAATCAAACCATCCAAAAACCGAACGCCTGTATGACTGGTCCAATTCCCCTGAGTCCACTTGGACAAGGTAGGAGGGTTTGGTCTGGCAAAAAACAAATTGACACGTATTGTCACAATATACTTTTCTTCCGATGGTCGCCCTTTCCCATCGAAAATGGGAGGATTCCCAAAAATGAAATCGGAGAACCGAAGCCAAGTCAGGAAATTTCCCTAATTTTGAGCCCCATAAGATTCCATCCAAAATCATCCGTCTCCATTTCTTATGGGCTCATCCACCAAGTACATTTTCATCACCGGAGGTGTTACCTCCTCTCTTGGAAAAGGCATCATCGCCGCTTCCTTGGGCAGGCTGCTGCTGGCCAGGGGGTTCTCCGTGACCATCCAGAAATTTGACCCCTACCTCAACATCGATCCGGGAACACTCAACCCCTACGAGCACGGGGAGTGCTACGTAACCGACGACGGAGCCGAGACCGACCTGGATTTGGGACATTACGAACGGTTTTTGAATGTCACCACCTCCCAGAGCAACAACATCACCACCGGGAGGATTTACAACAACGTGATCACCCGGGAGCGCAAAGGCGAGTTTCTCGGCAAAACCGTCCAGGTAATCCCCCACATCACCGACGAGATCAAAAGCAACTTTTACAAACTCGGCCAGGATGGCAAATACGACGTGGTCATCACCGAAATCGGAGGATGCGTAGGCGATATCGAGTCACTGCCGTTTATCGAGGCGGTTCGTCAGGCCCGATGGGACCTGGGCCCAAACAATTTTTTGGTGATTCATTTGACCTTGATCCCCTACCTGAGTGCGGCCAAAGAACTGAAGACCAAACCCACCCAACACTCGGTCAAGCAACTGCTGGAAGCGGGGATCCAGCCTGACATCCTGGTATGCCGCACCGAGCATCATCTGCCGCTCGATGTCAAGAAGAAACTGGCACTCTTCTGCAACGTGCAACTGAACAGCGTGATCGAAGCCATGGACGCCGAGTCGATCTACGATGTGCCACTCCTGATGAAAAAAGAAAAACTGGACGAGCGTGTCATGTCCAAGCTGAAACTCACCTCAAAGTCCAACACAGACCTCGAACACTGGAAGGATTTTCTGGGCCGGCTCAAAAACCCCACCCAGGAAGTGACCGTCGGCCTGATCGGAAAATACGTCTCGCTCCCCGATTCCTATAAGTCCATCATCGAATCCTTCACCCATGCCGGCGCGGCCGTGGAATGCAAGGTAAACCTTAAACTTATTTCTTCGGAAGAAATCCATTCGGACAATTTTGAATCCAAACTCAGTGAATTGGATGGCATCCTGGTAGCACCTGGATTCGGAGAAAGGGGATTTGAGGGAAAGATCGAAACGGTCAGATATGCCCGGGAGCACAAAATCCCGTTCTTCGGAATCTGCCTCGGAATGCAGGTAGCGGTCATCGAGTTTGCCCGAAACGTGATGGGACTCGACAATGCCAACTCTACCGAAATGGATCCCAGTACCCCGCACCCCGTCATCGCGCTGATGGAGGAACAAAAGAAAATTGACCAAATGGGCGGAACTATGCGATTGGGTTCGTATGCTTGCGACCTCAAAAAAGGAAGCAAGGCAGCCCAAGCCTACGGAAAAACCAAGATCCAGGAGCGCCACCGCCACCGATATGAGTTTAACAACGAGTATCTGGCGCAGGTCGAAAGCGCCGGATTGCTGGCAACCGGCAAAAACCCGGAAACCGGACTGGTGGAAATCGTGGAGCTGAAAAACCATCCCTGGTTTGTAGGCGTTCAATTCCATCCGGAGTACAAAAGCACCGCCTTGAATCCCCAGCCGCTGTTTGTCAAGTTCATTCAGGCAGCAATCGGCAACAAAAAAGTAAAGTAAATGAGTTGTGCTAAGTCTCTTAGCAAGGAAAACACTACCTATGGACAAAAATCAAGCAACGGGTTTGATACTCTTTGCAGCCGTGATCCTGGTCTACTCGCTCTTTTTTGCGAGCAGCCCGGAAATCCCCGCCGCAGAAGAAACCCTCCAAAAGACTGAAACACAAGTTTCGGCAGGCGTTCAGGAATCCTTTTCAGACGCCCTCCCCGACAGCCTCGTTGACGTACAGCGTACGGCAAAATACGGCGCGTTGGCACCGCTCACAACGGGTATCGAGGAGCACGTAGTACTTGAAAACGACAAAGTCACCATCACGCTCGCTACCAAGGGAGCAGCAATCAAACAGGTGGTGCTCAAGGAGTACAAAAGATGGAATATGGAACCTTTGGTGCTGCTGGATGAGCAAAGCTCCGAGATGACTTATTCCCTGGAAAGCTCCAAAGGAATGCTGGACATGTCAGACCTATACTTCAGCCCGAAACTGACTGAAGTGGACAATGAAGGCATAAAAACACAGGTTTTAACCCTTTCTGCCGGTACAGAATCCGGTCAGATCGTCCATACCTTTTCATTGGAAGACGGCACCTATGTCGTCAAAAAATCCCTCGAGATCGACCGTTTTCAGGGAGTTTTCACCGGAAATGCGCTAACCCTCACCTGGGAAGACCGGATAAAATCACAGGAAAAAGACCTCGCCGAGTCCAGAAGACAAACCCGCCTCAACTACTACCTCGCCTCAGAATCCTATGAAAATCTCGGGGTAAGCGAAGATCCCGAGGAAGAACAGATCACCGAACCCGTGAAATGGATCGGTTTTAGCCAGAGGTTTTTTACGGCGGGGATCATCGCAGACTCCCAGTTCCAAAACGTGAGCCTGGCCCAATCCACGCCGGCGGATTCTTCGATTGTCCGCACCATGAAAGCCTCCTTTGCCATTCCCCTCGAAAACGGCAAAGCGGATGTAAGCTTTTACTTTGGTCCCGACAAATACAAGACCCTGAAGAAAGTAACCGACGGCTTCGAAAAAAACGTGGACATGGGCTACTTTTTCGTCAGTTGGGTCAACAAATACATCGTGGTCCATCTGTTCGGATTTCTCGAGAAGTACTTCAACAGCTATGGGGTCATCATCATCCTGATCGTGTTGATCATCAAGCTGGCGCTGTCTCCACTGACCTATAAGTCTTATATCGGGATGGCCAAGATGCGGGTGATCAAGCCCGAAATCGACGAACTCAAGGAAAAATACGGAGACGATGCCACCAAGATGCAGCAGGAGCAGATGAAGCTCTTCTCACAACTGGGCGTCAGTCCGATCTCCGGATGCCTTCCGCTCTTGCTCCAGATGCCGTTTCTGTTTGCGATGTTTTTCTTTTTCCCAAATGCCGTCGAGCTGCGCCAGGAATCTTTCCTTTGGGCAAACGACCTGTCCACCTTTGACGAGTTCATCAAGTTGCCGTTTACGATTCCCTTCTATGGCGCACATGTCAGTTTGTTTACGCTGTTGATGACGGTCTCACAGATCATCTACACGCATTTCAACAACCAGATGACGACCGTGACCGGGCCGATGAAAAACCTGGGCTACATCATGCCCGTCATGTTTATGTTCATTCTCAACTCCTACCCGGCAGGCTTGAGTTTCTACTATTTCGTATCCAACGTCGTGACATTCGGTCAGCAGGCCGTCATCAAGCTCTTTGTGGACGATGCAAAAATCCGCGCGAAAGTGGAAGAAAGCAAAGCCAAAAACGTCAACAAGAAGAAGTCCAAGTTTCAGCAAAAACTGGAGGAGGCAATGAAAGCCGCCGACTCCAACAGAAAAAAGTAAGCAGGAAAGGAGCTTTGAAAAGAGCTCCTTTTTTATGGCCTGACTTTTGGCGAAAAGAAGCGGCTGAATCCGGCTATCGGGTTGTTTTTGATTGTTTTAACCCTTTTTCGCGCAGGGCACAGCCCAAAAAAAGAAAATCGCAGCCAAGGAAAAGACCTGAATTTGATTAATATTGGAGTCAAATTACCCCTTAACCAAACCATGGGAAAAATAATTGCAATAGCCAACCAAAAAGGCGGAGTGGGCAAAACCACCACTGCAATGAACCTTGCTGCCAGCCTGGCTGTATTGGAGTTTAATACCCTGGTCATCGATGCCGATCCCCAGGCCAACACCACCTCTGGATTGGGCCATGATCCAAAGGCGATCGACACCAGTATCTACGAGTGCATGGTGGACGGGACCAATGTCAAAGACATCATCCTCAAGACCTCCATCGAGCATCTGGAGTTGGTCCCCTCGCACATCGACCTGGTCGGTGCGGAAGTGGAGATGATCAATATGGAAAACCGGGAGGAAAAGATGAAAGAAGTCATCGCCCCGCTCAGGGAGCTCTACGACTTCATCATCATCGACTGCTCCCCATCCCTGGGCTTGATCACCATCAACGCCCTGACGGCAGCCAATTCCGTGATCATTCCCGTGCAGTGCGAATATTTTGCACTGGAAGGCTTGGGCAAACTGCTCAACACGATCAAGATCATCCAGACCCGCCTCAACCCGGATTTGGAGATTGAGGGAATCCTGCTGACGATGTACGATGTCCGTCTGAGACTTTCCAACCAAGTGGTGGAAGAAGTCAGGCTGCATTTCAAAAACATGGTTTTTGACACCATCATACCGAGAAACGTCCGGCTCTCCGAATCACCAAGTTTTGGATTGCCGGTCATCGCATTTGACGCGGAAGGGAAAGGATCCATCGCGTATCTCAACTTGGCCGGGGAAATAGCCCAGAAAAACGGCCTTCAAAAAGTGACTGACTAGCCATGTCCGAAAATAAGCCCAATCGAAAAAGTGCCTTGGGAAGGGGGCTGGGAGCGCTGTTGGAAGACAGTCCTGCCAAGCACAAATCCACCGAAATCCTGCCTGAAGTAGCCAAAACCGGGATTTTCGAAATCCCGCTGGTAGAAATTCAGGTAAACCCTTTCCAGCCCAGGGTTCACTTTGACAAAGACTCCCTCCAGGAACTGGCAGACTCCATCCTGGTGCAGGGCATCATCCAGCCGGTTACCGTCCGAAAACTCGCTCCCAACGAGTACCAACTGATCTCGGGCGAGCGCCGTTTTCAGGCCTCCAAATTGGCTGGCCTGACCCAGATCCCCGCTTATGTCCGCACCGCCAACGACCAGCAAATGCTGGAAATGGCACTGATCGAAAACATCCAGCGGGAAAACCTAAACGCGCTCGAAATCGCCCACTCCTACCAGCGGCTGCTTGCAGAATGCAGCCTCAAGCAGGAAGAACTGGGCGACCGAGTCGGCAAAAACAGGACCACGGTCAACAACTACCTCCGCCTCCTGAAACTCCCTCCGACGATTCAGGCCGCCATCCGCGACCAGCAACTCTCCATGGGCCATGCCCGTGCCCTCATCAATATCGAAGACGTGGACAAGCAATTGGCAATCTTCAAAAAAGCGATTGAGGAAGAGCTCAGCGTCCGAAAAGTGGAGGCGCTCGTAAAAGCACTCAATGAGGGCAAGCCACAAAAAGAAACTTCGGAAAAAGGCCTCGATCCTGTCCGAAAATATGAAATAAACAAAATCCAACAGCGGCTGGCCTCCCACTTCGGAACCAAGGTTGGCCTGAAGGCGGATGAAAAAAACCGCGGGGAAATCAAGATCCCCTTTAACTCGGCCACCGACCTCAACAGAATCCTCGAAATCCTCGAAATTATCTGAAAATTGAACGCTTCTTTTTTCGATACTGGATCAAAAGCCAAGACCCCATGGATTTCCCTGGGGCTTTTGCTTTTTGTATTCCTGCTTTCCAATCCGGTATTTTCCCAAAATCAAACTGAAAAGACTGATTCTCTGCGAACCGAAAAAAAGGAGAAGTCCGATTATTCCTCCCTTCCCAAAAACCCCAGAAAGGCAACGCTCCTTTCGGCAATCCTGCCGGGCGCGGGGCAGGTTTACAACGGAAAAGCCTGGAAGGTACCCCTGCTTTATGCCGGTTTCATGACGGATATCTATTTTATCGGATACAACAACAAACGCTATCAGACATTCCGGGAGGCACTTTTCGCCTACGATGACGGAGACCAAAGCCAGTTTCCTTCGCTCAACCGGGAAGCGTTGGTCAGGAATGTGGACTATTGGCGACAAAACCGGGATCTGACCATCCTGCTGCTCGGGGCCATCTATGCGCTCAACCTGATAGACGCCAACGTCGATGCGCATTTGTCCGGATTTAATATTTCCGACGATCTGGCCCTTAAATTTGAACCAAATGTGGGTACTTTCGCAGCTTCAAGTACATCCGTGGGGCTCACCCTGAAACTTCAATTCAAATAATGAACATTCTTATCCTTGGATATGGCAAAATGGGAAAAATCATCGGTGAAATCGCCGAGTCCCGGGGCCATTCCCTCGCCGCCAAGATCAATATCGACAACCGGGACGAATTGGACAGCCTGAATCCCTCGACCATCGACGTGGCCATCGAATTCAGCCAGCCGGAGGCCGCCGTGGAGAATATCTCCTGGGCGATGGGGCGTGGAATCCCGGTCGTATCGGGCACCACCGGATGGCTTTCCCGAAAAGCCGAGATCGAAAAACTGACCGCCGAGCAAGACGGGGCATTCTTTTACGCCTCAAACTACAGCATCGGAGTCAATATTTTCTTCAAAGTCAACGAGTTTCTGGCCAAGCTGATGAACGAGACCAATGGCTACAAAGCATCGTTGGAAGAGATCCATCACACCGAAAAAAAAGACGCCCCTTCCGGCACGGCAATCACGCTGGCCGAGGGGATCCTCGGAAACACGGACAGTCTGAAGGCCTGGCACCTGGCCGGACAGTCGCCCGAAAATGAACAGTCATTGCCAATCACCGCCAAGCGGATCGACCCGGCTCCCGGCACCCATATTGTCCGCTACAGCTCCGAAATCGACGAAATCGAGATCACCCATACCGCCCACAGCAGGCAGGGCTTTGCGCTTGGCGCAGTTTTGGTTGCCGAGTGGATCCAGGGCAGAAAAGGCGTGCTTTCCATGGATGATTTTCTATCTTTCTGAATCAAATACCAACACATGAGTCAAACCCAAAAGAAAAAATCAGCAACCCGCGAATGGCTGGATGCGCTGGTTTTTGCAGTTGTCGCAGCAAGCTTGATCCGGTGGCTTTTGCTCGAACCTTTCACCATTCCCACCGCCTCCATGGAGAAATCGCTCCTGGTTGGCGACTTCCTTTTTGTAAGCAAAATGCACTACGGAACGCGGATTCCCAAGACGATCCTGCAAATGCCACTGACGCATCAGAAGATCTGGGGAACCGAAATCCCCTCCTATTCCGATGCCATCCAGTTGCCCTACTACAGGCTTCCCGGCTTCAGTGACGTGGAAAGAAACGACGTGGTCGTGTTCAATTACCCCGTGGAGTTTCAGTATCCCAGTGACCTGAAAACCAACTACATCAAACGGGCCGTCGGAATACCGGGAGACGTGATCGAGATCAGGGAAGGCGAACTGACCGTAAACGGTGAAGCTTCTCCCAAGCCGGAGGAAATGCAATATTCCTATGACCTGATCAGCAACCGCCCCTTGACGGTCGATTTCTTCGCGGGGTACGGGATCAATCCGGAAAGTTTTATGGTATTTACCAACGGCGCATATATGGTTTTTGGTACGGATCAAATGATGGAGACACTCAAGTCTTCCCCTGTGGTGGTATCCATCACCAAGCGGATTGAGAGCCCGGGAGTAAACGACACGTTAACTTTTCCCAAAGGAGCCAATTACGGTTGGAATAGGGACAATTACGGCCCGCTCCAGATTCCCGGCAAAGACTGGACCATCGACATGACTGCCGACAATGTGCTTCGCTACGGCTTTACCATTGAAAAATACGAGGGACACAGCCAGGTCGATATCCGTGACGGAGAGCTGTTTATCGACGGGCAAAAAGTCGAAAGCTACACCTTCAGGCAGAATTACTATTTCATGATGGGCGACAACCGGCATGATTCTCTGGATTCCAGATTCTGGGGTTTTGTGCCCGAGGACCACATCGTTGGCAAAGCCTGGTTCCTGTGGCTTTCCCTGGACAAGTATGAATCGATGTTCGGCAAGATCCGATGGAACCGATTCTTCAAAGGAATTGACTGACAAAAAGCCCCGGACCGATTCGGGGCTTTTTGTTTTATGGATATATGGAATCTTGCCGATGGATTTTTCAAAAGGCCTGGAGACCCAGAAAACCCCAAATCTTTGTCTTTCTTCGTCTGCGGTCTCCTGTCTTCCCATCATTCGACAAAACCACGTTCATTCCTCTGGGTGAATCCTCCACATTTTTCACCACTTTATCGGTTCTATCCCTTTGTCCAGAAGATATTTGTTTGCCTGGGAAAAATGGCGACAGCCCAGAAACCCCCGATGCGCGGACAGTGGGCTTGGATGGGGAGCTTTTAGGATCAGGTGCCTTCTGGGGTCAATCAGTTCGGCTTTCCTCTGGGCATAGGCTCCCCAAAGCATAAACACCACGTTTTCACGATGGGAGTTGAGGACACGGATCACCTCGTCGGTAAACAGCTCCCAGCCTTGGTTTTGATGGGAACCGGCTTGGCTGGCCCGGACAGTGAGGGTTGCATTGAGCAGAAACACGCCCTGGTCTGCCCACCGGGTGAGATCTCCGTCAGCCGGCAGGTCAGTTCCGATGTCTGCTTTGATTTCTTTCAGAATGTTCAACAGACTTGGGGGAAAAGAGATCCCCGGTTTCACCGAAAAAGACAAACCATGAGCCTGGCCCGGACCATGATATGGATCTTGGCCCAAAATAACTATCTTTACCGAATCCAAAGGGCAACGTTGAAAGGCATTGAAAATTTCTTTGCCCGGAGGGAAAACCGGATGATTTTGGTATTCGTACTTAACAAAAGCAACCAAACGCTTAAAAAAATCCTTTTCGAACACCTCATTCAGTGAAATTTTCCAACTTTCTTCGATTTTTACGTCCATCGGAGTTGATTATTTGTTTAGTTTCTTAAAATTGTAAATCTTTGTTGTTCTAAGGCATATTCCCATGGTCATCGCAGTCACAAAAGGCATCAAAGTAAGCGTGGAAGTCACCTATCAGGCGGAATTTTCCAGCCCCCACCAGCACCACTACGTCTTCACCTACAAGGTAACCATCGAAAACAACAGCCAATATACCTATCAGCTATTAAAAAGAAAGTGGGAGGTCTTCGATGCCGCCGAATCTTCAAAACTGGTGGAAGGCAGCGGAGTAGTTGGCCAGCAACCCGTCTTGGAGCCCGGGGAGTCCCATACCTACGTCTCCGGATGCAATCTCAAGTCAGGACTGGGAAAAATGAAAGGCTCCTATACCATGGAGAAGCTGTTTGACGGCAAGCTCATCGAAGTCACCGTGCCTGAATTCCAGATGATCGCCAATATTTTCCACAACTGATTTGGGGGGAATTTACTTCTCGATTCGGGCATTTCTCCAATATTGGCTAGCCAAAGAAGACCTTTTCAGCCAACAATCGCCTTTGGTCTTCGACTTTTATTCCAAGCTGCTTCGATTTCTTGGGGAAAACAAAAGCGGGAATCCCGAGATCGAAAAATTCCGAAAGACGCTCCTGAGAGACACTGCCGTTATTCCCGTTCTCGATCTCGGTGCCGGCTCAAAAAAAGTCCCGCAGGCCCGTCGTCCCATATCCCAAATCACCCGATACTCCACCAGCAATATCAAATTTGCCCAGCTCTACCAGTATTTCTGCAGCCTGACACCCGCAGAAAACGTCCTGGAATTTGGCACCTGCATGGGGATATCCACCCGGTATCTCAGTGAAAAAACAACCGGCAGACTTTACACCTTCGAGGGCTCCGGGGAAATCCAAAAAGTAGCCCAACGCCCCCCTGCTCCGGCCAAAACGGAGTTTGTTCTAGGCCCGATCGAAAAAACGCTCCCGCCGCTTCTTGGGTCAATCCCCCAGGTGGATTTTGCCCTGATCGATGCCAACCATACCTACGAAGGAACCATGCGGACTTTCAACGCCTTGGTTCCCAAGCTTCATCCGGGGTCGATCGTCGCGATTGGGGACATTCACTGGACACCGGAAATGGAAAAGGCCTGGAACGAAATCAAGGCACATCCCAAGGTGAGGCTCACCCTGGATTTTTTTGAATGCGGGATCCTGTTCTTCAGCTTTCCCGGTGAAAAGTCGCATTTGGTTCTGGACATCTGACTTTCCGGGACCGATGAAAAGCCCAAAGTCCATCCGTTTGGGAATCGTGCTGCTAGCGGGGGCAAACTTTTCAAACCCAACACACAGCGCAGGCCCCGCATGTTTTCGCGTTCCTTCCAAAACGGGTGATCCCCTTCGAAGGCAAATTCACGGTCAGACCAAACGCCGGCCAACCTGCCGCCCTGCCGCCGCTTAATGCCCATTGCCGTCCCCCGGAACGGCCACGTCAATGAACCCACGGTCAATTTGGCAAAGATATTGATAAAGTGCTGGTGAAGCGTCTCCAAGGTCCCATCCCACAGCCCCATTTTTCGGCATCTGGAAGACCAGGAGGTTTCGTACAAATTCAGCATATCATAAGCCCCCAAACAGATCAACAACCATGAGCACTAATTTCGAAAAGGAATCAGGTCAGAAGAGAGACCAAAATAAGAACATCATCATCATTGTCCTTATCCTGTTGGTCATTATCAGCGGCATCAAGCTCTACACCGACTACGTAGACCGCACCAAGAAAACAGAAGAAATCCTTCTCCTTTCTACCGAAAACAGCGAGCTGAACATGCGTCTCGATTCGGTCACCTATCAGCTTGACCTCCGGATCAAGGAAATCGAAAAATTGGGAGGGGACATCCAGGCACTGGAGACGGTACGCGACCAGTTGATTGCCGAACGCAATTCGACAAAACAGCGCAGTTCCTCGGAAATTGCCGCACTCAACGGGAGAATCAACAACCTCAACGGACTCATCGCCCAGAAAGACCAGGAGATCCTGGAGCTCCGGGCTGCCAACCAGCAGCTTTTCGCAGAAAACCAGGATTTGAAAACCACCCAGGCGGAAATCGAGGAAGAGGTAGCCCAGCTCAACATCCAGAAACAGGACCTCCAGGCAAAAGTGGACGTGGCCTCCATGCTCAAAGCAGAAAACATCAGCATCGCGGCCGTAAACTCCAGAGGCAAGGAACGGATCGAAACCACCAAGGATTTCCGAAACAGACAGATCGAAAGGCTGAAGGTGAGTTTCAACCTGGCAGACAACAAAGTGGCTGAAAAAGGCCCCAGAAACGTGTATGTGCAGGTTTTGGGGCCAAATTCCCAGCCGATTTTTGACGTGGCAAAAGGCTCGGGCACATTCATGATCGAGGGTGCGGAGCAATTCTACACCGTGAGGCAGGACATCATCTTCGACAATTCCGAGCAGGATCTGGTATTCTACTATGAAAAAGGCTCCAACTATGCCTCAGGCACCCACGAAGTGAAGATCTTTGTCGACAACTATCAGGTCGGCTCCAAGACCTTCGCCGTGAAATAAGAAAGCGTTCAGCGTTTAAGACGTTAAATGTTAAAAGCGTTCGGCGTTGAAATTGTTAAACGTTAAAGAGGTTCAGCGTTAAGTCGTTGATCATTAATCCGTTCATCGTTGAAATCGTTAAACGTTCAAAGCGTTGGGCGAACGTCGATTCACTTCTTCAGGCGGGTCTTGCTACTTATGCCTTGCGTCTTTATTCCCAGCTCTTGGCTCCTGCCTCCCGCGCCCGGGTCTGTGTCGTCACAGCCCCGGGTTTGCCCGATTTGCGATACCACGGCTTCCGCTCCGCTTCATCCCTGGCTACCCGTAGCGCCCTCTTGACTCTCATTCTTCTTACAGTCTTTTGTCTTGATACTTGGGTCTTGCTACTTATGTCTTGATTCTTGGCTATGCGTTTGGAATCCAGCAGGATTTCCCCTACTTTTGCGGTCTGTTTATTCAAATTCCTTAAAACACATTAAAAAAATGTTCCAAAGAAATTATGAGACGGTATTCATTTTAACTCCCGTTTTGTCTGAGATTCAGATGAAGGATACTGTCGACAAGTTTGTGAACTTGTTAAAAGAAGAGGGGGCAGACGTGATCAATGTGGAGAACTGGGGTCTGAAAAAGATGGCATACACCATCGAAAAGAAGACGACCGGTTTTTATGTGTTGGTTGAGTTCAAGGCTAATCCGACGATCATCCGCAAGTTTGAACTGGAGTTCAGACGTGATGAGAAAGTCATGAGATTCCTGACGACTGTGTTGGACAAGCATTCCATTGCTTATGCCGACAGAAGAAGAAAAGGAGAATTTAACAAAAAAGCAGAAGCTAAGGAGGAGCCAGCGCAATGACACTAGTAAACGAACCAATCAACAGAGGCGAGATCAGAAAGAAATATTGCCGATTCAAGAGGCACGGTATCAAGTATATCGACTACAAGGATCCCAACTTCCTTTTGAAATTCGTCAACGAGCAAGGAAAAATTCTTCCAAGAAGACTTTCCGGCAACTCTGCGAAGTATCAGAGGAAAGTAGCCCAGGCTATCAAAAAAGCAAGACATTTGGCTTTGTTGCCATTCGTAACCGATGGTTTGAAATAATTCGGTCTTGTATCGTCCAATCACAAAAGATCATTACAAATGGAAATCATTCTAAAAACAGACATCAAAGGTCTTGGATATAAAAATGACTTGGTAGAGGTGAAGCCAGGATACGGAAGAAACTACCTGATTCCCCAGGGTTTCGCCGTCTTGGCTACGGGCTCCAACAAGAAAATCCTTGCCGAAAACATCAAGCAGGCTGCCCACAAAGCAGAAAAAATCAAGACCGAAGCAGAAAACACTGCTGCCAAGCTTGCCGAAACAACCCTCGAAATCAAAGCCAAAATCGGCGACTCCGGAAAAATCTTCGGAAAAGTGACCACGCTTCAGATTTCCGACGCGCTTGCCGTGCAGGGCTTCGAAATTGACAGAAAGAAAATCGCCATCACTGTTCCCGTAGAGGGAGCCGGAGAGTTCACCGCAGATGTGGATCTTCACAGAGAGGTGAAAACCAAAGTGAAATTCGTAGTGGTAGGAGAATAACCTCTCTTTGGCCAAAAAAAAAAGGCTCGCAGTGTTGCGAGCCTTTTTTTGTTCTTAAGCCAAAGCTTTTTCCAGGTCATCGACCAGTTTCTTGGCCACCGCCTTGGCGTTTTTCTCCCTGGCCTCCTTGAAAGCCTCCAAGGCAAGCCTTGCTTTTGCCGTTACCCCGATGGGGTTTTGGTCGTTTTGGAAGCTCACCCAGCACCAGCTCAGATCCGCCGCCAGTTCGGCTTGCTTCAGTTTCTCCAGTTTGCCGACCACATCGGCCACCAGTTTTTCCATTTTTTCCGCATTCATCGCACTATGTAATTTTAGTTTAGTTTTCAAATTTCAAACAAAGCAATGCAAATATTTCCATTCGGACAACATAACTGTTTGGAAATTAACAAAAAGGCAATTTTCAATCGATTTCGGAGTATGTGTTTTTTCGCAAACCAACGACCGCCGGGGCAAGATCCCCCAGACAAAAAGACCCCGCCCCGGAATTATCTTTCTGTCTGAAAGCAAGGAAATTACAGGACAGGCCCAAAAATCTTTAAAAGGCCATTTGGAAAAAATAACTCAAAAATCTACCTTTGTGACACTTTAAAGGAAGCGAACGGGTTTCTGGCTAAAATGATCCATGGTGTAACTGGCAACACGTCTGATTTTGGTTCAGAAGAGTCTAGGTTCGAGCCCTAGTGGATCAACAAAAAGCTTCCAAATTGGAAGCTTTTTTCATTTCATCCCTGTTCACCGGGCTCCAGCTTCTCAGGGGATTTTTTTAACAGTCTAAGCCGATAGGCATTCATCGCATATTTTCCAAGGTGTTCGGTCAGTTTATAGTTGGCAATAGCCCCTACCGGAGCTCCGATGATAGGCACGAGCTGGGCCAGCTTGGCCAAATCGATGTAATCCCGATAGTCCAACTGAAAAGTCTTCCAGTCAAACTGGCCGAAATCTCTGGGTAATTCGGCTTTGTGAACCTCCCAATTCTCCAGCAAGCCGATCAGGTCGTTTCTTCTCCTTTGGCTGGAGAAGCTCAACTGAAAGATGTACAGCAAAAACAGCCGCTCGTGGTAGTCCTTGGTATTCGCTCCATAGAGCGCTGCGATGTCAAAGAGCATCTTCATCTTGATGGTCAAGAAAGCCGGAAAGTCCACAAAACCCAGCAAGATCCCCCCGGCACCCGTGATCGCACCTTCTGCCGAGGCGGTATTGCGGTACCATTTGATCCTTTTCCTGACTTTCTGCTCCCGCTCCCAAAGGGAAATGGCTGGATCCCCTCGGGGCACAATCCACCCCGATCCGGTCAATACGGCTTTCACCATGTTTTCTATGGCCACGGTGATCGCCCGGTGGACTTTGTCCGGGATCCAATCGTTGATCTTGTTCTGCACCCCATGGGTCAGCCGTCCGAAAATCCCGGGAGGCTTTTTCAACTTCAGAAGCCAAACCAATAGCTCCGCATTTACGATTTGCTGATAGTTACGCATGCTCCATGTCAAATTTTGCCACATTCCGTTTATCCAAACAGGCTCACCTATTCTGGACGGCGATGGAATCCAGCCAAAGTCATTCCAAGACCAATGTGCTCCAAAAATGGAAAAACCGCCTTCAACAGCGGTTTTCCGTCAATTTGAGCTTCAGCCGCTTACTTGTACAGTCCGTTAAACAGCATCTTGAACGTGCCGTGGGACTGCCCCCGGAAGGTGATCTCCGGGCCGTAGGCATACAGCTTTCCTTTCCCCACTTGGGCCTCAAAGGCCGCAACCCCATTTTTCAAGTACTGCTGTCCCCAGGCCCAGCCACTTTTCAAAGGAGGCTCTGTACCAAACCAAGCGAGCGGTTTGACTCCTCTCACTGCCGCATCGGGAGCCAGTCTGAATACAGGACTGTTGTTGAAAAGCACATTTGTCTTTTCACCCATGCCATAATTGGCCGGAGCGGAGCTGTCCACACACATCTCCAATATGCTGCCCGGGATATAATACTTATCCCCGGTCAGTGTCTTTTCGTTTCCATTTGCTATCTCTACCAAGGCGTTGGACACTGGCAGATCCAATTGATAGACCAGGGAGGTCGCTGCACCCACGGTGACGATCCTGCCTCCGTTTTCCAGGAAGGATTTCAACTGGGGAATCGATTTGTCCACAGACAACCTGCCCAGCATGTGGTGGTACTCCGAGGGAATCTCCTCTTTTCTCGGCTGATTGCCTCCTCCGTATCCCCCGCTTCCACCGGGAATACCCGGGCCGATGAACAGGATTACGTCATACTTGTCGCTTAGATTCCCCGCGTCGATTTCCTGGGGAAAGACCACATGGAAATCGAAATGGAACTGCTCCATCATCCACCTCACCCAACCGGATGGCATGGACCCTCCATAATAGTCATACAGCGCAATTCGGGAAGGTTTGATTTCACTGGCACCGGAAGGCACCCCGTTTCCGGCCACGGGCTTGATCCCATAGGATTTGGCAGCTTCCCCAAGCACCTTTTTCCCGGAAGAAGGGACATAAAATGACCCTGCGGGCAAGCCATTCTCCGCTGCTGCCGTGCGATAGACTTTCACGTTTGCTTTGAGCAGGTCATTTACCGCCATGAACGAATCATTCACCCGAGCATCCAGCAGGTATCCGGAAGCGGAAGTGACTGCAGTGGGTTCGGGAGAAAGCAGTTGCCCATACCCGACCGACTCAAAGGGCCCTACGAGCTCCTCCATAATTCTGTCAAACTCAACTCCCATCTGGAAAACCAAGGTCCAGCCCGCCGCGTCGTAAGGCCGGATGGGAGGCCCGCCTGGATATAGAAAATCATTGGGATGGTCTTGGGGTTCAAACATATCCAACACGTGCGGGCGGAAGGCCTGGGCGGTCTTTACCACATAGGAGCCCTTGGGATAGGATTTTCCATGGAGAGAAAAATCGGCCGTAGCCCGCTCCACCTTCACACCGGATTTGATCAGGGCATTCAGAAACTTGATTGCGGTCGAAAAATCGGGCTGATCGGCGGAAAGCACATAGCCTCTCGGATCCCTTCGCGAAGGGTCGGCATAGACAGAATCATAAAACTGAAGCGGCAGCCCGGCCCTGAAGCCGAAATTCGCCATTTCGGGGTCATCGGCCTCCTTTTTCTTTTGCGAAGCGTTAAATTCCTCCTGGACGGCCTGGGCATACTTCGGATACCTGGTCCACGTATCCGTATTTCCCCGGTCGATGGAGTTTTTGCCCATCCGATAAAAATTGTAGAGCAACTCGTCCCCATGCCGAACGGCGTGGTTGAGTATGGCATAATTGAGCGAAACGGAATAGTCGATAGACCGTCTGAACGGCCAAGGACCAGGAGTGACGGGATAGGGAGTGCCGTTGTTTGGAATAAGGCGATCCGGAACCAGCGGGATGGAAAACGGAGAAGGGTCACCCACGATCTCGGTCAAAATCCCGATCATGTTGTGATAATAGGGAGTGGTCCTCAGGCCGCCATTCCACCAGGTGGAAAACACCGAACCGCCCAGCCGGGTATAGCCGGGCTTGTCTTCCACATGCAGCCTGTTGATCATCGCCGCACCGACCGCATCCAGACTGGTGATGATCAACGGGTCAAAGACATGGTTGAAGGGGTCTCGATAGGGCGGTCCCGCAACGACCGTCCCCGAAGGGCCACTTTGGTGGTGGTTGTACACAATCTGGGGGAGCCACTCCACATATTGCTGGAGCGAAATGTTCGTGGACTCTTTCATGTTGTTCATGTAAAAGTCCCGGTTGTTGTCGTGGCCGACGTATTTTTGGTATAGTACAGGAATACTCTTGTTTCGCTTCGTCTGATCCTCGTTCATCATGTACCAGTTGGACATGATTTCCATTCCGTCCGGATTCACATGGACGAGGAGGAGAATGACCTCATCCAGGATCCTCAGCGTCTCCTCGTCATTCCTGGAGGCGAGTTGATAGAGCGTCTCGATCAACTGCTGGGCTCCCACCACCTCATTGGCATGAAGGCCCCCGTCAATCCAAACGACCGGTTTGCCTTCTTTTGAAAGGGCCTGTGCCTCCTCTTGGCTGATCTCTGCCCGACCCAGTTTCTGGGATATTTCCCTGTATCGCTCCAGTTGGGCAAAATTGCCCGGAGCGGTGATGATCAGCATCGGTTGCTCCCTGCCAAATTCGGTCTGTCCGATGCTCGTGTACCTCACACGGTCGGAGGCGGCATCGACTTTTTTGAAATACGCCGCTGTTTCGGAAAAATTGGCGAGCATATAGGGATCGCCGATATCAAATCCAAAGTGCGATTTGGGTGTGGGGATGGTTTGGGCCTGCACAAAAAAAGGCAGCACCCCCAGGAGTAGGACAAAGCTTAAAACTCTTTTCATAAGGTCGGGGTTAGTACCAGTTCTGGTAAAAATAAACCATGCACCAAGTAATCGAGCTATAAAAAACACCTTAAAACCAAAAAATTACAGGATCGGTCAGGCCGATGCCACATCCCAAACACCGAATCTCCCGACTCTGCGATTTCCTTTTGAAAATTCCCGAAATATTGTTTCGATGAAAAGCCCCGCCCCTAGCCCATCCGTCAAAAATCCTTACTTTTGCCATTGATTCCTTTCCTTTCCAAATCCTCCAAAAAAATCCACCATGTCTGAGGTCAAAATATTTGCAGGGACCAACAGCCTTCATCTGGCAGAAAAAATCGCAAAAAATTACGGCAAAAAACTCGGTGATCTGACCATGTCCAAGTTCAGTGACGGAGAGATGTCGCCGAGTTTCGATGAGTCCATCAGGGGTTGCACCGTGTTTGTCATCCAGAGCACCAACCCTCCCAGTGACAACATCCTGGAGCTTTGCCTGATGATCGATGCGGCCAAGCGTGCCAGTGCCTACAAGGTTTGCGCCGTCATCCCCTACTTTGGCTATGCCCGTCAGGACCGAAAAGACCGCCCCAGAGTATCCATTGCCGCAAAGCTGATCGCCAACATGCTGACCTCGGCAGGCGCCGACCGGATCATGACCTGCGACTTGCACGCCGGACAGATCCAGGGTTTTTTCGACATTCCTTTGGATCACTTAAACGGATCGGCTATCTTTGCACCCTATTTGAGCACGCTGAGGCTTCCTGACATGATTTTCGCAGCTCCCGACGTGGGAGGTGTGGCCCGTGCCAGGTCTTTTGCCAAGCACTTCGAAGTAGAAATGGTCGTCTGTGACAAGCACAGAAAAAGGGCCAACGAGATCGCATCGATGCAGGTGATCGGGGATGTGGACGGGAAGGACGTGATTCTGGTGGATGATTTGGTGGATACCGCAGGGACGCTCTGCAAAGCTGCCCAGATCATCAAGGAAAAAGGAGCCAATTCGGTCAGGGCCATCGTCACGCACGGGGTGCTGTCGGGAAAAGCCTACGAAAACATCGAAAACTCCGTCTTGGAAGAACTGGTCATCACGGATACCATCACCCCAAAGATGCAGTCTTCAAAAATCAAGGTACTGAGCGTGGCCGAACTGTTTGCAAAAGCAATCCATGCAGTGACCGGCAACACCTCGATCAGTTCGCTGTTTATCTAAGAAACCAATTTTAAATACAAGTACATATGAAAACACTAGAGATTATAGGGTTTAAAAGAGCAAATCTCGACAGTGCCGCTTTGAACGAAATCAGAGATTCAGGCAATGTTCCCTGCGTGGTTTACGGGCCTGGCATCCCTGAGCAAGTTCACTTCTACTCTCCGGCGATCCTTTTCCGCGACTTGATCTACACTCCCGAAGTCCACTTGGTGGAACTGAACGTGGAGGGGACCATCATCAAAGCGGTATTGAAGGAAGCGCAATTCCACCCGGTAAGCGAAACCCTGCTTCATGCAGATTTCATGGCTTACACGGATGACAAGGCGATCAAATTCGAAATTCCCGTGAAGATCGAAGGCAGCTCTCCCGGTATCGCAAAAGGTGGAAAGCTGGAATTCAAAACCAGAAAACTGAAAGTGAAAGGCTTGGCAGGCAACCTGCCTGACTTCATTTCTGTGGACATTTCCGACCTGGATTTGGGCAAATCTTTCAAAGTTGCCGAATTGCAGCCCGAAGGATTTGAGATCCTCACCTCTCCAAACGTCTCTGTGGTGACTGTTGGCATTCCAAGAGCGCTCAGAGGCAAAAAAGCAGAATAATCCGAATCTTGCAGATTTTGCAAATCCTGTCCCCAACCGGACAGGATTTTTTTATTTTCGAAGCGCTGAACCACAACACTTATGAAATACCTGATCGTGGGATTGGGCAATATCGGCCCCGAATACGAGCTTACCCGGCACAATGTCGGATTTCTGACCGTCGACCGGCTTGCCGACAAAGCAGGTGCAAGCTGGAAAAGTGACCGTCTTGCCTTCAAAACCGAAGTGAAACACAAAGGGCGGACACTACACCTGATCAAGCCCACTACCTACATGAACCTCAGCGGAAAGTCTGTCAACTACTGGATGAAGGAACTGGGCATCCCAAAAGAAAATGTCCTGGTGATCGTCGATGATGTCGCCATTCCTTTCGGAAAAACAAGACTGAGGGCAAAAGGAAGCGCCGCGGGGCACAATGGGCTCAAAAACATCGAAATGCTGACCGGAGGCCAGGATTACCCGAGACTTCGGATGGGCATTGGGGACGATTTCCCCAAAGGAAGGCAGATTGACTATGTCTTGGGGAGATTTTCCCAGCAGGAATTCGACGGGCTTCCCATGATGATGGACAAGGCCATCGACATGGTTTTTGGCTTCTGCACGATCGGCATCGCGCAGACCATGACCCAATACAACGACTGATTTGCGGGGGGATTTGGAAATACGCAAATCTCCCTTTTTCTTTGCAGCACTTCAGGAGACTGATTTATAAAGAAGAGGCGAGAGAATAGGCTCGATGACCCTCTGGCAACCATCCCCGCCTTGGAGAAAGGTGCCAAATCCTACCCTCAGCGGGAACTATAAATTGGCGTATTCACTACTGCCTCAATTCTGGTTCGGATTCTGCATCTGGGAAAATTCTTTTTTCGGCCCTGACCCAATTTTCGTATTCAAACCCACCAAACCATGAGTCATTTCGAAACCGATGCGATCCGAATCCAAAGCCGCTCCGACCAGCGGGAGCATTCCTCTTCCATTGTCCTGACCTCCAGTTTTACCTTCGGGTCGGCGGAAGAGGCCCGGGCGATGTTTGCGGAAGAAATCCCCGGAAACATCTATTCCCGGTATGCCAATCCCAACTCGTCGGATCTGATCGACAAAGTCTGCGCCGCCGAAGGAACGGAGGATGGGATTGCCACCGCCTCGGGAATGGCCGCCATGTTTGGCAGCATCGCCGCACTGCTCCAGCAAGGGGATCACCTGTTGGCTTCCAGATCCCTGTTTGGATCCACCCACCAACTGTTGACCCGGGTATTTCCCAAGTGGGGAATCACCTCGTCTTACGGGGATATTTCAGATTGTCAAAACTGGGACAAGTTGGTGCAGCCCAATACCAAGATGCTGTTCATCGAAACCCCGTCCAATCCCGGTCTGGAAATCATCGATCTGGAATGGGCCGGAAACTTTGCAAAGGCACATAACCTGATCTTGGTGGTGGACAACTGTTTCGCCACCCCCTATCTGCAGCAGCCTGCCAAATGGGGAGCCCACCTTGTCGCGCACAGTGCGACAAAGTACATCGACGGACAGGGCCGCGTCATCGGTGGACTGATTCTGGGAAAAAAAGACCTGATCAAGGAAATCCAGTTTTTCACCCGCCACACGGGACCCTCCATCTCTCCTTTCAATGCCTGGGTATTGGCTAAAAGCATGGAAACCCTGGCCGTAAGAATGGACCGCCACTGCGAAAACGCACTGAAAGTGGCCAGCTATTTTGAAGGCAATACGGAACTGGAAGCAGTGAAATATCCCTTCCTCAAATCGCATCCGCAGCATGACCTCGCCTTGAAGCAGATGAAAGCCGGCGGGGGAATCATCACCCTGACCCTAAAGGGCGGCGGCTCCAGAGCACAGCGATTCATCGATGAGCTTCGGATGGTCTCGATCACGCCAAATCTGGGAGACAGCCGGAGCATTGTCACGCATCCCGCATCCACTACCCACAGCAAACTCTCCGAGGAGGAGCGCACCAAAGTCGGAATAACGGACGGCTTGGTCAGATTGTCCGTCGGATTGGAGCACTGCGACGACATCATCCAGGACGTCGCCCGCGCCATCGAAAAGTCCAAATAGGCAATCTCCTGGGCAACGAAACAGGGAAACCAGTTTCATCCTTTCGGTGAAAACGACACGATGGAACGCGGTTCAAGCCTGCCCATGCACTGCAAAAAAGTTTTAGCCACAGGAGAAAAAGAGAAGCTGATATTGGCCCTTCCTGGTCGTATGACGGAGCTTAATCCTTATTTCGGTTTCTTGCGTTTTTTGGGAGCACACAGAAAAAAGCCGAGGCTTTTTTGACCTCCCGTTGTCCTGCTTCTCCAGAAGCTGGACCATTCAGCACCCTCCAGATGCTGCTTCTGGAGAAGCGGCATAGCAGGAACCCTCAAAAAGGCCTGTCGGAACCGGTCGGACAGGAGTTCCAGACAAGGCCTGAAAGCCCTTGCTCCCTCTTATCGGCGTTCTCCGTGGTGAAAAAATCTCTTGTGTTCCTCCGCGGTTAATCTTTTTTGACCGGTAGAGTCCACATAGATTTTCCCAAAAAGCTTCAGCTTTTTCTCCGTGTTCTTGAAAAAGCTTGGCCAAGAAAGTTTCGATTGGAGTTCTTTCGTGGCCTGATTCAAATCCA
This sequence comes from uncultured Limnohabitans sp., assembly GCA_964530015.1. GTDB lineage: Bacteria > Bacteroidota > Bacteroidia > Cytophagales > Cyclobacteriaceae > Algoriphagus. The sequence continues at coordinate 167 of CAZGYC010000022.1, read as the reverse complement.
ACTACTCCTTGGCGTGCTCCGTGGTGAAAATCCCTTTGTGTTCCTTTGCGTTCCTTCGCGGCTTAAATTTCCCGCTGCCGGGATCGCTCTTCATGCCCGTCAGTCCCATCCCATTTTAGCAGCCTGTAATGTCATTTTCAGCCTTCGCCAAAAAAATGAAGGGATTG
>CAZGYC010000021.1:0-59191 GCA_964530015.1 uncultured Limnohabitans sp. | reverse complement strand
GCCGCCACATTATCCAGACCCTTTGGCCGACGCCAAAGGGTCTTTTGCGTTTGGGGGGATTGGGATGTTTTGTGTTTTGCCACCGCCAAGGGATGCGTCTGTTCTTGGATTTTGGATGGCCGTTTCTTTGGTATATTGAATCTTTGGAGCCAAGAATTTCTATTCAATTGATTGGTTTACAGCGGATTAATGTTTTTTGAGTTTTCTGCCGTTTCTGCTGGTTTGGGGCGGTATGGGTGGGTTTTTAGCTGATTTTTATCACATACTTTACCCGCATACGTCAGCACTCTGTGGGAAATCAAATTTTATTTTTAGCTATAATTTTTGACTATGCAACTGAGCCCGCACCACCCCCCAAGCTTGGAACTTCCCGAGGATGTCCTCCGGGAGTTTTTCTGTAAAGAGTTGCCACAGTCCTTTGTTCCCTCTCTGCCGGGGAGCAGCTTCCGTCATGATACCGACAAGCCCACCCTGTTTACCATAGATCTGCCCAAAGCGCTGGGTAGGCTGAAGACCGAGGATTTTCAATGGCTGTTGGACAAGGAGCTGTGCGATATCCCGGTACTTTTGTTTGAGCCTGATTTTTCCCCATGCCACTTGTTGTTTCACTATGACGGATCTTCCAACTCCACGGAGTTGATCAGAAAGTTTGTCTCAATGTTTGGAAGTCTTATCCATGACAGCAAAGCCACCATCATTTCTCCCAGTTTTATTCCAAAATCAAAGATCAGGGAAGAGCAGGAGGTAATTCAACTGGTCGCGTCGTCCATCAGGGAGACGAGCTTTATCAAATTCAATTTTACCCGAATAGGAGACTTTTGGTCTTATGCGATCCAGCACCATTGCACGCTTTTGGTCACCACAAAAGATTATCAGGCAAACTTGGCAAAAACGCTCTTTCACTTTTATAGGGGAAAGATACGTGGTGGTTTCCTGTCATTTTACCTCTCGATCTAGGTCGCCCGAGGGCCAATGGGCATGATATTCTGACTACTGAAAGGACAATTCTATAGAACCCGCTGCAATGAAACATATTTACCCTGTTCGAACTCACTCCAAGTGCTACCATTGCGGGGAAGACTGCGAATTGGATCCGGTTCATTTTGATCAGAAAGATTTCTGCTGCCAAGGCTGCAAACTGGTATATGAGGTCCTTGCCGAAAATGACCTGTGCGAATACTATCGGCTGGATGCCAATCCCGGAAAGAGCCAAAAAGCGAATTCCAACCTCAAAAACCGCTTTGACTACCTGGACGACCAGGAGGTTGTCCAGCGCTTGCTCGATTTTGGGAATGATTTGGAAAGCCACGTCACTTTTTACGTTCCGCAGATTCATTGCGCGTCCTGTATTTGGTTGTTGGAAAACCTCTTCCAGATCAACTCCGCCATTGTTGGCAGTCGCGTTGACTTCATCAAGAAGAAAGTCCAGATCAAATTCCTTCACGACAGGCTAAGCCTCAGGGAGGCTGTCAGCCTGCTTTCCGTTCTTGGATATGAACCCAGCGTGAGTCTTTCGGATCTGGATCAGAAGAAAAGAGGCCAGGTGGACCGCAAGACGCTGACCAAGCTGGGAGTAGCCGGATTTTGCTTTGGCAACATGATGCTCTTCAGTATCCCGGAATATTTTTCTGAGGCGAAGCTTCTCGGCGACGGGTTCAAGGAGCTGTTTGACTACCTCAATGTGGTGCTTTCCCTGCCCATCGTTTGCTACGCCGCGAGCGACTATTACGTGTCCGCTTGGAATGCAGTCCGCCAGCGCAAGATCAACATGGATGTTCCCATTGTCCTGGGGATCATCGCTTTCTTTTTTTACTCCCTGTGGGAAATTTTCGCGCAGGGAAATGCCGGATACATGGACAGTCTGGGAGGCCTTCTTTTTTTTCTGTTGCTTGGAAAAGTTTACCAGCAAAAAACATTTGCCACGCTTGAGTTTGACCGCGACTACAAAGCCTATTTCCCGATTGCCGTTACCCGTTTGGTCCAGGACAGGGAGGAAGTCATCCCCTTGGTCAAGTTGCAGGTTGGCGATGTAGTGATGGTTCGGAATGAAGAATTGATACCTGCCGACTCCAGGCTTTTGAGTGAGGCGGCCAACATAGACTACAGTTTTGTGACCGGTGAGGAGGTGCCCGTTCCCAAACGAAAAGGCGCCCTGATTTATGCAGGGGGAAGGCAAAGGGGAGAAGCGGTGCTATTGACTGTGCAGAAATCCCCTTCCCAAAGCTATCTGACGGATTTGTGGAACAATGAGTCATTCGAAAAATCCAACAAAAGACTCCTTGAGCCTTTGGCCAACCGCATCAGTGGCATTTTTACCTGGGTGGTACTGTCCATTGCCTTTGTGGGCTTTGTGTTTTGGATCGGGAAGGATGTCTCTACGGCGGTGAAAGTATTCACGACTGTCCTGATCGTTGCCTGTCCCTGTGCGCTGTCCATGTCCACGCCCTTTACCTTGGGGAATACCCTGAGGATTTTTGGAAAAGGGAAATTCTACCTGAAAAACGCCTCGGTTGTAGAGAGACTGGCTCTGGTGGATACGCTGGTTTTTGACAAGACGGGCACGTTGACGGATCCTGCAAATGCCTCCATTGAATATGCAGGCGAACCCCTGTCACCTGAAACCAAGGCGATTGTCAAGGGAATGGTGGAGCGATCCTCGCATCCCCTTAGCAACCGAATCCATCTTTGGTTGGGCAACATCGGCTCGGCCAGACTTGAAGACGTCCAGGAAATAGCAGGTTCGGGAATCCGGGCAGTTTATAAAAACCAAGCGTTCAGACTTGGATCAAGTTCCTTTGCCGGAGCAGACAAACAGGGGATTTCCGAAAGCGGAAACCACGTCTTTTTGAGCGTGGAAGGGATTGTCCTGGGCCATTTTCACATTCAGTCGGGATTGCGGGAAGGGGCATCCGATCTGGTGAAAAAACTTTCCGGGGATTTTGAGCTTCATGTGCTTTCCGGGGACCAGGCCCACGAACGGGCTTCGCTGGCTCAGCAGCTTTCCCCGGCGATCTGTTTCAATTTCAACCAAAGCCCGGTGGACAAACTCAACTACCTGAAGGATCTCAACGGCAAGGGAAAAAACACGCTGATGCTCGGGGATGGACTCAACGACGCGGGAGCACTTCGGGAGAGCCAGGTCGGGGTTGCGATCACAGATCGGGTCAGCCATTTTTCCCCGGCGAGCGACGCCATCTTGGATGCGGATGCTTTTGGCAAAATCCCAAGCTTTCTTGCGTTCGCAAGGGACAGCCGCGGGATTGTCAAGGCTAGTTTCGGACTTAGCTTTCTATACAATATCCTGGGACTGAGCCTGGCGGTCCAGGGGCTGTTGAGCCCGGTGCTTTGCGCCATTCTGATGCCGCTGAGCAGTATTTCGGTGGTGGTTTTTACCACGCTGGCGACCAATTTCATGGGGGTTCGAAAAGGGCTCATTCACCTAAACAGACACTAGCATGGAAGTCATTTTTCTTTTAATCGGCATTAGCTTGGTCTTGGCTTCCACGTTTTTGTTTCTCTTTTTCAGAGCGATGAAAGACGGGCAGTTTGACGATGACTATACTCCCTCCGTCCGGATTTTATTCGAAAACCGGCCTAAAAAATCAATAAAAGATCAACCAAAAAAATAAAATCCTATGAATGATTCTACTTTGGAGCGGTTTTACTACGACAACAAAATTGTCAAGTATTTCGGAGCAGCAACCGTAATCTGGGGTCTGGTCGGAATGCTGGTGGGGCTCCTTGCCGCCACGCAGTTGTTCCTGCCCGAAGCCAATTTGGGGAATCCGTATACGACTTTTGGGAGAATCCGACCGCTGCACACCAACGCGGTCATCTTCGCTTTTGTCGGCAATTCCATCTTTGCGGGTGTTTATTATTCCATGCCACGGCTGCTGAAGACTCCGATGTGGAACAGCAAGCTGAGCTGGTTTCACTTCTGGGGCTGGCAGTTGATTATCCTGGCGGCGGCGATCACGCTTCCGCTTGGACTGACCACGTCCAAAGAATACGCAGAGCTGGAATGGCCCATCGACATTGCCATCGCGCTGGTGTGGGTGGCCTTCGGCATCAACATGATCGGAACGCTGATCACGCGAAGGGAGCGCCACATGTACGTGGCAATCTGGTTTTACCTGGCATCTTTGGTGACGGTGGCCGTTTTGCACATTTTCAACTCGTTTGAGCTGCCGGTCTCCCTTTTCAAGAGCTATTCTGCCTATGCCGGGGTGCAGGATGCGCTGGTGCAGTGGTGGTATGGCCACAATGCAGTGGCATTCTTTCTTACCACGCCATTCTTGGGAATGATGTATTATTTCCTTCCCAAAGCTGCCAACCGGCCGGTTTACTCCTACAAGCTTTCGATCATTCACTTCTGGTCGTTGATTTTCATCTACATGTGGGCCGGACCCCACCACCTGCTCTATACCGCATTGCCAGAGTGGGCCCAGGTGCTGGGCACGGTGTTTTCGGTGATGTTGATCGCGCCGTCTTGGGGCGGTATGGTCAACGGGCTTTTGACCTTGCGGGGAGCGTGGGACAAGGTGCGGACCGAGCCGGTCCTGAAATTCTTGGTGGTCGCCGTGACAGCCTACGGGATGGCCACTTTCGAAGGCCCGATGCTTTCCCTCAAGAATGTGAATGCCATCGCCCATTACACGGATTGGATCGTAGGCCACGTGCATATCGGCGGCTTGGGATGGAACGGGTTCTTTACCTTTGGAATGCTCTATTGGATGTGGCCAAGGCTGTTCAAAACGAGCCTTTACTCCACCAAATTGGCCAACACGCATTTTTGGCTGGGTACCTTGGGGATTATCTTCTATGCCCTTCCCCTGTATGTTTCCGGCTTGACCCAGTTCCTGATGCTCAATGAATTCAACGAAGCAGGGCGACTTGCCTATCCCAATTTCCTGGAGACTGTCATCCAGATAGTCCCGATGTATATGCTCCGGGCACTGGGAGGCTTGCTCTACCTGAGTGGGGCGGTGATCATGGTGTACAACATGTGGATGACTTCCAAGCAAGGAGCTTTTGTCCCGACCGAAGAAGACCAGGCACCCGCCTTGGCAAAATCCTATCACCAAACGGGAGAATTTTGGCACAGAGCGTGGGAGCGCAAGCCTGTTTTCTTTACCGTTTTGGCCACTGTCGCCATTGTCATCGGAGGAGCGATAGAGATAATTCCGACAATTTTGATCAAGTCAAACGTTCCGACGATCAGTTCGGTGAAGCCTTATACCCCATTGGAGCTGGAAGGGAGGGACCTCTACATCGCCAATGGCTGTGTGGGCTGCCATTCCCAAATGATCCGTCCTTTCCGTGCCGAGACCGAGCGGTATGGTGAATACTCCAAAGCGGGCGAGTTTGTCTATGACCGGCCGTTCCTTTGGGGATCCAAGCGTACGGGGCCCGATTTGCACCGGATAGGAGGGAAGTATCCCGACAGTTGGCATTATCACCACATGGTCGACCCAAGATCCATGTCGCCCGGCTCCCTCATGCCCCCGTACCCGTGGATGACGACCAATGCCCTGGATATTTCGGATTTGCCCGCGAAGATAAGGACGCTCCAAAAGCTGGGAGTGCCGTATGCGGAGGGGTTCGACCAGCTTGCGGCCTCAGAATATGAGAAGCAGGCCGCCCAGGTGGTGGCCAATCTCAAAGAAGCTGGCGTGGAAGTGGCTCCAAACACCGAAATCGTGGCGCTGATCGCCTACCTCCAGCGACTGGGAACCGACATCAAACAAAAGCCGACAGGCTCTAACCCATAAATACCGAAGCCATGTACAAAGAAATTCTAAGATCTATCGAAAACATCGAGATCTATCCGATCCTTTCGCTGATCATCTTCATGCTGTTTTTCGTGGGAGTGTTCATCTGGGTGGCAAGAACCCCGAAAGACCATATCAAACACATGGAATCCCTTCCTTTGGACGAAAACGACTCAACCCCGCATCTGCCATGAAAAAGACATTTTCACTGCTGGCCCTATTGGGTCTCGCATCTGCCCCGGTACTGGCCCAAACCACCGATGCCAAATGGTATGCAACGCTCAAGGCAATGGATTCCGGCCAACTGACCTTGCTTGTCGTCTTGGGAGTGGTTTTGTTGGTGATCCTATTGTTGCTGATTTTGATGGTCTATCTGATGTCTTTTATGTCAGAAGTACTGCGGAGAGAAAACCCAAGCCTTGTGAATGAGCCGACCTGGTGGGAAAGTTTCAAGGAACGTTACATAACCGGCACCGTCGATGAAGTAGGCGGAAAGGAGGAAAAGGCAAAATTGATGGACGACCATTCCTACGATGGCATCACGGAGCTGGACAACTTCATGCCCCCGTGGCTGCAATGGGTTTTTATTGGCTCCATTGCATTTGCGGTGGTTTACTACGTCCATTACTCGGTGTTGGGTAATGGACCTACCGGTATCGAGGAATATCAGGAAGAACTGCGTGTGGAAGCCTTGGCGGCAGAAGTAAGGAAGGCTAGTCAGGCTGCCTCGATCGATGAGAATACCGTGGTATTTGACGAGTCGGCCGGTGCGCTCAGTGCAGGGAAGACCCTGTTTGAGACCAACTGCGCGGCATGCCATGCGGCTGACGGAGGAGGGGGAGTGGGACCAAACCTCACGGATGACTATTGGATCCACGGAGGGTCGATCAAGGAGGTCTTTGTCGTGGTGAAGTTCGGCGTGATAGAAAAGGGGATGATCCCCTGGCAGGACCAGCTAAGTCCGGAGGAAATGCAACAGGTCTCGTCTTACATCCTGACCCTGAAAGGCACCACCCCCGCCAATCCCAAAGCACCGCAGGGCGAGCTGTATTCGGCTGAGCCTGCAGACGCAGTTCCTGTGGCGGACAGTACCGCCGTAGGCGCGGCGATTTAACAATCCAAACACCCGGGGGATTTGTCCCCCGGCATTTCGCGTACCCTATGGCCAAGAAGAACCAAAATCCACATCTCAATCCGGAGACTTTCCGCGATGCTTTGGCCACTGTCCGGGATGACGGAAAGCGGAATTGGGTGTATCCCAAAAAGGTAAAGGGCTTCTTTTATCGCTACCGGACCTATCTCTCCTGGTTGTTGCTTGCGGTGCTGTTTGCAGGGCCGTTTATCAAAGTGGATGGTCGCCCGTACATGCTATTCAATGTTTTTGAGCGGAAGTTCATCATCTTCGGGGCTGTCTTTTGGCCTCAGGACACCCATTTGCTGATTTTCCTTCTCCTCATTCTTTTTGTTTTTGTGATTTTGTTTACCGTGGTCTTTGGGAGGGTGTGGTGCGGCTGGGCCTGCCCACAGACCCTCTTCATGGAGATGGTTTTCCGAAAGATCGAATACCTGATCGAAGGGGATGCCAATCAGCAAAGAGCCCTGAACGAGGCCCCTTGGACAGCGGAAAAGATTTGGAAAAAGGGCCTTAAATTCTCGGTATTTGCCTTTTTCTCACTCCTGATCGGCCACCTGGTGATGGCCTATCTGATCGGCGTGGATCAGGTGAGGGAAATCATCACCCAGCCGCCTGCCGCAAACATGGCCGGTTTTGTGGGCTTGCTGGCTTTTTCGGGGATTTTCATGTTTGTTTTCGCCTGGTTTCGCGAGCAGGCGTGCATCGTGGTCTGTCCTTACGGGCGCCTGCAGGGTGTCCTTTTGGACAACAACAGCATCAATGTGCTGTATGACTACGTCCGCGGGGAACCCAGGGGTCCGATACGGAAAAATGAGCGGGAACCTGCACCCAAAGGAGACTGCATAGACTGCGGGCTTTGCGTGCAGGTTTGCCCGACGGGGATCGACATCCGAAACGGCACCCAAATGGAATGCGTGAACTGCACCGCCTGTATCGATGCCTGCGATGAGGTAATGCTCAAGGTGGAGCGGCCTACGGGCCTGATCAGATATGCTTCTGAAAACAGTATCCGGGACGGCTATCAAAGACTGTTTACCGGCAGAGTCCGGGGATTCTCGGCGGTCCTGGTGGTGCTGTTGGCGGGATTTGTGGCCTTGATCGCCACCCGGGACGAGCTCGAAGGGACGATCACCCGTTTTCCGGGGATGACCTACCAGGAGCGGGAAGCCGGCAAGGTCTCCAACCTCTATACCATTACGCTGATCAACAAGACTTTCGAAGCCCAACGCGTGGACATCCAAGCTCTGGCCGAGGGGATGGATGTGGAGATAGTCGGGGCAAAAGAGTGGGTTCTGGAGCCCCAGACCAAGTTTGAGGGCCGGTTTTTCCTGGTAAGAAACCAGGCTGAGGTAAAAGTCCCGCAGGAAAAAGTGATGCTTCGGCTGTCGAGTCACGGGGAGGAATTTGACGAAATACAGACGAACTTTATGGCACCGGTAGGTGCCGGAAAACAATAGAAAATTATGGATTGGGGAAAAGGGATTCTATTGACCATCATTGCCTTTGTGGGCTTTATCCTGACGCTGGTAGTGATATCGGTGAGGCAGGATGACATCCATCTGGTCACCGAAAACTACTACGAAAAGGAAATCAGATACCAGGACCAGATTGACCGGGAGTCTGCGAGTGCCGGATTGGACCGCGAAGTTTTGGTTTTTGATGCCCCAAGCAAGTCGATCCTCCTGGACCTGCCGATCGGGGCAAAGGGAAACCTTCAGCTTTTTCGGCCTTCGGATGCCAGACTGGACCAGGAGTTGGTCTTGGACATTACCGATGTGGGCAAAAAGAGCGTGCCTCTGGACAAGTTGAAATCGGGCTATTGGAGAGTTCAGTTGACCTGGACCGAAAATGGCGTGGAGTTTTACCGGGAAAAGAAAATCAGCCTCTGATGCTTTGGACAGCCTTGGTTTTGGGTTTTTTGGGTTCATTCCACTGCGTGGGAATGTGCGGCCCGATCGCCTTGGCCGTGGGGGGGAGAGGGAGCCAAGCTTTTCTTTTCAACAAAATCATCTACAATCTCGGCCGGAGCCTCACCTACGCAGCACTGGGTTTGTTGGTCGGAAGCCTTGGTTTTTCACTCTCCCTTGCGGGAATCCAGCAGGGAGTCTCCGTGGCGATGGGTATCTTGATCGTGCTTTTTTCCCTCAGTTATAAAAATGCCGACAGGATCTTGACCGTCCCCGCGATTTCGGGGATGGCTGCCTGGATCAAAGGCAAGCTTTCCAAATACCTCAGATCGGGGAGCAAGGCGGCTTTTTTTTCAACCGGCCTGGTCAACGGACTGCTTCCCTGCGGAATGGTCTATATGGCGCTGGTCGTAGCCATGGGCATGCAAAGCCCGCTTTTGGGGGCTGCGTATATGTTTTTCTTTGGACTGGGGACAGTGCCGATGCTGCTGGGACTGATGGTTTCGGGGAGTCTTTTGCCCGTCATCCGCCGACAGCAATTTCAAAAAGCGATTCCCTACCTCGGGATCCTGATCGGAGTCTTGATGGTATTCCGGGGACTGGGGCTTGGTATCCCCGGATTCAGCCCCGAGCTGGCGGTCTTTGACTATGGCACGCAGCAGGTGGAGATCACCATGTGCCACTGATCAGATGGCCTTGCTAAAGGTTGATTTTTCGGTTTTCCGGGAATTCAGCCTCAGGTCAAACTGGGCACAGATGGTTCGAAGCACAGCCATGCCGTCTTGGGCGACAGAAATAGAATAGGCATTTCTTCTGATCAGGCCCTCTTCCTCCATCTCACTCAGATTTTGGAGATTTTCATAGGACAGTTGTTTCCAGATTGGGTTGGGTATTGTTGCCTTTCCCCTGCAGATCAGATCCAGGATCAGTTTCCTGACCATTCGGTCCTCGTCGGTCTGGATGTGCCCCAGAATGACGGGAAGCTGGTTTTTGTCGGTCAGCATTTCGTAGGATTCCACGTTTTTTTCATTTTGGGCAAAAGCAAGACCAATATCGCTGATGCTACTGGCTCCGAGACCGATGAGCATCTCTGAGGGTGACGTAGTGTATCCCATGAAGTTTCGATGGAGACTTCCGGTTCTTTTTGCCTTGCAAAGCGGGTCCTCGGGCAGGGCGAAATGATCCATTCCCACTTCCTCATACCCCATCGAGATGAGTCTTTCTCTTCCGGATTCATACAAAGCCCTTTTTTGCTGTTCATTGGGCAGAAAGGGTTCGAAAATTTTCTGCGCAGGAAAGGCCGCGGGCAGGTGTGCATAACTGTAAAAGGCGATGCGATCTGGTTTCAGCTCGCCCACTTTTTCAAAAGTCTCAGCCAAGGTCTGCAATGTTTGGTGGGGAAGGCCATAGATCAGATCAAAGTTGACCGAACGGTACCCCAGTTTTCTGGCATTTTCGGTCGCCTCTTTTACTTTTTCAAAAGGCTGAATGCGGTGTATTGCCTTTTGAACATGGTGATCGAAATCCTGGATACCATAGCTCACCCGATCAAAACCCAACAGGGCCAATTCGTGAAGATGTTCGAGGGTGGTATTGTTGGGATGTCCTTCAAAACTGAACTCAGGATGGGGAAGTATTTCGGCGGATTTCAGGATTTTGGAAAGCAGCAAGGCCAGATTTTGGGCTGAGAAAAAAGTTGGGGTTCCGCCACCCAGGTGTATTCCTGCGATCTTGGGAGTTTCTTCAAAAAGTCCCAAATAATGGGACCATTCCCGGAAGATTGCCTCCAGGTACGGGTCTTCTACCCCATGGTTTTTTGTGATCCGTTTATTGCAGCCGCAATAGGTGCAGAGGCTTTCGCAGAAAGGCAAATGGATGTAGAGCGTCACCCCTTCCTTTTTTCCGAGCAGTTTAAATGCGCTTCTGACCAATTCTGCCCATTCTGGGGGAGTGAGCTTGTTGTCCCAATAGGGAACGGTGGGATAGGAAGTGTATCTGGGTACCGATCGGTTGTATTTTTGGATCAGTTCAGGGGAGAGTGCCATGCAAAGTATTTTGCCCAAATGTGGCTCACTCGTATTTGCTATTCGGTGACCGATGCAGCACTGTAATCTGATTTTTGTCAGGGGATTATCCGAAAAACAAAAATCCCGATTCGGACTAATCCAACAGGAAATTGTTGAAGAAAGTACTCTTCAATGCCAACCAACCCAGGAAAAACAGGATGGCCCAAAAAAGGTAAATCCGGTAATAATCTGCGGTTTCTTTGTAGCGGTTTTCCAGGATTTCGGCTTTTTCAAGGGTATTTATCCGGTCAAAGACCTGCTGCAGTGTATTCCCGTCCGAAGCCCGGTAAAATTCCCCGTTTCCGATCCGGGCAATCTCCCGGAGCGTCGTCTCGTCCAGATAGCTCTGCACCATCTGCGGTCTTCCAAAAAAGTCCGTCCCGTAGGGGACCATCCCGTCTTTTCCGACGGCAATCGTGTAGATTTTGATGTCAAACGCCGAAGCCAGTTGCGCCGCAAACAGCGGGTCGACGTTGCCTGCGTTGCTTTCCCCATCGGACAGCAAGATCATGACCTTCGAAGGCGTGTCGCTTTCTTTCAGCCGGTTGGTTCCTGCGGCGATGGCCGAACCGATTGCAGTGCCCTTTGGCTCGATCATATCAAAGGAAATATCGGCAATCATCGCCGTGAGCAGCTCGTAATCGTTGGTCAAGGGTGCCAAAGAATAGGCTTCTCCTGCGAAAACCACCATTCCGATCCGGTCTCCAAACCGGCCGTTGATAAAGTCAATTGCGGTGTTTTTGGCCGCGCCTAGCCGGTTTGGCGAAAAATCCTGCAAGTCCATGGACTCCGAAATATCCAGCACCAGCAGGATGTCGATCCCCTCGGTGTATTGCTCTACCCGCTCGTTGCTCCGCTGGGGACGGGCCAGGGCAATGACGATCAGGATCAGGGACAGAAAGAAAAAACCCGTCGGGACCAGTCGCAAATAAGTCCAGGGATTTCCCCGGGCAATCCGCTTGGGAAGGGAAAGCTCCAAGACCGGCTTTTTCAGGAATTTGATGGCCTTGCGGATCAGGATCACTACCGGGATGATCCAGAGCAGATTGAGCAGGAAGGGATTTTCCCATTCATAGGATTTGAATGTCTCCGGCAAAAACCAAGACCAATCAAAGAACTCAGCGAGTTGCTCTCTCATTTCTGATTCGGGTTAGTTTTTCCTGATAGTTTGACTTGGCGACTTCCAGCAGATAGTCGGTGGTTTCTTCCGTTTTTGCCTCTTTTCCCGCGTAGATGATCATGTCGATCGCACGGAGTGCCCTGAAGATGTCCTGGTCGTCCAGGGCTTCGGAGATTTCGCTCGATGTCCATTCCTGAAACGGCAGCCCGGTGATCGATTCCATGTAGCCTTTCCACAGGCCGACCACTTCGTCTGCCAGCTCGAGGGCTGGATTTTGCGCCAGCAGCGCGGACAGTTTTTTGAACTTCCGCTCAAACTGCACCCAGCGGAGTTTTTCGCGGTTTTTCTTGAACATCGCCTTGATCCGCTTCGCAAAAAGCAAGGCAAATCCTCCCAGCAAGACGATCACCCCCCCGGTCAGCAATGCGGCCAGGAGCCAGTTGAAATTCCTCTCCAAAGGCTGATAGACGTTGTTGTGCTGGAACACCGGTTGCTCCGGGATGGAGTCCAGCGTCAGTTTCAGCTTGAGCTCCGCTTCATTGGAAAAATAGGTGATACTGTCGTACCTACTCAACTCATAGACCGGCAGGGAGAGAAAGACACTCGGCTCAAGGGAGAAGTTGGAAACGTAATACACCGCACTGTCCAAGGTTGTGCCGCCAGCGGTTTGGGAAATGAAGGTTTTTTTCTCCAACAAAACCAAAGGTGAAAAATCGTAGGTGGAATCTGGAAATATCAATTGCGTAGTCCCGGGATATCGGGCCTTGAGCACAAAGCCGACACGCTCGCCAAGCCGGGCAGAATCCTGTGTGAAATAGCCCTCTACCTGCACACTTTGGGCCAGGGACGAAAAGCCCAATCCCAGAAAAAGAAGGAACATACCGATTTTACCCACGCTTCATCCTTTTGTTTCGGTACTTGAACAGGTCAATCAGCGGCCCGACAATGTCCTGTGTCGTGTCGATTGCCAGGTAGTTGATCTGGTTTTTTTTGCAGATTTCCTTCAGGTATTCCCGCTCGATGGTGAAGGTCTCGGAGATTTTTTTCGAAAAGCTGCCGAATGCGGTGTTCACCCAGGTGGTCTTGCCCCGCTCCTTGTCATAGATCGGGATGATCCCCAATGAGGGCAGGGCCGATTCTCTCGGGTCGGTGAGCTGGATCGCCACCAAGTCGTGGCGCTCTGCCAAGGCCCGGAATGACCGCTCATAATCCTGATCGATAAAGTCCGAGATCACGATGATGATGCTCCGCTTTTTGATCAGGTTCAGGGCGAACGAAAACATGCCGTTGAGGTCTGTTTTCAGGCTTTTGTTGGTATGGTCAAAGATCCCTCGGATGATCTTGACGCCTTGCTTGCTTCCCTTTGCGGGCAAAATCAGCTTTTCCTGTTGGTCTGTGTAGGAAATCAGCCCAATCTGGCTCCCTTCATACACCGCTGCCAGAGTCAATACCCCGGCGATGAGTTTTCCCTTGTCGATTTTTTTGTTGTCCTGCTGCCCGATATCCTGGCTGCCGGAGATGTCCAGCAGAAAATAGACCGACTGCTCCTTGTCCTCCCGGAAGGTCTTGACAAAGGTGCCGTGTCCTTTTGCGGAGACTTTCCATTCGATCGTGCGCACGTCATCCCCGTATTGATAGGGCCTGAGATCGTCAAATTCGAGGCCTGAGCCCTTAAACAGCGACTGATATTCTCCCTGCAGGTGGTTGTTGGCCACCTTTCTGATCATGATTTCGTATTTCCTAAGCTTACTGAACAACTGATCCATGCGGGCGATTTGAGCGGGCTAAGTTAAAGTCTTGAACTGAATTATAAAATTTGGGATTGGTAATCGCCGCGGACATTATCCGTTAAAAAAACCTAATTTTGAAGCGTGAAACGAATTCTTGCCCTGTTGTTTTTCCTGCTTTCCCTCGGATCCTGCGGGAGGAATTCCCCTCCTCCGGGGATTTTGTCCGAAGACGAGATGGTCAATGTGCTGATTGATATCCAGTTGACCGAGGGGATTGTGAGCGCGCTGCCGATTGCCTATGACTCTTCGCAGGTGCTTTATTCCCTCTTGGAGCGGGACGTTTTCGAAAAACACGCCGTGCAGGATTCAGTATTTACCCATAGTATGTTATTCTACCTGGAAGATGCCGCCAAGATGAACCGAATCTATGCAAGAGTGATAGATTCCCTGACCGTTCATGAGTCGATCCCGGGAGACAGCCTGGATTTGTTCTGATGTTATATCCTCCCAATCTTGACCAAAAGATAAATCTTGTCAAAATCAAAGACCTGCTCAAGGCGGAATGCACTTCGCCCTTGGGTCAGGAATATGTGGACAAAGTCTCTTTTTCCTCCGACTTCAATCTCGTCCAGCGGCTGCTCGACCAGACCGAGGAATTCAGGAAGATCCTGATCTCCGGCGAGATCTTTCCCAGCTCCAACTTTACCAACCTCAACCCCTATCTGGAAAAGGCCAAGCTGGCGGGGGCTTTTCTGGACCAGGAGGAATTCTATGAGGTAAAACTCGCACTGCAGACCCTCCGGGCCTGCGTCGTATTCTTTCAAAAGCACGGTGAAAACTACCCCACCCTGAGTGCGCTTTTGGGCTTGCTGTTGGATCTGGACATGGGTTTGCTCAAAGCCATCGATCAGATCATCGATGAAAAAGGCAAGATCAGGAGCAATGCGAGCAAAGAACTGCAACTGATCCGGGCGCAGCTCCTCTTTGAGGAAGGCAGGCTGAGAAAGGTGATGGAGCGGATCTTCAAAGAGGCCCGGGCCAAAGGCCTGACTCCGGACGATGGAGCGATGACGATACGTGGGGGCAGGATGGTGATCCCCGTAGCCGCCGAAAACAAACGAAAACTCCGGGGCTTTATACACGATGAGTCAGCTACCGGGCAGACTGTATTCATGGAGCCGGAGGAGGCCCTGGATATCAACAATGAAATCCGGGACCTGGAGTACATGGAGCGCCGGGAGATCATCCGGATCTTGACCAAACTGACAGACCAGCTTCGGCCCGCGATCCCTGCCCTGCGCAAGGCGACCAACTTCCTGGGATTGATGGATTTTATCCGGGCAAAGGCCAAGTTTGCGGAGAAGACGCAAAGTTGTAAGCCCGAGCTGGTGAAAGAACGGACGCTTAATTGGACACGGGCAAGGCATCCTATTTTGGAGATGGCACTGAAGGCCCAGGGGAAAAAGATCGTTCCGCTGGACGTCAAACTCGGAGGGCATGAGCGGCTTTTGGTGATCTCCGGGCCCAATGCGGGCGGAAAATCCGTGACACTCAAGACGGTTGCTTTGCTTCAGTACATGCTCCAATGCGGGTTGTTGATTCCGGTTCATCCGGATTCCAAAAGCTCGCTTTTCGACCATTTCTTTATCGATATCGGAGACGAGCAAAACCTGGAAAACGACCTGAGTACCTACAGCTCCCACCTGATGAGCATGAAGCATTTCACCCAGTTTGCCAACAAAAAGACGATTCTCTTCATCGATGAATTTGGGACAGGAACCGAGCCGCAATTTGGTGGGGCGATAGCCGAATCTATCTTGCTTTCGCTGAATAGGTTGGGTGCCTTCGGCGTGATCACGACCCACTACGGCAATCTGAAGCAGGTCGCCAACAAAAACCAGGGCTTGGTCAATGGCGCAATGCGCTACGATGTGGACCGACTGGAGCCGCTTTACCAACTGGAGACAGGAAAGCCAGGATCTTCTTTTGCCTTGGAGATCGCCTCCAAGATCGGCCTGTCAAAGGAAATCCTGGCCTATGCCAAAGAGCACATCGGGGAAGAGCGCGTGAGGTACGACCGGCTTTTGACCCAGTTGGAAAATGAAAAAAACCAATACTCGGTATTGCTGAGAGAAGTAAAAGAAAAAGACCGGCTGCTTCAGGTTCGTCTGAAGGAATACAACCAACTCAAGGAAACCATCGAGCTGACGAAGAAACGGCTCATCCAGGAGGCCAAGCACGAGGCCAAGGCATTGCTTGATCAGACCAACAAGAAGATAGAGGCCACCATCCGGGAAATCCGCGAGAAAAAGGCCGACAAAGCAGTGACCAAGCAGGTGAGGCAAGAGCTGGAAGAATTTAAAGAAGCCGTGAAACCGGAGAAAACAGCGATCAGGGATCCCGAGATCCTGGTGATTGGCGGAAAGATCGAGCCGGGCGATTGGGTAAGATTGAGGGATAACGGTGCGATTGCCGAAGTTGTCGCAATAAAGAACAAGGATGTGGAAGTGACGATCGGGGATCTCAAGTCCAACGTGAAGCTTTCCCGCTTGGAAAAAATTTCGAAAACCGAAGTCAAGAAAGAACTGAAAGCGGTCGAACGACGCGGAAACTACAATACCAACGAAAAGATGATGGATTTCTCACCCAATCTTGACCTTCGGGGCAAAAGAGGCGAGGAAATCCTGGCTTTGATCCAGACCTTCATCGATGAAGGCTATATGCTGGGGGTGAAGGAGCTCCGGATCGTGCACGGCAAGGGAGACGGGATTCTCCGGGAAATCACCAGAAACCTGCTCCGGACGATGCCGCAGGTGGGTAAGACGGAAGACGAACATGCCGACCGGGGCGGGGCTGGCGTCACCCTGGTGACGCTGAAATAAAAAAGGGAGCGTCGCAGCTCCCTTTTTGATGACGGGGTTTCTCCTTATTTTTTCACCAAGTCAAAGACATAATCGCCAGCGACGGCCAGTTGGCCGTTGATCCTTGCTCCGGGAGAGGGGATCGAAAACACCAATTTCAGATTGTTGCCCGATTGGGTAAAAGACATCTCACGTCCTGCAGCAGGCTTGGCGCCGGATAGCGTGATTTTGTCAAAGTTGGATCCGGCAAAGGACCAAGTCCCGTTTGGGTCGAAGAGGTCATTGCTGTTTTTGGAAGTGTAGCTTTTGGACGGGGCAGAGATGAGCGTCAGCTCAAAAGACGCATAAAGATCGGTGACATCCGTGGATCCTTTGGTGACTTTCCCGCCTCCTGCAATACCCCAAGCCTGGGTTCCGGTGCCGGTAAGGGCCTCGGTTGCTGTTTCTTCGGCTGTTTTGGGAGGAGTGGGTTTCGGGTCATCCCCTCCACAGGCTTGAATTCCCGTCACGATCAGGGCCACCAGGGCAATTTTCAGCAAATTCGATTTCATAAAAATCCGATTAGAACAGTGTAAAATTAGAGATATAGCCGAATGATCAAAGTTTAATTTTTCACTTGAAATCCTCCAGCGCCAGTTTTTGGCTACAAAACTCGTATTCCCTGGGCTCATTGGAGCAGACGACCAGTATCCGGTCGTTTTGGTAGGCGGTGATCAGCTCCCTGTACCATGCGATTCCCCTTTTGTCCAGGTTCGAGGTAGGTTCGTCCAGCAAGACAAGCGGCACGTCCGAGAAAAGCGCCAAACCCAGTTTCAGCCTTTGTTTCATTCCCGAGGAAAACTGGGATACGGGCTTGGCCGAATGCTGGCCGAGGTAGAGGATGTCTACCAGTTCTTTGGGCTGGACCTGGTGGAGCGGACGCTTGAACCTGAAATGAAAATCGATCACTTCCAGAAGCGTGAACTCTTCCGGGAGCTCCAGATAAGGGGCTGAGATTGAGAGGAATCGGTACCAGTCCGATTCGGGGATCTCCGCTCCCGCGGTTTCAAAAATGATTTTTCCCGATGAAATGGGGATGGCTCCGGAGATACACTTCAGCAAAGTGGATTTTCCGGAGCCATTGCCTCCCGTGATTGCCAGAGAGTCACCCTGGATCAGCCGTAGGTTGAGATTTTTAAATATCCATTCGTATTGAAAGCGCTTCGAGGCTTCATTCAAGTGGATTTTCAGCATGTCAGTTGATGTAGCCTTTCATGACGCCCCGTTCAGAGGAACGGATGAAGTTGAGGATCTCATCGCGCTCTTTGGTAGCGGGCAGGTTGATTTCGATTTCTTCCAAGGCCCGGCTGTTGTTCAGGCTGTTGAGGAAGAGGTACCGGTACACTTCCTGAATGTGGGAAATGGTCTCGCTTGAAAATCCGCGTCTTCTCAGTCCCAAGGAGTTTACACCGGCATAGGAAAGTGGCTCCCTGGCCGCTTTGGTAAACGGCGGGACGTCCTTTCTCACCAGCGATCCTCCGGAAACCATGGCATGCATCCCGACCTTTACAAACTGGTGAACGGCGCTGGATCCTCCGATGATGGCCCAGTCGTCGATGGAGACGTGCCCTGCGATCTGGACGGAATTTGCAATGATGACATTGCTTCCGATCACGCAGTCGTGGGCCACATGGACGTAGGCCATGAGGAGGCAATGGCTGCCCACTACCGTGGTCTGCTTGTCCACTGTGCCGCGGCTGATGGTCACGCACTCGCGGATGGTTGTACTATCTCCGATGATGACTGTGGAGTCTTCTCCCTGAAACTTCAGATCTTGGGGTACAGCGGCGATGACTGCGCCGGGAAAAATCCGGCAGTTCTTGCCGATTCTGGCTCCGGGGTAGATGGTGACGTTGGATCCGATCCAGGTATTGTCGCCGATGGTCACATCTCCATGAATCATGGTAAACGGATCCACATGAACGTTGCTCCCAAGCTGTGCTGTAGGGTCTATGTGAGACATGGGGCTGATCATGATTCTTTTCGGGTTATGCTGGCGGTCATGACGGCTTCGCACACGAGTGTGTTTCCTACGTATGCCTCTCCCCTCATCTTTGCAATGCCCCTGCGGATAGGGGCCAAAAGTTCACATTTGAAAACCAGGGTGTCACCGGGCAAGACCATTTTTCTGAACTTGCAATTTTCGATGCCCAAGAAATAGGTCCAGTAATTTTCCGGATCCTCGACCGTGCTCAAGACCAGAATACCGCCGGTCTGGGCCATCGCTTCGACCTGGAGTACACCGGGCATGACGGGATTGCCGGGGAAGTGTCCCATGAAAAATGGCTCGTTCATCGTGACGTTTTTTACCCCGGCCACCACCGTCTCGTCCAGATAGATGATTTTGTCAATCAGTTGGAAGGGATATCGGTGCGGCAGGATGTTGCTGATCTGGTTGATGTCCATCACCGGAGGGAGCTTGGGATCGTAATGCGGGATATGGGATGCCCCGGCTTTTTCCATGGCTCTTTTCAGTTTTTTTGCGAAAGCGACGTTGGCGGCGTGGCCGGGACGGGCGGCAAGGATCTGGGCTTTCAGGGGACGGCCTACCAAAGCCAGGTCGCCTACCACGTCCAAAAGCTTGTGGCGCGCGGGTTCATTTCGGTAGCGGAGGTCCACATTGTTGAGGATTCCCTCTTTTTTGACCTCGACGGTCTGCTTGTTAAACATCTTGGCCAAATGCGCCAATTCTTCTTTTTCGACCACCCGGTCCACCACGACGATGGCATTGTTGAGGTCTCCGCCTTTGATCAGGTTGGAGTTATAGAGCATTTCCAGCTCGTGAAGGAAGCAAAACGTCCTGCACGAGGCGATCTCGGTCCTGAACTGACTGATGTCGGTGATCGAGGCATGCTGGCTTCCCAGTACGGGGGAATTGTAGTCCACCATGACGGTCACCCGGTAGTTGTCCGTAGGCAAGGCGACCATTTCCACCTCTCTGGCGGAGTCCTTGTACTGGATGCTTTCCTGCACCTCAAAAAATCTCCGAAGGGCATTTTGCTCTTCAAATCCAGCCTCCTCCAAAACCTCGATAAACTGGATCGATGAACCGTCCATGATCGGGGGCTCCGGGCCGTCGAGTTGGATCAGGACGTTGTCAATCTCCAAGCCTACCAATGCTGCCAAAACGTGCTCGACGGTATAGACTCTGGCGCCGTTTTGCTCCAGTGTCGTGCCGCGGGATACATCCACGACCAGATCGCAATCCGCATCCACGGTCGGTCGGCCTTCGAGGTCGATGCGCTGGAATTTTATGCCGTGGTTGGGCGGTGCGGGCAGAAAAGTCATGTTGGAAACGACTCCGGTGTGCAGACCCACTCCGGAAAGTTCCACCTGCTTCTTGATGGTATGCTGTTTTACTTTCATCTGTTTATCATTCGATTTTCGAAGGTCCTCCCGATAACTATCGGGAGGAATCGCACATGGCTGACAGTCATCCCAGTGTGTGGCGTTTGAGTCATGCTCGATTTCATGTCGGAATTTCAGGGCAGCAAAATTAGCCCTTTTTTTCCAGTTCTTTGATTCGCTTTTCCAGCGTGTCCAGATTTTTGAACAGCGCATAGGACTTCAAAAAATCCTTCATCTCCATGGCCATGTAGCCCAGGAGCGTTTCCCCGGATTTTTTGATGGATTTGCTGATTCCGGTATTTGCTCCGATGGTCGTGTAATCGGCGATTTTAATGTGGCCTACTATGCCTGCTTTCCCTGCAATCACGCAGTTTTTCCCGACTTCGGTCGAGCCGGAAATTCCGGTTTGGGCGGCGATGACGGTGTTTTCGCCGATGATCACATTGTGGGCAATTTGGACTTGATTGTCGATTTTCGCACCCTTTCGGATGATCGTTGCACCCATCGTCGCGCAATCCACCGTGGTATTGGAGCCGATCCGCACGTTGTCTTCCAGGATCACGTTTCCGATCTGGGGGATTGCCTTGTAGGTGCCGTCGGGCTGGGGTGCAAAGCCAAATCCGTCGGCACCGATGACCGCACCGGGAAATATCTCGCAGTTGTTTCCGATTTGGGTGCCTGAGCAGATCCTCGCTCCCGGATGGATGATGCAGTTGTCCCCCATCTTCACGTTGTCTCCGATGTAGGCCTGTGGATGGATTTTCACGTTGTGGCCCAGCTTGCACTTTTTGCCGATGTAGGAGAAGGCACCCCGGTAGGAGTTGTCTCCGATGGTACTGCTGGGGTGGATAAAACTCGGCTCCTCCACTCCCACGAGCATGGCTTTGGTAAATTCGGAATAAGCCTCCAGAAGCTTGGTGAACCCCAAATAGGCATCCTTCACGCGAATCAGGGTCGTCTTGAACGGTCGGGACGGGGAGAAATCCTCAGAGACGATCACGGCCGTGGAGTCTGTCTCATAGAGAAAGGGCTCGTATTTTTCATTGGCCAAAAAACTGATTCCTCCGGGTTTTCCCTCCTGGATCTTGTCCAGGCGGTTTACCTTTTGGTTTTCGTCTCCTTCTGCCTTCCCCCCCAAAAGTGCGGCCAGTTGGCCTAATGTAAATTCCATAATACAGCGTTGGATTTATTGGGTTAAAATTAGGCTTTTGGCTTTACAAACGTAGTGTTTCTCCACGATCTTGCTCATGACTTTGATATTCGGCAAGTCAGCCGCCAAAGCCACATCCACTACCTTCCCCTTTTTGGTGAGGATGTTGATCCGTTCCTTGGTCAGATAGCCGTAGTTGCTCACCGTTCCGGATGAAAAGAAATAGTCGATGTCGTCTTCGGGGATCTGGAGCTTTTTGAGGGTTTTCGCCTTCATTTCTTCAATCTCCGAGGGAGAAAACGGCTCATTCACCAGGTTGATTTTGAAAAGATTCCGTGTCAAAAACATCTGCGAAATATTCCGGAGCACGTAATCTTCGTGCCGCTTCCAGAGTTTGATCGCCCCCCAGATATCAAAGTCGTCCAGACTCAAAAAGTTTTCCAAAATCCTCCGGTCGTTTTTGAAATCCTCCAGCGCGAAATCGTTTTTCATGAAAAAGCCAAACTCTTCGCTCACGGTCAGGTTTGCTCCCGCCTGAGCCAGGTATTTTGACCTCCTGATCAGGTTGATGAGCATCTTTTCCGCACTTACGGTAGTTTTGTGGAGGTAAACCTGCCAGTACATCAGCCGGCGGGCACTCAGGAAATTCTCGATGGAATAGATCCCCTTTTCCTCGATCACCAGTTGGCCGTCTTTGACATCCATCATCTTGATGATCCGGTCCGCGCCGATCGTGCCCTCCGACACGCCCGTAAAGAAGCAGTCCCGCTGGAGATAGTCCAGCCGGTCAATGTCCAATTGGCTGGATACCAGTTGGTTCAGGAATTTCCGCTCATATTGATTCTTAAAAATTCGTAAAGAAAGGTCCAATTTGCCACCCAATTGCTCATTTAGGAGTTCAATAGTCAGGAGCGAGAGCTCCTCGTGGGGTACGCCGATGAGCAGGCTGTATTCCAGGGCATGGGAAAAAGGCCCGTGCCCAATATCGTGGAGCAAGATCGCGATCAAGGCCGCCTCATATTCTTCGTCTGATATTTCGGTGCCTTTAATGCGTAGATTGTCGAGCGTAATGCTCATGAGATGCATGGCGCCGATGGCATGGTGAAACCGCGTGTGAAGTGCTCCGGGATACACAAAATCGGTCAAACCCAACTGTCTGATCCGGCGTAGTCTCTGGAAAAACGGGTGGTCAATGATCGTAAAAATCAATTCACTGGGAATCGTGATGAATCCGTAAACCGGATCATTGAGGATTTTCTGGCTTTTCAATCAGCGCTCATTTGATTGACCCAAAAGTAATTATAATTTTAAAAGAAAGGGAAACCAAAATGTCTCAAAAATTCTCCATCCTCTGGGCCGACGACGAAATCGACCTGCTCAAGCCGCACATCCTTTTTTTGGAACAAAAAGGCTACGAGATCACCACGGCCAATTCGGGAGTCGATGCCATCGAAGAGGTGGAAGGCCGAAATTTCGACGTGATATTTCTGGATGAGATGATGCCGGGCATGACCGGGCTGGAGACGCTCCAGCAGATCAAGCAGATCAAACCGCAGATTCCGGTCGTGATGATCACCAAAAGCGAGGAAGAGCATATCATGGACGATGCCATCGGCGGAAAGATCGCCGACTACCTGATCAAGCCGCTCAACCCAAGCCAGATTTGGCTTTCCGTCAAGAAAATCCTCCAAAACAAGCAGTTGATCGACACCAAGACGATCCAGAGCTATCAGCAGGAATTCATGCAGATCAGCCTCGCCCTGGGGGATGCGCGTGATCCCCGGGATTGGGCCGAACTGTACCGAAAGCTGACTTTTTGGGAGCTGCAGATCGATTCGACCGAAAACAAAAACATGCTGGAGGTGCTCGAAAACCAAAAAGCGGAGGCAAATTCCGCCTTTGCCCGATTTGTCAAAGAAAACTACCTCGACTGGCTGGAGGAGAAAAACCCGGACAAGCCGCTGATGTCCCATCAGGTGCTGAAAGAGAAGGTCTTTCCCGTGCTGAAAAACAAAAAGCCGCTGTTTCTGATCGTCATTGACAACCTCCGCCTGGATCAGTGGGAGGACTTGGAGCGCTTGTTGGCTCCCTATTTCAATGTGCGGGAAAAAGAGACCTATTACAGCATCCTGCCCACGACGACGGCTTTTGCGAGAAATGCACTCTTCAGCGGCATGATGCCCTTGGACATGGCGCGGTCTTATCCCAAACTTTGGGAAGACGAGGATTCCGATGAGGGGAAAAACAACTTTGAGGAGGAGTGGCTGCGGATCAACCTGGCCAAAAACCGGCTTTCGGCCAAGTTTACCTACAACAAAATCCTCCAGACCAACCAGGGAAAAGCAGTCCTGGACCAGTTTCATACGTTTCTCCAAAATGACCTGAACGTCTTGGTTTACAACTTTGTGGACATGGTCTCCCACGCCCGGACCGACATGAAGATGATCCGGGAGCTGGCCCCCGACGAGTCCGCCTACCGCTCGCTCACCCGCAGTTGGTTTGAGCACTCCTCCCTGTTTGACCTGTTCAAAAAAATCCAAAATGCCGGTGCGGACGTCATCGTGACCACGGATCACGGCACCAAAAAAGTGAACAGGCCCTACCGGATCATCGGAGACAAAAACGTGACGACCAATCTCCGGTACAAGCAGGGGAAAAACCTGAATTTTGAGCATGGAAAAGTTTTTGAGATCAAGAAACCCGAAGAGGCCATGCTGCCGAGACTGAATGTTTCGACCTCTTACGTTTTTGCGGTGGAGGATTATTTTTTCGCCTATCCAAACAACTACAACTACTATGTCAACTATTACAAAGACACTTTTCAGCACGGGGGCATATCTTTGGAGGAAATGATCATTCCCTTTGTCCACTTGACTTCCAAACGATAACCCGGCTTGATTACCTTTCAATACCAACTAGACCAGATCCAGGAGGCTGCCCGCCAGATCATCGCCGAAGCCCGCGAAGAGAAAATCTGGATATTCCAGGGGCAAATGGGGGCCGGAAAGACTACCCTGATCAAAGCGCTCGCCGCAGAGATGGGTGTGGGCGACCCGGTCAGCAGTCCCACTTTTGGCATAGTCAATGAATATGGGACGGCAGCCGGGGCAAAAATTTTCCATTTTGATTTTTATAGGATGGATGATCCGACCGAGGCATTGGATATCGGAATAGAAGAGTATTTTTATGGGGGAGAATATTGCTGGATCGAATGGGCCGAGAAAATCGCCCAGTTTCTGCCGGAAGAATTTCTCCTGATAAGGATCAATCCGGATTCAGAAAACAGCAGGACCATCACACTTCAACATTCCCGAAATGCCAACTGAATTGTCAGAACTCACTTCTGTAGGACTGATTGCAAAAGAATCGCCCCTTCCGACCAAAAAGGGAGCCAAGCCGCTTCATGTCGGACTCCCCCGGGAAATCTCGGCACAGGAGAAGCGGATCGTCCTCACGCCCGAAGCGGTCGGATTGCTGAGCAACAATGACATTCAGGTGGTGGTGGAATCCGGTGCGGGGCTGAGTGCCAAGTTTACCGACCAGGACTATTCCGATGCCGGGGCAAAGATCGTCTATTCCAGAAAAGAAGCCCTGTCCGCCGACGTCGTCCTCAAGATTGATCCGCTGACCCTTGAGGAAATCGGGGAAATGTCCCCCGGCAGTTGCCTGATTTCAGCCTTGCAACTCGAAAAACAGGATGCTGAATTTATCAAGGCGCTGAATGACAAAAAGATAACCGGCGTGGCGTTTGAATACCTGGAAGACAAGGTCGGGGGGATGCCGGTCGTCCGCGCCATGTCGGAGATCGCAGGCAGTACCGTGATGCTTATCGCCTCGGAATATCTGTCCAGTGTCAATGAAGGCAAGGGGCTGATATTGGGTGGCGTGACCGGCGTTCCGCCCACACAGGTCGTGATCATCGGCGCAGGCACGGTGGCTGAATATGCCGCCCGCACAGCCATCGGACTCGGGGCAAACATCAAGGTCTTTGACAACCATATCTACAAGCTGAGGCGGATCAAGCAGCTCCTGGGACAGCAGATCTATACTTCCACGATTGACAACTACAGCCTGGGCCAGGCATTGGCCGAAGCCGACGTGGTCATCGGTGCCCTGCGGGCCGAGAAGGGAAGAAACAAGATCGTCGTGACAGAGGAGATGGTCGCCAACATGATCCATGGAAGCATCATCATCGACGTGGGAATAGACCAAGGCGGCTGTATTGAGACGGCCAGGATGACCACGCATGACGATCCCATCTACCAAGTCTACGACATCATCCACTACTGCGTGCCCAATATCGCTTCCCGGGTGGCACGCACGGCGTCCTATTCCCTGAGCAATATCTTTACCCCGATCATCCTGCAGATGTCAGACCACGGCGGAACCGAGGAAATGATCTTCAACTACAAGTGGTTTCTCCGGGGCGTTTACACCTATCGGGGGAGCCTGACCAATGCTTTTTTGGCGCGGAGGTTTGGGCTGAACCACAAGGAACTGCAACTGCTGCTGGCAGCCCGCTATTGATCAGGAAAGCAGGTTTTGGCGGAGCAAAAACTCCAACTGCTCGTTGGCTTTGAGCAAGGCGGCAGTCAGTCGCTCGTTTTCCCTCCTCAGCGCATAGACTTCAAAGGCATTTTTGATGACCGTTCTCAGATAGTCTTCTTCCCAAGGTTTGGTGAGGTAGTGATATACCTGGCCTTTGTTGATCGCATCGATCACAGCCTGGATGTCGGTATATCCGGTGAGCAGGAGGCGGATCGGCTTGGGATGGATGGGGATGATGCTTTCCAGAAACTCCACCCCGGTCTTTTCCGGCATCCGCTGGTCGGTGATGATGATGTCGATCTCTTCCTTGGAGAGGATTTCCTCCCCCACTTTGGCCGATATTGCCAAAAAAATCGTGTAGTCCCTTCGGAACGTTGCTTTGAAGGCCTGAAGATTGTTTTCTTCGTCGTCGATGTACAGGATTTTTATTTTTTCGTCAGGCTGATTTTCCATCCAAAGTTTACCTTAAAAGGGGGCGATTTTTGAGACTTCAAATATTCGGTTTTTCGGACAAAAAACAAACATGGGAGATGAGCTCAGGATTATTGTGCTAAGCTAGGCAGTTTCTAGTTCTTTATTGGCATAAATTTAAGTACTAAATAATTTGACTTCAGCTCGGAAAAATTAACTTTACCCAGCTATATCACCCTAATATGCCTACCAAACACAGGACTGATCACCAAGATCAGGTCCAGCCCGTGATTTTCAACCCTAGTAATCAGAGCGATTGGGAAGAAATCAAAAAGTTGCGATCAAACCCTGGCGTCTACACCCTCGATGCCATCGACAGTCAGGTATCAGATCTGGTCAAAGCCAACCAACCGGAAATCCAGCTCTCCAAGCTGGAGACAGACCGGATGGTTGCGGATTTTTTCAAAGAGAGGGCGCGGGATTTTTTTGGAAACTGGGTTTTTTACCCTTGGAAAAACACACTGGTCCACATCCTGCCCGAGGAGGAGTTTGTCAGGGTCCGGACACTCAGGAACAACTACAAGATCACCCCTTCGGAGCAGGCGGAGTTGGGTGGGAAAAAGGTGGGAATCGTCGGCCTGTCGGTAGGCCAAAGCATCGCATTGGCGATGGCCTTGGAGCGAAGCTGCGGGGAAATGCGGCTTGCGGACTTTGACACCCTGGAGCTCAGCAATCTAAACAGGCTAAAAGCCGGTGTCACGAGCCTGGGTGTGGAGAAAGTGGTGATCGCTGCCCGCGAGATCGCCGAGATCGACCCCTACCTGAAAGTGACGCTTTTCCGGGAGGGCATCAACGAAGGGAACATCGGGGAATTTCTGAACGGCAACGGAAAGCTGGATATCCTCGTGGACGAGTGCGACAGCCTGGATGTCAAAGTCCTGCTCCGGGAGCAGGCCAAGCTGGCCCGGATCCCCGTGATGATGGACACGTCCGACCGGGGAATGCTGGATATCGAACGGTTTGATTCCGAGCCCGAAAGACCGATTTTCCACGGATTGTTGGAGGGAATTACCAAAGCGGAGCTCGCCAACCTCTCCAACAAAGAGCGGGTGGCGATCGTCTTGAAAATCACCGGATTGGAGACGCTCTCCCTGCGGATGAAGGCCTCGCTTTTGGAGATTGGCTCGTCCATCACCTCCTGGCCCCAGTTGGCCTCAGGCGTGTTCCTTGGCGGGGCATCGGTGGCGCATGTGGGGAGAAGGCTGCTTTTGGGCGATCAGGTGCCCTCCGGGAGGTTTTATGTCGATTTTGACGAAATCGTCAAGATCGATCAGGCCCAGGAAGCGCCGATCCTCCCGGCTTACCAGGAGGTATCGGCGTTTTCCGGCAGGATTTTGGCACAATTGCCGGACAATATCCTACAGTCAGGCTACCTGCTTTCTCCCGATGAGCTCAAGAAAATCCTCTCGTTTGCCAACATGGCGCCGTCCGGAGGCAATATCCAGCCCTGGATTTGGGTTTTTGACCGAAAGGGAATCCTCCACCTTTTCCATGACCGGGAGAGGAGCCATTCCATGCTTGACTTCAATGGCACCGGTTCCCTGATCGCTTTTGGTGCGGCACTTGAAAACCTCCGCCTGATTGCCGCCAAAGAAGGGATCGAAATCGAGACCATCCATCACATCACGGAGTTTGGCCAGGAGTTGATTGCTTCCGTCCGTTTCATTGCGAGATTCAAGAGCCCCATCCAAGTCCCGCATTGGGGTCTGGCAGAAGGCATTGCGGTGCGGTGTACCAACAGAAAAAATACGGGCAGGCAGCTCCTGGAGCCAAGCGAAGTGGAAGAGCTGGTTTCATTTGCCCAAAATGAGGGCATCTCCATCAAGGTCACTGCCGACAATGACGATCTCGAACGCCTGGCGGAAATAGTGGGCGGAATGGACCGGATGCGGTTTTTTCATGAGGATGGCCTGATGGACTTCATCAAGGAGGTGAGATGGACCGAGCGGGATGCCAAGCAGACCAAAGACGGGATCGACATCGCCACGCTGGAGATGTCGGGCACCGAACGGGCCGCCATGGGTTTGCTGAAAGACCCAAGGACCGTCAGGTTTTTCAGAAAGTTTCTGATGGGATATGGACTGACCAAAATCTCGAAAGACACGCTCACGACCTCTTCGGCCATCATGCTGCTGCAGGCGGGTGATTTTTCGCCTTCTTCCTACCTTGAGGGCGGAAAAGTGCTCCAAAGAATCTGGATCAAGGCAAACCTGATGGGGATCAGTGTCCAGCCGGTGGCAGCCATGCTCTTCATTTTCCACAAAGTGTTCCGGGAACCCGATCATGGGTTTAGCGAGCAGGAAGCGGCTGAAATCAAAAAAATGAAAATAAAATTTGACCGACTTTTCAAAAATCACCCCCAAACACAAGATTTGTTTATGTTTAGATTGAACAAAGCCGGTGAGCCGAGTGTAAGGGCCTACCGCCGCGATGTAGAAGATACCTTAATTTTGGTTTGATCATGTTTAGGTTCAAGGCATTTAGGGCGATTGACGACCCGGAAAGGTGTGAGAAGTTTGTAAAGGGCCATGCCGATGTACTGAGGCAGTACGGCGTGACCAAAGTCACTTCGTCCAACAATGATTGGGCTTTCAATCCCTTCGTGTATGTAGTCACGGTGGAGCTGGCAGATACCGGGGAGGTGGTGAGCGGCCTGAGAATCCACATCGCACATCCCGATTATCCCTTGCCCATGGAATTGGCCGTGTCCCAGGTGGACCACAAGATTTTTGGACTGGTAAAGGAATACGCAATCGACGGGACCGGCGAGGTGTCGGGCCTGTGGAATTCCAAATCCATATCCGGCTACGGTGTCGGGGCGGTGCTCCTGATACGGGCCGGCATTGCGATCGTCACCCAACTGAAATTGGGCTCGCTGCTGGCCCTGGTCGCAGAGTATACCCTGAAGCCGTCGCTCCAGAAAGGTTTCGAAATCGAAGAGGGCATCGGCAATTCAGGGACGTTTTTTTACCCCAAACTGGACTTGGTGGCCACTTCCATCGTGATGAAAGACCCCTACAACCTGCCAAAAGCAGACGCAGGCGAGCGGGAAGTCATCCAGGGCCTGAGGGACAATCTACGATGCTCCAAAACCGAAATCGGGCCAAAAGGGGAGTTTTCCGTCGAATACGATTTAGTGCTTGCAAATCCTGATTGGAGAAAAGATGTGTAAACTAGTTGCTTTGTCATTCAGTCTGCTGTTTCTGGTTGTCAGCCAGATTTTTCCTGAAGAAAAGGCCCACAAGATCGAATGTTTCAGCTACCTGCTGACGGAGAAGGAATCGGATGTCGAGACGGTATTGGCTGAGCTCGACCATTTTTCGGACAACGGGTGTGAGACCTTTAATTTTGGGATCAACGATCAGGCGGTTTGGGTAAAAATCGACGCGGGGGAATTGCCCTCGTTGACCGACCCGCTTTTGGCCTTGAATTCGGCGTCTCTGGACTATGTGTACCTGTATCCGATAAAATCCGGAAAAGCGGGAAGGGAATCGGTCAGTGGCAGGCTGGCCGGGATCGAAAACCGGTATTTCAAATCCCATAAAATAGTTTTTCAGTTGACAGCGCTGGAGAAAGACGCTGACTTTTTGCTCCTCAAGATCGAAAACACGGACAAGAAGATCTTTGCGGGCTCATTTGTGGAGGAAGCGGATTTCAACTCAATCATCGATTTTGAAAACATCCTGTTCGGCCTGCTGACGGGCGTATTCGTCGGGTTGTTTTTTTACAACCTCTTTCTGTATTTCTCGGTCCGGGACAGGCTTTATCTGGTGTATGTCATCCATACGGTGCTGGTTTGGGTGGCACAGGCCTCCATCCTGGGATTTACGCAGATTTTGTTTTGGCCCGAATGGGACTGGATGAACTCCCGGTCGATCGTGATATTCTCGTCTTTGGTGAGCATCGTGGGGATCTGGTTTTTGCGGATTTTCCTCTTGACCAAGCAGTTTCTCCCCAAGCTGGATTTCGGGTTTAATGTCATTTACCTGGCATATCTGTTCATCTTGGGCAATGCCTTCTTTTTTTCGACGACCGTGAGCTATCAGGCCATCCTGATCACCCAGTCCGTCGTCGTGTTGTATGTCTTGTTCGTGGCCTGGTCGACGCTCAGGATGGGCTACCGTCCTGCGCGCTATTACCTGCTGGCCTGGTCGGTATTCATGATCGGGATCTTCCTTTTTGTGTGCAGCGAAATGGGCTTCATTCCCACCAACAATCTGACGGCGTATATCATGCCCTTGGGTTCGGCCCTCGAGGTGGTCTTGCTTTCTTTTGCCCTGGCCGACAAAATCAATATCCTCAAGAAGGAAAAAGAGGAGGAACAGGCCGAAAAGCTCAAGGTCCTCAACGAAAATGAGGCTCTGATCCGGGAGCAAAACAACATGCTCGAAGAGAAAGTGAAGATTCGGACGGATGAATTGGAGCAGACGCTGAGAACACTCCAAAATACCCAAAGTCAGCTCGTCAATCAGGAAAAGATGGCTTCGCTGGGTCAGCTCACGGCCGGGATCGCACACGAAATCAACAATCCGATCAACTTCGTGAGCTCCAATATCACACCGCTCAAGCGCGACATCAAAGACATCATGGAAGTCATCGAGTTTTACAGAAATTCGGGCGAAAGGGAGTTTTCCGACGACACCAAAAAGGCGGCAAAACACCTGGAAGAAGAACTGGAGCTGGACTATGTGCTGGAGGAAGTGGAGCAGCTCCTCAAGGGAATGGACGACGGGGCAAAACGGACAGTGGAGATTGTGAAGGGACTTCGCATTTTCTCCCGAGTGGATGAGCAGGATGTCAAGAAAGTCGACCTTCACGACGGGATCAACAGCACCCTGATCCTGCTCAACAGCTCCATACCCGGCAAAATCAGGATCGTCAGGGAATTTTCCGAACTGCCGATGGTGGAGTGCCTGGCCGGCAAGATCAACCAGGTCTTTATGAACATCCTCAACAACGCGGTACATGCCCTGACCGACCACTTGGACAAGATCGCCGATCCCAAGATCACCATCCGGACAAAAGCCTTTGCCGACTACGTGGTCGTGGAGCTGGAAGACAACGGTCCGGGAATGCCGGAGCATGTGAAACAGCGTATTTTCGAGCCTTTTTTTACGACCAAGCCCGTTGGGAAGGGTACAGGTTTGGGGCTTTCCATAGTTTATTCTATTATTGAAAATCACAAAGGAACCCTGGAAGTAAACTCCGAAGAAGGCCAGGGTACTACTTTTATCATTTCTCTTCCGATTTACCAAAATGCCCCAAAGTATGAGTGAGAAAATTCACGTGCTCTATATCGATGACGAGGACAACAACCTTAAGTCATTCAGGGCAACCTTGCGAAAGGATTTCAGGATTTTTACGGCAATAGATGCCGAAGAGGGACTCAGAATAGCCCAGGAAGAGGAAGTCCATGTGGTGATTGCCGACCAGCGGATGCCCGGACTGACGGGGACGGAGTTTTTTGAGCGGATGGTCAAGGTCAATCCAGACCCAATCCGGATTTTGCTGACCGGATATTCGGATATCGCCAGCGTGATCGATGCGATCAACAAAGGGGAGGTCTATCGCTTTATCGACAAGCCCTGGAATATCGAGCAGATCAAAAACTCCATCAAAAACGCCGCCGATATCTATTTCATGCGCCGCGAGCTCAAGGAGAAAAACCTGAAGCTCCAGAAGCTGCACTCCGAGATGAACCAGTTTGTCTATAGCTTGTCCCATGAGCTTCGGGGCCCGCTGATGAGCATCTCCGGGGTGTCGAAGCTGGCCAAGATGGAACTGAACGAACCCAATGTGCTCGAATACTTTGAGATGATCGATTCGGCTACCGGAAAACTGGACGATTTTATCTACAAGATGCTGGACTTTTATCGCTCCACCAAGATTGACCACAAGATCTCCAAGATTGACTTCCGGGCAATCGTCGGCCATCAGATGGCAGCCTACCGTGACAAATTTGACCTGACCCATTTTCACGTCGATGTCCAGGTCAACCAACGGGATGATTTCTACTCGGATGATGCCAAGATCCGGGTGATCCTCAACAACCTCTTCAGCAATGCGGTCCAGTTTCAAAAGGAAGAAGGCGAAAAACGGGTCAGTCTGACCGTCGATGTATCCGATGGCACCGCAGTCATCGTGGTGGAAGACAACGGGATCGGGATAGAGGAGCGGTACCGGGAGGAAGTGTTCAACCTGTTTGCCAGAGCCACGCAGAAAAACGTGGGAACCGGACTGGGCCTCTACATGGTCAAAGAGGCCGTGGAGCAGATGGGCGGGCAGATCATCCTCGACTCGGAGCCGAATGTGGGGACCACCATGACCGTCACCCTTCCGACTTTG
The DNA here is from genome assembly GCA_964530015.1 of uncultured Limnohabitans sp. Lineage (GTDB taxonomy): Bacteria > Bacteroidota > Bacteroidia > Cytophagales > Cyclobacteriaceae > Algoriphagus. The sequence goes on along the minus strand of CAZGYC010000021.1, from coordinate 26,700 downwards.
AATAAAGGGGTACTTTAGAAGCTGGAATTTGCAGCGGGATTGTATCTTTGCCGCGGCAATTGGCCATTTTTTACAAAAAAAGAATATCTATGATCAATCCCTGGCATGACGTCAACATCGGGAAAGAAGCTCCTGAGTTTGTAATGGGCGTTATCGAAATCCCAAAAGGTTCGAAAGGAAAGTATGAGCTCGACAAAAAAACCGGTATGCTGATGCTGGACCGGGTTCTGTTTTCAGCAGTGCATTATCCCGCCAACTATGGTTTTATCCCGCAGACGTTTTGCGAGGACCACGATCCATTGGACATATTGATTATTTCCCAGATCGATATCCCGTCCATGACCTTGGTGCCTGCCAAAGTCATCGGGGTCATGCGCATGATTGACGGTGGCGAGGCAGATGACAAGATCATCGCCGTGGCTGCCGGAGACCAGTCGGTGAACTATATCAACGACATCGACGAACTTCCCCCGCACTTGATGAAAGAGGTCCATAGATTCTTTGAAGACTACAAAAAACTGGAAAACAAAGAAGTGAAAGTCGAAGACTTCCTAGGAAAAGATGACGCCATGCGGATCATCCGAGAGAGCATTGAGCTTTACGACAAGAATTTCAGAACCAGAAAATAATCCAAAGCCTGAGCGATCAGGCTTTTTTCATTTTGACCATCTGCCTGGCAGCTTTCTTCTTCAAATAATTCACCAAGTCGGTGTAGGCCTCGTGCTCGTGGTTGGAAACCGAAATCGAGTTTTTATCCAAAAAAGCAACCGTCACCTGCCTGAATTCCTTCTTGTTGGCACGTACCGTTTCCTCTTCCCAAGCCAAAATCTCCGAGACCGCATAGGTCTTTGTCAGCCTTCTGAGCGGCAGCCGGACGATGATGTGGTCTTTGCCTGCGGTGATAAATCTCCATCCGGCCAGCATCTTGACCAGCAGCATCAAGATCACCACCGTGATCAGCGAGCAAGCAACGAGATAAAACCACAGGCCAAAGGATCCCTTGTACGCAAAATCCCGCATCAACAGCACCAGTCCGCTGATCAGGAACAGCAATACCAAGCTTAAAGAGACGTAGGTGGAGGTTTTTGGCTTAATGGTTACCATGGATTCGCTGCAGCTCGGTGAGTTTTTCACGGGCAAAAGTCTCCAATTCCCTGAAGAAAGCGAAGAAAATTACCTCAAATTCTCCTTCTTTTTCCAGAAGCACTTCCGTGGCTTCATCCATCTTGGAGTCAAAGACAGTCCTCCGGGCAAGTCCGCTCAGGGTTTGCTGGATGCCTGCAATTTCCCCGTAGTGGGATAGCCAGTTTTGTTTTTTCATCCAATAAAACATCTCGCCGAAGGAACCCGGAAGTTCATCCAGGTGCCGGTCGATGATGTCATGGGTTTGGTTGACAAAGACATCCAGGGGGATTTTCGAGAAACTCGCCCAGTGTTTCCCCAGAAAATAGTCAAAGAATATATCGGTGATCACCGTGGAATAATGCCTGAACCTGGGTCTGAGGTAGCTTTGTCCGGCCTTCACCAAGGGATGGGAATCGGTGAAGGCATCGATCTCGCGGTGCAGCAGCATCCCCGTCTTGATGTCCCCCCGATAGCGGTGCAGCTCCTTGCCTTTGACAAAATCCGCGGCGAAATTTCCCACCAGGATTTCTTCCTGGCCAAAAGAGAGATAGGCGTGTGCGAGAAAGTTCATGTTGGTCTTTTGACGGATAAACCCTGCGGTTTTTGCTTAGTTTGTACCCTAAAATAAGGATTGATGCCCAATATCATCGAAGAACTCAAGCAAGGTCTCCAACTTCTCAAACTCGAATGGTCGGAAGATCTGGCCCAATACAGGAGAAAGTTTCAGTACGCCTCTCTCGCGGACAAGAAGAAAGAAGGGGTCACCTGGCATCCCATTCAGCTCAAAAAGAGCAAAATCGGGATGGGTGAGCGGCTTTTGGTGGAAGTGGAGCGATTGGATTCGGGGCATCCTTCGGCATTTTCCTCGGGCAAGTCGGTGACTTTTTTTTCAACCCATGAAGGGTACCAAGGAGCGGAAAATCGAGTCAATGGCGTAGTAAATCAGGCAAAAAAGGATTCAATGGTCGTGACTCTTCAGGCGGATGAATTGCCCGAATGGATGCAGGACAGCCGATTGGGCGTGGATTTGCTCTTTGACGAGGCAAGTTACCGGGAGATGGAGGCGGCATTGAAAAAGGCAATAGCCGGAGAAAACCCACGTCTTGCCGAGCTGCGGGATATCGCTTTGGGGGAAAAGAGCCCCAAATTCGGGGAATTGCCATTGGTTGAACTTCCGGGCTTGAACTTTTCCCAAAATCTGGCTTGCCAAAAGATCGCTTCCGCGCAGGATTTTGCCATTGTCCACGGTCCTCCCGGTACCGGAAAAACCACCACCCTGATCGCCGCCATCCGTCAGGCGGTGGAGAAAGGCATGAGCGTGCTGGTCACCGCACCCAGCAATGCGGCGGTGGATCTTTTGGTGGAGAAATTGGTGGATGCGGGTGTTTCCACGCTCCGCCTCGGGCATCCCGCCAGAGTCGAGGAGAAGATTCTCAACCAAACGCTGGATGCCAAGATCGCTGCCCACGACAGCTACCGCGACCTGAAAAAACTCCGCAAGGAAACCGAGAGCTACCTCAAGCTCGCCAAGCAGTACAGACGCAATTTTGGGCCTGAAGAACGGGCGCAGCGCAAGCTGATGTACCAGGAAGTCTCCCGAATCCGGGAGGCGGCGAGCCATCTGGAGGATTACATCCGCTCGGATATTTTTCAGAAAACCCGGGTTTTCGCCTGCACGCTCGTTGGTGCTTCTTCGTTCAATCTGCGTGGGATGATTTTCGATGTGGTATTTATCGACGAAGCAGCCCAGGGATTGGAAGCTGCGACCTGGATTCCGATTTTGAAGGCGAAAAAGGTGGTTTTTGCAGGAGACCACTGTCAGCTTCCGCCCACGATCAAGTCTTTTGAGGCTGCGAAAGACGGACTTTCCACTACGCTTTTTGAAAAGATAATCTCCCGACAGCCGCTGACCGCCCAGATGCTCCAAGTCCAATACCGGATGCCGGAGGACATCATGGGCTTTTCCAACGGGTGGTTTTATGAGGGAAAATTGCTGGCCGCCGAAAACACAAAAAACCACGCTTTCTCGACGGATGAACCGGTTTTGGAATGGATCGATACTGCTGGATCGGGATATACAGACCAGATCGAGGCGGATAGCCTGAGTACCTTCAATCCGGAGGAGGCGAGGTTTGCCTGCACCTATCTGAATGACACCCTAATGCGGATAGGATTTGCCAGATTCAGGCAGGAAAACTGGTCGATCGGCTTGATCGCACCCTATTCTGCGCAAGTCAGGATGCTTCGGCATCTGATTTTCGAAACCTTCGAATTTCCCAATCTGAAGGCCTTTGCAGACATGATCACCATCGATACGGTGGACGGATTTCAGGGGCAGGAGCGGGATTTGATGTTGATTTCCCTCACCCGCTCCAACGAAAAGGGCGAAATCGGCTTTTTGGCCGACGAGCGGAGGATGAACGTGGCCCTGACCCGGGCCAAGCGCAAACTCATCCTGATTGGCGACAGCGGAACTTTGGCACAAAACCCCTTTTTCGACTCCCTTTTGGGGTATTTCGAGCAAAAGGGTGCGTATCGGAGTGTGTATGAATTTTTGTAGAGCAGGGAGGTTTGGAGGAAGGATGTGTGCTGCACCACTTCGGTGTTCTGCGTTGGATATTCGATGTTCGATATTTCTTGAGTTTTCGGGCTCAACTCCGCCAAGTCCCCGTAAATCGCAAATCAAAAATCCCAAATCAGGCGCTCGGCTTTCCAAAATCCTCCGAATCGAGCAGGGTAACCCGTTTCCCCATCTTTTTCTGGATCACTTTGAAATGGTGCAGCTCTTCCGGCGTGATCAGGGAAATGGCCTCCCCCTCGGCTCCGGCACGCCCGGTTCTCCCGATCCGGTGGACATAGTCTTTTGGGGACCGTGGCAGCTCGTAATTGATCACCAGGGGCAAAAACTGGATGTCGATCCCTCTGGCGGCAAGATCCGTGGCGACCAAGACCCGGGTTTTGCCGGACTTGAACCTGGCCAAAGCCTCTGTCCGCGCTCCCTGGCTTTTGTCTCCGTGAAAGGCCAGCGCATTGATCCCGTTTTTGCAGAGCTTGGCCACCACATTGTCCGCCGTTCGGATCGAGGAGGCAAAGACCAAAATCTGGTTCCAGTCGCCCGAGTTGATCAAGGTCCTCAGGAAAGGCCCTTTGTTTTCCGGACTGACCCGATAGGCCTTTTGGGCAATCAGGTCGGGGGTGAAGTTGGGAGCTTCGACCTGGATTTTCACGGGTTCCCTCAGCAGCTTTTGGGTCAAAACTTCCACTTCCTCGTCCATGGTGGCCGAGAACAGGATGTTTTGTCTTTTGCTAGGCAAAAGCTCCAAGATATGCTCGACTTCTTCACGGAAGCCCATGTTGAGGACTTTGTCCGCTTCGTCGAGCACCAAGGTATGAATCCTCGAAATGCCGATTGAATTTCTGCCGATCAGGTCGATCAGGCGGCCGGGAGTGGCAATCAGGATCTCCGTCCCGTGGAGTTTCATCATCTGGGGATTGATCGAAACTCCCCCAAACACGGCCATGGATTTGATCTTTCGGGGCAAAAAGCGGCTGAAGTTCTCTGTGACTTCTGCCACCTGAACAGCGAGTTCGCGGGTAGGTACAATCACCAAAACCGGCACAAAACGCTCTTTTGGGGCTTCTTTTGGAAGCAGACGCTGGAGGATGGGAAGGATGTAAGCCGCGGTTTTGCCGGATCCGGTCGGTGCAAGTCCAAGCAGGTCTTTTTGCCGGAGAATGGCCGGAATGGCCTCGGTCTGGATCGGATAGGGGCTTTCGTACTGGGCTCTTTCGATCGCCTGGAGCAATTCTTTGGTCAGTCCTAAATCGGAAAAATTCATAGGGGGATTTTTGGCAAAGTTAGGAGAAGTCGGGGAAAGGATTCCTTTTTTGACGGGGATATGCAGGGAGATCGCCTTTAAGAAATCGCCGCCTTTCTATTGAATAAAAGTGAAAATGCTTTTTGTAAAACCTTAAACCAGGATGGTGATTCAGGAAATGAAGGGCTTTGCTCTAGTCCGGCCCATACGATTGTTGCATTTACAGTCCACCCCTTGGATCTTAATTCTCTTATTGGACTTAATGGTTAAGTCCAAAAAAGGGGAAGAACCGCATATTTCGACCGTGCAATTATTTTGTTTCAATTAAAGAAAGTCAAAAGCGATTTCCCTATGGCGATAGGGTCTGTAGTACCGTTTCAGTCCGCAAATGGCCTTCCCGGAAGATTGGCCTTGTAAATCAGCCGAATAAAAACCAAATTGGAAAAACCCTGCTGAGTGACAAGTTTTTTGCCTTTTCGCCGGACCAAACCCAAAATACCCGAGTGACCATGCTGCGAAGTGCCCTATTGAGTTGTGCGGTTGTGTTGATGTTTTTAAGTGCATGCAGAGAGGCCGGGCCGCTGCCGGAAACTCCCGACAGTCCCGCCCGAACTGCCGCCGAGGAGGCGAAGACTTTTCAGATCGAATCCGGGTTTGAAGTGCAGCTTGTGGCCTCGGAGCCACTCGTAGAGTCTCCGATAATCATCCAGTTTGACGGGGATGGCCGCCTGTGGGTCGTGGAGATGCGCGGCTACATGAACGACCTGGAAGGGTCGGAAGAAAGCCAGCCCGTGGGCTCGGTGGCGATCTTGGAAGACACAGACGGAGACGGACAAATGGACAAGCGGACGGTTTACCTCGATTCCCTGATCATGCCCAGGGCTTTGGGGCTTTTCAAAAATGGTGCTTTGATCGCCGAAAACAACGCGCTCTGGATCACCCAAGACCTGGACGGGGACTGGCGGGCTGACTCCAAGATTTTGCTTGATTCCACGTATGCGGCCAACGGGATCCCGGAGCATTCGGACAATGGCTTCGTCAGAAACGTGGACAACTGGTACTACAGCGCCAAATCCAGGCTGCGTTATCGCTTTCAGGATGGCGGCTGGATTCGGGACACCACCGAGTTCCGCGGACAATGGGGGATATCCCAAGACGACCAGGGCCGCCTGATCTACAACTACAACTGGTCCCAGCTTCACGGAGACCTGGTTCCGGCCAACTACCTGTCCCGAAACAAAAACCACCAACCGTCCACAGGCATTGACTACGGCTATACCATCGACCGGAAGGTCTTTCCGATCCGATCCAATCCGGCCGTCAACCGCGGGTACATTCCGGGGACGCTGGATTCTGCCGGACGCTTGCTGGAGTTTACCTCAGCTTCGGCCCCGACGGTCTATCGAAGTCGTCTTTTTCCGAAGGAATATCTGGGAAATGTGTTTGTGATGGAAAATGCCGGGAACCTGGTCAAGCGCAATGTGGTGACCGAAAACGGCATCTTGCCGGAGGCACACGACCCCCATCCCGGACGGGAGTTTTTCGCCTCCACGGATGAGCGGTTTCGTCCGGTTTATGCCACAATCGGCCCGGATGGGGGATTGTATCTGGCGGATATGTACCAGGGAATCGTCCAGCACGGATCGTATATGACTCCCTATCTGAAAGAGCAAACCCAAAAAAGGGGTCTGGATTCTCCTGGCCACATGGGCAGAATATGGAGGATTGTTCCCAAGGGATTTGATCCGCAGAAAAGCCCAAAGTTGTCTAAGGCGAGCTTGGAGGAGTTGGTGGGGTTCCTTTCCCATCCAGACGGCTGGTACCGGGATATGGCGCAGCGGCTTTTGGTGGAAAAGAACGATCCGGCCTCTGTTGCCCAGCTGGAGGATTTGGTCAAAAACGGAAAATCCGAGCTGGGGCGTTTCCATGCGCTTTGGACTTTGGAGGGAATGGGAAAAGTCGATCCCGGGCTTTTGCTGGAAGTCTTGCAAAAAGGCACCGATTTGCTGAAAGCAACCGCTTTGAGGCAGATCGAGCAGCCAGCCCTTGCCAGCCCTGCAGTTTTGTCCCGACTGGAAAAAATGGTTCCTGCTTTGGCGGAAAGTGCCTCTGAAAAACTGGCCTTGCAGCTCGCCTTGAGCGCCCAAGTCCTCGGCCGCGAAGCAAGGCAGGATTTGCTTTCCGAAATCATTGAAAAATATGGGAATCTGGCTCTGATCCGGGATGCCGTTTTGAGCAGTTTGGAAGCCGGGGAGTTTGGATTTTTGAATAAACTTGTCGCAGGCGAATCCTGGAAAGCAGCCCATCCAGACCGGGAGATTTTCTTGGAAATGCTCACCACTGCCGTAGTCAACAACGGGGATTCGGAGGAAATCATTGGCCTTTTGACATTGGCCGATGCACCCGAAATTGGCTGGAAGGAAACTGCGATCCTCACCGGAATGGCGATCAAAGCCGCGGATTTGGAGACTCCCGGATCCGTGGTTTTGCGGAGCAAGCCGGAGATTTTCACAAGGGCTGACCTTTCCTTGGATCAAAACCGGGTCGAAATGTTGCAACGGCTTTTCTCCTGGCCTGGCCATCAGCCTGCCGCCACACTGGCGGCTGCGGGGAATCTGGACGAGAAGTCAATGAAACAGTTTGCGTTAGGCCGGACGAAATACCTGACTTCCTGTGCCGGCTGTCATGGCAGCAACGGCAAGGGAGCTGCGCGAATGGGGCCTCCCTTGGCCGGATCGGAATGGGTGACCGGGGATGCAGTCCGCCTTTCCCTGATTCTGCTGCACGGAATCGAGGGGCCGATCGAAGTGGCAGGCAAAAAGTACGACGCTCCCGAGATCCTTCCGGTCATGCCCTCGCATTCCACCATGGACGACGGGGACATTGCGGCCATCCTCACCTATATCCGAAATGAGTGGGGCAATCAGGCTCCTCCGGTCACCGGACGGACGGTCGGCTCCACGCGGCACCTCAATCAGGGCAGGGTGTATCCCTGGTCTGCCCCCGAATTGGAAAAACATCTGGAGGGGCTTGCGTCCGCTCCGAAACCTTAACCCAAAATCACCAAAACATGAACCGTTCCCCAGATTTTGAGTCCAGAAGAACCTTTCTGAAGAAGTCCGGCCTTGCCGCTGCAGCACTTTCCTTTCCGTTTTCGGCTTTGCCGGAAAGCCTGAAAAACATCCCCATGGGTGTGGTGGTACACTCCTACGGGATTCGGTACGGTTCCAAAACGGAAAGCCAACAATATCCCGCTTTCAAAGATGCGCTTGACTTGATGCGGCATTGCCACTCCATCGGTGCGGGGGGAATCCAGACTACCGTGGGAGGCTGGGCGGAGGATTTTGGCAAAAAGGTCCGGGACGAGCGGGAAAAGCTGGGGATGTATCTGGAAGGAAGCATCGGATTGCCGAAGAACCCCGAGGATGTGGCGAGGTTTGAAAAGGAAGTGCTGGCTGCAAAAGAAGCCGGAGTTTCGGTTTTGAGGACCGTCTGCCTGGGTGGGCGACGCTATGAGAACTTCAAGACAGCGGCAGAATGGGCCGTTTTCAAGGAAAACTCCCATAATTCCATCCTGCTGGCTGAGCCCATTGTCCGCAAGCACCGCGTGAAGCTGGCCATCGAAAACCACAAGGACTGGAAAGCCGCCGAGCTCGTCCAAATCATCCAAAATCTGAGCAGCCAGTGGGTTGGGGTGACTCTGGACTTTGGCAACAACGTATCCCTGCTGGAGGAACCCATGGAGGTGATCCGGACTTTGGCCCCGTTTGCATTTTCCACGCATGTGAAAGACATGGGAGTGAAGCCCTTTGAAAAGGGGTTTTTGCTGTCGGAGGTTCCCCTGGGTACCGGGATTGTCGATTTGAAGGAGGCCGTGACGTTGTGCCAAAAACACAATCCAACCGTCACTTTCAGTCTGGAAATGATCACGCGCGATCCCCTGGAAATCCCCTGCCTGGAGGAGTCGTATTGGGGGACTTTCGAGAATCCCACTGCCCAGGACTTGGCCAAAATCCTGAGAACGGTTCGGGACAATACCTATCCAGAGTCGCTTCCCGAAGTGAAAAACTTAAATCCCGAACAACGACTGGCCTTCGAAGAGGAAAATGTGGTGAAGTGCCTTGCCTTTTCCAAAGCCAATCTTCTGTAAGTAGTGAGGAGTAAGTGGTAAGTTGTGACCCAAACCACTTACTGTTTACCACTTACCACTTACTGAATTTACTAAACACTAAAAAACAAAATCATGTCCGCTTTAGACTTTTCCCAACTTCCCGGAATCAACCTCTTTTCTCTCAAAGGCAAATCCGCCATCGTCACCGGAGGGACCAAAGGCCTGGGTTTGGCCATGGCCGCGGGACTGGCTTCTGCCGGAGCTCATGTGATGCTAGTCAGCCGAAAAGCCTCTGAGGGAGATGGGGCAGCAGCGGAGATTTCAGCCCAATACGGAGTGAAGGTTCTGACTTTTGCCGCAGACGTCGTGGACAAGTCTGCGATGGAAGCGATGGCAAAAGCGGCGTTTGATGCCTTTGGCAGCATCGACATATTGATCAATTCTGCCGGAATCAATATCCGTGGGGCCATAGATGAGCTGAGTCACGAAGATTTTGCCAAAGTGATGGAGGTGAACGTGACCGGTACCTGGCTGGCCAGTCGGGCGGTGACTCCCTACATGAAGGAGAATAAAAAAGGATCGATCATCAATCTGGCGAGTACCTTGGGTTTGGTCGGACTGTCCAACCGGACGCCCTACGCCTCTAGCAAAGGGGCCGTGGTGCAGATGACCCGGGCTTTGGCATTGGAGCTGGCTCCCTGGAATATCAATGTCAATGCGATCTGTCCGGGGCCATTTTTAACGGAGATGAATCTGCCGATTGCCGATACTGAAGAAGGTAAAAAGTTTGTGGTTGGGGCTACGGCATTGGGGCGCTGGGGTGAGCTGAAGGAAATTCAGGGGGCAGCAATTTTTTTAGCTTCCGATGCAGGTACCTACTTGGTTGGATCTATGCTAACTGTAGACGGGGGATGGACAGCGAGGTAAGGGCAGAAAGATGAAATCAAAAATCTGAAACACGCGATTTTGTCACATTTTGTTGATAATCCCAGACATTCAGTACGTTCTATCCAACTACCAGACTCAATCCGAACACTGCCAAAATGGTCGTTATCCCTGCAATCAAGGTTCCCAGGCTGTGGGACATGTTGCCTTGTTTGATGGACATGCCGGAAAGCTGGGTGACTACCCAAAAACCGCTGTCGTTTGCATGGGAGATAGCCAATGAACCTGCACCGATGGCCAAGGTCGTGAAGACCTTCATTGTCTCAGAATCCAATCCCAGCGGGCCGAGGATTGGGGCGATAATGGAAGCGGTGGTGATCATTGCGACAGTAGTGGAACCTTGGGCTGTTTTTAGGGCGAATGCAATCAAAAACGGAAGAAAAATCCCCCAGTTTGCATCGCTCATATTGGAGGTGACCAAGTCTCCTACGCCTGAATTTTGAAGCATCTTTCCAAAGACAGCTCCTGCACCAGTGATCAGGATCACCGGGGCTGCGATCAGGATCGATTCCCCGATCCAGCCGGAGGAGGATAGCAGTTTTACGTCAAATTTTTTGGGCAGGGTAAAGGAGAGAAGGGCTCCCAAAAGCAGGGAAATCACCGGCGAACCGACAAACTGGACAACCTTGAAGAACTGACCCTCCCCAAAAGGTTTGGTCGGATAGTTGGCAATCGAGGCCAGGATGATCAAAAACAAAGGGACAAGGATGGGGGTCAGTGCGGAGAAGAAGCCGGGTAGCTGTTTCTTTTCCAGTTTTTTTTCATCCACGGCCAGATGGGCTTCCAGTGGGATTTTTACCACGAATTTGTTGACAAAAAAGTAAAGGGGAATCAGTGCAACCAAAGAAACGACTATCCCATACAAGATGACCTGGCCCAGATCAGCCCCCAAAATCCCGGCTGCCGCAATCGGGCCGGGGGTAGGGGGAACAAGCGCATGGCTGGCCATGGCACCGAGAGAAAGTGCCACAATCGTGGCGGCATAGGAGATCTTACTTTTTGCGGAAAGGGACTTGGCGATGGGATTCATCATGATAATCGTGCTGTCGCCAAACACAGGAATCGAAAGCACCCAGCCGCTGAGCATCATGGAGAGATTGACCGATTTTTCTCCGATCCACTTCAGAACCCGGTCGGCAATGACGATGGCCCCTCCGGTTTTTTCAAGAAAAGTACCCATGATCACCCCTAACAGGATCAACAATCCAACACTTCCCATCACACCGCCAAACCCTTCCGATATTGATTTAAGAATTAGTTCCGATGGCATCTGCATCATCAGCCCGTATAGAATTGCGCCTACAAAAAGAGCCAGAAAAGGATGGATATCAAATTTTACTATGGCAATCAGGATCAGAGCCAGGGCGACCAGGATGATAAGAAGTGTCAGCATTTTGGGTTGGTTCGGGTTGAAGTTTTTCCGAATGGGGAAATTTCCAGATTCGAAGAATCTAAAAATTAGGCAAAAATGGGGAATATCAAAGGCCGATCATGGATTTGCTCCGGGAAACAGAATTTTTTGGGACGAATACTCGGGAATTCCTTAATTTTTGGAAATCAACAAATCCAATCCATGCGCATCTTTCAGCTTTCTGTCGTTTTTTGCCTTTTTGTTTCCCTCTGGTCCTGTGGATCCAAATCCGCCTCTGAGGCCAAGTTTGTCATCTTGCCCAGCCCGACTTCTTTTGAGATCAGCGGGGAATCGAAACTTGATGTCTCCGAAGTTGAAAATTCATTCACGCTCGCCAAAGACTTGATCGTCTCCGGCAAGGATCCGCTTGGCCTGCAAAGCGGGGCTTTTGTGCTGACCCTCGATCCCGCGCTGGGGATTGCCCCTGAAGGATATGAGTTGGAGATTTCCTCCGACAGGCTGGAGCTCAAGGCCAGCACAAAAGCGGGACTTTGGTATGGCCTGATGACCCTGTCCCAGCTCCTGGAAGATGCCAAAGACCAAGAGGCTCCGCTGCCGCTTTGTAAGATCAGCGATGCTCCGGCTTTGGCTTACCGTGCGGTTCATCTGGATGTGAAGCACCATCTGGAGAAAAAAGAGTACTACTACGAGCTGATGGACCGCTTTGCCGCACAGAAAATCAATGCCGTGATCGTCGAAGTCGAGGACAAACTTGGCTATCAGCTTCAACCCAAAGTAGCTTCTTCCGATGCCTTTTCCATCGCCGACTGGAAAGCGATCAGTGACTATGCGATGGCCCGGAATATCCGGATCAGTCCGCTGGTGCAGGGGCTGGGCCATGCTTCGTTTATCCTGAAGCATGACCAATACAAACCGCTCAGGGACGATCCGGCAAGCGACTGGGCCTTCAATCCCCTGAATGAAGAAACCTACAAAGTCCAGTTTGACCTCTATGGGGACGCCTTGAAGGCCTTTCCCCATGCCAATTACCTGCATGTCGGCGGAGACGAAGTGCATACGACCGGACGAAACAGCGGAAAATCCCCGCTGGAGCTCCAGTTGATCTGGCTCAACCGGGTGAGTGAGTATGCCGCGCAAAAGGGCCTGACCCCGATCTTTTGGGATGACATGCCGCTGAAGAATGCAGGCGTTTACAATTCCATCTACAACGGCAAGCTGAGTGGGGCGCAGGTGGACAGCATCTGGTCCGCCAATGAGCAAAACCTGAACAAGTACATCGACCTGTTTCCCAAAAATTGTGTCTATATGCGCTGGAACTATGACATGCCGGAATCTCCCGGAAACAACCGGGCCATCCAATGGTTTTCGGACAATGGGCTGAAAGTAATGGGAGCGACCGCAGGGCAAACCCGCTGGAATTTGATGCCGCAGGACCAAAGCAATACCAACAACATCCGGGATTTTGCGCTGATCTCGATCCGGAACAAGGCAGATGGACTGCTGTTGACGCTGTGGGATGATGACTCGCCGCATTTTGAACTGTACGGCAGAGGAATCGCGATCTTTGCCGAGTACACTTGGGCTGGGGAAAAGCGGAACACCGAGGAGCTTCATTCCGCCTACCGACAGCGGGCGTTTGGACCGGCTTTGGCGGATGCGGAGATGGAATTTATCAATCGGCTGGAAGAGCCCGTGGCCTTCTGGAAAAATGCGCTGTTGGACAAAAAACGGGACAGAAATCGGGTCAAAAACCTGAAAAACCCCATCGAGCAAGCGGTAATTCCCTTCCCAAATCCGGATTCTGCGGGAGTTTGGACGGAAAAATACCAGGACAAAATTGCCGCCGCAGAAGCCAACCTGGCGAGGATTGACTCGGTGCTGGGAGTGATTCAGGAATCCAAGAAGCTTGCGATCAGAAACACCTATGCCCTTGAGGTGTACGAGCAGGTGGCGCAAGTAGCCCAGTTTTCCAACCGGGCTTTGATCACCCTGGCAGAGCTCGACGAGCCCAGCGGGGAGAAAAGGAGTCTGGCCCAGGCCAAACTCGCCGGGATGCAGGAAGAATGGGCCGCGATCCAGGGGCAGTTGGAGACGGTCTATGGCCAAACCCGCCAGCTCAACAAGCCGACCGGCTACATCCTGGATCAGGACCACCACGTCCATCTGGCCAACCAGGCACTGGACTTTTCAGATTGGCAGTTTTACGTGGAGGGGTTGTTTTTGGAAAAGGTGAAGGGATTGGAGAAGTGATGCCGTAATTCAAGAGGCAAGGGCCTTCCAGGTTTTCAAAACCTGGAAGGTCTCGCTCCTCCGAATTTGCAATTCGGAGGAGCTGTTCCTGTTCCTTCCTGTTCCTCGGAATTTGTAATTCCGAGGTGCTGTTATAGGATTTTTAATCCGACGGATGTTGAAGGGGGATTGCAAATCCCCGAACAGGGCTTCAGGATTGCAAATCCTGAAGAACGGGAGCTATCGGGACTCGAATAGCGGGTTTTACCGCCTAATTCCAATTAAATGGAACTCATTTTTTTCGAGCCGGTCTGTCTTGGAGGCATCCTCCCCGGCTTGGAGGCAATAGTGCCAGTGCTGAAGTAGTTCTTTTTCATTTGCGCTGTAACCTCCGCTTCTCTGGGGGGTAACGTGTTAAACAGCCAGTCCCAAAAAATCGTACTGAAACTGAATCCGCAATGAGGATATCTGGTGTGATGGAGTATATGGGCCCTTTGGACTTGGGGAAGAATGATATTGCCAAGAGGTCGGTGAAGCAGGTAATGGAGCAAATTATAGAGCATAAATCCGATAAAAAATCCAGTAAAAAAGGTGAATAGGCTGATTTGGACAGTAATTGCCAAAGTCAGCAAAAATATGCCCAAAACACCGATAAGAAGCCTGTGTTTCCAACTTACCACCAAGTCACCTGGGTGCTGGTGGTGGTGCTGGTGGTTAAACAGTTCATCCTTTTGTCCTGGGATGATCAGTTCATGCATCAGGAATCTGTGAACCACATATTCCACAAAAGTCCACATGAGCCATCCCGCACCCAACAAGGCAACAAAGAAGGTGATGGGGTTTTCCAATGCGGTGACCAGGAGCAGTAGGCAACATTCAAGAAACAAAAATGCCAAGGTGCAAAAAATGAGGTTGTTTTTCGGAGCTAATCGGGATTTTTTCATGGCGTTTGGAGATTTTGAGAAAGGTATTTCTCTTATTTCGCCACAGACAATTCCAATCCATACTGCCCACTGTTCAATTTCGGATATATCAGTAATCGTTAATCTGATTGCCCTCTGATTCTTTGTTTCTGCCAAAAAGTAGCAAGAAAATCCTCTTTTTGTGGTTTTTTGCCAAAAATGCCGGAGAAGGCCTTTCCCAAAATCCAACAGGAGGGATTGGAGAAGTGATGCCGTAATTCAAGAGGCGCAAGGACCTTCCAGGTTTTCAAAACCTGGAAGGTCTGCATTACTTTGCTCCTCCTGTTCCTCGGAATCCGCGATGGCTATCGGGAGTAATTCCGAGGTGCTGTTACAGGATTTTTAATCCGGCAGATGCTGAAGGGGGATTGCAAATCCCCGAACAGGGCTTCAGGATTGCAAATCCTGAAGAACGATTATTCATTAAAAAACGGCCGCATTTCCTCGTGGATTTCACCGCGGAGCTTCTTGAGCTTTTCGGCGTATTCTTCCAGCTTTTTGTCCTGTTCCGTTTTGGGGATCCAGGGCTTTACTTTCCGGGGATTTCCATTTTCGTCCACGGATACGAAGATGATGATGCAGTGGGTCTTTTTCTCAAACTTTTTCTCCGAAAAAGCCCTCGAATACACCTCCACCATGATGTGGATGCTGGAGCTGCCCGTCAGGATCACCTGGCAGTCGATCTTGATCAGTTCGCCGATGCTGATCGGTTTGTAGAAACGGATGCCGCCCACGTACACGGTCACGCAATAGCTTTCGGCCCAGGTTCGGGCGCAGGTGTAGGCGGCCTGGTCGATCCATTTCATCACGGATCCCCCGTGGACTTTCCCACCAAAGTTGACGTCTCCGGGTTCGCTGATAAACTGAAAGGTGGTCTTGTGTGAGGGCATGTTAGAAAATGTTGAATTGGGAATTTTTGAATGAGGAATTAATGGCGTCTTTAATTCGAAACAGAATCTTTCACGACGATTTCCATCTCTTCGGCACCGGCATAGAAAACCAGGATTTCGGCAGGGATGTCGCCTTCGTTTTTTCCAAAATGAACGGTGTTTACCACTTCGATGATCGGATCACCGGCCTTCATCTGCAGTACATTTCCCTTGCTATCCACTACAGTCAGTTCGCCAGAGAGCAAAACCCCGGCATTGATCACGGGATGATAGTGATGCGGCAGCTCCGAATGAGGGGGAATAGTGACCTTGACGATCGAGATTTTTGGCTTTCCGGTAGGATAGGCAGGAAGTGAGTCTCCGTTCCAGGAGAGGTAAGACTCGGCGATGAGCTCGGACACGGGATTTCCGGGTCCGGTTTCCTGTTTTTTGCAAGACACAAGCAAAATGAGAAGTGCCAAAAAGCCGAGCGGGATGCGGAGAGTCATGGGTTTGGGTAGCCGTCAGATTAGGAAAATCAAGGTAGCCAAAGCCGCGAGAAATATGCTGCCATAGCCGATCAAAAGATTTTTTCGCAAGGCGGCACTTCCCGCATAGATCCCGATTCCCATCTTGACCAGGGTGTTGGACATGGAAGCAACCATGACGGCGACCGAGGCGATCCCCAGATCCAGGGAGGTTCCCGTCAGCTTTGAGACGGAAATGGTGATCGCGTCGATGTCCGAAAAACCGGCTACCGCACTCGAAATGACCGTGCCGCTACTGCCGAGATTTTCGTTGGCATAGCTCACCAGCAGCAGGATCAAGGTGTAGATCAGGCCAAAAACCAAGGCTCCTTTGAGGTCGAGGGGTTTTTTGAGGGGGATTTCGGCATTTTCAGGGGTCTTGTTTTGCCTCTTGAGAAAGATGTACAGGGTAATTCCGATGGCGGCCAGGAAGACCAGGCCTACTGCCGGAAGCAGTCTTTTGAAAAGCTCTTGGCTGAAGATAAACGTCCAGATCAGCACACGGACAAACATGATCGATGAGGCGGCCAGAATGGCGGTCGCACAGCTTGCGGAGAGGGCCTCGTTTGCCTTGCTTTTTTTGGCATAGATCCAAGTCACTGCGGTGCTGGATACCAGCCCGCCGACGATCCCGCCGAGCAGGATCCCCTTGGTTGCGCCCAGGAATTTTGTCAGAACATACCCCACCAGTCCCAGACCCGAGGTGAGGATGACCACCCAGCCGATTTCCTTGGGGTTGAGGACATCGTAGGGGCCAAAGTTGCTGTCCGGAAGAAAAGGGAAAACCAGCAGGGCAATGACCACAAACCGGATGAAATCATACATTTCCCCGGCGGTGATCATTCCGACGATGGTTTTGATCCGAAACTTGGAGGAAAGCACCAACAGGATCAAAACCGTGATCATCAGGCTGATCTCGATCATGCCGATCAAGGTCATGGAGCCGAGCACAAAAGCAAGCAGGGAGCTAAACTCCGTGGTGGAACCGTGGTCTCCCTTGGAAGCGGTAAACCAATAGGAGACCGCAATCAGGATGCTTACTCCCAGAAAAAACGCCACGTAAACCCAGGGGGAAAACAGAAAATTGAACAGGGCGGCAACAAAGCCGAGAAGGACCAAAAAAACGAAGGTGCGGATCCCGGCGAAGCTTTTTGAGTCCTCGTTCATGGCGCGGTATTGGCGCTCCAGCCCTATCGCACCGCCGATCCCAATAGCCACAAGGAGACGGATAATAAAATCCCCCTGAGACAGCGAAAAAGACTCCTGGTCGATGAGTAAGGTTTCCAAATTTTGAAGAAAAAACGAAAAAGCCCTTAGTCTTCTTCCATGTAATACTGGACTTCCAAAAAGACCCGGTTCGGCCGGTCAATGTCGTCTGAGTGGCTGAGGGAGGTGAGCATCCCCCCGATTCTCAGCTTCCTCTCCGGAAGCGGGGAGCTTTCTTTGTGGTGGGCGATGGTGACCACGGTGTCGTCTTCCTCGGAAGTCAGTTGGTAAACCTCATAGCTGGTCACAATCGGCACGATCGTGAAACTCGTCATCGCCCCGACTCCGATGGGAACCATGATCGTGTCGTCAAAGTCCGTGGTCGTGCTGATTTTTTTGGGCGTTCCGACAATCACGGTACTGATTCCGGCTTTTCCTTGGTTGGCCAGTTGGGCCAAACTCATGTGGATAGGCCTGTATTTCTCATACAGGTCAAAAAGCCCGGAATCCAGGCGGGCGAGAACCCGTTCACGCGAACGGTTGTCCAAGTGGGAAATCGACAGGACCAAATACAGGATCATGGCCTGGTGGTCATGGGTCATGCCAGCCACTTTTCCCAATTCAGCCGAAGACACGACCCCGTCTTTGGCACGGCTGAAAAGATTGAAGAATTTGCCACCGTTGTCAAAGGTCTGGATGGCTTCCTGAAAGGAAGTGTAGGGGATGATCTGTTTCATTATTTTTCTCGATTCGGCAAAAGTGCCTTTCAAATATTCGGAATTAAAAGAATAGAAACAAACGGAGTTTCCCGATTTCGGATGTCGGATTTGCGATTTCGGATTCGGTTCTTCCGTCTTCGGTCTCCCATCTTCGGTCTTTCACCACCCGACAAAACCAATTCATCCCCGTTTTTGGAGTTCCAATTCGGGAGTGGTTTTTCCGAAAGTCCCTGAATGGTTCCTGTAGATTTCCGCAGAAAAGGGCGCAGATTCCCGCTGATTTTTTATGCCGGCTTCATCAGGTCCATGCCCGTTTTTGAAGCCCCGATTCGGGAATGGTTTTTCTGAAAGTCCCTGAATGGTTCCTGTAGATTTCCGCAGATTTTTATCTTCCGTCTTCGGTCTTCCTCCGGTACCCAAAAAGAGGGACGGGGCAAAAGCTTCCTTCCCTCAGCCTAGATTTGATCTGAAAAAAGCAATGGTCTTGTCCCAGGCCTGTTTGGCCGCCGCCTCGTCAAACCGTGGGGTCGTGTTGTTGTGGAACCCGTGGTTTACTCCCGGATAGTTGACCATTTCATAGGGTTTGTTGTTGGCCTTGAGTGCTTCCTCATAGGCTGGCCAGCCGGCATTGACCCGTTCGTCCAGCTCGGCATAGATCACCAAAAGCGGCGCGTTGATCTTCGCAACCTCCTCCACCGGAGGCTGCCCGCCATAGTATGGCACAGCCGCCCCGAGGTCGGGTATCCTCACGGCCATCATATTGGAGATCCAGCCGCCAAAGCAAAAGCCCACGACTCCGACTTTTCCATTGCAGTCCGGGTGGGTTTTGAGGTATTCGTAGGCAGCAATGAAATCCTCCAACATCGAGTTTCTGTCGAGCGTAGCCTGCATGGTCCGGCCTTCGTCGTCGTTGCCGGGATATCCGCCCAGCGGCGTGAGGGCATCCGGTGCGATGGAAACAAAGCCGTCCACGGCACATCGCCTTCCCACATCCTCGATGTAGGGATTGAGTCCCCGGTTTTCATGCACCACCACGATTCCCGGGAATTTCCCGCTTCCGGCAGGCTTGGAAAACAAGCCCTTGATCTGCCCCCCGCCCTTGGGAGAGTCGTACAGGACATAATCGGAGCTTTGCATGCGTTTGTCATTCGGCTCCACGGTGCGGGTATTGAGGTAATCCGGCATCATGGAGCTCATCAGCGCGGTGACGGTGATGCCCCCCACCGCGTATGCGGAGAGTTTTTCCACAAAAGTCCTGCGGTCGAGCTTGTTGTGGCAATAGTAGTCGTAGAGATCAAAAGCTCCCTGGGGGATGTCTTCTTTGCGGAGTTGTTCCATGGAATTGGGGTTTGGTTGGTAGCTTAAGTTATTCAAAATCAACTCAGAAAAAACAGTATTTGGGTTGATTTGTGGAATTTGCAGGTTGAGTGGAAAATCTGTGGCGGATAAAACCGGGATAGCCGGATCGGGGCGTTCCCGAAAATCGGCCTGTGGATCGGAGCTGTGGGGTCTTTTGCAAAATCCCGGGGATCAGCCGACAGTTTCGTTTTGGGAAAATTTGCCCTATCTTCCTTTCGTGGGGATTCTGCCGGTTTTTCCGATAATCTTCCGGCCCAGGTCCCTTCGGGATTCGATTTACGATGCTTCGACTACGCCCAGCACAACTATGTGATTTACAATGCCAGTGCAATCATCCAACTGTTTCCCTTCTCCCGTCTCCGTCGGTCGCCGGACATCGGACTCCCGATATCGGCTATCGCGACGGCATCCGGCAAAACCACTTTCGTTTCCCCGCCTGAATTTCCCCCATTCATGGATGGTTTTTTTCGCCTTCCTTCTCTCCTTTGAAGGTTTGGCACAAAAGGTCCTGCTGGATCTTGACCCCGGCAAAAAGCCGGCGTTGGCAACGACGGAATACCGCTACCGGGAAGTACTGGACCACAGGATCGGAAAATCCGCAATCGGCGAAGTGTTTGAGCGGGGTGGCCACAAAATCCCCGTGACGATCAAGGGGGACCTGGAGCAATCGGCCACCCGGTTTTTCAGGCAGAGTATCAGTCCGGGTGACGCTGCCCAAAAGGAAATCCAGGCCAGGATCTTTGAACTGAAGCTGACCGAAAAATTCAATCCCGAAACCGGCCTGTACGAAGGGGACTTTGAGTTGGGACTTGGCTTCTTCGTCATCGGCAGCTTTGATCCCGTCCACCTGTTGGATTATTCCGGCTCCATCCAATACCAGCGATCCGGCTTCCGGATGGACAAGGTGGAGGACGTGGTCAATCGGCTGTTTCACAATTCCCTGGTCTATTTTGACACCTGGATCCAAAACCAAAACCTGAGCAACCGGGCTCTGGCCACTACCTTCCGCTTGGACATCATTGACCAAAACCAGGTTTCTACCGCGGACAAGGTGTACTATGAGGCGGGGCGTCCCTTGGTCTGGGAGGATTTCAGGGCCAGGCCCAGCCCGAGCAGCCGCAACAATGCGACGATTTTCACCAGTTTTTCCCTTCAGGGGATTTCGATGATGGATTCCGGTTCGGTCGTGCAGACCCTGGAGATCAACGTTTACATGCTTCCCATGCAGTCTTGGGTCAAAACCCCCAGTGCCTATGGACTCAACCACGAGCAGCGGCACTTTGACGTGGTCAGGATTGTGGCAGACCGGCTGATCCACCGCCTGGAACAGGCCGAGCTGAATCTGGACTTCTATCAGGCGCAGATCAATGAAGCCTATCTGGATGCCTATCGCGAGATGAACCGCCTGCAGGAGTTTTACGAAAAGCAAACCAACCACGGCCTCGATCCCGACGGCCAGGAACGGTGGAACCAATGGATCGACGAAGCCCTGGGCGGAGATTGGAGACGGATCGACGCGCTGCTGCAGTCCCAGCGGTAGTCTCTCCCGACATTTGCCTGCTCCGGGGATATTCTGTCGTGGGATGCCACAAGCCAGGTTTTCCGGTATTCGGCGGGAGTACCCGTCGGGATTTCGATTCTTCCCTCACCGGAACAGCCAATCGGCTGGGTTTATTGCAGGCCCAGTTGTTTCCTTAGTTTTGGGGATAGTTTGTCTTTTACCAACCCATAGGATTGCTTAAGGTATCTTTCCCAGTCGGCCTTTTTCATCTTTTTGATATCTTCCGTCCAAACCCATTTGTATTTGGCGACGTAGGGAGCAGGTTTGAATCCAGGCCAATTGCAGATCTCTTCAAATTCCTCGTCCCTGACCTTGAACGATGCGCTCGTCGGCGACTGATCCAGCCCGACCACGCAAAACATTTTTCCCCCAACCGAAAAAACCAGGTCGTGTTCCCATTTGATGTCTTCGGTCACTCCGGGCAATTGGCGGCAGATGTCTTGTATTTCTTCGATGGTCATTGTTTTTGTTTTATGCGGCAGTCTTTGCAAGCGGACGGTTTCATCGCCGACCGTGTTGCACAAGTTAGCGGGATTTGCCGAAAAAGGATGGCCTCACGCCCAGCCGGGGAGCCAGTGAATGCCAGGCACTCCTCCGGTCTCCCGATAGCGGGATGTCTCCTGTGCCGGGCTCGGTCACGGAGCCGGTCGAAGCGTGCCGAAGCATCCGTCCCATATTCGGAACGGAATTTCGCAACTGGCAGAAAAGCGTCTAACCACATTTTGTTATTGAACCTGATAGGGTTTCAGTTTCCTCACAATAAGGTTTGCAACCATCAGATTGGGTACCCAACACAACCAGGCGACAATCGAGTAGGCAACGATGAAATTCCCGAATATTGCGATTAAAAGAGGCAGCCAAATTCTCAGCGTGACGGCTGCGAAACATGCGGCATAGCTGTAGATCATCAGGTTTCGGTGTTGCTCGACCTGCCTTTCCCTGATTTTCAGATAAGCCAACAAAGTGGTTGTAAACCATACGGTTCCCAAAGAAACGAACCCTGCTGAGGGTACGATGCCTCCCGTGGCAAAAAAGCCCAATCCAATGCCTGCCAGTGAACTGGCCAGCGCCGAAGTCATATAGGTTTTTCCAATAGCCCGGTGTGTGGCAGGCCTCCTTAGCCTGAGCTTGGTGTCGAACTGCAGCCAGCCGATCAACAAAGCGATTCCCCCCAAAATAATATGTGCATAAAAGACCGTGTTCCAAAGCGGATTTGCCAAGAGCTCGTCGGATTTGGAACTCAACAAGCCAAAGGTTCGATCCCTGAGAAAATAGATGCTTGGATAAAATCCAACGGCAATCGCCAACAGGACGACCAGGATCTTTGCTGTTTTTTGTGCCATCTCAAGTCTGCTTTGATTGGTGTCAATGCTCCGGGCCCCTTGCCTGCCACTGTGGGGATGTACCTTGGTGGCTTATGGGTCATCAGATGCCTGCCAGGCAAGGGCTATCTCCCGGAAGCCTGCTTCAAGATAGCGGGATTTGGTGGCCTGTTGGACAAGTTTGAGCAAAATTTGCCGTCGCCTACAGGAGGAAAAGCACCCTGGCTCGCTGTTCCCGGCACTTGGTAAATCCGACATTGATGGTGAGGCACGAGCGGCCTGTCCGGAACCAGTCTGCCACATGCAGGCTTGCTTCGGGAAAGCAGTCTCCCGATCAAAAACCTGCTTCCAATGATCATATTGCTTCGGGGCATTGAGCCCCCAAATCAATTTAGCCATTGGAAAACGCCCCTCGCAAAGACGTGTCTAATGGATATACTATTCCCAGCCGGCTTGTTTGTCCAAGCTGGGGTCAGTACAGTCAGCCATCCTGATTATGAGTGGTGTTGTATCTCCCATTGAGCGGGAGATATTTTATTGTTTGAACGTGTAGTAAATTCCCACATTGAACAGGGACTGGGGAGACATATTGAAGTCCAGCTTAAAGTCTTCCTGAATGTATCCCAAGGAACCCACCCTGCCAACAACCCCCCATCGCTCCGCGACAGCATAGGCAAATCCCGCATCCAAGAACGCGTCAAAATAGCTGCTTGTGCTGCTGTTGCCTCCCGTTTCGGATTTGGAGCTTACATACCGTGCATTCACGCCCGCGTAGAGTGAAAACTTCTCGCCTACAGGCCACCATTTTCTAAAGTACACATGTGGGGCGATGTCGGTGGTCTTGTAACCTTCCACATCACTTCCCCCAAAAGAAAGCACGGTACCAAGCTGCAGGTCATCCTTTAACCAAGTACCAATCTCCGGTCCTACTTTCCATTGGTCACCGCCGAAAGCGACTGCCCCACCTATATAGGCACTTCCTTGTTGTGCGTAAGTCCAGGTCGCCAAAAGCACAAACACAACAATTGTAACTATTTTTTTCATGATAATAAAAGTTTAGATAAAACATATTCAGGACTTTAATGTACAGAAAATTTCGAAAATCATCATTTACTTTAAGTGTTGCCCGCGCAACCATACCAAGCAAGACAGAAGCAGCCGGCATCACCAATCTTGGAGTAGGACTATACCCAATTCCCCATAGTCTAAAACCTCGACGGCTGGGCGGGGTTGGAGTGTCTGCCAAACCAGCCCAAGGCCATTTGATAATCTTAAAATACCGGCAATATTGCGCATATACATTAAGTGTACCGAATTGGAAAGTGTACCGAATTGGAAACTGATCCTATCCATGCCATGAATCGATTAAAAGGCCTGATGGCAATGATCCTTTGGGGAATCTTGGGAATGCCGACGCCCTTGATGGCGCAGCGGCCCATCCATTATGAAGAAAGCAAGGTGCCGGATCTGGTCTTGCCGGAAGTCCTGGTGGGCTATGACGGCCGTCTGGTCAGCACGCCGGGAGATTGGGAGTATCAAAGAAGACCGGAACTGGTGGCCAAGTTTGCCGATCAGGTGTATGGCCAAGTCCCCAAAGACTTTGATCAGATCGGATTTCGGGTGCAAGTCCAGCCCAGTCATCCCCATTCGGCCTATTCCAGACTCAAGGAGATCGCGATTGACATCTCCAGAAATGGCAAGACGCAGACCATGCTTTTGAAGCTGTACCTGCCAAAGGACGCCGTCAAGCCCATGCCGGTCTTTGTTTTGATCAGTCACAGAAATGTGGAGGAGCTGACTGGAGACACTGAAAACCGCTTTTTTCCGGTGGAGCAAATCGTGGGGCGGGGTTACGCTGCTGCGATCTTTGATGTGGAGTTTGTCGCTCCGGATGATGCAGACCGCTATACCCAGGGAATCCTGGACGGGCTTTATCCCGAACAAAAAGCCCTGCCCAACGGAATGAAAGCCCTGTCGGCCTGGGCTTGGGGGGCGATGCGGGTGATGGATTATCTGGAAAAAGACCCGGATGTGGATGCTTCCAGAGCCGGGGTGATTGGCCATAGCCGTGGGGGCAAGGCAGCCTTGTGGGCGGGGGCCAATGATACCCGCTGGGCGATCACCGTTTCCAATGAGTCCGGCTGCGGGGGAGCGGCCCTGTCCAGGCGGATGTTTGGGGAGACCGTCCACCGGATCAATACGGGCTTTCCCTATTGGTTTTGTGACAACTTTAGGGGCTACAACGACAAAGAGGAACAACTGCCCCTGGACCAGCACCAACTCCTGGCCAGCATCGCGCCTCGGGCAGTGTATGTGGGGAGCTCCAAGGATGACCTGTGGGCGGATCCAAAGGGGGAGTTTTTGTCCCTAAAGATCGGAAGCCGGGTGTATTCGGAGATATATGGGTTTCGGTTGGAGTTTCCGGAGGATTATCAGCTCGAAGTACAGACTATCCATCAGAAAAATGTGGGCTACCATCTACGGGAAGGCAAGCATGACCTGACGGACTATGACTGGGAAAAGGTCCTGGATTTTGCGGATATGCAGTACGGGCTGGAGTGATCGGCCGGGCCCCTGATCGGTGTAGCCAAATCACTGCTTGGGATTACGCCTAGGCCGGAAAAGTACGAACCGTGTGGATCTGGGTTGCTTGTGTGGATTCAAATTTTTTTCTGTATTTGCCAATAGTGCCCAAAAGGATCTTTGAACATGCCCTGACGGTAGCCGTAATCATAGTCTGTCGCAGGATTGATCTCTGTTGCTCCTGCCCGAATAGCCTGATCCATGAAGTCGTCCACATTCGCGACAAACAAACCTATCACGGCGGTCACACCCTTTGCGCTTATTGGTTCAAGGGCCCCGCGCATCGTTTCGTGCAGATGGAAAATTGCACCGTTGATGTCCAATTCGGCGACATGGATACTCCCGTCATCGTTGCGAAAACAAAAGTGTTCAGTTGCTCCAAGTTTTGTGTAAAAATCAATGTTGACTGTCCCGTTTGGAATGTGCAGTTCGGGAGCGAAATGCGTGGTATCGTCTGCGGTTTTCATGTGTTGTTATGGTTACACTGTTGTCTGTGGGCCCCATCCCTGATCGGTATGGTCAATTCATGGTTTGGACTGGGGCTTGGTTGCAAACGCCCAAGCAAGCATTGAACTACACTCAGGCGGGTGCTGGTATGGTTTGATTCGTTGTTTTTTCGTCCGTTAGTTTTGGTATTCTTATGTCTTTTGGACTTACGATAATGTAATTTGTTTTCTTGCCGCTATCCTCTGATTTCAACATTTCTTTTGCCACTAAATCCTGCAAGTCCCGCAACGCGGTGTCAGTTGAGCATTTGGCAAGTTTGGCGTATGTTGATGTTCGTAAAAACCCTGTTTCTTTTTCATAATTATCGTACAAATAATTGATTACAAGCCGTTGTCTATCGTTAATGTTTGTTGGCCTATGTTTGTCCCAAAAGTGTGCTTTGTCCAAGATGATTTCCAAATTTTGCCCACTTGCCAATAACGCCCTTTCAAAGCAACCCAAAAACCATTCTAAATAGGATGTGATGTCCAAGGTTCCTTTTTGTGTTTTTTCAATGATGTCGTTATAGTGCTTGTGTTCTTTGAAAATTTGGTTTGACAAGCTGTAAAAACGGATTTTGCTGTTGTCGCTTTTGGCTAAAAACAGATCCAAAATAGCCCGTGCTATCCGTCCGTTGCCGTCATCAAAGGGGTGGATGGTTACAAACCAAAAGTGTGCAATGATGGATTTCAGCACTAAATCCAAACTTTTGTCATGATTGAGCCAATCTAAAAACGATTCCATTTCGTGGGGAACCCGCTCGGCTGATGGTGCTTCAAAATGTATTTTTTCCCTGCCAAACATACCCGAAACGACTTTCATTGCGCCTGAACGGTATTTGGCTACCTCAATTTGAGCATAGCCACTATAACCCGACTGAAACAGTGAATTGTGCCAACCCAACAGTCGGGTTTGTGTAAGGGGTTGGTCAAAATTTTGCGTCGCGTCCAAAATGACATCCACAATCCCGTCAATGTTTCGGGGTGTCTTTACAAAATCTGCATTTTCAATTCCCAGTTTTCGGGCAATAGACGAGCGGACCAGTTCGGGGTTTAAGAATTCCCCTTCAATTCTCGACGTATCAACAACGTCCAAAATAAGCGATTCCAACCTGGCACGTTCTATAAAATCGAAGCCTAAACTTTCCATACGACCAAGCAAACGCCCTTGTAAATGCCTTACAGAAGCCAGGACAGGCGATAACTTGTCATTATCCCAAACAAAGTTTGTCCAATTATCCCTTTCGTGTATGTACATAATTACCACCGCAAAACCTGCGGTAAAAATGCGGCTTTTTCACCGCAAAACAATTTTTCTGCTGTCTAAAATCGTGAAACTGATTTTTCTGGTGAATCATTTTCCGGCGAATTTCATCCCGACAACTGTACGGGATCGTTTGGATAGAAAGGCGTTTTGCTCCCGTACAGTTGTCGGGACTAGGCCTAGGCCGACGTCAAACTACACCCAGACGGGGAGCAAAGCCTAGGCAAGCATCCAAGTTGGGCG